>CAYQMN010000040.1:0-1843 GCA_964418695.1 uncultured Bifidobacteriaceae bacterium | reverse complement strand
ACATGCCCCGATCAAACCGGGCAGACGTGCTCACCCAATGGAGACACGCCCTAGCCTCCCCGGCATGTCGACAATGCTGGCGTGCGGGGTGGCGGTGCTCGACGTGCAGCAGACCGTCGATCGGCTCCCTGGCCCCGACGAGAAGCTGGTGGCCGACGAGCTGCTCGTCGCCTCGGGCGGCCCGGCTGCCAACGCGGCGGTCACTGCGGCTGCACTGGGGGTCGGCGCTCGGCTGGTCACGAGGATCGGTCGCTCGCCCTTGGGCACGCTCATCAGCTCCGACCTTGCCGCGCACGGCGTGGAGGTGGTCGATCGCGCAGGGCCGGAGTTCCGGCCTGCGGTCTCCACCGTGCTGGTGACGCGCGGTACCGGGCAGCGCGCCGTCGTCTCGGTCAACGCCTCGCGGCAGGAGGAGGCGGAACCCGCGGAGGGCCGGGACGGACCGGGCCGCCCGGAGTGGACATCGGACGAGGCGACCGGCCCGCGGCAGACATCTGCCGACCTGAGGCGACCGGAGTGGGCGCCTGAAGGAGCGCACAGCCCGCGCGACCCGGAGTGGGCATCGGCCATGGTGGCGGGTGTCGATGCAGTCCTCGTGGACGGCCACCACCTGGACCTGGCGGTTCCGCTGGCGCGAGCTGCCCGCGCAGCCGGCGTACCCGTGCTGCTCGACGGCGGATCGTGGAAGCCGGGGCTGGAGCGGCTCCTCGCATTCGTCGACATTGCCCTGATCTCGGCCGTGTTTCACGTTCCTGCCGCGCTGCACGTTCCTGCCCGGCAGCACGTTCCAGACTCCGTGCAGACTCCTCCCACCCTGCGCACTCCTCCCACCCAGGCCGGCCATGCGGAAACCACCGAGGAGGACGTGCTGGCTCAGGTCCGAGCGCTCGGTCCGGAGGTGGTGGCGCGGTCGCGCGGCCCGCTGCCGATCGAAGTGCTGACCGACGCCGGTCGCTGGGAGGTTCCCGTGCCGCGCGTCGAGGTCGTGGACACGCTCGGCGCCGGCGACGTCCTGCACGGAGCGCTGTGCGCCTGGCTGGGCGTGCGCGGGGCCCCAGACCTCCGGGACGGGCTGGCCTGGGCAGGCCACGTCGCCGCCGACTCATGCACCGCAGCCGGTGCCCGCGGCTGGCTGGCCGATGAGGACCGCCTGACCGGCCATCGCAGGGCCCTGTCAGCACACGGGCCGACCGGGCCAGATCTTCGCTGACCGCGCTCGGCCTCGCCGCCGAGGCGGGAGCACGGCTTCCTGGGTGCGCCGAGCCAACCGACGGCGACGGGTGGCCGGTCGGTACGTACGGCATCGATAGGCGCAGCACGCGCTTGCGGGCGTCTGCGCTCGTGGGCGTCGGCGCTCGTGGGCGTCGGCGCTCGTGGGCGTCTGCGCTTGTGGTACCCGCGCGGGGTCAGATGCTCGCGGGCAGTCCTCCCTGAGGAGCAGGGCGGACCATCTCGCGGAATCTCATGTGCCGCCGGATGGTCACACGTTTGTGGGCACGACTCCTGGAAGCATCGAAAACCCTTCGCGGCGGTCCTCGTGAGGCTCGTCGCTCAACTCGCCATGCCCGCGGAAGATCGCACGCTCACGGGCAGCCTTTCGTGAGGCACCGCGCCTTGATGGTCGCATTCGTGAACCCCGCCGCTGTCATCGGTCAGGACATCAGTGACAGGCGGAGTCGGCGGGGTCAGCGAGGTCCAGCGGGATCCAGCGGAATCGAGCGGGGGCTGTGGGGGCTGTGGGGGCTGTGGGGGCTGTGGGGTCTGTGGGGGCTGTGGGGTCTGTGGGGTGGCGACTTGCGCTGGCGTTCGAACACTTGTACGATGCTGGTATCGGTCAGGGGCC
>CAYQMN010000039.1:0-2298 GCA_964418695.1 uncultured Bifidobacteriaceae bacterium | reverse complement strand
ACCGCCCCCGAAGCGGGGCCCCTGACCGATACCAGCATCGTACAAGTGTTCGAACAACCCGTCAAGCACACGATGCGCCTCATGAACAATGCCCGCGAACGTGTGACCCCCCGCGGACATGAGAAGCGGTCACCAGCCGCGCCAGCGGTGCGGCTCGCGTATGGCGGTCGCACTGCGCCGACTGCGTGGCACACGAGTCACCGCGCGGCCCGATCCGGCCTGGCCGGGCTCTTCGGGTCCGAAGTCAGCTCCGGCGGGCCCGGCCACCACCGACCAGCAGGGCGATCCCGCAGATCAGCGCAATCAGATTGGCGAGGTACGGGAACCCCGTCGGGGCTGCCAGTCCCACCATGACGAGACCGCAGCCCGTGAGCGTCCGCGACGCACGAGACAACCCCACAGCCGAGGCCGCCAGCCCCACGGTGGCCACCAGGGCGAATCCTGTGACGATCGCGACGCCGCCGGCCGAGCCGTCACCGCCCCACCACCCGTAGACACCGGCGACCACCCCGACCGCCACCACGCGACCCATGGCCGTCGACCCCCAGCCAGGCTCGCTCACCAGACTCACACCCGAACGAGACCTGCTGCGGTGGCTCCCTGGTCGAGCGCGGCCAAGCCGAACGCACCGACCGGGCCGAGGGCGCCGACTCCCTGCAGGCCCCGCTCGGCAGCCGTGCGGGCGCCCCACGCCAGGATCCGGAAGGTGAAGTCGTAGGCGTCCGGACCGTCCAGCTCGACCCGGTGCAGCTCGTCGCCCTGGGCGGACCGGGCCACCGCCACGACCGAGCATCCGGTCTGTGCGCGGGCCTGCTCGTCCGGGCCGCCGGTCGAGCCGCGCACGACCAGCCCGGCCAGGCCGGTGATCGCCGAGCGGGCGCCGGGCACCTTGAGCGCCGCGTCGAGCATCCCCGTGGCAACCGGCACCGCGCTCATCAGCGGCAGCGCCTGACCGAGCACCACGTTCACCTCGCGCAGGGTCGGGTGCAGCGGCGGGAGTCCGAAATGCTCCGAGGCTCCGACGCTGACCCCCGAGCGGTGCCGTCCGTCGGCCAGCGTGAACCGCGCGACCCGCGCGCCGACCCGCTCGGAGCGCACCTGCCCGTCGCGAAACGCGAAGTTGCTGGCCACCGCCGCCTGGACCAGGCTGGCCCGGGTCCCGCCGCTGATCCCCTGCGGGCCGCGCAGGAAGTAGCCGACGTCGACGCGGACCGCGTCCGGGCCGGCCTGCGCCAGTGCCAGCGCACCGGCCAAATTGCCCGGCACCCAGTCGAACCCGAACGCTGTCACCAGCCCGGTGCCGGCGGCGGCCGCGCGAGGGCCGTGCTGCTGGAACACCGACCGGATGAACGGCGGCTCACCCGTCGAGTCCAGGTACCAGGCACCCCGCTCGATCGCCGCCTGCACCGCCGGACCGCCCCACTTCGTGAACGGGCCCACCGTGGAGACCAGCACGTCCCCGCGCTCGACCAGCGCGGCGACCGTGCTCGGCTCGGCCACGTCGGCCACCGCGGTCTCCAGACTCTCCCAGCCGCCTGAGTCGCCGCCGAGCCGGCCGCCCAGCTCGTCGGCCAGCAGGGCCAGACGCTCCGCGTTGCGCCCGGCCAGCACCGGCCTGACCCCAGCGGCGACGAGCTCCCGGGCGGTGCGCTCCCCGGTGTAGCCGGTCGCCCCGAACACCACGATCCTGGCCATCGAGCCCACCCCTCCCGCGGATGCGGCCGTCTGCGGCACCCGCCCGACAACCTAGCCACGCAGCCCCACGGCACGGGCGCTGAGCGTGGGGCACGGGCGCTGAGGGTTAGGTTCGCTCGTCCCGCTCCGTGGCATGCTCACCGCCATGGCCGAGCTCAAGACCCGACCGACCGACGAGGACGCTGACGCATTCCTCGACCGCCTGGCCGAGCCTGTCCGCACGGACTGTCGCGAGCTCCGCACGCTCATGTCCGCGCAGATTGGTGCGGAGCCTGTCTTGTGGGGTTCGGGCATCGTGGGCTTCGGCTCCCAGCACCTGCGCTACGCCAGCGGACGCGAGCTCGACTGGTTCGTGGCGGGGTTCGCCCCGCGGGCCAAGGCGATCACGCTGTACCTGACCTGCGGGCTGGAGCAGCACGCCGACCTCCTGGCCCGCCTCGGCCGGCACACGACCGGCAAGGGCTGCCTGTACCTCAAGCGGCTCGACGACGTGGACCGCGAGGTCCTCGTCGAGCTGATCCGCGCGTCGGCGGCGGAAGCGCCCACGCGCTAGGGCGTGTCTCCATTGGGTGAGCACGTCTGCCCGGTTTGATCGGGGCATGT
>CAYQMN010000038.1:0-4821 GCA_964418695.1 uncultured Bifidobacteriaceae bacterium | reverse complement strand
AGTAGTCGGCCATGTTGTAGCCGCAGAACGGCAGCATCGCGAACGGGTCGCGGCGCAGCTGGCCCATCGCGCCCTCGGCCGCGGCCGTCGTCTCCGAGGAGACCGTCGCGCCGATGAACACCCCGTGCGTCCAGTCGCGCGCCCCGTTGACCAGCGGGATGTTCGTGGCCCGCCGCCCGCCGAAGAGGATCGCGTCGATCGGCACGCCGGCCGGGTCCTCCCAGTTGTCGGCGATGATGGGGCACTGCGAGGCCGGAGCGGTGAACCGGCTGTTCGGGTGGCTGGACGGCTCCCCGGACTCCGGGGTCCAGTCGCGGCCCTTCCAGTCGATCAGGTGCGCGGGCACCTCGTCGGTCATGCCCTCCCACCAGATGTCGCCGTCGTCGGTGAGCGCGACGTTGGTGAAGATGCAGTTGCCCCACAGCGTGCGCATGGCGTTGGCGTTGGTCTTCATCGACGTGCCCGGCGCGACGCCGAAGAAGCCCGCCTCCGGGTTGATCGCGTGCAGCCGGCCGTCCTCGCCGAACCGCATCCAGGCGATGTCGTCGCCGACGGTCTCGACCTTCCAGCCCGGCACGGTCGGCTCCAGCATGGCCAGGTTGGTCTTGCCGCAGGCGCTCGGGAAGGCCGCGGCCAGGTGGTTGACCTGACCGGTCGGGCCGGTGAGCTTGAGGATCAGCATGTGCTCGGCCAGCCAGCCCTCGTCGCGGGCCATCGCCGAGGCGATCCGCAGCGCGAAGCACTTCTTGCCCAGCAGCGCGTTGCCGCCGTAGCCCGAGCCGTAGGACCAGATCTCGCGGGTCTCGGGGAACTGGACGATGTACTTCGTGCTGCTGCACGGCCAGGCGACGTCCTCGCGGGCGACACCCTCGGCGTCGATCAGCGGGTAGCCGACCGAGTGCAGCGCGGGCACGAAGTCGCCGTCGGTGCCGATCAGGTCCAGGGCGGCCTTGCCCATGCGGGTCATGATCCGCATGTTGACCACCACGTAGGGCGAGTCGGTGATCTCCACGCCCAGCTCGGAGATCGGCGAGCCCAGCGGACCCATGCTGAACGGGATGACATACATCGTGCGCCCGGCCATGCACCCGTCGAACAGGTCGCGCAAAGTGGCGCGCATCTCGACCGGCTCGCGCCAGTTGTTGGTGGGGCCGGCGTCGGACTCGTGCAGCGAGCAGATGAACGTCCGGTCCTCGACGCGGGCGACGTCGCTGGGATCGGAGCGGAACAGGAACGAGTTCGGGCGCTTCTCCGGGTTCAGCGGGGTCGCCATCCCGTCGGCGACCATCTGGGCGGTCAGCCGGTCCCACTCCTCGTCGGAGCCGTCCACCCACTCGACGCGCGCGGGCTTGACCAGCGCCGCGACCTCCTCGACCCACTCGAGAAGCTTCTTGTTCTTCGTGGGGGGGTCACCCAAACCCGGGATAGTCATCGCCTACCACTCCATCAGCTCCGGCGCACCTCGAAGTAGGTGCTCCTCCTAGCGTGCACCATGCGCTGATTGCTCGTTCATCCGGGCTGTGTCTGATCGGACACAGCCCGGATGGCGCGAGCGCCGGCGCGGTGGGAGGTCCCGGCATTCGCGCCGCGGACCGCGCGAGCGCTCAGGCGCCTGCCCAGTGCTCCACGACCGGGGGCTCGGCGAAGAACGGCCCGATGATGGCCCGCCACTGGGTGAACAGCTCGCCGCCGCGGAACCCGACGGTGTGGTCCTCCAGGGTCTCCCAGCCGATCGCCACCAGGAAGCACGACGGTCGCTCGATGCCGCGGTGGACGTCTACCGACACCCACCCGCGCGCCTGGCGCAGCACGTCCTTGGCCTGCTCGAGGGCCACGAGGAACTCGTCCTCGCGGCCCGGGACGATGCTCATGACGGCGATCTCGGTGATCACGTGCGCCTCCTCGTGAGTCGGGCTCGGGTGGTCGGGCTCGGGTGGGTGCCGGGCTCAGTTGAGCTGCTCCATCACGTCCCGGTACGGCATCCACCACGGGTCCAGCGGGCGGCGGTGCTCCATGTCGTAGACCTCGGCCAGCTTGACGACCCGGGCAGAGCCGAGCCGCCCCTCGACGTGCGTGGCGTAGTGCCAGTCCGCCCGACCGGCCAGGATGCGCCCGGTCAGCCAGTCGATGCAGTGCGCGGTCGCGCGCGCGGCGTGCACCCGGTCGTACGGGGTCGGGTTCGCGCCCTGCTGGAGGTGGCCGACCACGAACGGGCGCACGTCGAAGGTGCCCCCGGACTCCTCGGTGAACAGCTGGCACAGGAACTCGGTGGTGTACCCGACCGACGCCATCTCGTTGCGGATCGCCAGGTGGAAGCGGCGGCCTGCGCGGAACCCTTCGAGCATCTCGGCGACGTCTTCGTTGAGCCGGGCCAGGGTCACCGGCTGCTCGTTCAGGTACACCTCCTCGGCACCCACCGAGAGCCCCGCCATCGCGGCCAGGAAGCCGCAGTGCCGGCCCATCACCTCCACCACGAACGCCCGCCGGGAGGCACTGGCCGAGCGCTTCACGGTGTCCACGGCGTTCACGATCGCGTTCAGCGCGGTGTCGGCGCCGATCGACATCTGCCAGCCCGGCAGGTTGTTGTCGATCGAGGCCGGCAGCAGGATCAGCGGGCGCTGCAGCCCCGGGTGCTCGTCGCGGTGCGCGCGCAGCCGCCAGGCCGCCTCGTAGCCGCGATGCCCGCCGATGACGAGCAGGCCGTCGAGGTTGTTGCGCACCATCGCATCGCCGACCAGGGCGAAGTCCTCGGTCGCCGGGGTGGTGCGGCTGGTGCCCAGCTCGGCCCCGCCCAGGCCGATCCAGCCCTCGACGTCCTCCCACTCCAGGGGCGCCACGCGGTCTTCGAGCAGGCCGGCGAACCCCCGGCCGATCCCGGCGATCCTGTGCCCGCGCGAGATGCCGAACCGGACCGCCGCGCGCACTGCCGCGTTCATGCCCGGGGCCAGGCCGCCGACGTGCATCACCCCGATGGTGGTGCCCTGGCTGCGCATCATCGGCTCGGGCTGGGCGATCCCCTCGAAGACGCCGAGCATCCGCCGGAACGACTCGCCGCGCGCGGCCATCGCCTCGTCGTAGCGACCCTCGGCGATCATCGCCGGGATCGCCTTGGTCTGCGCGACCGCCTCCACCAGGGGCATCGTCGCGACGTGGTTGTGCCGGATGCCGACGACCTGCGGAGGGCGGCCGGGCTGGGCGTCGAGCACCTCGTTGGCCGCGGCGTGGCCCATGAGCGTGGGCATCCAGCGGTCGTAGGCGGTCGGCGCCCCGCCGCGCTGGACGTGGCCGAGGATCGTGACCCGGGTGTCCTCGCCGGCCCGCTCCTTGATGACGTCGGCCACCTGCTGGGCGGTCACCGGGTTGCCCTGCTCGTCTTCCACGCCCTCCGCGACCAGGACCAGGCTGTCGCGGCGACCGGCCCGGCGGCCCGCCTGCAGCCGGTCGACCAGCCGCTGCTCCCAGCCCGGCCCGGGCCGCTGCTCGGGGATCAGCACATAGTCCGCGCCGCCGGCCACCGCGCACATGACGGCCAGGTAGCCGCAGTGCCGACCCATCACCTCCACCACGAACGAGCGCTGATGGCTGGCCGCGGTCGAGCTCAGCGCGTCGACCGCCTCCATGATCCGGTGCATCGCGGTGTCCGCGCCGATCGTCTTGTCGGTGCCGACCATGTCGTTGTCGATCGAGCCGACCGCGCCGGCGATGATGAGCTCCTGGTGGGCCTGCGCCTGCTCGGCGGTGATCGAGCCGGTGGCCAGCAGCTCCTCGACCAGGCCCGGCCACTCCTGACGGAACAGGTTGGTGCCGGTCAGCGAGCCGTCGCCGCCGACCACGACCAGCCGGTCGATGCCGCGCTCGATGAGGTTGCGGGCCGCGCGCAGCCGGCCCTGACGCTCGCGGAAGTCCTGGGATCGGGCGGTGCCGATGATCGTGCCGCCCAGCGGCAGGATCGAGCCGACCGCGTGCCAGTCGAACTTGCGGATCCGGTCACCGCCGTCCACCAGCCCCTGCAGGCCCTCGTACACCGCGTAGGCGTCGGCACCACGGGAGATCGCGGTGCGGACCACCGCCCGCACGGTGGCGTTCATCCCCTGGGCGTCCCCACCCGAGGTGAGGACGGCGACGGCCAGACGACCCTCTGCGGACTCGGACATGTGAACCTCCGGCGACTGGATGCACCCAGCGTATTGACCCACCGGCGGCGTGGCGCACCCGCGCCACAGCCCAGCCACGGCGAGCACTCGCCGGTCGATCAGCCCCAGCCCAGCTCGTGCAGCCGCGCGTCGTCGATGCCGAAGTGGTGAGCGACCTCATGGGTGACCGTGACCAGGATCTCCTCGGCCACCTCGCCGACGTCCCGGCACATCGCCAGGATCGGCCGGCGGTAGATCGTGATCCGGTCGGGCAGGACCGCGGAGTAGTGATCGCCGCGCTCGGTCAGCGGGATGCCCTCGTAGAGACCGAGCAGGCGAGGCGATCCGGGCGGGACGTCGTCCTCCACCACCACGACGCAGTTCTGCATGAGCTCGCCCAGCTCCGGCGGCAGCGCGTCCAGCGCGATGGCCACCGCGGCCTCGAACTGGGGCATCGGGACGTCGATCATGGTGGGCTCGATCCTGGCACGCCCGGACGCACGTGGGCGGGGGTCGGGCGGGGTCACGCCCGGCGACGCGGAGGTGCCGGCGGCGGCGTGGCCGCTGCATCTGCGGGCCGCGAGCGCGGTCATGGTCGTGGCGCTGACGCTGCTCGGAGTCGTGGGGGCGGTGGGCTGAGCCCTGATCCACCGACCCGGGTGTGGTGGCTGGTGGCCGCGGCTGGTGG
>CAYQMN010000037.1:0-10474 GCA_964418695.1 uncultured Bifidobacteriaceae bacterium | reverse complement strand
GAACCTAGACTAGCTGAACCAGAATCAGCCGGGCTGCCAATTACCCCATACCCCAAGGGCAGGAAGAACTATACCGGCCCAGCCCGGACAGTCCCAAAACGCCGCACGCAGCGGGCGCGCTCGGTCAGCCGCGGACCTTCGGGTGGGTGTCGAACTGGGTCTCGACATCCCGACCGACCGCGTCCATCACGGCCAGCACCGTGCCCTCGAACGTGGTGCTGCGGATGACCGGCACGCCGTGCACCCCGCACTGCTCGACGATGTACTCGTCGAGCTCGCGGATCGCGTCGATCCGCTCCAGGTACTCGGTCGGCTTGCGGTCGCCGGCCAGGAACCGCTGGATGAACCGGCCCTTGTGCTCCTGAGTCGTGCCGACCGTCAGCACGTAGGTGAACAGGGGGAACTCCGGCTCGATGTCGATCAGGCCCGGCACGATGTGCACGCCGTTGATGACGACCTGCTGACCCTCCTTGACCGACCGGCGAGCCAGCGCGATCGTCCCGTGCTGGACGATCCGCGCCTGCTCCTCGAATGCGAACAGCAGCCGATTGCCCGACAGGTTGCTGCGCAGCATCTTCGCCGCGGAGAAGGAGCTCTGCGAGAGGGCCGGCAGCAGGTCGGGGCTCACGACGCTGCGGATCACCGAGCGCACCTGGTCGGTGCTGATGACGACCGAGATGCCCAGCCGATCGGCCGCCTCCAGGCTGACCGTGGACTTGCCGACGCCCGACGAGCCGCCGATCGCGACGACCAGGGGCTGCCGGCTGGTGCGCATCCACCGGCGGATCCGCACCCGGCGCTCGACGTCCGGGAGGCCGTCGGCCAGCAGGACGTCACTGATCCGGGCGAACACCTCGTCGCGGCGCACGGTGGGCGCCGGGGCGTCGTGGGGCTGGGCAGCGACCTGGGCCGCGTGAGCGTCCGCGATGAGCCGCACGACCCGCACGGCGACCTCCTCCGCGGGGTCCGAGTCCAGCCCGGCCTTCATCGTCCAACGGGCGATCATGCCCCCGCTGAGCGGCACGCGGCGGTCGTCCAGATCCTGCATGAACAGCTCGGCGTCGCCGGCGGCGCGGCGGTGAGCCGGCGCTGAGGATTCGTCGGGCGGGAGATCCGCGACGAGATCGGTCATGTCAGCGACTCGACGATCGCCGTGCTCCGCCGGGCGCGCGCGACATCCGTCGCACCCAGGACGCCCGGCACATAGGCCGCGAACCGGCCCGCCCCCAGCACCGCCGTCAGCTCGCCGGGGAGCTCGATGCCGGTGGTGGTGCCCTGCTGCCGCCGCGTGGTCTCGTAGCGCATCCCCGCAGTCTGGCACGCAGGGCGACGCGGGTCAGGATGGCTCTGCGCGCCACGATGAAGCTGCCCTACAACATCACCGGCACCCAGCAGGACGTCGACCTGGTTCCCTGACCTGAACGCGGCACCCCTGCGCTGAACGACTGAATCCCCCTCACCCCCTCACGCTCCTCTCGCGCCCTTTCGCGTCGATGCCCCGATTTGACCCTCGATGAGGATCCTGCGCCGCTCCGCGCTGATCCTGCTCGCGCTCGCCAGCGCACTCCTGGTCGCCGCCGGCGCCCTGCCCTGCACCGGCAATGCCGACGACGCCGTCTACCGGATCGACTCCTCCTCCATGGCGCCGACCATCCCGGTGTGCTCGATCGTGCTCGTGGACAAGGACGCCGACGTCCAGGAGGGTGACATCGTCTCCTTCTACGCCGCCGACGAGCACGTGCCCACGCACCGCCTGGTCGAGGTCAACGACGACGGCACCATCGAGACCCAGGACGACGCCATGGAGCAGGTGGACCCCTCGGACAACACGACCGACGACATCATCGGCGAGGTCGTGGTTCGTGGTGGAACCGTCGGGTGACCCACACGCTCGCGACGAGTTGAGGGCAGAACGCCCCGGGCGAGGCCTCGACCCCCCTCGTGGGTCAGGCCAGGGCGGCGTCGATTCGGCTCAGCGTGCGGTCGCGGCCGAGCAGCTCGATCGACTCGAACAGCGGAGGGGAGACCCGGCGGCCGGTCACGGCCACGCGCAGCGACCCGAACGCGACCTTGGGCTTGAGGCCCAGCCCGCCGATGAGCGCGTCCCGCAGCGCGGCCTCGATGGCCGCCGCGGCCCACTCCGCCACCCCCGCCAGCGCGGTCCGGGCCGCCGCCAGCACGGGCGCGGCGGACTCCCCGAGCATTCGCTCGGCGTCGTCGGGATCGGGCGCGTAGGAGTCCTCGTCGACGAACAGGAAGCCGAGCATCCCCACGGCCTGACCCAGGGTCTCCATCCGCTGCTGCACCAGCGAGATCGCCGCGGCCAGCGTCGCCCGGTCCTCCTCGGACACCGGCTCGGCCAGGACGTCCGCGGCCACCAGCACCGTCTCCACCCGCCCGGCCAGCTCCGCCTCGGACAGGTGACGGATCCAGTCGCCGTTGATCGCGGTGCACTTCTTCAGATCGAACCGCGCCGGATTGGCGCTGACCCGCTCCAGCGTGAAGGCCGCGGCCAGCTCGTCGGTGCTGAAGAACTCACGGTCCTCCCCCATCGACCAGCCCAGCAGGGCCAGGTAGTTGAGGAGCCCCTCGGGCAGGTAGCCCTCGGTCCGGTAGAGGTCCAGGCTGGACTGCGGGTCGCGCTTGGACAGCTTGCGGTTGCCCTCCCCCATGACGTAGGGCAGGTGTCCGAACCGCGGCATCGGCCCCTGGGACACGCCGACCTCGGCCAGCGCGGCGTGCAGCGCGAGCTGGCGCGGCGTGCTGGAGAGCAGATCCTCGCCGCGCAGCACGTGGGTGATGCCCATCATGGCGTCGTCGACCGGGTTGACCAGCGTGTAGAGCGGCTCGCCGTTGGCCCGCACCAGCACGTAGTCGGGCACGTGCTCGGCGGCGAAGGTCACCGGTCCGCGGACCAGGTCGTCCCAGGTCTGGTCGGCGCCGGGCATCCGGAACCGCAGCGCGGGCCTGCGGCCGGCGGTCACGAACGCCTCCACCCGCTCGGCGGTCAAGGCGCGGCAGTGCCCGTCGTATCCGGGCGTGCGGCCCTCGCGCCGGGCCAGCTCGCGGCGCTCCTCCAGCTCGTCCGGGGTGCAGTAGCAGCGGTAGGCGTAGCCGGCCGTCCGCAGGTCCTCGGCCACCTGGCGGTAGATGTCCATCCGCTCGGACTGCCGGTACGGGCCGAACGGCCCGCCGATGTTGGGGCCCTCGTCCCAGTCCAGCCCGAGCCACTGCAGCGCCTCCAGCAGCTGCTCGTACGAGCGCTGGGAGTCACGCGCGGCGTCGGTGTCCTCGATCCGGAACACGAACGTGCCGCCCGTGTGCCGGGCGAACGCCCAGTTGAACAGCGCGGTGCGGACCATCCCGACGTGCGGGTTCCCGGTCGGCGAGGGACAGAAGCGCACCCGGACGTCGGGGTTGCTGGCGCGCGGGGGAAGGACGGGGGCAGGCGACCTCACGGCCGCGTCGGTGAGGTCACTCATGGTGACGCGATCCTACCGGCGAGCCCCCAACCGCCAGCGCCCTCACGAGTTGGTAGTGAATCCGGCCAACTCAGTTGGCCGGATTCACTACCAACTCGGAGGCGGCGATCCGAGCCCGTCCTACAGGACCGGGTTCAGCAGCGTGCCCAGGCCCGAGACCGTCACCGCCACCTCGTCACCCATGGTCAGCCGACCCACTCCCGCGGGGGTTCCGGTGAGGATCACGTCGCCGGGCAGCAGGGTCATCACCGCCGACACCGCCTCGATCAGCGCCGGGATGGGGTGGATGAGGTCGCGCGTGCTGGCCGACTGCACCTGGATGCCGTTGAGCTCGCACTCCACGCTCACGGTGGCGGGGTCCAGCTCGGTCTCCAGCCACGGCCCGAGCGGGCAGAACGTGTCGAAGCCCTTGGCCCGGGTCCACTGACCGTCCAGCTCCTGCAGGTCACGGGCGGTCACGTCGTTGGCGCAGGTGTAGCCCAGGATCACCGATGCGGCGTCCTGCGCGCTGACCCGCCGGCAGGCCCGGCCGATCACGACCGCGAGCTCGGCCTCGTAGTGCACCTCGTGGGACTCCGGCGGCAGCCGGATCGGGTCCTCCGGCCCGATCACCGAGGTGGTCGGCTTGAGGAACATCAGCGGGCGGTCCGGTGCCCGGCCCCCCATCTCGGAGGCGTGGTCGGCGTAGTTCCTGCCGATCCCGATCACTTTGCTGGGCAGCACCGGAGCGAGCAGCCGCACCGCGTCCAGGTCGCGGACCTCGCCGGTCGTGGTCAGCGGCTGGCCCGGGTTGGCGAACGGGACGCCGGGCAGCTCGAGCAGCTCGGCGCCCTCCACGACCCCGTAGCGGACCTCGCCGGCATAGGAGTAGCGCGCGAGCTTCATGCGCGGGCCCCCGTCGGCAGGCCGGCCGGATCGGGCACGCCGGCCTCGGCCTCCGCGTCGTCCGACTCGGCAGGCACCGGGACGCCGGCCCGCATCAGGCCGTAGTCGATCGCGTCCACCAGAGCCAGCCACGAGGCCACGATGACGTTCTCGTCGACCCCGACGGTGGACCAGGAGCCCTCCTTGTCTGTGGTCTCCACCAGCACCCGGGTCACCGCGTCGGTGCCGGTCGCGCCGGGCACGATGCGCACCTTGTAGTCGGTGAGCTCCAGCTGCGCGACCTCGGGATGGATCTGGGCCAGGGCCGTGCGCAGTGCGTTGTCCAGGGCGTTGACCGGGCCGTTGCCCTCCCCCACGCTCACGATCCGCTCGCCTCCGGAGCGCAGCTTGACGATCGCCTCGGAGCCGTGGCCGTCGCCGCCGTTCACCTGCGGCGAGACGATCGTCCGCCAGGACTCCACCTCGAAGTAGCGCCGGCGCGCGCCCGGCAGCTCGTCGCGCATCAGCAGCTCGAACGAGGCGTCGGCCGCCTCGTAGGTCCAGCCCGTCGCCTCCCGGTCCTTGACCGTGTGGACCACCCGCGAGAGCGCCTCGGGGTCCGAGGCGATGTCGACGCCGAGCTCGCGGCCCTTGAGCTCGACCGTCGCCCGCCCGGCCATCTCGGTGACCAGGATGCGGGTGTCATTGCCGACCAGGCGGGGGTCGGTGTGGCTGTAGAGCGCCTCGTTGACCTTCAGCGCGCTCGCGTGCAGCCCGGCCTTGTGGGCGAAGCTGCTGACCCCGACGTACGCCTGGTGGGTGTCCGGGGGCAGGTTCGTGATGTCGGCGATGGCGTGACTGATCCGCTTGGCCTCGCGCAGGCTGCCCTCGGGCAGCGCCTGGATGCCCAGCTTCAGCTCCAGACTGGCGACCACCGAGAACAGGTCCGCGTTGCCGGTCCGCTCGCCGTAGCCGTTTGCGGTGCACTGGACGTGCGTGACGCCGGCCTCGACCGCGGCCAGCGTGTTGGCCACCGCGCACGAGGTGTCGTCCTGGCAGTGGATGCCCAGCCGGACGCCGGAACGCTCCCGCACGTCGGTGACCACGCGGTGGATGCCCAGCGGGAGCATGCCGCCGTTGGTGTCGCACATGACGCCCACGGAGGCGCCCGCGTCGAAGGCGGTCTTGAGCAGGGTCACGCCGTAGTCGCGGTCGCGCTTGTATCCGTCGAAGAAGTGCTCGCAGTCGACGAACACCCGCCGGCCCTGGCCCACCAGGAACGCGACGGTGTCGTGCACCATCGCCAGGTTCTCCTCGTTGGTGGTCCGCAGCGCCTCCTTGACGTGGGCCACGTCGGACTTGGCGACCAGGCACACCACGGGGGCCTGCGAGTCCAGCAGGGCGCGCACCTGGGGGTCGTCGGCCGCGCGGATGCCGGGCTTGCGGGTGGCGCCGAACGCGACCAGCTGGGCGTTGGCCAGCTGCAGCTCGCCGGCGGCGGCACGGGCGAAGAACTCGGTGTCCTTGGGCATCGCTCCGGGCCAGCCGCCCTCGATGAAGCCGACGCCGAGGTCGTCGAGCAGCCGCGCGACGGCCAGCTTGTCGCTGACCGAGTAGGAGATGCCCTCCCGCTGGGCACCGTCGCGCAGGGTCGTGTCGAAGACGTGGAACGCGTCGCGGTCGTGCATGGGTCCTAGGTCCCTCCAACGAAAGACCCCCTCGCCGCAAGGCGTAGGGGGTCGGCGCGCTGGGTCTGAGGTCAGACGTCAGCGCGCTTGCCAATGATGATCGCCGATGCGGTCATGTGCCGCAGTGTGCCACGGTGTCGCGTCGAGCGCGACCCCCGGGTCGACGCGGCCCGCTCGACCCCGTCCGGTCGACCGGGTGATCGTGAGTCGACTCCCCGCCCGCACGCCGCCCTGCACCGCCGCGAGCGGACCGATCGGGCCACCGATGGGCCACACGCGGTCAGGTCGGAGGGGTCGAGAAGAACGCTCAGGGGACCAGGTGGATCCAGCCGAACGGGTCCTCGCAGCGGCCGGTCTGCAGGTCGAGCAGCGCCTCGCGCAGCCGCATCGTGACCGGGCCGGGCTGGCCGTCGCCGACCGTCCACTCGGCGTCGGCGGACTTCACCGAGCCGACCGGCGTGACGACGGCCGCGGTGCCGCAGGCGAACACCTCCGAGATCTCGCCCGAGGCGTTGCCCGCCTGCCACTGGTCGATGCTGATCCGGCCCTCCTGCGCAGGGATCCCCAAGCGCCCGGCCAGCGCGAGCAGCGAGTCGCGGGTGACGCCGGGCAGCAGCGTGCCGGTCAGTGCTGGGGTCAGGAGGCGGGCCTGATCGCCCCGGCCGAGGACGAAGACCAGGTTCATCCCGCCCATCTCCTCGACCCAGCGCCGCTCGACCGCGTCCAGCCAGACCACCTGGTCGCAGCCCTGCTCGGCCGCGTGTGCCTGGGCGACCAGCGAGGCCGCGTAGTTGCCCGCGCACTTGGCCTCGCCGGTGCCACCGGGCGCTGCCCGGACGAACTCCTTGGACAGCCACACGCTGACCGGCTTGACCCCGCGGGGGAAGTACGCGCCGGCCGGGCTTGCCATCAGCAGGTAGGTGTAGGCGTCGGCCGGGCGCACGCCCAGCCCGACCTCGGTGGCGAACTCGAACGGGCGCAGGTACAGCGACTTCTCCGGGTCGTCGGCGATCCAGTCGGCCTCCGCGCGCACGAGCGCGTCGACCGAGCCCAGGAAGACCTCCTCGGGCAGCTCGGCCATCGCCAGCCGGCGCGCGCTGCGGATGAACCGCTTGGCGTTGGCCTCTGGACGGAACGTGCGCAGCACCTCGCCGGAGCGGTAGGCCTTCAGGCCCTCGAAGATGGACTGGCCGTAGTGGATGAACATGGCCGCCGGGTCCAGATCCAGGTCTGCGCGGTCCACCAGCTCCGGCTCGCTCCAGCCGCCTTGGGCGGTCCAATCGCAACGGACGACGTGGTCGGTGAAGAACCGGCCGAACCCGGGGTCGGCCAGGATCGCCTCGCGCCGCTGAGCCGGGGTGACCGCCCCGCTGGTGCGGTCGGCCACCTTCACCGCCACCCGCTCGGTCACCGGGTACAGCTCGACGCCCTCGGCGACGAGCTCGGCGGCTGAACGGTAGGGCACGGAGGTGTCGGTCATGGGCGGATTATCACCGATCCCTGGCGGGCACGTCGATGGGCTGGAGCGCCCGGGAGCGACGCCCCCCGCTCCAGCAGCCCGGCGGCTCACGCTGGGATCGCCGCCAACGTCGCTGGGGCCATCGCCCGCGACCCAGCCATCCGTCGGTCGAGCCTGTCGAGACCCGCACCTGGACGGTTCATCTGCCCAGTGGCGTGCGCACCCGGCAACTCGTCGGTCAGGCCACGGCTGAGGCGAGCGCGTCGCCGATCTGGCTGGTCGAGCGGATCGTGGTGCCCCGGCTGGCCAGGTCGGCGGCGACCGCCGCCTCGACCCGGTCGGCCGCATCCAAGTGCCCCAGATGCGCCAGCAGCATCGCCACCGAGAGGATCGCCGCGGTCGGGTCGGCCTTGCCCTGGCCGGCGATGTCCGGTGCGGACCCGTGGACGGGCTCGAACATGCTCGGGTTGGCCCGGCTCGGGTCGATGTTGCCGCTGGCCGCCAGCCCGATCCCGCCGGCGATCGCCGCCCCGATGTCGGTGAGGATGTCGCCGAACAGGTTGTCGGTCACGACCACGTCGAACCGCTCGGGCTGGGTCAGGAAGAACATCGCGGCCGCATCCACATGGCAGTAGTCGGTGGTGATGTGCGGGAACTCCTCGGCGACCGCCCGGAACGTCCGCTGCCACAGGTCGCCGGCGTGGACCAGCACATTGGTCTTGTGCACCAGTGTCACCTTGCCGCGCCGCGAGCCCGCCCGGAAGAACGCGTCGCGGATGATCCGCTCCACCCCGTAGCGGGTGTTCAGGCTCTCCTCGGTGGCCACCTCGTGGGCGGTCCCCTTGCGCAGGAAGCCACCGGCCCCGACGTACGGACCCTCGGTGCCCTCGCGGCAGACGACCATGTCGATGTCCCCGGGGCCCTTGCCGGCCAGCGGCGTGGCCACGCCCGGGAAGAGCTTCACCGGGCGCAGGTTCACATGATGGTCCAGCTCGAAGCGCAGGGGCAGGAGCACGCCGCGCTCGAGGACGCCGGGCGGCACGCTCGGGTCGCCGATCGCGCCCAGCAGGATCGCGTCCTGGCCGCGCAGCTCGGCCAGCACCGAGGCGGGCAGCGTCTCGCCGGTGGCGTGGTAGCGCCGCGCGCCCAGGTCGTACTCGGTGGTGGACAACGACAGCCGCTCGGCGGGGGCGACCGCGGCCAGCACCTTCAACCCCTCGGCGACGACCTCGGTCCCGATCCCGTCCCCGGCGATGACAGCAAGCTTCACGGCACTCACGGGGTGCAAGCCTAAGCGGGCGCGGGGCACGCCCGAGACGGGCCTCCCCCGCGCTGCTCCCCCGCCGTCCGGCCCCGAGCTGGGGCTACCGTCCATGGATGTTCGAGCTGCACACCGAGCGCCTGCTGATCCGCTCGCCGAGGCCCGAGGACGCGCAGGCGATCTGGGCGTGGCGCAACGACCCGCGGGTCTCCGCGCTGCAGAGCTGGGAGCTGCCCTATCCGATGGAGACGATCCGCACCCGCATCGCCGAGCAGCCGACGGTCCCGACCGCGGAGTCCTGGTGGACCGGGATCGTCGAGGTGGCCGCGACCGGCGAGGCGATCGGCGAGCTGGTGGCGCAGCTGACCAATGGGACGCGGACCGCGGAGGTCGGCTACACGCTCGCGCACGACGCGTGGGGTCGCGGGTACGCCGTCGAGGGCCTGTCGGCGCTGGTCGCGCATCTGTTCGAGACGCTTCCGGTGACCCGCGTCTGGGGTGGCCTGCACCCGGAGAACCGGGCCTCGGCCATGGTGCTGGAGCGCGTCGGCATGCTGTTCGAGGGCCACACCCAGCTCTCGTTCTGGATCGGCGAGGACAACTCCGACGACTGGATCTACGGGATGACCCGGCCGGACTGGGAGCGCTGGCGCGACCGCCCGCGGCACGCGCCGCAGGACGTCCGGCTCGTGGAGATCACCCCCGCCAACGCGCGGAACGTCCGCGCCCTGTCCACGCACCACACCCAACGCAGCTTCGTCGCGCCGGTGCTCGACTCGTTCGCCGATGCGCTGTTTCCCGAGGTGCTCGACGAGGTCTCCCTGATCCCCTGGCTGCGGGCGATCGAGGCCGACGGCGAGCTGGTCGGGTTCGTGATGCTGGCACGCCCGGACCCCGTGCATGCCGACCCCTACCTGTGGCGGCTGCTGATCGACCGGATGCACCAGCGCCGCGGGATCGCCTCGCGCGCCCTGGCCCTGGTGGCGGACCAATGCCGGGAATGGGGCGCCAGCGCGCTGCTCACCAGCTGGGTCGAGGGCAAGGGCACGCCCGCTCCCTTCTACCGACGCCTGGGATTCGTGCCGCTGGGAGTCAAGCACGACGGCGAGAGGGAGGCCCGACTCGACCTGACCTGAGGCCGGTGCCGCACGCCGCCCGGGGCGGCCGCGCCGTCCCGGGCGGACTGGGGCCGAGACCCCCTCCCGAACCTGGTGAGTTCCGGTTGCCATGGCAACCGGAACTCACCAGGTTGCGGTGCGAGGGGGCGCTCGACCGGACGGGGCGCGCTCGGCGGGGCGCCGGATCCGCGAAGTGGGCAGCGGCTGCCTCCGTGCGCTACCCTTGCCCGCGATGTCGACCGTGCGCCTGCTCCTTGGCAGCCGCGGCGGGGCCTGAACCACACCGGCTCCCCTGCCGCGGGTGATCGCGCACGCCGGTGAGTGACCTTCGGGTCCCACCCACCTCGACCGCCCAGGAGCTCCCCCGATGAACGCCCGCACCGTCGGCTCGTACGACGAGCGCAACGCCCAGCAGCCCTCCCCGATGGCCTTCCAGCGCTATCGACCCTTCACCCCGATCGGCCTGACCGACCGCACCTGGCCCGCGTCGGTCATCACGGAGGCGCCGCGCTGGTGCGCGGTCGACCTGCGCGACGGCAACCAGGCCCTCATCGACCCGATGACCCCCGACCGCAAGCGGCGCATGTTCGAGCTGCTGGTCC
>CAYQMN010000036.1:0-11415 GCA_964418695.1 uncultured Bifidobacteriaceae bacterium | reverse complement strand
CCCCCCGGACCCCCCGGACCCCCCGGACCCCCCGGACCCCCCGGACCCCCCGGACCCCCCGGACGGCCCGACCGCCCCGGGCAGCCAGGACGGCTGTCGGATGGTGGGCGAGTGCACGGCCCAGGGCGGCGGCTCGACCCGGCCAGTCCGCCCGACCCGCCTGACCCACATGGGAGGGGTGCCCCCGTGGGCCAGCCCACGCCCAGCAGCCCGACCGGTGGAGCAAGGCCCTCCGATGCCGCTGGCCGGCGCCGCGAACACCCGCGCGAACCCGGCACCGAGCACGAACCCGGCTGGGGCGGTCCCGGACACCCGACCAGTGGCGCAGCGCCCTCCGAGGCCGCAGGCCTGGGCGGCCGGCACGAACCCGGCTGGGGCGGTCCCGGCCACCCGACCAGGGGAGCAGGGCCCTCCGAGGCGGCAGGCCGGGGCGGCCAGCACGAGCCCGGCCGGCGCGAGCCCGGCCAGCGCGAGCCGGGCAGCTTGCTCGACCGGCTGGCCCGCACCCCGGTCCAGCCGCTGGCCGTCGGACGGTCCGTGCGCCTGGCCACCCCAGCCCAGCGCCAGGCCCTGCGCGTGCGCGACGGCGGCTGCGCCATCCCCGACTGCAGCATCGACGCCGCCTACACCCAACCCCACCACGTCATCGGCTGGGCCCTGGGCGGCACCACCGACCTGGACTCCATGGTCAGCCTCTGCTGGGTCCACCACCGCATGACCGAACTCGGCAGATTCCAATTCATCGACCGCAAGCCGGGCCAACCACAACCCGAAGGCAGCCTCGAACACCCCAGATGGTGGATCATCCCGCCCGCACCCGCCCTCAACCCCGCCGCACTCACATGAGGCACGAGCGTGGGGCACGAGCGGCCCGGATGGTCCCAGCCTTCGCCCTCAGCCGGCTGCTGCCTCCAGGATTCCGTGGGCGCCGCGCTCGGCGTCGCTCATCGCGTGGGTGACGAACGGGTAGTGGCCGGCCTCGGGCAGGGTCAGCTCGACGAAGCCACCTTGCGCAGGGAACAGCCCAAGGGCCTGCGCGCCGCCGGTGCCGGGGCGCAGGTCGAAGGCTCCCTCCCGGAAGACGGTGTCGAACTGGCCGCCGACCACATGGAACGAGCTGCTCCGGTTCGGTCCCGCGTCGAGCACCCAGATGCGGACCCGCTCGCCCACCTTGACCGTGAGCGGGTGGTGGTCGTACTGCATCGGGTAGCCGTTGAACGTCACCAGGTCGGGCTGGCCGGCGGCGATGGCGTCGGCGTCGGAGGTGCCGTCCGGCTCGCCGAGGTACCCCTCGGACTGGACCAGGACGAACTCCTGATCGACCGGTGCGAGGTCGGGCGGGTCGATGATGACCGCTCCGTACAGGCCGTTGGCGATGTGCATCGACATCGGCATCGTCGAGCAGTGGTACATCCAGATCCCGGCCTTCGTCGCCGTGAACCGGTACTCCAGCTGCTCGCCTGGCACGATAGTGCGCATCGGCCCGTCCGGGGCCAGGGCGCCGGCGTGGAAGTCGATCGAGTGCCCGATCGTCCCACTGTTGACCAGGGTGACGACGAACGTGTCGCCGACCCGGCCGCGCAGCACCGGACCGGGGGCCGAGCCGCCGAACATCCACCGGGTCTGACGCACGCCGGGCGCCACCTCGACGACCTTCTCGGTCACCTCGAGAGTCACCTTGTGTGTTCGAGTGTCCGCTGCGGGCGCGAGGCGAGCGTCGTAGAGCGAGAACTCCGGACCGGGCTCGGCCATGAGGTCCGGCGCGGGCGTGTCGGACCCGGACCCGGACCCGGCCCCGCCGCCTCCCTCGGGGTCCGTGCCGTGCGCGGAGTGGTCGCCGTCGGCCGACCCCGCATCGTCCTGCGTCGCCCCGCCCACGACGTCGATCGCCAGGACCATGCCGAGCTGGCGATGCCCCGCCACCGAGCACCACCCGTCCAGGCTGCGGCCGACCACGCCGAGATCCAGGGTCGCCGACTCACCCGGGCGCAGCCGGGGCGTGCTCTGGCCGGTCTCGATGGTCAGGTCGTGCACGTCGTCGCCGGTGTTGGTCAGGGTGATGACCAGGACGTCGCCGGCGGGGACGCTGATCGAGGCCGGGTCGTACCGCATGCCGTGCACGGTGACCGAGACCTCGGTGGTGTGCCCGGTCGGGGTCACCCCGGCCGAGGCGGGCGCGACTCCGGAGGATGCGGCGCCCAGCGCGGCCGGGTCGACGGCCACCCCGGCGACCACGGCCAACACGAGCGCGGCCAGCCCGGCCACCAAGCCGGCACCGTGCCGCTGGATCGCCCCGCTGGGCTGCTGCTCCGGGCGGGCTGTCGGGGTGGGTCGGCGGGTGGCTGGTGACTGGGTGGAAGGCGCCGACGGGGGGGTGGCTCCCGGCTGGGCGGTGTGCGCCGACGGGGGGGTGGCGCTTGGCTGGGAGGTGGGCACCGACGAGGGGGTGGCTCCCGGCTGGGCGGTGTGCGCCGACGGGGGGGTGGCGCTTGGCTGGGTGGCGGTTCCCGACGCAGCGGCGGCTCCCGGCTGGGCGGTGTGCGCCGACGGGGGGGTGGCGCTTGGCTGGGTGGCGGTTTCCGACGCAGCGGCGGCTCCCGGCTGGGTGGTGGGTGCGGATTGGGGAGCGGCTCCCGCCCGGGGGGCGGGCGCGGGCTGGGCGGTGCCTCCCGGCTGGGCGGTGGCCCCCGACTTGGCGGCGGGCGCCGGCCGGGTGGAGGACGCCGGATCGGGCTGCGGCGTGCGGGGTGCGCGCGGAGTGCGCAGCGTCGCCGCGACCGCCCACCCGCTGGCGATCAGCGAGATCAGGACCGCGATCGACGTGGTCACCCGGACCGCGCTGGGGACCGGGAGCAGGCAGATCGCCAGCCCCAGGTTCGTGACCACCAGGCGCACGACCAGGCCGCGGTCGGCCCGCGCGTTGCGGACGCGCACGGCCTGCGGACCGCCGCCGGCCATCACCGGCATCAGGTAGCTCAACGAGCCGAGCAGCACCTGCAGCACGCCGCCGACCACGGCCGCCGCGGTGAGCCCGCCGCCGTCAGCGGTGACTGACGTGACCTCGGGTGCGCGCACGAGCGCCAGTGCGAAGCCCGCGAGCGCGATCGCCAGCCAGCCGACTCCGGCCAGCGTGGACCAGGTGGCGAACGACGCCGGTGGCCGGCGGCGCATCTCGTCCACCATCGGCGCGAGCGTCCAGCCCGCCGCTGCGGCATACAGGACCAGCCCGACCACGGCGAGGAGCCGCTGCCCGAGCATCAGCCCGGCGGCGACGACGAGCGTCCCGGCGACCAGCCCGGGCAGGGCGGTCCGGGCGCGCCGTTGCGCGTTCTCGGCGATCTGAGTGCGCAGCATCGTCGGCCACAGCGTGACCAGCGTCCCGAGGATCGGGATCCCGATCCACCCGAGGATGCCGAGCGTGGCATGCGCCAGCAGCAGGCCGGACTGCCGCGCCTCGTCGCCGACGCCCTGGGACAGCAGCACCCCGAGGCCGAGCGCGGGCAGCGCGAGCAGTCCGGCGGCGACGTAGTAATGCACCGTCACGGCGAACCGGCTGGGCAGCGACTGGCGCAGGCCCGCCAGCAGGGCCAGCACATGCCAGCCCACGGCGACCCCGGCCAGCACCCCGCCGGCCACCACGAGCGGCGCCTGGCCGGCGACGACTCCGGCGACCACCCCGATCGCTCCGGCGTTGAAAGCGACCAGCCGGAGGGCGGGCGCGCGTCGCGTGGTGGCGGCCGGCAGCCGCAGCACGGCCTCGGTGAAGTGCCCGCTCCACACGAGCAGCGCGTTGCTCACCGCCCCGAGCAGCAGCAGGTGGACCATCAGCCAGCCCGCCGCGGGCACCTCCCGATGCACCAGCGTCACCACGGCCGCGGCCCCCAGCCAGGCCAGGACCACCGCCCCGGTCCGCCGGTGCCAGCCGGCCCGGCTCATGGGCGCACCGTCGGGCCGGCTCGCCGGCGAACCGCCGGACCGGCTCATGGGCGCACCGCCGGACCGGCTCGTCGGCGTACCAACCGCCCGGCTCGTCGGCGCACCGCCCGCCGGCCTCATCGCCGCACCACCAGGGTCACCGCGGTCAGCAGGAACACCACCAGGGCCAGCACGTTCGCCCCGCTCCCGGCCTGCCAGACCGCGGGCAGCTCCCGGATGTCACCGACCGCACGCAGCAGCAGTGACCCCTGCAGCAGCGCGGTCGAGGCGTAGAGCACCGGCCGGTAGGGCAGGGGGCGCAGCAGCACGGCCGGCAGGATGATCGGCGCGTGTGCGAGCACCATCGACATCGCGAACCCGAGCCCGACCGCGTGGATGACCAGGTCGTAGCCCGGGCCGGAGTCCTGGAAGCCGAGCAGCAGCCAGGTGGAGCCGGCCACGACCAGCCAGCCGATCCCGGCCATGATGTTGACCGCCGCGTAGCGCGGCAGGCCGCTCGCGCGCAGGGTCCGCCGGGCAACGTCGTGGCGCAGCAGCCACGCCGCGATGCCGAGCAGCGCCAGCCCGGTCAGCTCGGTCCCCGGCGCCGGCCACAGCAGGGCGGCGATCGCGGCCAGCACGGTCGCGCACGCCAGCCCGAGCAGCAGGTGCTGTGCCGCCGGACTCGGACCGCCGATGCGGGCCAGCTCCAGTCGCTCGCCGGCGATCGTGAGCACGAGGAACCCGGCGAACCACGGCACCAGGACGGGGGTGCCGACGCCGACCGCCCACAGCAGGGCCGCGCCGGCCACGAGCACCGCGCCCAACCACTGGATGAGCAGGGCCGCCGAGCCGGCGCGCTGCCACAGCCGCGCGTAGACCGCGACCAGCAGCGTCGCGCCGACCGCCTGGACGGTCGAGCCGACGTGGGTGGGCAGCGCAGTCAGCAGCAGGATGCCGCCGGCGCCCAGCAGCGCGGGGGACAGCAGCGCCCATCGGGTGCGCAGCGCTACGGCCCGCTCCAGGGCGATCAGCGTGCCCAGGAAGCCGAGCAGCATCAGCTGCCCGTGAACATCGGCCAGCCGGTCCAGACTCACCAAAGCGGGCAGATCGGCCAGCAGAAGCGCCGCGTTCAGGCCGGCCAGCAGGCAGGCGCCGCCCATGCCCAGCAGCACCAGCCGGCGCCGCGGGATGCGTCGGCCTGGCGCGGTGGGGGTTGGGGTTGGGGAGGTGGGGGCTGAGTCGACCGGGTCGGTGGCGGTGGCGGTGGCGGTGGCGGTACGGGCCGGGGCGGTGGGGGAGGTGCCGGCTGGGTCGACCGGGGCCGGGGCGGTGGGAATCTGATCGGCGGGGCCCGGGGTCGGGTCGGTGGCGGCCGAGGCCGTGGGGGCCGGATCTGCGAGGGCAGGGGAGCCGTCGGCTGGGTCGGCCGGGACCTGGTCGGCCGGGGCCGGGTCGGCCGGGGCCGGGGCGGCGAGGGCTGGGTCGGTCGGGACCTGAGCGGTGGAGCTCGCTGAGGCGGGGGAGGGGCTTGCTGAGTAGGCGCCCGTCGGCTTGCCCTGGGATGCGCCTGCCGGATCGTGTTCGGTCCCTGTCAGGGTGGGCACCACGCCGAGGGGGCGCGCCGCACGCAGGTCCGGGCCGTCGGCCGGATTCGGAATTTCCACAGAGCGAAGTGTAGATAATCACGCAAGCGTGCAGCCGACGCCTCCCGGCTTCGCCGCCCACCGCCCCCGGGTTCGGCGCCTGCCGCCTCCCGGCTTCGCCGCCTCCGCCCCCGGCTTCGCAGCCACTCGGCAACCTGGATCCCAGCCCGCGGCTCAGGTTCTCACGACCCGCACGACGCCCGTCGAGAATAAACACGGGGTGGCGCAGATCGCTGTGAACAAAGGAGTAGCCTGCATCCAGGCGCAGTCGAGCGCCTCGCCGGAGCAGGAGGTCCCGATGACCGACACCGCAGTCAGAACCGCGCCCCGCAACTCCACCGATCCGACCCTGATGCTGGCGCTGGCCACCGTCGGCTTCGCTGTGACCTTCTGGGCCTGGGCACTGCTCGGTCCGCTGGGCTCGTCACTGCGCGAGCAGCTGGGCCTCTCCTCGTTCCAGCAGTCGGTGCTGGTGGCAGTCCCGGTGATCGTCGGCTCGCTGGGACGCATCCCGATCGGGGCCATGACCGACCGGTTCGGCGGCCGGGTCATGTTCTCGGTGATGGCGCTGGTGACCATCGTCCCGGTGCTGTACCTGGGCCATGTAGCGGACTCGTTCGCGAGCTACATCGTCGGCGGCTTCTTCCTCGGCGTCGGTGGCACGACGTTCGCCATCGGGATCCCCTTCGTGAACTCCTGGTTCCCGCCCGAGCGTCGCGGCACCGCGCTGGGCCTGTTCGGGATCGGCATGGGCGGCACCGCGATCTCCGCCTTCACGACCGTCCAGCTCAGCCACAAGTTCGGCCCGTCCTTCCCGTTCGACCTGGTCGCGGTGCTGCTGCTGGTCTACGCAGCGGTCGCCTGGCTGCTGCTGCGCGACCGGCCTGACCGGCCGAAGGCGCCCGGCACGATGGTCAGCCGCACGGTGTCGGTGCTCAAGCTGCCCTCCACTCTGCTGCTGTCGCTGCTGTACGCGGTCTCGTTCGGCGGCTTCGTGGCCTTCAGCGTCTACCTGCCGACGTACCTGAAGAACGCCTACCACCTGACCGCGAGCGACGCGGCCACCCGCACCGCCGGGTTCGTCGTGCTGGCGGTGCTGATGCGCCCGGTCGGTGGGTGGCTGTCCGACCGCCTGCACCCGATCCCGGTTCTGACGACCTCCTACGTCGGTGCCGCGGTGCTGGCCCTCGTGGCCGCGCTGGAGCTGACGCTGATCCCCTGGGGCACCATCCCGTTCCTCGGCCTGGCCGCGATGCTGGGCCTGGGCACCGGTGCGGTGTTCGCCTGCGTCCCGCTGCTCGCACCCAAGGAGAAGGTCGGCTCGGTGACCGGGGTGGTCGGCGCAGCCGGTGGCCTGGGCGGGTTCTTCCCGCCGCTGGTCATGGGTGCGGTCTACGGCATCGCCGGCGACTACTCGCTGGGCTTCGTGCTGCTGGCCGCCGCGGCCCTGGTGGCCCTGGCCTGCACCCTGCTCGTCGTGCGCCGCCAGATCGAGTCCCACAGCGCCGGCCAGCCCGTGGCCAGCGTGGCCGGGGCCTGAGTGCCGGCGAGCGGCATCGAGATGGCGCAAGCATCGGCTTCGGCGATCGGGCGGACTCTGTTCCGGCTCGGTCGGCTCAAGCCGCCCAGCCCGACTGGGGCGGGGGCCGCGACCCGGCTGCAGATCCGCGAGGCGATCGCGGAGTCGGCGCAGCCGATGAGCATCGACCAGATCGCCGAGGCGACCGGACTGCACCCCAACACCCTGCGGCCGCACCTGGACGCCCTGCTGGCCGAGGGAACGGTCTCGCGCGCCCAGGGCGCCCGGCCCGGCCCGGGCCGCCGCCCTTGGCTGTACTCGTCGGCCGAGACCTCCCTGGAGCGTGACCGCCGCATGCTGGCCGCGGGCCTGCTCGAGCAGCTGGAGCAGGCCGACGTGCCAGCCCTGGCCGCGCAGGCCGCCCAGCGCTGGGCCGACCACCCCGAGCATCGGGTCGAGCCAGCGCACAGCGTCGACGAGGCGGTGGCCAACGCCGCCGTGGCGATGTCCGACATGGGCTTCGAGGTCACGGTCGCCCCGGCCGGTGACCGGATCGACCTGGGGGACTGCCCCTACCGCGACCTGGTGGCGCAGCGCCCGGTCATCTGCGACATCCATGCCGCGCTCCTGCAGCGTCTGCTGGAGTCCAGCGGGCAACCTGTGTCCCTGGACCGCCTCGACGTTTGGAGTGGCCCCGGCATCTGCACCGCTCACCTGCGCCGCGCCGACCGTCAGCCCGCCCGCACCATCACCATGAGGAGTACCGATGAGCACCACAGCTGAGCCGACGACGGACGCCGCCCGCGAGTTCCTCGTGAGCGCCGGCCGGTTCTTCGTGCCCGGGGAGGTGGCCGCGGACCAGCGCACGGTGACCCGGGTCGGCGGCCGTGAGGGCGACGTCTTCTACCGCGACCGCTGGAGCCACGACAAGGTCGTGCGCTCCACGCACGGGGTGAACTGCACGGGCTCGTGCTCGTGGAAGGTCTACGTCAAGGACGGGATCATCACCTGGGAGACCCAGCAGACCGACTACCCCTCGATCGGCTCGGACTCCCCGGAGTACGAGCCCCGCGGCTGCCCGCGCGGTGCGGCGTTCTCCTGGTACACCTACTCGCCGACGCGCGTGCGCTACCCGTACGTGCGCGGCGTGCTGCTGGAGTCCTACCGCGCGGCGCGCCGGGTGCACGCCGACCCGGTGGACGCCTGGGCCGCGGTCGTCGGCGACCCCGACGTGCGGCGGCGCTACCAGCGCGCCCGCGGCAAGGGCGGCCTGGTCCGGGCGACCTGGCCCGAGGTGCTGGAGATCATCTCCGCCGCGCACGTGCACACAGTCAAGGAGCACGGGCCGGACCGGATCTTCGGGTTCTCCCCGATCCCCGCGATGTCGATGGCCTCGCACGCCGCCGGCAGCCGGTTCATCAGCCTCATGGGCGGCTCGATGCTCAGCTTCTACGACTGGTACTGCGACCTGCCGGTGGCCAGCCCGCAGGTGTTCGGCGACCAGACCGACGTGCCCGAGAGCGCCGACTGGTGGAACGCCTCGTACCTCATCATGTGGGGCGCGAACGTCCCGGTGACCCGCACGCCCGACGCGCACTTCATGGCCGAGGCGCGCTACCGCGGCCAGAAGGTCGTCACGGTCAGCCCCGACTACGCCGACAACACCAAGTTCGCCGACGAGTGGCTCAACCCGCACCCGGGCACCGACGGCGCGCTGGGCATGGCGATGGGCCACGTCCTGCTCAAGGAGTTCTACGTCGACCGGCTGGTGCCCCGGTTCGTCGACTACGTCAAGAAGTTCTCCGACCTGCCGTTCCTGGTGACCCTGCGCGAGAAGGACGGCTCGTACGTCCCCGACAAGTTCCTCACCTCCGCGGACCTGGGCGACGAGTCGGACGGCGCGGCGTTCAAGACCGTCCTGGTGGACCTGGCGACCGGTCGCCCGCACGTGCCGAACGGGTCGCTCGGGTTCCGGTACAACGAGTCCGGCAAGGGCAAGTGGAACCTCGACCTGGAGGGCGTGGATCCCGCGCTGACCCTGCTGGACGCCGGTGGCTCGAAGGTCACCGAGGTGCTGCTGCCCCGGTTCGACGTCGGGCAGGAGACCAGTGAGGGCGGCGGCGTGCACACCCGCGGCGTCCCGGTCGTCCCGATCCACACGCGCAACGGCGAGCGGCTGGTCACCACCGTGTTCGACCTGATGCTCGCCCAGTACGGCGTGGCCCGCGACGGCCTGCCCGGCCAGTGGCCGACCGGGTACGACGATCCGGCTCCCTACACCCCGGCCTGGGCCGAGGAGATCACCGGCGTGCCCGCCGCGCAGACCATCCGGGTGGCCCGGGAGTTCTCGGCGAACGCCGAGGAGTCCGGCGGCCGGTCGATGATCATCCTGGGCGCGGGGACCAACCACTGGTTCCACTCCGACGCGATCTACCGGACCTTCCTGGCCCTGGTGACGCTGACCGGCTGCCA
Organism: uncultured Bifidobacteriaceae bacterium; assembly: GCA_964418695.1. Lineage (GTDB taxonomy): Bacteria > Actinomycetota > Actinomycetes > S36-B12 > CAIYMF01 > Prado023. The sequence continues at coordinate 1,863 of CAYQMN010000036.1, read as the reverse complement.
GGGCGTGAACGGCGGCGGCTGGGCGCACTACGTCGGCCAGGAGAAGTGCCGCCCGTCCACCGGGTGGGCGCAGCTGGCGTTCGGCCTGGACTGGCAGCGGCCCGCCCGGCAGATGATCGGCACCGCGTTCTGGTACGTGCAGAGCGACCAATGGCGCTACGACAAGCTGGGCGCCGACCTGCTCGCCTCGCCGCTGGGCGAGGGCCGGTTCGCCGGCCAGACGATGATCGACACCCTCGCCCAGTCGGCCCGCTCCGGCTGGATGCCCTCGTTCCCGTCGTTCGACCGCAACCCGCTGGAGATCACCGCGGCGGCGCGGGCCGCCGGCGTCCCGGTCGCGCAGCACATCACCGAGGAGCTCAAGGCCGGTCGGCTGCGGTTCGCCGTGGAGGATCCCGACGCCCCGGAGAACTGGCCGCGGGTGCTCACCATCTGGCGGGCCAACCTGCTGGGCTCGTCCTCGAAGGGCAACGAGTACTTCCTCAAGCACTTGCTCGGCACCGACCACGCGGTGCGCGCCGACGAGCTCGACGAGGGCGAGCGCCCGCAGTCGGTGCAGTGGCGCGAGGGGCCGGTCGGCAAGCTCGACCTGGTGGTCAGCATCGACTTCCGGATGACCTCGACCGGCCTGTTCGGCGACATCCTGCTGCCCGCGGCGACGTGGTACGAGAAGCACGACCTGTCCAGCACCGACATGCACCCCTACGTGCACGCCTTCACCCCGGCGATCGACCCGCCCTGGGAGACCCGCAGCGACTACGACATCTTCCAGTCGCTGGGCCGCAGCGTGTCGGCCCTGGCGCCCGGGCACCTGGGCGTCGAGCACGACGTCATGGCGATCCCGCTGACCCACGACACTCCCGACGAGCTCGCGGTCCCCGGTGGCGTCGTGCGCGACTGGAAGGCCGGCGAGGTCGAGCTGATCCCGGGCAAGACCGCCCCGAAGCTGATCGAGGTCGAGCGCGACTACACCGCGATCGGCGCGAAGATGGGCGCCCTCGGCCCGCTGCTGGACACCGCCGGCACGATGCAGAAGGGGGTGGCGGTCAACACCGCCCCGGAGGTCGAGACGCTGGCCCGGGTCAACGGGGTGATCGCCGAGGGCCCGGCCGCCGGCCGCCCGGCATTGGTCACCGACGTGCAGGCCTGCGAGGCGATCCTGACCCTGTCCGGAACCACCAACGGTCGGGTCGCGGTCGAGGGGTTCAAGAACCTGGAGGCCCGGACCGGCCAGCGCATGGCGTTCCTGGCCGAGGAGCACGAGGGCAAGCGGATCACGTTCGCCGACACCCAGGCCCGTCCGGTGCCGGTCATCACCAGCCCCGAGTGGTCCGGCTCCGAGCACGGCGGCCGGCGCTACACCGCGTTCGCGATCAACGTCGAGCACCTCAAGCCCTGGCACACGCTGACCGGTCGCCAGCACTTCTTCCTCGACCACGACTGGATGACCGAGATCGGCGAGCAGCTGCCCACGTTCCGCCCGCCGCTGAACATGCACCGCCTGTACGGCGACCAGGGCACCGGCGCGGGCAAGGAGGTGACCGTGCGCTACCTGACCCCGCACTCGAAGTGGTCGATCCACTCGGAGTACCAGGACAACCTGTTCATGCTCAGCCTGTCCCGGGGCGGCCCGGAGATCTGGATGAGCCCGCAGGACGCCGACCAGGTCGGGGTCAAGGACAACGACTGGATCGAGGCGTACAACCGCAACGGCGTGGTGGTCGCCCGGGCGATCGTGAGCCACCGGATGCCCGCGGGGACGGTGTACATGTACCACGCGAAGGACCGCACGGTGGACGTGCCGCGCGCCGAGACCTCGGGCCTGCGCGGCGGCATCCACAACTCGCTGACCCGGCTGATGAT
>CAYQMN010000035.1:0-12655 GCA_964418695.1 uncultured Bifidobacteriaceae bacterium | reverse complement strand
GCTGCGCTACTGGGTCACCGAGATGCACGTCGACGGGTTCCGGTTCGACCTGGCCGCGACGCTGGCCCGTGAGTTCCACGAGGTGGACCGGCTGGCCACGTTCTTCGACCTGGTCCAGCAGGATCCGATCGTCTCCCAGACCAAGCTGATCGCCGAGCCGTGGGACCTCGGCGAGGGCGGCTACCAGGTGGGCAACTTCCCCCCGCTGTGGACCGAGTGGAACGGCCAGTACCGCGACACCTCGCGGGACTACTGGCGCGGCGAGCCGGCCGCGCTGCCGGACTTCGCGTCGCGGTTCACCGGCTCGTCGGACCTCTATCTCGACGACGGCCGCAGCCCCTCGGCATCGATCAACTTCGTCACCGCGCACGACGGGTTCACGCTGCGCGACCTGGTCTCGTACAACGAGAAGCGCAACTTCGACAACGGCGAGGACAATCGCGACGGGGAGTCGCACAACCGCTCCTGGAACTGCGGTGAGGAGGGCCCCACCCGCAACCCGGAGGTGCTCGCCCTGCGCGCCCGCCAGCAGCGCAACATGATGGCGACGCTCCTGCTCAGCCAGGGCGTGCCGATGATCGCCCACGGCGACGAGATCGGCCGGACCCAGGGCGGCAACAACAACGGGTACTGCCAGGACAACGAGATCACCTGGATGGACTGGGCGCGTGTCGACCAGCACATGCTCGACTTCACCCGGATGCTCGTCGCGCTGCGCCGTCGGCACCCCATCTTCCGGCGCAAGCGGTTCTTCGAGGGCCGGCCCATCCGGGCGTGGGATGAGGTGCCCGACATCTCCTGGCTGCAGCCGAACGGCGAGCCGATGACCCACGAGGACTGGCAGGTGGGGTACGCCAAGACCCTCACCGTGGTGCTCAACGGCTCGGCGCTGGCCGAGCGCGACAAGTACGGCCAGCGGCTGACCGACTCGTCGTTCGCCCTGTTCTTCAACGCCTCCGAGCTGCCCGCGACGTGCCAGGTGCCGGGGCGCAAGCGGCGGTTGCGCTGGCAGCAGGTGTTCGACACGGCAGTATGGCCTGGGCCCAAGCGACACGCGCGGGTCCGGGCAGGGTCATCGCTCGAGCTGGAGCCCCGCTCCCTGGTCGTGATCCAGCAGGTGTCGTAGGCGGAACGAGTGCGCCGGGCGCGAGCGCCCCCTGCTCGCGTTCGGCCACGCTCTGCGCCCAGCCGCGGCGCTGGGTCGGCTCGCACGGTCCGCCTCCGGCACCTCGTGGGAGGACGAGTGCCGGACCACCGGTGTCGGACGGGCTGACTAGCATCCTTGGCCATGACGTGGATCTCGCGAGTGCTGGCGGTCGCGGGGCTGGTGCTGGTCGGCTGGGCGCTGGTCACCCAGCTCGGCGCGGTGGTCCACGGTCATCCGGCCTACGCGATCGTGCTGGCCGTCACGGCCGCCGGGTCGCTGCTGATCCTGTGGCGCAACCGCGACGGCGGACCGCGGCGGGGCCCACTGCGGTTCGTCGCGGCGATGCTCCTGCGGGTGCTCATGGTCGGCTGGCTGGCCGCGGTCTGGTGGCTGTGCCCGTTCACCGCGCAGGAGCCGGCGATCGGCGCGATGGAGTCCGGCGGCGGGGTCACCGTCACCGAGTCGGCGACCCGGATCGTGCTGGAGCCCGAGCAGCCTTCGAAGACCGGCGTGGTGTTCCAGCCCGGCGCGAAGGTCGAGGCGAGGGCGTACGCCGCGGTGCTGCGCCCGCTGGCGCAGGCCGGCCATCTGGTCGTCATCGTCAAGCAGCCGCTGGGCATCGGGTTCCTCGCGATCCCCGCCTTCGCCGACGTCCGCGACGCGTACCCCTCCATCAACCGCTGGGTGGTCGGCGGCCACAGCCTGGGCGGGACGGTGGCCAGCATCCAGGCCGATCGCGCCGACACCGGCGAGCGCCGGGTCGTCGGGCTTCTGCTGTACGCGTCGTACCCGGGCAGTGACATCAGCGGGTCGCTGACCGCGCAGGTCCTGAGCATCTCGGGGACGCTGGACGGCCTGGCCACGCCCAGCGACATCGACGCCTCCAAGCTCAACCTGCCGCAGGGCGCGAGGTTCGTGGCGATCCAGGGTGCGGTCCACTCGCAGTTCGGCGACTACGGCCCGCAGCCCGGCGACGGCCAGCCGACGATCTCCCACGACAAGGCCCGCGCGCGGATCTCCAAGGAGAGCGTCACCTTCGTGGACACCCTCACCAAGTAGCCCCATCAGCCCGGCGGTTGTCAGTCCAGAGGTCATCGGATGGCCCTTGGACTGACAACGTGTCCTCGTCCGGATCGCCCAGCGCGCGCAGGACGAAGCCGCACCAGCGGATGTTCTCCTGCTCGAAGCTGATCCCGCGGGCCAGCGTGAGGTACTGGCCGAGATCGTCGCCCGCCGCGAGGTGCTCGGCCTGCGTGCGCCCGGCGAGGAGGAAGTCGCGCACGCGCTCGTATCCGGAGAGCTTGTGCCGCGAGGCGGCGAGCTTCGCGCGCACATGCCCGCACACCACCGGCCGGTCCGCGGGCTGCATCGCCTCGATCTGCACCAGCAGCTCGTCGCGGATCGCGGTCGGCCGGGGCTCCTCGGCCACGAACGCCCGCAGCTGCGCCCGGCCTTCGTCGGTGAGGGTGAACAGGCGCTTGTTCGGCCGCTTCTCCTGGACCACGACCCGCGCGGCCACCAGGCCGTCCTGCGACATCCGGTCCAGCTCGCGGTAGAGCTGCTGCGGCGTCGCGGTCCAGTAGTTGGCGACGGTCACGTCGAAGGCCTTGGCCAGGTCGTAGCCGGAGGACTCCCCGCGGACCAGCGCCGCCAGGATCGCGTGTCGCAAGGCCATGCGCGGACCGTATCCCGAACGGGTAGCGACCGAACCGGCCCGCAGCCCGGCGCGCGGCCTCCGCAGCGGCGCACCGGTGCGCCTGCCCGGAATCCGCGGATCCGAGGAGGACGATCGGCGCTGTCGCGCATCGCACATCGAAACCGGGAGTGGGTGCGGCGGCGAATGGGGTAGGACAGTTCCTGACCAAGCCACCCCAGGAGGTCTCGTGGACAGGTCGAGGGCCCGCGCGCCCCTCGCGCTGATGGCCGCCATCGCGGTGGCTGCCTCGATGCTGACCGGCTGCAGCGCCGCGGCCCACGGTGGCGAGATCCCGGCCGCCCAGATCAGCACCGACCCGGACACGAGTCGCGGTCCAGCCGCCGAGGAGCCGTCGCTGACGGTGGCCGACGACGCTCCCGCCACGCGCTGGCGGCCCGATCAGCCGATCGTGGTGAACGCGGTCCAGGGCACTCTGAGGAAGGTGACCGTGACCGCCCCGAACGGCTCGAAGGTCGGCGGAACCCTCAGCGACGACCACCGGCACTGGACCAGCACCGACGCCCTGGCGCCGGGCACCACCTACAAGGTGCGCGCACGCATGGTGGGCGGCGGCGGCGACGCCGAGCCGGTCAGCCGCACCGCAAGGATTACCACCGTCGAGAACGCCACGGACTTCCGCGCCCTGATCTCCCCACGCGACGGGGCCACGGTCGGCGTGGGCATGCCCATCCTCGTCACGTTCACCTCGCCGGTCGCCGACCAGCACCGGGCCGCGGTCGAGCGCAGTCTGACCGTGACCTCGTCCGAGCCGGCCGAGGGCTCGTGGAGCTGGGTCTCGCCCACCCAGGTCCAGTACCGCCCGCGCGACTACTGGCCGGCCAAGACCAAGGTCAGCGTGCGCGCGGCGCTGACCGGAGTGCCGATCGACGACGGCGTGTGGGGCACCCGGGATCGGACGGTGGACTTCACGATCGGCCGCTCAGTGATCTCCGTGGTGGACGTGAGCACCCACGAGATGACGGTGACCATCAACGGGAAGCTGGCCCGGACCATCCCCGTGACCACGGGCAAGGAGGGCTTCCGCACCCGCGGCGGCACGCGTGTGATCTCCGAGAAGCTGGAGGCCACGCGGATGGACGCCGAGACCACCGGCATCCGCCCCGGCAGCGCCGAGTACTACAACCTCGACGTCAAGTACGCGATGCGCATGACCAAGACCGGCGAGTTCGTGCATGCCGCGCCCTGGTCGGTCGACTCGCAAGGGCACGCGAACGTCAGTCACGGCTGCGTGGGGATGAGCATCGAGAACGCGAAGTGGCTGTTCGAGCGCTCCCGGGTCGGCGACCTGGTCACGATCGTGAACTCCAAGCGCCCCCTCGAGCCCGGCAACGGGCTGACCCAGTGGAACGTCGCCTGGGAGGACTGGACCGCCGGCTCGGCGCTGTAACCGCGGGCCGGCGTCTCCCGCGTCGGCCGCCGCGCGACTCGGCCGGGCGCATCAGGAAGTGTCGGACCCTGGGTCTACGGTGACGCCCATGACGCGGCCCACGCCGCGCAGCCGTCAGGGGGAACCGTTGGTCATCGAGCTGGAGAGCGTCACCAAGTCCTATCGGTCGCGGCGCGGCCGGGTGACCGCCGTGGACAACCTGACCCTGGAGCTGCCGGCGGGCGGTGTGCACGGCTTCCTCGGCCCCAACGGGTCGGGCAAGACCACCACCATCCGCATCCTGCTGGGCCTGGTCCGCCCTGACTCAGGCCAGGTTCGCGTCCTGGGCAGCGAGGTGCCGCGACATCTCGCTGCGGTGGTGGGCTCGGTCGGGGCGCTGGTCGAGTCCCCGCAGCTGTTCCCGGGGTTCTCCGGCCGCCGCAACCTGCGCATCCTGGCCGACCTGGCGGGGCTCCCCGGGACCCGGGTCGACGAGCTGCTGGAGCAGGTGGGCCTCACGGAGCGGGCCGACGACCGGGTCAAGGGCTACTCGCTGGGCATGCGCCAGCGGCTGGGGATCGCCGCGGCGATGCTCAAGTCGCCGAAGCTGCTGATCCTCGACGAGCCGACCAACGGCCTGGACCCGGCCGGCATGGTCGAGGTCCGCGAGCTGATCCGCGCGCTGGGCTCCGACGGCCAGACGACGGTCTTCCTGTCCAGCCACCTGCTGGCCGAGATCGAGTCGGTCTGCGACGGGGTCACGATCCTCAAGCGTGGCTCGCTGGTCACGTCCGGGTCGGTGGCCGAGGTGCTGGCCCGGGCCAGTGGAGGCCCGAAGGTGGCGGTCAAGGTGGACACCGCCGACCCACAGCAGGCGGTCGCCGCGCTGGCCGCGCGGGGGATCGCGGCGTCCCTGACGGCCCCGGACCGGCTCGTGGTCGAGCACGGTTCGGGGTCGCAGGTGAACCAGGTGCTCGCCTCGGCGGGGATCTGGGCCAGCGAGATCACCTCCGCGAGTCCCGACCTGGAACGGGCCTTCCTGGACCTGACCGAGCAGGAGGAGGCGTCATGACCACGGCCATCCAGCCCGCGCAGGCAGAGGGCCGGGGAGCCGTCTCGGCGCCCAGCTGGCGGCGGCTGCTGCGGGCCGAGATCCGGCGGGCCACGTCTCGGCGCTCGGTGTGGTGGCTCAGCGGGCTGACGGTCCTGGCGCTGCTGGCCATCAGCGTCCTGATCTTCGTGAACACAGGTCCGGCGACACAGGCCGACATCGACCAGGCCGCGGCCTCCTTCATGACCGAGCAGCAGCAGTACTACGACGAGTGCATGTCCGACCCCAACATCCCCGAGGAAGAACGGGCCGGCATGTGCTGGAAGCCGAGCCCAGAGGACGCCGCCGCCAACGCGATCTGGCGGGTGAACCCCGCGCCCTTCACCTCCCAGGACCTGGAGTCGCTGATCATGATCGCCGGCGGGCTGGCCTGCGTCGTGGCCCTCATGGTGGGTGCCTCGGCCGGGGGCGCCGACTGGGGTGCCCGCACGATGGGCCTGCTGCTGAGCTGGGAGCCACGGCGCCTGCGCGTGTTCCTCGCGCGGCTGGGCGTCCTGCTCGTGCTGGCGCTGGGGCTCACCGCGATCGTCCTGGGGATCGCGTGGGCCGTGGCCTCGCTGATCGCGTCGGTCCATGGGCTGGACCCCGCCGTGCAGCTGCCCCCCGACTCGTACATCGCCAGGGCCGACCCGGCGGACGGCCTCGAGATCGCCAAGCGCTGGCTGCCCCTGGGGGTCCTGGCCGCCGCCGGCGGCTACGGCGTGGCGATGGCGGCGCGCAGCACCGGCTGGGCGATCGGCGCGACGGTGGCACTGTTGGCCATCGTCGGCCCGATCCTCGGTGTGGTGTGGAAGTGGGGCGGCCAGTGGATGGTGCACACCAACATCTCCGCGTGGCTGGAGAACGGCATGAACTGGATCCTCAACGACCGTGAGGCCTACGGGATGGACGGTGAGCTGACCACCGACACGTCGGCGGTGGTGTTCATCACGGCCGGCCGAGCGATGGGGGTCCTGGTCGTGACGGTGGTGCTGCTCCTCGGGATCGCCGCGACCCTGCTGGCCCGCCGCGACGTGGACTGAGCGGCGCGGGGCCGTGTTGGTCTCGAACCGACGGGGGCCGCGTTCGTCTCGACCGCTCGACCGCTTCGACCGCTTCGACCGCTTCGACCGCTTCGACCGCTTCGACGAGTTTGACCGCTTCGACCAGTTCGACTGGTTCGACCAGGTCGCCTGGTTCGACCGGCGGCGGGGGCGACCCGCGTGGACCGGCCTGACTGTCCTCAGCCCCGGCCGGCCCGGCGGCGTCCCGTCAGGACATCTGGAAGACCAGCCGCGCCGGCACCTTCCCGGCGAGCACCTCGTCGAAGCACGCGTTCACGTCGTCGAGCTCGCGCGTCTCGGCCACCACCCGGGTGCGGCCCGCGGCATGCAGTGCGAAGCACTCCGACAGGTCGTTGCGGGTGCCGACCAGCGAGCCCACCACGCGGATGCCGCGCAGCACGGTCTCGAAGACCGGCAGCGTCAGCTGGTTGTCCGCCGGCAGGCCCACCAGGACCAGTCGACCGGTCGGGTTGAGCGCCTCAGCCGCAGCGCGCATGGCTGCGGGCGACGGCACGGTCACCAGGGCGACGTCCGCGCCGCCCGCGTCCGCGATCTGCTTGGCCTGGTCGCCGCGCGCGTCGACCACCACGTCCGCGCCGAGATCCTCGGCCAGCGAGAGCTTGGCGTCCTCCACGTCGACCGCGATGGTGCGCCCACCCATGACCCGCCCGTACTGCAGGCCGAGGTGGCCCAGACCGCCGATCCCGACGACCATCACGTTCTCGGCCGGGGTGATTCCGGCGGCCTTGAGCGCGGCGTAGGTCGTGACGCCGGCGCACGTGATCGGCGCGGCGTCGAAGGGGCTGACCCCCTCGGGGACGGGCAGGACGTGGCTGGCGTAGCCGATCGTGTACTCGGCGTACCCGCCGTCGATCGTGTAGCCCATGTACTGCGGGGCGGTGCAGTACGTCTCGTGGCCGCCGATGCAGTAGCGGCACCGGCCGCACGCGTGGCCCAGCCAGGGCAGCGCGACCCGATCGCCGACCGCCAGGTGATCCACCCCTTCGCCGAGCGCCTCGATGATCCCGACCCCTTCGTGGCCCGGGATGAGCGGCATCTTCGGCTTCACCGGCCAGTCGCCGTGAGCCGCGTGGATGTCGGTGTGACACAGCCCGCTGAACTCGATCCGGACGAGCACCTGGCCGGCCTGCGGCTCGGGAACCTCGACGTCCACGATCTCCAGCGGTGCGCCGAACTGGGGAACTACTGCTGCCTTCATTCTCATCGCCTCCGTCTTCGACGGTACTCCCGGCGGCACGTCCGTCACCGGCTGGCCGGGGGGTCCGCCGACTTCCGCCGAGGCACTCGGCGAGGTTCCGCATCACCGCCGTAGGCCCGCATGTCGGCCCCCCATGGCAGGCTGGGCGCGGCCGTCCCTGGCCCGTCGCCAGCGCTGCGCCGCCGGGCCCATCCCTGCACCGGAGGCGTCGATGAGTCAGATCATGTCCCGCGCGAGCCTGGACTTCCTCCTGCACGACTGGCTGGGGACCGACGCCCTGTTCGGGCGCGAGCGGTTCGCCGAGCACTCCCGCGGGACTGTCGACGCAGTCCTGGACCTGGCCGAGCAGATCGCCACCAAGAGCTTCGCCCCGCACAACCGGGCCGCCGACCTGACCGAGCCCACCTTCGACGGGCGCACCGTGACGCTTGTCCCACAGGTCGCGCCGGCCGTGCGCGCCTTCATCGACGCCGGATTCCTCACCGCCCCGCTCGACGAGGGCGACGGTGGAGACCAACTGCCGTTCAGCGTGTTCAGCGCCTGCATGAGCTGGTTCCACGCCGCGAACGTGGCCACCACCGGGTACGTGCTGCTCACCATGGGCGCCGCGCACCTGATCCGCACCCACGGATCGCCCGAGCAGGTGGCGCAGTTCGCCGAGCCGATGTCGCAGGGGCGGTTCTTCGGCACGATGGCGCTGTCCGAGCCGCAGGCCGGCTCGAACCTGGCCGACATCACGACCCGCGCCGAGCCGCAGCCGGACGGCACCTACCGACTGTTCGGTCGCAAGATGTGGATCTCCGGCGGGGACCACGAGCTCGCGGAGAACATCGTCCACATGGTGCTCGCGCGGACCCCTGGCGCGCCGGCCGGCACCCGCGGGATCTCGCTGTTCATCGTGCCCAAGCACCTGGTCGGTCCGGACGGCGAGGTGGGGGAGCGCAACGACGTCATGCTCGCGGGGATCAACCACAAGATGGGGTTCCGCGGCACGGTGAACACCGCGCCGGTCCTGGGCGACGGGGCGTTCACGCCGGGCGGGCGGCCGGGGGCGGTCGGGTACCTCGTGGGCCAGGAGAGCCGCGGACTGCCGGCGATGTTCGCGATGATGAACGACGCGCGGATCGGCGTCGGGCTCGGGGCGACGGCCCTGGGCTGCACCGGGTACCTGAAGTCTCTGGCCTACGCGCGCGAGCGGCTGCAGGGCCGGCCGGTCGGCGCGCCGCAGACCGAGCCGCAGGTCCCGCTGGTCGAGCACCCGGACGTGCGCCGGATGCTGCTGGCCCAGAAGTCCTACGCCGAGGGTGCTCTGGCGCTGGTGCTGTACTGCGCGCGGCTGGTCGACGACGCGCGCTCGGCGCCGGACGCGGGCGACCGCGAGGAGGCCGACGCGCTGCTCGGGCTGCTCACGCCGATCGTCAAGAGCTGGCCGTCGCAGTGGTGCGTCGTGGCCAACGACCTGGCGATCCAGGTGCTTGGCGGCGCCGGCTACACCCGCGACTTCGACGTGGAGCAGCACTACCGCGACAACCGCCTGAACCCGATCCACGAGGGCACCCACGGCATCCAGGCGATGGACCTGCTGGGGCGCAAGGTGCTGCTCGACGGCGGGGCGGCGCTGCGTCTGCTGCTCGCACGGATACAGGCGACCGCGGGTCGGGCCGCCGGGCTCGACGACGAGGGCGCGACCTTCGCGGCGGCGCTTTCTGCGGCAGCTGACGACCTGGGCCGCACGACCCTGGCTCTCGGCGCGCTCGACGACCCGGCGCTGATCCTGGCCGACGCGACGGCCTACCTGGAGGCTGTCGGGCACGTGGTGGTCGCGTGGCTCTGGCTGGACCAGTGGTGCGTCGCCCGCGGCCGCTTCGGAGCGCCCTACGAGGGCAAGCGCGCGGCGGCGCGGTACTTCCTCACGCGCGAGCTGCCCAAGGTCGCCCCGATGCTCGCCCTCCTGCGGGCCGCCGACCGACTCACGCTGGACCTCGACCCAGCGGTGCTCTGACCCCTTGCACGCCGACCTGCGGAGAACGGACATCGACCTGCGTTGAACGGACACTGGTGGGCGATCCGCGCAGGTCGCGTCGCGGTGGTCGCGCCGAGCCCGGTTGTGCCAGGGTGGGCGGGCCGCCGCTGACCGGGCGGCCGTCGTGGAAGGAGACGACCATCCCCGAGCTGGACCTCTACCTGGCGGCGGCCGACCGCTACGAGCGCATGCCCTATCGCCGGTGCGGCCGCAGCGGCCTGAAGCTGCCCCTGATCTCGCTGGGCTGCTGGCACAACTTCGGCGACGACACCCCGATCCAGCGTCAGCGCGACATCCTGCGCCGCGCGTTCGACCTGGGCGTGACCCACTTCGACCTGGCCAACAACTACGGGCCGCCCTACGGCTCCGCCGAGATCAATGTGGGCAGGATCCTGTCCGAGGACTTCGCCCGGCACCGTGAGGAGCTGGTGCTCTCGACGAAGGCCGGCTGGGACATGTGGCCCGGGCCGTACGGCGACCTGGGCTCGCGCAAGTACCTGCTCGGCTCGCTGGAGCAGTCGCTGCGCCGGCTGCGCGTGGACTACGTCGACATCTTCTACCACCACCGCTTCGACCCCTCGACCCCGCTCGAGGAGACGATGGGCGCCCTGGACGCGGCCGTGCGCCAGGGCAAGGCGCGGTACGTGGGCATCTCGTCCTACTCGGCGGAGCGGACCACCGAGGCACTGGCGATCCTGCGCGAGCTGGGCACGCCGCTGCTGATCCATCAGCCGTCGTACTCGATGCTCAACCGCTGGATCGAGGACGACCTGCTGGACGTCCTCGGCGACCACGGCGTGGGCTGCATCGGCTTCTCGGCGCTGGCCCAAGGGATGCTCACCTCGCGCTACCTCGGCGGGATCCCGCAGGACTCCCGTGCCGCCCAGGGCAAGAGCCTGGCTCCGACGCTGCTCACCGAGGAGAACCTGGAGCACATCCGCTGCCTGCACTCCATCGCCGAGCAGCGGGGGCAGACGCTGGCGCAGATGGCGATCGCCTGGGTGCTGCGCGACCCGCGGGTGACCACGGCGCTGATCGGAGCGTCGAGCGTCGAGCAGCTGGAGGACTCGCTGAGGGCGGTCGAGGGCCTGGACTTCTCCGACGAGGAGCTCGCGGCCATCGATGCGCACGCGGTCGAGGGCGGCATCAACCTGTGGGAGGAGCCCAGCACGGCCTGATCCCGCGGGTCGCTCCGACTCGCGGCGGACGAGCCTCCAACGCCGCCGGTCGGTCCCACAGCGCCGGTCGAGCCGGTCGAGACCAGCGGCCCCGCTGTGGGCCAGGGGCCCGCGAGGACACCGGTTCCGTGGTCGTTGCCCGACAGGCGGTGCCCGAGACTGGACACCCGTGTCGGGTTCTCGCCACGGAGTTCTCGCGCCGCCCCGCCGCCGGCAGCGCCCGTGGTAGGCCTTGCCCATGACGATCCGGGTGGAGCGGCGTGGACCGGTCACGGTCGTGACCATCGACCGGCCCGAGGTGCGCAACGCCGTCGACACCGAGCACGCCCGTGACCTGTTCGAGGCGTTCGAGGCCTTCGACGCCGACCCTGCGTCCGACGTCGCAGTGCTCGCCGGAGCGGGCGGGACGTTCTGCGCCGGGGCCGACCTGCACGCGGTCGCGGCCGGGACGATGCGCGCCGAGCCGCCCTCGGTGGCCGGGCCGGCGCCGATGGGCCCGACCCGGCTGCTGCTGGGCAAGCCGGTGATCGCCGCGATCGACGGACATGCCGTGGCCGGCGGCCTCGAGCTGGCGCTCTGGTGCGACCTGCGGGTCGCCGATCCGGGGGCCGTCCTCGGCGTCTTCAGCCGTCGGTGGGGAGTGCCGCTGATCGACGGTGGGACTGTGCGCCTGCCGGCGCTGATCGGCCGGTCGCGCGCGCTCGACCTGATCCTCACCGGACGTGTGGTCGCGGCGGACGAGGCCCTGGCGATCGGTCTGGTCAACCGAGTGAGCGCCCCCGGTCAGGCGCTGGCCGAGGCGATCGAGCTGGCACAGCAGCTCGCGGCGTTCCCTCAGGCCGGGCTGCGCGCGGACCGACTGGCTGCCTACGAGGTCGCCGGGCTGCCGTTGCCCGAGGCGCTGGCGACCGAGTGGCGGCGCGGCTCGCAGGTCCTGTTGGAGGCCATGCGGGGCGCGGGCCGGTTCGCCGACGGCGCCGGCCGCCATGGCGCCTAGCAGGAGACCTCCGCCGACAGCGCGAGTCGTGCCGACAGCGCCCGAACGAGCCCGGGTCGGGCGCTGCGGACCCTCATCCGCACCGCGCAAGCGGCGGCGACGGTCGTGGTCGAAGGGGCCGAAGCGCCTCGGCCGCCCCGCGCACTCCGGCCACGGGCGGCACCCAGGCTCTCAGGGGATCGACGTTGGCCGACCGCGACCCCCGAAGATCAGGCCCCCCGACACCGAAGTGCTGGGGGGCCCGATCGCGCGTGTGGGGTGAGGTCAGCCCAGGGCGTCCTTCGCGGCGTCCTTGGTGTCGGACGCGGCGTCCTTGATCTTCTCGCCCGCGTTCTTGATGCCGCCCTCGGCCTGGTCGGCCTTGCCCTCGGCCTCGAGATCGCGGTTGTCAGTCGCAGAGCCGAAGGCCTCCTTGGCCTTGCCGACCAGCTTCTCTGCCTCGTTCTGCACCTTGTCGGTGATTCCCATGGTGATCTCCTTCGTCGGTCTGCCGGACTCGAAGAACGCTAACCGCTCGCCGCGAACCCGCAACCGCTCGCGCGCGGCGGCCCCCGGGAATCTCACCGGCCCTCGATGGTTGAACTGTCTATGAAGCGCATCGGATTCCTGTCGTTCGGTCACTGGTCGGAGTCGCCATACTCCAAGACCAGGTCGGCCCGCGATGTCCTGCACCAGTCGATCGACCTGGCGGTGGCGGCCGAGGAGCTCGGTGCCGACGGTGCGTTCTTCCGCGTGCACCACTACGCCCGCCAGCTGTCCTCGCCGTTCCCGCTGCTGGCCGCGGTGGGCGCGCGCACCAGCCGCATCGAGATCGGCACCGGCGTCATCGACATGCGCTACGAGAACCCGCTGTA
>CAYQMN010000034.1:0-13665 GCA_964418695.1 uncultured Bifidobacteriaceae bacterium | reverse complement strand
GCCTGCTTCTCGGTGGAGCGCACGAAGTACTTGATGTTGTCGAAGTCGATGCCCGACAGGTCCGAGCCCCACGTGGGCAGCGGCTTCTTCTCGAACAGCCGCAGGCCCTTGAGGCGCATCTGCAGCATCCAGTCGGGCTCGCCCTTCCGGGCCGAGATGTCGCGCACGACCTCCTCGGACAGGCCGCGGCGCGCGGAGGCGCCGGCCAGGTCGGGATCCGACCAGCCGTACTCGTAGGTGCCCAGGCCCTCGAGCTGCTCGGTGTTCACGGTCACGCGATCGACCTTCCTTCGGGGTTCGCGGCCGGGAAGGCCGCGGGGTGCGCGTCGCTGCGGACGCTGGGGACGTGGGTGGTGCACACGCCGTCGCCGTGCGCCAGGGTCGCCAGGCGCATCACGTGGGTCCCGAGCAGGCGGCCGAACGCCTCGGTCTCGGCCTCGCAGAACTGCGGGAACTCCTCGGCCACATGGGCGATCGGGCAGTTGTGCTGGCACAGCTGCACGCCGCTGCCCGCGGGCACGACGACCGCAGCGTAGCCCGCGGTGGTCAGCGCCTGGGCGAGCTCCTCGACCCGCTGGCCGGGGATGTCGCACAGGGCCAGCACGTCGTCGAACTCGCGCTCCATCGTCGAGACGCGCTGCCGGGCGAACTCCATGACGGCGTCGTCGCCGTCGTGGTCGGCCAGGAACCGCAGGGCGCCGACGGCGAGATCCTGGTATCCGGTCTCGAAGCGGCGCCGACCCTCCGGCGAGAGGTGGAAGAAGCGCGCCGGGCGGCCTCGGCCGCGGCGCTTCTCCGGCCCGTACGGCGGACGCTCGGTGCAGTCGACCAGACCGGCCTCGACCAGCTCGTCGAGATGCTTGCGCACCGCCGCCCCGGTCAGGTCCAGTCGCTCGGCCAATTCCGCGACCGTGGACGCACCGCTCGCGAGCAGCGTGCGCGCCACCCGTTCCTGGGCTCCACGGCTGATTTCCACAACCCCATTGTTGCCTATTTCCGGGAAAGCGCCAACCAGCCTCCCGTGCTGCCGAACCCACCCATACCGGGCGGAACCCGCTTCCGCGTGGGCGGTATCGGCGACCGCTGGGGAGGCGCTCGGACCGACCGCGCCCCGCCACGGCCTACACTGCGTCCGTGCCGCCGTCCGCCGTCGAGGTCCGCGACCTCACCATGCGGTACGACGGCCGGACCGTGGTCGACCAGCTGTGCATGGACGCGCCGGCCGGGGCGCTGACCGTCGTGCTGGGGCCCAACGGGGCCGGCAAGACCACCACCATCGAGACCGCCGAGGGGTTCCGCGCCCCGCACGCCGGCCAGGTCCGAGTGCTCGGCCGCGACCCGATCGGCCAGGCCGGCGAGCTGGCGCCGCGGGTCGGGGTCATGCTGCAGGCCGGTGGCGTGTGGCCGGCCCTGCGGGCTCGCGACATGCTCGCGCACCTGGCGCGGCTCTATGCCCACCCGCTGCCGGTCGACGCGCTGATGGAGCGCCTGGGCCTGACCGCCGTGACCCGCACCCCGTTCCGGCGCCTGTCCGGCGGCGAGCAGCAGAAGCTCACGCTGGCCTGCGCGCTGGTCGGCCGCCCGGAGCTGGTCTTCCTCGACGAGCCGACCGCGGGGATGGACCCGTCGGCCCGGGCGTCCGTGGGCCAGTTCCTGCTGGAGCTGCGCGACGCCGGGGTCTCGATCGTGATGAGCACCCACCTGCTCGACGAGGCCCAGGCGCTGGCCGACCATGTGGTGGTCATCGACCACGGTCGGGTCGTCGGCCAGGGCAGCGTGAGCGATCTCACGTCGGACCGTCCCGGCATCCGCTTCCGAACCCGCCCCGGGCTGGAGCTGACCGGGCTGATCGCCGACCTCGGGTCCGACTTCATCGCCAGCGAGGACTCCCCCGGCTCCTACCGGGTCAGCGGGCCGGTGACCCCCGCGGCGGTGGCCCAGGTCACGGCGTGGTGCGCCGCGCGCGGCGAGATGCCCACCGCCCTGACCACCGAGGGCGCCACCCTCTCGCAGGCGTACTTCGAGCTCACCACGCCCAGCCAGGCCCGCCGATGAGCACCACCCTGGACCTCTCGCCCGCCCCCGGGGCTGCCTCGCCCACCCGGCGCGGGCTGGCCCAGTCGCGCCTGGAGTGGCGGCTGCTGATGAGCAACGGCGAGCAGCTGCTGCTCACCCTGGTCATCCCGGTGCTGGCGCTGGTCCTGGTCACCCGCTTCGACGTGGTCACGCTGGACGAGGCGGTGCCGGGCGTCATGGCCCTGGCGATCCTGTCCAGCGCGTTCACCGCCACCGCGATCTCGACCGGGTTCGAGCGGCGCTCCGGCGTGCTGAAGCTGCTCGGGTCGACTCCGCTGCGCCGCTCCGGGCTGCTGGTCGGCAAGATCGTGGCCACGTTCGCTGTGGTCGTGGTCCAGCTCGTGCTCCTGGGCGTGACCGCGGCACTGCTGGGCTGGAGCGTCAGCGGCGTGACGCTGGCCGAGCTGGCGCTGGCGGTGGCACTGGGCACCGCCGCCCTGGGCGCCTGGGGCTTCGCCCTGGCCGGCCTGCTGCGGGCCGAGGCCACCCTGGCCGTGGCCAACGCGATCTTCCTGGTGCTGGCCGTGGCCGGCGGCACGGTGGTCGCCACCGACCGGATGCCCGCTGCCCTGGACACGATCTTCGGGCTGCTGCCCTCGGCGGCCCTGGGCGACCTGCTGCGCGGCCTGCTCGACCCGGCGGCCGGGGGCATCCCTTGGGCGGCGCCCTTCGTGCTGCTCGCGTGGGCGGTCGCCGGCGTGGTGCTGGCCGGTCGCACCTTCCGCTGGGAGTGAGTCCGCCGGGCCCGCTCAGCCGACGGTCGCCTCGGTGACCGTGCCGTTCTCGACGGTCACGTTGATGCGGGTGGTCGAGTAGTCGTCGGTCACGGCCAGCGACTCGCCATCCCGCGCGACCACCCGGAAGGTGTGGCCGGCGGCCTCGACCGTCGCCTTCGCCGGGGCTTCGCTCAGGCCGACGACCTCCTGGGCCAGCGCCTGGGTCTCCTCGGAGATCACCAGCGGATCGTCGGCCGGCGGGTCGACCGAGTAGACCAGCGTGTTCGCCTGGCCGTCGAACAGGTACAGCTCCCCGCCCTCGACCGCGGTGTAGCCGTCGACGGCGCCCAGCAGCGCGAAGTAGACGCTCTCGGCCCGGTTCAGAGCCTCGTCGGTCGAGGCCATGGCGGTGCTGGCCATGGCGCCCAGCGTGAGCGAGCCCTCCGCTGAGGCCGTGTAGTCGGCGAACCAGGAGTTGACCGGGCCGGGTCCGAACACGGACTTCTCGTCGAAGGTGATGGTGAGCCCCTCCGGCATCACGACCGAGCCCAGGAACGTGCCGACCAGATGCCACTGCTGGCCGATCCGCAGGTCGCCGCCGACCGGACGGACCATGTCCGAGGCGACCGGCTCGTCGCCGGAGCCCGCGGACGCCGAGCCGGGCGTGCCCGCCGGCATGGTGGGGTCCGCACCCCCGGCGCCGGTCGTCGCGCAGGCCGCCAGGAAGCCCGCGGCGATGGTCAGCAGGAGTGCGGTGCGCCTCATGCTCCTATGTTCCCGGCCCCCGGCCCGGCGTTACACGTGCAGCCCCGCACATCTGCGGTGCCCTGACGCGGCGATCGGGGCTGCGTGCGGCGCGACTACCCTGAGCCCGTGTCCAGCGCCCAGACCGAGGTCGCCCCGTCCCTGATCGACCGGCACCGTCCCGTGGACCCCAGGGTCCACGGGGTCTTCGTCGCCAACGCGGTCGCCCAGATAGGCATCGTGGTGACCGGAGGCCTCGTGCGGCTGACCGGATCGGGCCTGGGCTGCCCCACCTGGCCGGAGTGCGTGCCAGGCTCGCTGGTCCCCGTCGCCGGGCAGGCCGAGGCGTTCCACAAGCTCGTCGAGTTCGGCAACCGCACGCTGACCATCGTGCTGGTCGTGCTCGCGATCGCCGCGCTCGTCGCCCTGCGGGGCCAGGAGAAGCGCTGGCGCGAGACCGGCGTGCCCGTGCGCACACCGCTGCGCTGGCTGGCCGCGATCCCGCTCATCGGGACGTTCGCCCAGGCGCTGCTGGGCGGGGTGACCGTGCTCACCGGCCTGCATCCGGGGACGGTCGGCGCGCACTTCCTACTCTCGATGGCCGTCATCGCCGGCTGCGTCGTGCTGGTCCATCGCAGCGCCGAGCCCGGCGACCGGCCGGTCGTGGTGCTGGTCCGGCCCGAGGTGCGCGCGATGGGCTGGGCGCTGCTGTCCACCGGTGCGGTGGTGCTCTTCCTGGGAACGCTGGTGACCGGGACGGGCCCGCACGGCGGCGACGCCGACGCCACCGAGCGCCTGCCGTTCGACCTGCGGACCGTGGCCTGGCTGCACGCGGACATGGTCCTGCTGTTCGTCGGGCTGCTCGTCGGCATCTGGCTGGCGCTGCGCATCACCGACGGCCCGTCAGCCGCCCGCTGGTGGGTGCGCGCGCTGCTGGTGCTCACCGTGGCCCAGGGAGCGGTCGGCTACCTCCAGTGGTTCTCCGGCGTCCCGTGGGCGCTGGTCGCGGTGCACATGCTCATGGCCTGCCTGGTGTGGGTCGCCACCCTGAAGGTGACGCTGAGCCTGCGGACCCGCGGGGTGTCCGATCAGGGCGTGCCGACGCCGGCCTGATCGACCCGGTCGCGGCGGTCCACACGGAGCATCACCGACCTGGGACCGGTCGGCTCCGGACTGATGACCCCGGCGCTGCGGGCCTGGGCGACCGGACGCCCAGCTATCTCGCCCGCGGCCCCGTGCTGCTGGTGGGCGAACCGGTGACCGACGAGGGCGCGCTGGCCGAGGGAGCCGCGCTGGCGCTGGAGCTCGGGCTCGCGGCGGGTGACGAGCTCGCGCTCGGGGTGCTACTCGTGGGGGTGCCGCTCGGCACAGGCGTGGGCGAGCCGTCGCCGGACGGCGTGGGGCTCGGGGCACTCGGCGATGCGGTGGGGGTGGGCGCAGCGCTGGGGGACGGCGTGTCGCTGGGCGATGGGCCCGGTACCGCAGACTCAGTGGGGGGCGGTGAGGACTCGGGCGACTCCGAGGGAGACTCGGGGTCGGCGGCTGGGCCGGACGCCGAGTCGGACGGCGACTCGGACGGGGCCTGCGACGCAGACGCGGACGCAGACTCCGAAGGGTGCGAGCCGGGGACGACGTTCGCTCCGACCTTCCCGCCGGACTGGGCCACCGCGGCGGAGCCCTCGCCGCGGGAGTGCCGCGGCTCCCCCTGCGACCCGCCCAGCCTGGCCCGCTGAAGCGAGGTCTGGCTGCCCGCCGGCTGGTCGGTCTGCTGCGTGCGGGCGGCCTCGCCGAGCACGCGGCGGCTCGGCGCCACGATCGTGGCCAGCGGCTCGAGGGCCTCGTCGGGGTGGCTGAGCAGCCGGTCGACGTCGGCGGCGGAGAGCACCTCGACGGGGTCGTCGGCCACGACGTCCTTCACAGCGGAGACCGCCAGCAGGCCCACCACAGCGGCACCACCGGCGACGAGACACCACATCGCTACCGGTATCCAGCGCCGCGTCATGGGGACAGTGTGCCCCCTACCTTGACTAACACCGGGCTAAGACCGCCCGTTTCGGCCCGGTCGCCGGCCATCCGGGCCGGGGTGCCTGCGTTGCACACCCCCTGACACGCTCTACCGTGGTGGGCATGTCACGTCTGCTGGTCGTCGAGGACGACCCGGGCATCCGCTCGGCCCTGATCCACGCCCTGACCGACCACGGGCATGCGGTGGAGTCCGCGCCCAGCGCATTGCAGGGCCTCCAGCAGGCCATCAGCAACGACCCCGAGCTGGTCGTGCTGGACCTCGGGCTGCCCGACCTGGACGGCGTCGAGCTGCTGCGCATGCTCCGGGCGGTCAGCGACACCCCGGTGATCGTCGCCACCGCCCGCGACGAGGAGGAGACGGTCGTGCGCGCCCTGGACGCCGGGGCCGACGACTACGTCATCAAGCCGTTCTCCGCGACCACTCTGGACGCGCGCATCCGCGCGGTCCTGCGCCGGGCGCAGGCCAACGAGCCGGACGGCGACCTGCTAGTCGGGACCCTGCACCTGGACACCCGCGGGCGGACCGCGAGCCTGGACGGGGTGCCGCTGGAGCTCAGCCCCCGCGAGTTCGACCTGCTGGCCTACCTCATGGCCCGGCCCGGCGAGGTCATCACGAAGCGGCAGCTGCTCGCCGAGGTGTGGCGAGTCTCCTACGGGGGCGGGGAGAAGACCGTGGACGTGCACCTGTCCTGGCTGCGCCGCAAGCTCGGCGAGACCGCCCAGGAGCCGCGGTTCCTGCACACCGTGCGCGGCGTGGGCGTGAAGCTCATGGAGCCGTGAGGCGGTGCGCAGGCGGATCCTGCTGACGCTGCTGGCCTCCACCTCGACCGTCCTGCTGGCCTTCCTCCTGCCGCTGATGGTGGTCGTCGAGGATCTCGCCGTGGACCGCATCCAGCGCCAGGTGGTGCTGGAGGTCCAGCCGGTCGTCTCCCGGGTTCCCGTGGTCGAGCACCGAGACCTGGACGCGCTGCTCGCCGGATTCAGCGTGGAGTCCGGGCGCCAGGCGACGCTGTACCTGTCCGGCGGAGCCGTCTACGGCAGCCTGCGGCCCATGGACGACGCCGTCCTGCTGGCCCGTGATCGCGGCGCCTTCTTCACCGAGTCCGACCAAGGTCGCGACCTGCTCATCCCCATCTACACCGAGGACGGCGAGGCCGTGCTGCGGGTCGCGGTCAGCCACGCCGAGCTGACCAGCGCCGTCACGTCGGCCCGGCTGGTCCTGGTGGCCCTGGGACTGCTGCTGCTCACGCTCTCGGTCGGCCTGGGCCTGCTGCTCTCCCGAGCGTTCCTGCGTCCGATCGGTGACCTGAGCCGGACCGCGGACCTGCTGGCCGACGGCGACCTCAGCGCGCGTGTGCCGCCCAGCGACATCCGCGAGATCGACCGGGCCGGCCGCGCCCTGAACCAGCTGGCCGACCGGCTGGTGGTGCTGCTGGGGCTGGCCCGCGAGGAGGTCGCGGACCTGGCCCACCGGCTGCGCACCCCGGTGGCAGCCCTTCGGCTGGATGCCGAGACCCTGCCGGACTCCGAGTCCGGTCGCCGGCTGCATGCCGACGTCGACCGGCTGGAGCTGATGGTCGACGAGCTCATCCACGAGGCGCGCCGGCCGGTCCGCGAGACTCTGGCCTCCCGAGCGGACCTGTGCGCGATCACGCGCGAGCGCACGGCCTTCTGGGCGGTGCTCGCCGAGGACCAGCAGCGGCAGATGACCGTGATCGCGCCGCCGACCCCCCTGACCGTGGCCGCGGACCCTCGCGACGTGGGCGACGCGCTGGACGTGCTCATCGGCAACGTCTTCTCGCACACCGCCGAAGGGGTGGCGTTCCGGGTCTCCGTGGGGACCGCCCCGGGCAGGCGGACCGCATGGCTGTGCGTGGCCGACGACGGCCCGGGCATCACTGACGAAGGGCTGATCGCGCGCGGCCGGTCGGAGTCGGGATCGACCGGGCTGGGCCTGGACATCGCTCGGCGCGTCGCCGAGCGCTCGGGCGGGTCGATCAGCGTGGACACCGGGCGGGATGGCGGCGCGGTGGTCCGACTCGACCTCAAGCTCGCCCCCTCGGCCTAGGCGCAGCGGGCCGCAGGCTCGGCGGGCTGGCTCGGCGGGCTGGCTCGGCCCGGCTGGCTCGGACCCGGCCACGCGGGGGCCCTTTCCCTCTCGGCTGGCCTGGCATGGACCACCCGGGCAGAGGTGAGCCATGCAGTCAGGGCGGCTGCTCGCCCCGGTGCGGACCGGGACTCCGCAACCGCCCTGACTGACGGAGGTGCCTGACAGGGACGCTCAGCGGTGCAGCGTCACCTTCTGCGAGGTCGCCCCCTCGTAGCCGTACTGCGTCGGGACGACGACCCGGTAGGCGCCCTTGGGCAGATCCAGCGTGCGGACCTCGTCCGAGCCCTCCGTCCGGTAGTCGGCGACGCGCTTCCACTTCCCGTCCGTGGCCTGACGCTGAACCTGGAAGGTCCAGTACCCCTTGCCGCGGTTCGGGTCCACGTCCACCTGCAGCGCGGACGCGGACTTGACCGCCCGCACCAGCACCGTGACCTTGGACCTGGCCGGCGGCTTGGTCACCGGGGGCTCGGTCACCGGGGGCTCGGTCACCGGGGGCTCGGTCACCGGGGGCTCAGTCACCGGCGGCTCCGTCACCGGGGGCTCGGTCACCGGGGACTCCGGCTGGCTGGCAGCGCTCACCGTCACCGGGAAGCTGACCGTGGTGCCGCTGGGCGACGCCGTGGCCACGACCAGCTGCTGGCCGCCGGCCACGGACGTGGGCACCGTCAGCGAGACGGTCGCCGCGCCGCTGGTCACCGGCACGGTGCCGGCCGACACTCCCGCGATCGAGACCTCGACCGAGGAGTTCGCCGGGGAGCCGAGGCTGGTCAGATCCAGCCCGGCCAGCCCGAACGCCAGGCTCTCCCCGGGCGCCACCGAGGTGGGCATGCCCGTGACCGTGGCCGACTGCCGCGCGAAGTCAGGGCTGACCGGCGAGTTCCCACTCAGGTACGCGATCCAGGCGTCCCGGTCGACCAGTCCCGAGTCCCGCGGGTTCGTGCCCTCGGTGAAGACCCGGAAGTTGTCACCGCCGCTGATCAGGAAGGAGAACGTGCCGACCCGGTACCCCGCCGCGGGGTCGTACGGCACGCCGTCGATCATGATCGACGTGATCCGGGACCCCTCGGGCAGCGACGGGTCGAACGTGTAGGTCACGTTGTCGCTCAGGCCCAGCTGCAGGTACGGACGGCTGGGCACGTTGCCGCTGGCGTCACGCTGCCACTGCTGTTCGAGCATCGTCTTGAGCTGGGCGCCGGTGAGCGTCGTGGTCCAGAGGTTGTTCACGAACGGCAGGACGTTGTTGGCCTCCGCGTACGTGATGACCCCGTCGCCCTCGGTGCCGATCTGCGGGTAGAACAGCTCGTCGCGCAGGCCACCGGGGTTCACGACACCGATCTGCGCACCGCCCAGCTCCGCCGGGGCCAGGCTGTCGCGCAGGGAGTTGGCGACGATGCCGCCCATGGTCGACTCGCTGGCCCGGTCGTCACGGCCGGTCTTGCTGGTCGGCCCACCAGGCACCACGTACGTGTTGTCCGGTCCCGTGAAGGTCCCGCCCGTGTACGCGGTCGTGATCGAGGCGGTCTGGCTGGCCACCGGCTGCAGACCCACCTCGTCGGCGTAAGCCTTGGCCGCCCTGACCAGTGTGTCGACCTGGGCGACCCGGGGGTAGCTCAGATCTGCCGCGGCCGCCGGGAGCAGGTTCTCCGAGCTGGCGATCGTGACCTTCGGGCAGGCCTTCGCGTTGTAGGTGAGGACCACCTTGCCGATGTGGTCGGCATAGTTGCCGGCCTGCAGCAGCGGCCGGAAGCCGCCGGTCCGCCCGTCTGCCGACAGCTGGTAGGCGTACGTCTGGTGGGTGTGCCCGTTGAAGATGACCGAGAACTTGGGGCTCGTGTCCTTCACGATCGAGGCGAAGGCGGGCGACGCCGCCACGTTCTCCGCCAGCGACTGGGAGCCGTTGGGCGCCCCCTCGTGGTACTCGACCACCAGGATGTCGGCCTCGCCGTTCTTGGTCTTCCCGTCGGTGAGCTGACCGGCCACCCGGTTCACCGCCGCCACCGGGTCACCGATGTCGATCTGCTCGATCCCGCCGGGCGAGACCAGAGCCGGGGTCTCGGCGGTGACCGCACCGACGATGCCCACCGTCACCTTCCCACCGGCCCCGTCGGAGATCGTGAAGGTGGCGTACTCCGGCAGTGCCGGGACCTTCGTGCCCTTCTTGTAGACGTTGGCACCCAGGTAGGACCACCGGGCGTTGGTGCCGGGGCGCTGGGTGCCCTCGAACGTGGGGCAGGCGCCCGGCTTGGCGCCGGCCGGACCGCCGATCACGCGCTTGGTCAGATCCTCGAAGCCCTTGTCGAACTCGTGGTTGCCCACCGAGGACGCCGCCAGGCACATCGCGTTCATGACGTCGATGGTCGGCTGGTCCTGGGCCACCGACGAGTTGAACAGCGACGCGCCGATCAGGTCGCCATTGCCGAGCAGCAGGGTGTTCTTCTCCCCCGCTGCCGCCCGCTGCGCCTCGATGGTCGTCGCCCACTTGGTGGTCAGGTCGTTGACCGGGTCGATCCGACCGTGGAAGTCGTTGAAGTTCAGCAGCGTGATCGTCGTGGTGGGGGGCTTGTGGTGCTTCCCCTTGTCCTGGTGCGCCTGGGCCACTCCGCCCGGTGCCATGACCGTGACCATCGCCCCGGCCACCCCTGCTGCAGCCCATCTTCGTGCTCGCATCGCGCCTCCCCGCACACTTGAAAGCCACGGCACCCCGCCGAAGCCCGGAAGCGCTCACGCTAGGACACCGGCGATGCGGAACGGGGGCGGACGCGCCGAGCCACCGGGCCCTGCGCCGTCGAAGAAGGGATCGACGACCGGCCCTCCGCGCGGGCACCGCACACCCTCGCTCCGCGCGCGTCGATCAGGTGCCCGGGCCTCGGGCGGATCAGAGGAACGCGTCGATCGCGATCGCCAGGAACAGCAGCGACAGATACGAGATCGAGCCGTGGAACAGGCGCATCGCCTGGGCCGGGACGCCCTCGCGGACCCGGCGCCGCAGCGCGTAGGCCTCCCGCAGGAACGCCACCCCGAGCAGCAGCGCCGAGGCCGAGTACAGCCAGCTCATCGGCGCCACCGGGATCAGCAGCAGCGAGCAGGCGACCATCGCCCACGAGTACCAGATGATCTGGCGGGCGACCGCGAGGCCGTCGGCGACCGCGGGCAGCATGGGGACGCCGGCTGCCTCGTAGTCCGACCGGAACCGCAGGGCCAGCGGCCAGTAGTGCGGCGGGGTCCAGAAGAACACGATGGCGAACAGCACGAACGGCGTGGCCGACAGCGACCCGGTCACCGCCGACCAGCCGATGAGCACGGGGAAGCACCCGGCCGCTCCGCCCCAGACGATGTTCTGCGAGGTCCGCCGCTTGAGCAGCATCGTGTAGAGGAAGACATAGAAGCTGATCGCCATCCCGGCCAGCACCGCCGACAGCACGTTCACCGCGACCGCGAGCAGCACCACCGACGCCACGCTCAGGCCGATCCCGAACCGGAGCGCAGCTGCGGGCGTGACCCGCCCGGCGACCAGGGGGCGGTGCCGCGTGCGGACCATCACCGCGTCGATGTCGCGGTCGTAGACCTGGTTGATGACGTTCGCCCCGGCGGCCGCCAGCGTGCCCCCGAGCAGCGTGACCAGCACGGTCGACAGCGGCGGGAAGCCACCGGCCGCCAGGAACATCACCGGAACGGTGGTGACCAGGAGCAACTCGATGACGCGGGGCTTGGTCAGCGCGAGGTAGGCGTTGAGCCGGGAGGTCTGGCGGGAGCTGTGCCGAGCGGCTGCCGCAGCGCCGACCGGTCCCGATTCGACGGCGGTCACGGGGGTCATGGTAGCGCTGGCCGGGGACCGCCCTTCCGCGCGACTACCCTGGGCCCCTGGAAGTTCCCTGAGGCGTGGAGGGCCGATGACCGACTGGACCGAGCTAGACGACCGCGCCGTGGTGACGGCCCGCGTGCTGGCCGCCGACGCCGTCCAGAGCACCGGAAACGGCCATCCCGGCACCGCCATGGCGCTGGCGCCCGCCGCGCACCTGCTCTTCCAGCGCTTCCTGCGGCACGACCCGGCCGATCCCGCATGGCTGGGCCGCGACCGGTTCGTGCTGTCGTGCGGGCACTCCAGCCTGACCCTCTACATCCAGCTCTACCTCACCGGCTACCCGATCACGCTGGAGGACCTGCGCCAGTTCCGGCGCCTGGGCTCGGCGACCCCGGGCCACCCCGAGTACGAGGTCGCCCGCGGCATCGAGATGACGACCGGGCCGCTGGGCCAGGGCCTGTCCTCGGCGGTCGGCATGGCGATGGCCCAGCGCTACACCCGCGGCCTGCTGGACCCGGCGGCGCCGGCCGGCACCAGCCCGTTCGACTCCACCGTCTGGGTCCTGGCCTCCGACGGCGACCTGGAGGAGGGCATCACCAACGAGGCGGTCAGCATCGCCGGCACCCAGGCACTGGGCAACCTCGTCGTGATCTGGGACGACAACCGCATCTCCATCGAGGGTGACACCGCCGTCTCCTTCACCGAGGACGTCGCGGCCCGGCACCGCGCCCTGGGCTGGCACACCGAGATGGTGGAGCTGGGCGCTGACGGCTCGGTGGACGTGCTCGGGCTGGCCCGCGCACTGGACGCCGCCCGCGCCGAGACGGCCAGGCCGACGCTGGTCCAGCTGCGCACGATCATCGGCTGGCCGGCGCCGACCCTGCAGAACACCGGCACCTCGCACGGCGCCGCACTGGGCGTCGACGAGGTGGCCGCCACCAAGGTGGCCCTCGGGCTGGACCCCGAGCAGCACTTCGACGTCCCCGAGGCCGTGCTGGCCCACACCCGCCTGGTCGGCGAGCGCGCGACCAAGCTGCGCGCCGAGTGGGACGCCGCCTTCGCCGAGTGGCGGCGTTCCGAGCCCGAGCGCGCCGCACTGCTGGACCGGCTCGCCGCCCGCGAGCTGCCCGAGGGGTGGCGCGATGCTCTGCCGACCTTCGAGCCGGGCACCAAGGTGGCCACCCGCAAGGCCTCGCAGAAGGTCATCAACGCCCTGGCCGGGGTGCTGCCCGAGCTGTGGGGCGGGTCGGCCGACCTCGGCGAGTCCAACGGCACGACCATCACCGGCGGCGGGTCGTTCCTGCCCGCGGACAGTCGGGTGGCCGACGCCGACCCCTACGGCCGGGTGCTGCACTTCGGCGTGCGCGAGCACGCGATGGGCGCGATCCTCAACGGGATCGCCCTGCACGGGCTGACCCGCGCGTTCGGCGGCACCTTCCTGGTGTTCAGCGACTACATGCGCACGCCGGTCCGGCTGGCCTCCCTCATGGAGATCCCCAGCACCTTCGTCTGGACGCACGACTCGATCGGAGTCGGCGAGGACGGCCCCACCCACCAGCCGGTCGAGCACCTGTGGGCGCTGCGCGCGATCCCCGGGTTCGCGGTGGTGCGCCCCGCGGACGCCGCGGAGACGGCCCAGGCCTGGGCGACCATCCTCGAGGCGGGCCAGCCCGCGGGGCTGATCCTGACCCGCCAGGACCTGCCGGTGCTGGACCGCTCGGCCGGCCAGCCGGTCAGCGACACCGCCCGGGGCGGCTACGTCGTCGCCGAGGCGACCGGCGACCAGCCGCGGCTGCTGCTCCTGGCCACCGGCTCCGAGGTCGCCCCGGCGCTGAGCGCCCGAGAGCTGCTGGAGGCCCAGGGCGTGCCGACGCGCGTGGTGTCGCTGCCCTGCCTGGAGTGGTTCGCCTCCCAGTCGCAGGAGTACCGCGACGAGGTGCTGCCGCCGGCCGTGCGCGCCCGGGTCAGCGTGGAGGCAGGCTCCGAGCAGGGCTGGTGGAAGTACGTCGGCAGCGACGGCGCCTGCGTGGCCCTGGACCATTTCGGCGCCTCGGGGTCCGGGACGCTGCTGTTCGAGCAGTTCGGCTTCACCCCCGAGCACATCGCCGACGTCGCCCGCACGGTGCTCACCCGGCTGGGCTGAGCCCTGATCCACCGACTGGGTTGGGTTTGGTGAGCGTGGCGTAGGACGG
>CAYQMN010000033.1:0-18091 GCA_964418695.1 uncultured Bifidobacteriaceae bacterium | reverse complement strand
CCGTAGACCTTCTCCTTACCATGGAGACGCTCTGCCGACTGAGCTAAAGGGGCAACGCCGGACAAGGTTACCCGACCTCAGGCCAGCGGACGAAATCCGCCAGCAGTCCCTAGATCCGGGCCGAGCCGGGGCTTGGTCGGCGCTGGCACACCGCCGGGGTCGGTCGATCAGCGGACGCCGCTGACTTTGGAGACCCTCGCCCGTGCCAGGTACCATGCTCTGGCCACGGCGGGTTGCCCGAGCGGCCAAAGGGAACGGTCTGTAAAACCGTCGGCGATGCCTACGTTGGTTCGAACCCAACACCCGCCACGTGCGCGCAGTGCCCCTCGCGATGCGGGGGGCACTGCACCGTCCAGCCCCTCGCAGATGCGGGGCACTGCGCTGTCCAGCCACTCGCCGATGCGGGGGCACAGCACTGTCCCGCCCCTCGCTCCGGCCACGTTGTCGGGGTGGGCCGCTAGCCTGCCGTCCATGGCAGACAGCAGCTTCGACATCGTCAGCAAGGTCGACCACCAGGAGGTCGACAACGCGCTGAACCAGGCCGCCAAGGAGCTGGCCCAGCGCTTCGACTTCAAGAACACCGGCACCTCGATCGTCTGGCGCGGCGAGATGGGCATCGAGCTCACGTCCAGCACCGAGGATCGGGTCCGCGCCGCGCTGGACGTGTTCAAGGACAAGCTGGTGAAGCGCCAGATCTCACTCAAGGCCCTGGACGCGGGCGACCCGCGGCCCTCGGGCAAGGAGTCGAAGATCTCCTGCACGCTCAAGGCCGGCATCTCCAAGGAGCAGGCGAGCAAGCTCAACAAGCTCATCCGCGACGAGGCACCCAAGGGCGTGCGCTCGCAGGTGATGGGCGAGGAGCTGCGGGTCACCTCCAAGAGCCGCGACGACCTGCAGGCCGTGCAGCGCCTGGTCAAGGAAGCCGACCTCGACTTCGCGGTCCAGTTCGTCAACTATCGGTGAGCGACCGGGCGGGCGAGCGCCCCCTCGCGCTGGCGGACCCCGTCCTGTTCGACCTGGACGGGACGCTGGTCGCCAGCGGTCCCGGGATCCTGGCCAGCGTCCGGCATGCCCTGAACGCGCTCGGCGAGCCGATTCCGTCCGACAAGGCTCTGGCCCGGTTCGTCGGACCCCCGTTGCAGGACTCGTTCCGGGTCGAGTGCGGGCTCGACGAGGCACGCGCCTGGCAGGCGGTGCTCGCCTACCGCGAGCGGTACACCTCGATCGGGCAGTTCGAGAGCTCGGTGTACGACGGGATCCCCGAAGTGCTGGCCGCCCTGCAGGACGCAGGCCGGCGCCTGGTCGTCGCCACCTCCAAGCCCGAGCCGTACGCCCGGACGATCCTGGCGCACCACGGGCTGGCGGACGCGTTCATCGAGGTGGTGGGCTCCGAGCTGGACGGCCGACGCACCGCGAAGGCCGAGGTGATCGCCGAGGCGTTGAGCCGGCTCGGCCAGCGCGCGGACTCGGGTCCGGGCACGCCGGTGATGATCGGCGACCGCTCGCACGACGTGCTCGGCGCCCAGGCGCTCGGCGTGCCCGCGGTCGGCGTCCTGTGGGGCCACGGCACGGCCGACGAGCTGCGCGAGGCAGGCGCGACCCTCCTGGCCGAACACCCGGCCGACCTGCTCGCGGCGCTCGACGCCTGAGTTCAGCGTCGGCGTCGTCAAGGGGTCAGGTGAGCTGGACGCTGGAGGCCTTGTCGTTCATGGCGTCCCCGACGTAGCTCATGGAGTTCGCGGGTCCGACGGAGATCCCGCCGTAGTTGATGTCCTTGAACAGTCTGACCTGGCAGTCGTTGGCGCCGGTGAAGCTGGAGATCTCGTCGGCGAAGCCGGCCGGAAGGGAACCCCACTGATGGTCGATGTCGGGGTTCGTGTCACACGGCGTGGTGGCCCGGAGGGCCAGGCTGGCTCCAGTGTAGTTGGCGCCGATGTAGAGGGTGGCCAGGAGATAGGTTCCGGCCAGCGGGGCCGGCGCAGAGCCGCAGGTCAGAGCGCCGGTGTCCAGGTCCAGAGTGCAGGAGAGGTCGGCCGCGCTGGCCGGGTTGATGGGTCCGAGCACGGCCAGGCCGGTGGCGGCGGCGAGCAGGGCGATGCGGTTCCGGACGGGCATGGGTGCTCCTTGGGGGTTCTTCGGGGGGGTTCTTCGGGGGGGTTCTTCAAGGGTCATTCGGTGGGACGTTGGCGCACGTCGCTCTCGGGCAGGCCGACGTCGGCGCAGTGGGCGATGGGGAGCACGCCGACGTCGCCGTCGGGTAGGACGCATTGGCTGACCGGGTTCGGGATCGCGGCAATGGTGCCGTCGGTGTTGCCGTAGCAGAGATCAACAGCCTTCCGGGCAGTGGTCTGCCCGGAGTCGATGAACAGCACCCCGCTGCGGGCAGCGTCGTCCGTGAGGTCCTGGGGCACGTATCGGTAGCACCACACGAGGTCCTGCTGGTCGGGCTGACCGTGCAGCAGGCCCGCGCTGGCGGCGCCAGCCCCGCCGAACAGCACGACAAAGCCTCCGATCAACGCCAGCCACCCCTGACGGCGCTCCTGCCAGCGGTCGCGTCGGTTGAGTTGCCCGATCCTGCGCGAGTTCGTGTGGGAGCGCCGGGCGAGCTCGCGATCGTCGACGATCTCGGTGAAGTCCGCTGACTGCAGCGCGGCGAACAGCTCGTCGTCAGAGTCCACAGTGGCTCTCCTCCCGTTCGACCACGTCGGCCAGCCGCCGGCGGGCACGGTGTAGGCGAACCCGGACCGTGCCCGCGGGTACCTCCAAGACCATGGCCGCCTGCGCCGGCGTCATCCGGAACAGACCGCACAGCTCCAGCACCTCGCGGTCGGCATGGCCGAGCCGCTGCATGCCGGCCAGGGCCACCGCGAGCCGATGGTTGGCTGCGTCGACCTCGACGAGTCGCTCGACGAAGTCCCCGGCAGGCGCCGCAGACTCATGACGGGTGATGTCGAGGGTCGCAGGGGCTCTCCGCAGCCGCGCCGTGGCCATGCGGCGGGCCACCGTGAACAGCCACGGCAGCCAACCGCGCTCCGCGTCGACTGCAACCCGGTCACGCTGCCGCCACGCCTCGACGAACACGTCTGCCGCCAGGTCCTTGGCATCCTCCTCCGGCAGCCGACGAGCCAGGTACAGGACCACCGTGCGGTAGTGCTCCTGGAACAGCCGTTCATGCTCAGCCAGATGTCGGGCATCTTCCCGCTCGATCAGCACCCCCGCCTCCACATGCACCCCGTCTCCTCCGCACCTGCCCCGCGACGTCTCCGCCGGCCGATCACCGCCGACATTCTGACCGCTCGCCCCGCCCCAGAAGGAGACGCCTCCGCCGGGAGCCCCTGCACTACATAATGCTCAGAGCGCTGCCCGCGTTGCTGTGATTCACATCACAGTCAGCGCAACGCGGGGGCCGCAGTGGGCGATCTCGGCCTGCTCGGCCGTGCGCGCTGGGTGCCAGGGCGCGGCCCACGGCGAGAGGCTCCCAACGAGCCAGACTCGATATGAGCCCGCCACTCTCGCACGTGCGAGTCGCAGAGCCGTTCCCGACGCAGCACCGCGCCCTTCTGACCGACCGGTGCCGCGTCATACTCGGCGACGATCGCTCGCTTGTACTCGGCCGTGAACGACCGGCGGGCCGACCGGCCCGCGCGAGGGCCCTCGTCGGCCGACTCGGCCCTCGCGTCGTCCGGGCCAGGCCCACGGGCGAGGCCGGCGCCGGCACCTCGATCGGGATCGTCGTCGTACTCATCAAGTGTGCTCCTTCAAGGGCAGCGCCCCAGCCAAACCCCCGGGAATCCCGGCGTCTCACTCAAGGCTGGCGGATAGAGCCTGGTCGGTGATCGAAACGCCGAGGACGTTGCCCATCGCCGGCCCGTAAGCGTGATCTGAGTCACATGCGGTAACGGGAGGAGAGGGAATCGCATAGGCCCAGTGGAGGCGGGAAGAGCCGAACGCTGGCTCACCGCCTCCCGGTGGGCTTTCACGGGGATCGGCCGAGGATGACGGCCCTTCTCGGGCCCGGCGGATCGACGGGAATCGGGGGACGGTCCTCCGAGGAGCACTAGAGAGGGCGGTATTCAATGTCAGGCATCAAGCGGAAGCTCCTCGGGGCTGCCGTGACTTCAGTGCTCGTCCTTGGGTCTGGCGCCGCGCCCGCCCTCGCGGGGGAATGGACCCACGAGGACAACGGCGGCAAGGTCACGGTCAGCGGCAAGAAGATCTCACTGAAGGACACGGGCGACGACGGCAGGTTCGTCACCACCGAGTACCGATTCAACGACGGGAAGAGCTCGGCTGGCCTGGCGAACAAGGCAGGCTACGGGACCACCGCCTCGGTGACGCAGACGTCGAACATCACCAACGACAAGATCTGCCGGTCCCAGACCTTCCCGCTTCCCGTGAACTGCGGGTCTTGGAAGTTCTGACCGCTGGGTGGGTGGGACGGGGTGCTGCTGCCCGTCCCACCCACGGCGGGCGTTGGTGGCCGGTGTGGTTGGCGGTAGCTGTCGGGGTGCTCGTCGTGGCCAGCGCGGCGGCCGTGGTCGCGGTCTCGGTCTATCACGAGCGCAGTGTCCGCGAGCATTCGCGTTTGCCGGTCGCGGCCGATTCCGAGGCTGAGGCTCGGTTCCTGTGGCTCGATAGTCACGAGGCCGTGGGCAATCGCGACGTGCAGGTCGTCTATGTCGTTCCGATTGCCTCGGATGCCCCTTTGCCGCCTGGAGTGGCGGCATGGCCAGCTGCGGGCCAGGTGCTGCTTTCACCGGCGTTGCGCGAGTTCGGCAGGAGTGAGGGGATCGAGACTCGGTTCGGGGTGACCGTGGGCGAGGTCGGGGCCGAGGGTTTGGCCAGCCCGAATGAGCTGTTCGCCTATGTGAACCCGGGCAAGGATTCCCTGGTCCGGGGTGGGCTCTACCCTCAGACAAGCTTCGGCGACCCTTGGTCCGAGCCACGTCTGGGCGAGGCAGGCGAGGTAGAGCCACTGTTCTTGATGCTGGGTGCCGTCGTCCTCCTCGTGGTCGCGCCAGCGTTGCTGCTGACATCGGTAGCAGCCCGGATTGGGGCGCGGTCGAGGCAGTATCAGGCGCGGGTCCTGACGGTGTTGGGAGCCTCCCGAGGAGAGATCTGGCGCTGGTCGTGGGGGACGGTGCGCCGCGCGTTGATCGCCGGCGGCCTGATCGGCACGGTGGCGGTGTTGGTCGCGAGCGCGTGGGGTGTGCGGGTTCCTGGGGCCGGCTACTCGATTGCCGCTGCGGACATCAGGGCCGGAGCCTCGGGTCTGGTGGCGGCTGTGGTCCTCGCGTGGCTGCTCGCCGCTGTGACCGCAGCCGCGGTGGGCGTTCGCGCGACTCGATCGCAGAGCGCCCGCCTTGCACCACCCCCCGCCCGGGTGTCACGGCACGGTATGGTTGCCTGTTTGGCAGCCGGCCCGCTGGCGGTGGCGGCAGCACTGGCGGCGGCGGCCACCGGCGGCGCTGCGTGGACCTTCCTCACCTACTTCGGCGCAGTCGTCCTCATCGTCGCCACACTGCCCAGCCTGCTGGGGTGGGTGATCGGACGTGCATCGAGCTCGTTGCGGGCTCGCGGTGTGGCTCGTTCCGATCCAGCTGCGGTCATCGCAGGTGGCGTGCTGGAGTACGACTCCAGGTCAGCCGTTCGGTCAGGCTGGGCTCTAGCCGCCCTCTTGGTGCTCGTCACCCAGGTCAACGGCTATCTGATGCTCCAGGGGGAAGCGGTCAGAGAGGCTCAACAGATCGCCGCAGCGATCGGCAACCAGGTTGCGAGCATCATCTCCCGGGAGACGACGACGAGGGAGTGGCCCAAGGTCGTGGCAGCCGTCGACGGTGCCCTTGACGATGCGGCCTTGGTCGCGGTCACCACCCGCCACGACGACGACAGCATGGTCATCGAGGCGGACCTGCGGACGCTTGACTCGCTCGGGCTCGCGGAATCGGTCGGCAGCGTCGTCGATGTTCCCGCGCAGATCGGGTCCCACGGCCCCCTAGCCGAAGCGCTGGCCCACGCGGTAGCCGGGTCGGCGGTTCGTGTCGAAGCCACGAGCCAACTACCGGAAGCGCTCGGCTCGCGTTACGAGAAGCACCGCAGTTCCGTGGACTACGCGACGGTGCTCTTGGTCGCCTCCCACTCCGGAGACGACCTGGACATCCCGGCGCTCCACGCCGTCGTAGCCCAGACCGTGGCGCCGACGATGCGGGTCCTGAAGCCGGGCGAGTCTTGGCTTCTCGGGTTGACGGCCGCGCGCTCCAAGGCGATGTGGGTTGGCTGGCTCGCCATCGCTGGCACGGGCATTCTCGCGGCGGCGATCCTTGCCGCGGGCGCAGATGACCTCCGCCGCATCGTGGCGACCGGCGCCCGGTTGACCACCCTGGCTGGGCGCCGCAACGTCCTTTCGGAAATGGTCATGTACCGGCTGGCCGTCCCGTTGGGGTCGGCCACCATCGTCGGTGTGCTTCTGGCGCTCGTCCTGGTCGCAGCACTCTTCACCGCCGGCGGCTCGCCGGTGCCCCGTGGGCTGCTTGCGACCACAGCAGGCGCGGTGGCATGCGTCGCTCTGGTGACCATGGTGACCATCGCGGGGGCGCTGTGGAGCGCCCGCAAGTCCGCCACTGCGCGAACTCGAAGCGAACGGAGCGCGAGATGACCCCGACGCCGCTGCACCTTGAAAGCGTCTCCTGTGCGGTCCCTGGTCGCACGCTGTTCACCGGACTTGACCTGCGACTTGAGAGCGGTCAGAGCCTCGCCGTCACCGGCGCGTCCGGCACCGGCAAGTCCACGCTGCTGGCCACGATTCTGGGTCTGGCTCCACCACAGTCCGGGCGAGTGCAGGTAGCGGGCAGGGACATGGCTGCTCTGTCCGCACGGGCGCAGGCTGCGGTGCGCAGAGCGCACATCGGCATCGTCTTCCAGGAGGGCGAGCTGATCGACGAGCTCACTGCCACCGAGAACGTGGCGATCGCGTTCATGCTGGCCGAGGCCGTCGGTGATCCGATGGAGCGCGCGAGGAGCGAACTCGCGCGGTTCGGAGTCCCGCCGGACACGAAGGCCGTGAACCTGTCCGGCGGGGAACGCCAACGCACGGCCGTCGCTCGAGCAATGTCATCGACGCCGGCCTTGGTCCTCGCCGACGAACCCACAGGCTCGCTGGACACGGTCACTCGCGACCTCGTTGCCGAGGACCTGTTCCAGCGCTGCCGCGAAACCAACGCTGCGCTTCTGATCGTCACTCACGACCCGACGGTCGCCCGGCGAGCCGACAACGTGATCTCACTTGAGGACTACCGAGCTGACACGCGCTCTCCACTGATCGAGGCCAGGCCAAACGAGGGCGTACCGCGGTGAGCGCAGGCCGGGGCGTGACCCTCGGATCGACGACGGTGCCAGCCGTTCGCCCTGGCCCGGATCACCGGCGCCCAGCCAGGTTGAGATCGAGCTGCCAGCGCCGCGATCGGAATTGCCCGCAGCCCACGACCAGCCCGCTCACGAAGAGCACTGCGGCCAGCAGCATGGCGGGACGATCCGTGGCCGGTGCGAGCGGCCAGGCCCACGCCGCTGCATGCCTGGCTCCGGCTGGCTGTCCCAGGACCGCGACGAAGAGCATGTACACCACGGGGATGGCAGCAGCGGTCCGGGCGCCCAGCAGCGGTCGGGCAAGCAGACCGACTCCCAGCATCCCGATCATGTTGCGGGCAGAGGTCGCGGGCAGCAGCTCTCCGGTGGCCGCAGCCGCGATGCCCACGATGGCGACCGGCGCTGCCACGCATCCGAGAACGTAGCCTCGCTCGACGATCGCCAGCCTGCGGGTCGACGTCGCTTCGGCGGCTGGGTCGCCGCCGCTGAGGCTGGCGAGCACGAGGCTGGCCACCAGCGTGGGCATCGCCAGCGCCGCCTGCACCCCGGCGCCGTATCCGTCGATCAGGTTCGGCGCCGGCAGCACCACTGTCTGCGCTGCCAGCAGTCCCAGTGAGAGGACGAGCAGCCCGCAGAGAACGAGCCCTGCTCGGCGCGATGCCAGCCACCAGGTCACGGTGATCCGATCGGCAGGGTGTGCGGCTGGCAGGCGCGGATGTCGGTCTGTACCTGCTGCAGCCAACGCCCGATCGAGGCCTGGTCGGCCAACTGCCGCACGGCCGCGATCTCCGCGTCGTCGTAGCCGAGATCCGCCAGCTGATCGAGGTCCAGTCCGCCGTGCACCGCAAGCACGCCCCGCGCGACCGCCAGCACCTCGTAGGGGTATGCGGCTGCGCCCGAGGACTCCAGATCCGCCGCGCACTGGGCCGAGTACTCGGCGATCAGCGACGCCGCCGTGGAGAGCCGCAGCCCGGCGTCGTCCTGCCGCGGGTCGGCGGACAATCCGCCGAACGCGCCGGGATAGGCCTCGGAGTACACGTCGGGAACGCTCAGACGCAGCTGCCGTCCGGCGCGATCCACCGCGCCGACAGCCGCCGCAGCCCGTGTGCGGACAGCGTCGTGCTCGGGCCAGAGGCAGAGCCCGTCGGCACAGGCAAGGAGACCCGGATCGCGCGCTGCCACGGGGTCGGGACCGCCATGCGCGACGAGGACGGCGCCCCCCATCACGCCGACCGCCGCCAAGGCAACCGCGAATGACGGGGAGCGCCGGGTGAAGCCGAGGAGGCCCCCGGCACCGCAGAGGCCCGCGGCCACCAGCAGCACGGCGGCGACCGCGCGTGGGTCCAGATCCTGGTCCACTGCGCAGCAGCCCGACCACATGGCTGTGAGCTGACGCAGCCACAGGGGCTCGACGATCAACGGCAGCGCGAAGAACAGGTAGCCGCCCACCATCACAGCCGGTGCCGCATACGCCATGGGCGCTCGGGTGCCGACCCCGAAGCCGAGGATCGTGAGCGCGGCGACGAGGGCGAAGGCCGAGCCCACGACCCGGAGATCCGCGCGCCCGCCCGGCACTCCCGCAAGCCCCACCACGACCAGGCCGCACGCGCCGGCGGCCAGAAGCGGCCACAGCACTCCGGCAGCCACCACGGCGGGCGGCCGCGCCGAGGCCAGCCTGGGCCATCCGCCCGCCGTCCACCTGCCGCCCGCGAGCACCGCCAACCCCGCCAGGAGGGGACCGGTCAGGATGATCGACGTGACGGCGTAGGTCGTGTGCGCGAGCGGATAGCCCTGCGCGGCTGGCGGGTCTCCGTTCCCGAGGACCCAGACGCCGCACACGACCGCCGCGGGCAGGGCGAGCCAGGCCAGGGTCATCCGCACAACACCACGGGTGCGCACCGGTCAACCCCCGACGGCTGCGGCGTAGGCGGCCTCCATGCGCCGCACGCCGTGTGCCGTGTCACGCGGTCCGAGCGCCGCGAACTCGTGGACCGAGCCCGTGAACCGGATCTGGCCGTCGGCGAGGACCACCACGTCGTCGTACAGGTCGTCCAAGTCGTCCACCTGGTGTGTGGAGATCACGATGCTTCGATCGTCCAGGGCCCTGAGCGTGGCGCGAAAGGCTGCTCTCGCAGCCGGATCCAGGCCGGTCGTCGGCTCGTCGAGGAGCAGGACCGAGGCGTCGTGGACCAGAGCGGAGGCGATGTGCACCCGGCGCAGCTGCCCGCCGGACAGTCGCGATGCGCGGTCCTCGGCCACCCCTGCCAGGCCTACGTCGCGCAGGGCCCGAGCCGCGGCATCCCAGGCATCTCGTCGACTCATGCCCTTCAGCCAGCCGGCGTACGCGACCTGCTCGCGGACCTGCAGCCCCGGAGTCGCCTGCGACGACTGCCCCATGAAGGCGACGGCACGCCGATAGCCAGCGCGGTCAGCCCGCCGCGCCGGGTCGAGGTCTCCCAGCGCACGATGTCCCCGATCGGGCGTGAGCACGTCAGCCGCGAGGGACAGCAGTGTCGACTTGCCCGCTCCGTTCGGGCCGAGCAGGACGACGCGACGCGCCGGCGGGATCTGCCACGACAACCCGTCGATCACCGGTCGTGAGCGACGCCGGTACGCGAAGGAGATGTCCCCGAGTTCCAGGGCGGCACTCCGTGCAGCCCGGCTCAATATGCGACCTTCACGTAGTCCACCCAGATCTGAGTCGCCTGAACGTAGGTGAGCGAGAAGTGGTATGAACCCGCAGGCTGACGACTCCAGTTGCCGGTGTAGGAAGAGGCGCAGGCAAAGCTCTTCTTACCTCGGTCCTCGTCTGGCTTCGGGAAGGATTGCTCTCTGGTGAGCTGGACGGTCGCGCTGCTCCCCGAACCGTCTGTCTTCTTGCACCCCTTGAACTGGATGGTTGTGGAGTTGGCATCGGAGTTCCCGTCCTGCCACGTTCTGGAGTCGAACCCTGCTCCGGCCCCGGAGATGTAAGACGTCCAACTTCCTTCCGCAACGACCGGCATCGCTGCCGCCACGATCAGTATCCCCGTGAGCGCTGCCGTGAGCTTCTTCTTCATTTCCGATCTCCCGTCCGGTCCCGGTCAGAGCGCGCCTCCCACTGCGCGCTCCCAGTGGGATATGCGACGCGAGACACAATCGTCTCAGTGACCTGCATCACAATCGAGTGACACCATCCCAGTATGGCTGTGGCACCTGTGACATAAATCACAGTAACGGCGCGCATTTACGTTGCCGACCAAACCGGCGCGCCTTCGTCGTGACGCAGATCACAGCAACGAGCGCGCTCGCCCACGTATATCCCTTATGCACAGGTCGATCCGGAGTCGCCTTGCTCGATGCAATCGAGGAAGGTCTCCGTTTCGTTGACAACCAGTCATCGTCATCATTCCAGACCGGAGGAAACCCATGCCTCGACGCAACGAAGTGAACCCATTGAAGGATCAGGCTCTTGGGCGCAGTGGTCTTCGTGCCATTTGCGCCGCGATCACAACGATCGCGGTGGCGAGTGCTGTCGCTCTTGCACCACCAGCGATGGCAGATCCGAAGACAACGACGATTGACGGGAGGACCTACGGGCCTGAGGACGGCTTGGTGATCGAGACCGGCGAGGTACCCGCCCACTCGTTGACACGTGCTACGACAACCTTCACGAAGGGCACCAGCTACGTGTCGAACACCGAGACCCTTCAACTCAAGTACACCGGTAGAGCGCGCGCGATGGCGAACATCTACAACGACCAGCGTGTCATCGCGGCCAAATTCAGGTACACCCGGGATGGTGTCGATCTGACAGGATGGGTTACATCCAACGCAAAGGCGGGTCAGCCTTGTTCGTGGCAAGCTGGACCCGAAGTTTCCAAGAGCGTCAATGACTCGTTGAATCCCAACGCTCCCAAGACCAAGTTCAACTACAGTTTCACGCTGATCGGCCGCGGGGTCTGCCCCTAGGGAGACACGGCTGTACGCAAGCAGGTGGTGACAATGACAGGCGGGAAGGCCGTGCTCGCGTCCCTGAGCGCGATAGCGGTCCTGTCGTTGGGTGCGCTGGTGGGGATTCTCACCGAGTCTGAGCCCAATGATCGGCTGGAGCAGCTGGGGTTCGCCGGCCCGGCCGTCTATGTGGCTGCGGTCGGCTCTGAGGGTGTGGTTCCCGAGGGTCTCAGCGAGCAGCTCAGGGAGTTCGCCGTTGCGCACGATGTCTCGGTGGGGTTCACACCGACGAGCTCAGGGATGGTGACCGTCTGGGATCCCAGTAGGCGGGTGGTGACTTCCCGCGGGCCGGTGGCTGATCTCCTGGACCGCGTCGCGGCACCTGCGCCGAGCGGTCCTGCCCGCGCCGAGGCGCCGGCCGGGCTGCTCTCCGACTCGGTACATGGGCTTGACCAGCTCGTGTCGGCCGGGGGAGCGCCAGTGGCGTTCGACCGGGTCGACTTGGGCGACATCACGTTTCGCGGCGATCGGCTGACGGCTTTCGTCAACCCCCCTGCCCAGCCGTTCGGCCATGGGTACTACCTGTTCCTGGGCGCGTCAGATCCGACTCCGATCGTCGCCATGCTGTCGGAGGCGGGCATGGATGTCCTGGAGGTGGATCAGCCGTCCTCGCTGGGTGGGTATCTGAGGAGCCCGTTCGGTGTGGTCGCCTTGGTGGCCGTCGCATCGGTGGCGTTCAGCGCGGCGATCGCCGCGGGGATCCGGGCGGTGTCGGCGCGGCCGCGACTGCAGGTCATGGCCTTGATCGGGGCGCCCCGTAGGCGCCTGGCCGCGGAGGTCGTCGGCCGGCTGCTTCCCTCGATCCTGTTCGGCACGGCGGTGGGGGTTGCCCTACTGGCCACCGCGCAGGTCGCGTGGTTCGGTGCCGCCCTCAGCTCAGGGGCTGCCCAGCTGCGGGGGCTGGCGCTGACGATGGGAGTGGTGGCGATGACGTGGGCGGCCATCGTCACGCTGGTTGCGTGGTCGGAAGTCAGAGGGTGCCGCAGTGCACAGCGTGGCTAGGCGTCTGCGCGTCGACCTGCGGCGGGTCCGAGTCTGGGCTCTGCTGCTGGCACCGGCGGTGGTTCTGATGGCGTTCGCAGCGACGTACCAGGCTGCGTTCGCCGCTGATGCCTCCCGCAGCACACGACTTGATTCGGACTCGGAGATGCGCAGCGGAATCCGGATGATCGATCCTGGTTCGAGCATGGTCAACAGCTACGAGGACTCCGAGCAGCTGCATGCCTCGGCGTTCGATCAGCCGGGGCTTGGGGTGCTCCTGGATCACATGACCGGTCGACCAGGGATGTATCTGACCACTCCGCTGGGAACCCTGACACAACAGGCCACCGGCTTGTTCCAGAACGTCTCCTCGGACGCAGTCGCGGTCATCGGCGAGGGCCATCAGTTCCTCCCGGATTCCGATCCCCACAGCGCCTTGACGCTGTGGGGATCCATCAGCGCCGACTACGCCGCCTTCCCAGCGGTGACCGACCGGCAGATCGGCTCAATCCCGATGACCCAGCTCAGCGTTGACCCACCGCGGGTCACTTACGTCGACGGATCCGGCCGTCGCCGACTGACGCAGGCGCGCCCCGTGGTTCTGGTTCGCCCCGCCGCCGCTGCCGAGCTGGGGGCACCCCTGACAGACGCCTCCGATCTGATCGGCGGCTTCGTCTGCGAGTGCTCGGTCGATCAGCTCCAGATGCTGACATTCCAGATGAACGCGGCCGAGGCTCAGGCACACACCTCCCGGCGGTTCTACGCCGTCAGCCACAGCGAGTTGCGAACCGCGTTGCAGAAGTCCTATGCCCTAGGCACTGTGCTGACCACTGCGTTCGCCGCGGCCACGGTCCTGGGCCTGCTCATCTTCGCCTTCGCCGCTGCAGAGGTGTTCTGGGATCGCAACCGAGCGGCCTACCAGGTGGAGATGATGCACGGCGCTGGCGGCGGTGCGCTGCAGGCGCGTCAACAGGTGCTGCTGGGCCTGTCGGTCACCGTTCCACTGCTGGTCGGCTTCGGTGCCGGAAATGGCGCGATCGCGCCGGACGGCATCCCGGCCCGCCTCCCAGCCGGTGCCTGGCTGCTCCCGCTGGCGTCGGCGCTCGCGCTGCACGGGGCCGTCGGCTTCATCAACAGAGCCAGGGCCGCCGACCTGGAACCGCTTCGAGCGAAGGGTCCAGCCGATGGCTGAAGTCGTGCTGTCCGCCAGATCGATCTCCAAGTCCTTTCGCGACGGCAGCACCTCACGTGAGGTCCTGCGCGCGGTCGACCTCGACCTCCACGCCGGCACCTTCACCGCGATCATCGGACGCTCAGGATGCGGCAAGACGACGCTTCTCAAGATCCTCGCCGGCCTACTCCCACCCGACGAGGGAACCGTGACCCTGAACGGCGCCCCGCTGGACTTCACCAAGACCGCCAAGGTTGCGGCCGCGCGGCTGCGCCACATTGGAATCATCCCCGCCGAGTACAGCCTGATCGAGGACGAATCCGTCCAGGCCAACGTCGAGCTGCCCCTTCTCTTCGAACGAACCACCCGCCACCGAGACACGGGTCGCGCCGTCGCCGACGCGCTGACCAGGGCCCAGCTGCACGTCAACCCCCGAACCAGGGTCAACCAGCTGTCCACCGGCGAACGCCAACGCGTGGCGATCGCGCGGGCCCTGATCCGCGAGCCCACGCTCCTGGTGGCCGACGAGCCAACAGCAGCCTTGGACGCCGAGACCGCCCAAGGGGTCGTCCACCTGCTGCGCTTTCTCGCCGATGAGGGGACGGCGGTCCTCGTAGCCACGCACGACCCCGCAGTCATGACCGCCTGTGACGCCATCAACAGCTTCGATGGGCCCACTCTGACCGCAGCCATCGGATTGCCCTGACCACATGCCCACGGACCGCAAGCGGCCAACCTGCGCGCGCCTTGTCACGCCTCGAGCTCGGGGATGCCGTGGCGTAGGGCGGGGAGGTCGGCTGCGACCGGGACGCTCGTGGGCTGCCAGTGCAGGGCGTCGAAGGGGCAGACCTCCACACAGATCCCGCAGTACATGCACAGGCCCCAGTCGATCGTGAAGGCGTCGAGCACGTTGACCGTGCGCGGGCGCCGGGCGCCCGGATCGCCGACCGACTCCTGGTGGGACTCCAGGCTGATGCACCAGGTCGGGCACTCGCGCACGCAGAGCATGCACGACGTGCAGTCCTGTTCGACCAGGGTGATCCGGCCGTGACCCATCAGCGCCCCTCCCCCTCGCGGTCTCTCGATGCGGCCGACCACTCCGGCGGGGTGCCCGGCGGGGCCAGCCGCGCGCGCGGCCGGGCTGCGACCCGGGTCGTGGCGCCCGCAGGTGGCCGGTCGGCGGGATCCTTCGCGCCGGGCCACGGGGTCTGCACGCGCGCGGGCAGCGCGGTGGTGCGGCGCAGCGGCCAGCCGGCGTAGCCGTCGGTCAGCAGCGGGGACAGGTCGGGGTTGCCGGGGAAGTCGACGCCGAACATCTCGTGCACCTCGCGCTCGTGCCAGCCGGCGCCGGGCCAGATCTCCGCGACCGAGTCGAGCGTGGGCCGTTCCCGAGCGACCTGCGTGACCAGCAGCCAGCGCCGGCGACCGGGCACGTCGACCACGTGGGCCAGCACCTGGATCAGGCCCGCGCCCGGGTCGTCGACGGCGGTGAGCAGGTCCAGCATCCGCGCGCCGCCCGCCCGCAGCGCGGTGCAGGTCGACGCCCAGTCGGCGGCGGGGATCGTGAGCTCAGCGACGTCCACGGACCACCTGCGCGAGCCCGGCCAGCAAGTCCGCCGGTCGCGGCGGGCAGCCGGCCACCCAGGCGTCCACCTCGACCAGCTCGTGGGCGCCCGGGAGGACGCTGTAGGAGTCCCAGTACGGCCCACCGGTCGCCGCGCACGCCCCGAAGGCGAGCACCGCGCGCGGCTCCGGCACCTGCTCCCAGG
The DNA here is from genome assembly GCA_964418695.1 of uncultured Bifidobacteriaceae bacterium. GTDB lineage: Bacteria > Actinomycetota > Actinomycetes > S36-B12 > CAIYMF01 > Prado023. Next base: position 2,815 of record CAYQMN010000033.1, on the reverse strand, counting down.
CGTCCAGCAGGATCGGGGCAAGTCGGGTGGTCACCGTCCCGGCGACCACCAGGACGTGGAGCGGATCGTCGGCGGCGACGGGCTGCGCCGCGTTCGCATCGCCGCCCGCCCCGGCCTCCGGGCCGGCCTCCGGGCCGGCCGCAGCCAGCGCTCCGGCCTCCTCGGCCAGGCGGCGCGCCTCGCGGATCTCCAGCCCGCAGCAGGCCAGACCCAGCTCCAGGACGTGCAGGGCCACCGGCTGTCCGGCCAGCCGCAGCCAGACCCGGTCGACCACAGGCGCCACCACAGCCGCAAGGGTAGGCGTCCTCTGAGGCCCCTGGCTCGGACTCGCCGACCCCGCCCACCCGCTGGCCCGCCGCATCCGAGGTCCCAGCCCCGCGCGAGCCGGGGCGACACCGAGGCGCGCGCAGGCCCATGCGGGAGCACGCCCGGGCGGCGAGTCACGGGGGCGGCACACCATCCCCCGTGATAGGGAACAATGGGCCCCGCTCAGGGAAGGCACGTCCGGCCCACGGACGCTCAAGAAAGGCATGCCGTCGTGGCCAAGCCGGTTGTCGAAGTCGACAAGGTCATCATCAGGTTCGCCGGGGACTCCGGCGACGGGATGCAGCTGACCGGTGATCGGTTCACCCAGGAGACCGCCTCCTTCGGAAACGCCCTGTCGACGCTGCCGGACTTCCCCGCCGAGATCCGCGCCCCCGCCGGCACGCTGCCCGGCGTCAGCGCCTTCCAGCTGCACTTCGCCGACCACTCCGTGCAGACCCCCGGCGACGCCGCCGACGTCCTGGTCGCGATGAACCCGGCCGCGCTGAAGAGCAACCTGCACCACGTCCGCCGGGGCGGCACGCTGATCGTGGACCGCGACGAGTTCACCAAGCGGGCGATGGACAAGGTCGGCTACACCAGCGATCCGCTGGCCGACGGCAGCCTGTCGTCCTACGCGCTGAGCGCGGTGAGCCTCACGACGATGACGGTCGAGGCGCTCAAGGGCTTCGACATCACCAAGAAGGACGCCGTCCGCGCCAAGAACATGTTCGCCCTCGGGCTGCTGTCGTGGATGTACAACCGGCGCACCGAGGGGACACGGACGTTCCTGACCTCGAAGTTCGGCCGCCGCCCGGAGATCCTGGCCGCGAACCTCGCGGCCTTCGAGGCCGGCTGGTCGTTCGGCGAGACCACCGAGGACTTCGCGATCCAGTACCAGGTGAACCCGGCCCCGCTGCCGCCGGGCACCTACCGCAACATCACCGGCAACCTCGCGCTGTCGTTCGGGCTGATCGCGGCCTCCGAGCTCAGCGGCCTCCCGCTGTTCCTCGGCTCGTACCCGATCACGCCGGCCAGCGACATCCTGCACGAGCTGAGCAAGCACAAGGCCTTCGGCGTGCGCACGCTGCAGCTGGAGGACGAGATCGCCGGCATCGGCGCCGCGCTCGGGGCGGCGTACGGCGGCTCGCTCGCGGTCACCACCACGTCCGGGCCGGGCGTCGCGCTGAAGTCCGAGACCGTCGGGCTGGCCGTGGCCACCGAGCTGCCGCTGGTCATCGTGGACGTGCAGCGCGGCGGCCCCTCGACCGGGCTGCCCACCAAGACCGAGCAGGCCGACCTGCTGCAGGCCATGTTCGGCCGCAACGGCGAGTCGCCGGTGCCGATCGTCGCCCCGCAGTCGCCCAGCGACTGCTTCCATGCCGCGATCGAGGCCGCCCGCATCGCGGTCACGTACCGCACCCCGGTGTTCCTGCTCTCCGACGGCTACCTGGCCAACGGCTCGGAGCCCTGGCGAATCCCGGACGTCGAGTCCCTGCCCGACCTGCACGTGGACTTCGCCACGAAGCCCAACCACACGCTCGTCGACGGCCGCGAGGTCTTCTGGCCGTTCAAGCGCGACCCCGAGACGCTGGCCCGGCCCTGGGCGATCCCCGGGACGACCGGGCTGGAGCACCGGATCGGCGGCATCGAGAAGGCCGACGGGTCCGGGGACATCAGCTACGACCCGGACAACCACGACCTGATGGTCCGCACCCGTCAGGCCAAGGTCGACGGCATCGCGGCGAGCATCCCGGAGCTGGAGGTGGACGACCCCAGCGGGGCGGCCAAGGTCCTCGTCCTGGGCTGGGGGTCCACGCACGGGCCGATCGCCGCGGCCTGCCACCTCATCCGCGCGGAGGGCGGCCAGGTCGCCCGCGCGCACCTGCGCCACCTCAACCCGTTCCCCGCGAACACCGCCGAGGTCGTGCGCGGCTACGACCGGGTGCTCATCCCGGAGATGAACCTCGGGCAGCTGCTCATGCTCGTCCGCGCCCGCTACCTCGTGGACGCGGTGGGCTACAACCGGGTGCGCGGGCTGCCGTTCAAGGCCACCGAGCTGGCCGACCAGATCAGGGAGCTGCTGTGACCATCGACCTGTCGACCGCCTCGGCGCTGTCGCTGGTGCCCAAGGCGACCGGCGCGCAGACCGCGCGCGACTACAAGAGCGACCAGGAGGTCCGCTGGTGCCCCGGCTGCGGGGACTACGCGATCCTGGCCGCCGTCCAGGGGTTCCTGCCCGAGCTGGGCATCCGCCGCGAGAACGTCGCGTTCATCTCCGGCATCGGCTGCTCGTCGCGCTTCCCGTACTACCTGAACACGTACGGCTTCCACTCGATCCACGGCCGCGCGCCGGCGATCGCGACCGGGCTGTCGACGTCGCGCCCCGACCTCTCGGTCTGGGTCGTCACCGGCGACGGCGACGCGCTGAGCATCGGCGGCAACCACCTGCTGCACGCCCTGCGCCGCAACGTGAACCTGAAGATCCTGCTGTTCAACAACCGGATCTACG
>CAYQMN010000032.1:0-20632 GCA_964418695.1 uncultured Bifidobacteriaceae bacterium | reverse complement strand
GCACGGCCCCGCCACCCATAGGGCGTTACCGCGTGAAGCCGCGTCCTACTGGGCGGTGTGGGCGCACCTCTTGGCCCAACGTCTTCCGGTCGGGACCCGTCCCGATGGCGTGTGCGCCCACACCCCATGTTCCCTGGGGGCTTCGTCCCCCCACATGGTGCTCATGGTCGGATGGCCCACGGTCACCGCGGACGGCATCCGCCCGACTGCGCAACGGCTGCCCTGCCCGGCGTCTGCGGGGTCGGCTCAGGGCTGGCGGCCGACCGGGACCAATCCGCCTTCGTAGGCGACTACGACGAGCTCGGCGGCGGTCGCGAGCGCCGAGCTTCATCATGACCCGGTTGACGTGGGTCTTGATCGTGAGCGTGAGAGCAAGAGGTGTTCGGCGATCTCGTCGTTGCTCAGACCCGTGGCGACGAGGGTCATCAGCTCTCGTTCGCGACTGGTGAGGAGCTTGAACTCGTCGGGTTCGGCGGCCGAGAGGCGCACAGCGTTGCCGTCCAGGCGAGGTGGGCGAGCAGGCTACGGGTGGCGCGCGGGGAGCGCAGCGCGTCGCCGCCGGCCACGATGCGGATCGCGTCCAGCAGCTCGGCGGGTTCGACGCCCTTGCCACCCGGTGTGCATGCTCGGGCATGCCCCCGACCTGCCGACCCGGTGTCCGCGCCGCCGCCGCGGCACCTCCACCGAGTCCTCGGCGAAGCCGCCCTCGCCGCCCGGTCGGACCGACACCTTCCTCGGTGCCCGCTACCGGCGGATCATGCGCCGACGAGGCAAGAGAAGGTCATCGTCGTCGACAGCCGCTGCATGATCCGCCGCCCCCAGATTGTGGGCGGGCCCTGATGCGGCTTCCCACGAAGCCGACTCGCGCATCCGAACCCCGGCCGAGCGCGGAGCGTGCGGGCCTGCCATCGCCGCCTACTCAGACTGTGGGCCCAAGCCGCTGGCCGCCTCAGCCGCACCCGTGCTGCCGGGTTCCTTCAGCTCCACGAACACCACGTGGGTGGGCGTGTCGCCGGTGTTCTCTCCAGAATGCTCCTGGGCCGGTAGCCACCCGACGGAGCCGGCCGTCAGTTCTACGTCACGTTCCTGTCCGCCCGAGACCAGACGCCTTCGAAAGGAGGTGAGGGTGTACATCACGCTGTCGGGGTGGCGATGCGGCTTCGTGTGCTGCCCGGGCTCATCCACGTACTCCAGGACTCGGACGCGGTCGTTCTCGAAGACCACCCTGTAATGCTCCGGATTGGTGGCGACCGGGTCCAAGCTCATGCTGGTCAGCATGGCAGAGCCTCCCGTCGCACGCATGCCCCCCGACACGTGCGTTCGCGGCTCCTGTGAGCGCTCCGGCGTCGTCGACAGGTACGCGCCCGACTCAAGCAAAGCGCCGGAAGCAAGCAGCAGCACAGGCCGGCCTGGCTGGGCGGCCGGCGATCTTCGCCTAGGGCGTGTCCGGTATTTCGTTGAGCCAGAGGACGATGGCGCGTAGGACGACGCCTCCTCGGTAGTTGGTGGCCAGCTTGTCGTAGCGGGTGGCCAGGCCGCGCCACTGTTTGAGGTCGTTGAACGACCGCTCCACGGTGTTGCGCTGCTTATAGGTGGCGGGGTCGAAGTTCGGTGGTCTGCCACCGGCCGAGCCACGGGCGAGGCGGTGTCGGACCTCGTCGGCGCGCTGTGGGATGACCGCCTTGACGCCCCTGGCAGACAGCATCCGGCGGGTCGCCCGCGAGGAGTAGGCCTTGTCGCCCAACAGCGCTCGGGGGGTGGTCCGGGGACGGCCCGGCGCGGGCTGCCCGGTGGCTGTAAGACGGGGCACCGCAAGGTCGCACAGCAGATGCTTGAGCATCGGGGAATCGCCTGCCTGGCCGGCGGTCAACGCGATGACCAGCGGGCGCTTGCGGCCGTCGACGAGCTGGTGGACCTTGGTGGACAGGCCCCCGCGGGAACGCCCGATCGCATGGTCGAGCGGCTCGCTGGCCGAGTCGCCGGCCGATAACTTGTAGTTCGACTCAGCCCCCCGTGAGACCCGGCGGCCGCTCGACCCGACTGCGGTTGGTGGCGTGCTGGTGTGCCCGGTTGATCGTGGAGTCCACGCTGAGCATCCAGTCCAGGTCGCCCACCGCGTCAGCCTCGGCGACCAGCCGGGCATGGATCCTGTCGTACGTTCCGTTGCTGCTGAACAAGTGGTGGCGCTCCCACACGGTGTTCCACGGCCCGTACTCGGCGGGCACATCACGCCACGGGACCCCGGTCCGGAACCGGTAGAGGATGCCCTCCAGCACCTGCCGGTGATCCCGCCACGGACGACCCCGCCGCCCCTGGGAAGACGGCATCAACGGCTCGATCCGAGCCCACGCAGCATCGGACAACACGGCAGAACGCGACATGACCCAACAATCCCGGACCACCACCACAGGAATAGGCAGACACGCCCTAGCCGAACCCCTGGCCCCCGACGTCGTCGGGGTCCGTGGCAGCGTCAGTGCTGCAGTGCCCTGCTGCGACGCTCTCGCACGCGCAGCTGGGTCATCCTGGCGACCCCGACAGTGGCGACCAGCAATCCTCCGGTGACGGCGGCGACGAACATCGCCATCCCGACGGCGAGCGAGCCCGACCAGCCGAGGAAATGGATGACGACCGGGGTCGAGTTCTGCAGCACGAACACGATGAGCACGACCGCCAGCAGGAGCGCCGCGACGAGGGCCGCCCACGTCGCGCTGGCCCGGGTCAGGCGCGGGGCCCGATCTGAGCGGGACGCAGTGCTCGGGGCACCGTCCACTGACCCTGACGCGGGAGCGGATGGCGGCTCGACGACACCCTGACCCGTCACCGGCGCTGCCGTGTTCGGTCCCGTGTCAGTCGTGTCGGGTGCTCCCGCGTCGGCCTCGGCGCTCACCGGGCGAATCCCGTCGTCCTGGTCGGGGTCGATCATGTACTCGCGAGATGTGCCGTTCGAGGGGTCCATGATCTCGCTTGTCCTCTCGGTCAACTCGTGACCGCTTGCCGTGCGGGTGCCGGGGGCGCCGCGGACGTACGTCTGCGTGGGGAGCCCTCGCGTTGCCACGGTACGCCGGGAAGCACGATCCCGACAGTCGCCGGACGCCCCCACGACCGGGCGGCCATCGCGGGAAGGGTGCAGTTCCTGCCTCCACCGCCCCCACGAAGACCGCCGTCAGGCGATTGAGCCGCAGGGTGGCAGGAACCGCCCGTCCTGACGGTCCAGGCTCAGGAACCCATGGTGCATGGCTGGCAGGTCACCGCGTCGTGGTCGCGGTCGTGGGACGGATCAGGGGCCTGTGCTGCCCCGTTCCAGGGGATCACCAACGGCTCCCAGCTCGGCGCGGATCCCTGCGTGTCCGGGGTCGATGCCCCAGATCAGGCGGTCACCACGCGGGCGAGTTCTGCGGTGGCGCAATCTCACAGCCGCCGCCCGCTCACAGTCGCTCGGCGGGTGGGACCGGCGCTCCTGGTCCGCGGTAGGCCAGGGACGCTAGGTGAGTCGCGTGGGGTTGGCGTGGCTTCGCAGCCAGCGACTGAAGCGCTTCCCGCTCCCCTGCCGCTGGACCGAGGTGAGGAGGTCCGCCTCACCCTGCTCGACGTTGGGGGCAGGGCGGGTGATCTCCTCCAGGAGGGAGACGAGGGGCTGAAGGTCGCCACGTTGACTGGCAGCGAGGCTGGCCTCGTCGTTGGCGGCGTTGGACATCCGCACGAAGTCAACGTACCAACCGGCGTGCAGGGCGACCTGTCCCCAGAACAGGCGCTGGGTCCGCCCATTGCCCTCCCGAAACGGATGGATCTGGTTCAAGCGCGCGTAGTACAACGCCAAACGACCGAGGAACTCCTCGCGGGGCACGTGGCGAAGCAAGTCCTCAGCGGACAGCTCCGCGAACAGCTTGTCGATCGCTGCGTCGACCTCCCCCGCGGGGAGGAAGTCCGTGCCCTGCTTGTCGATGTCGGTCGTCCGGAACTGACCTGCCCAATCGAAGACCCCGTCGAACAGGAGCCGGTGAATCGCCTGCAGGTGCGCCCGGTCCCCGGTGCACGGGATCGGCGCATCTGCGAGGGCCTCCAGCCGCCCCGGCAAGAGCTCCGCCGAGGCGACATCGATCTCCCCCTGGCTCGTGGCGGACACCTCGTTGCGCAGGAAGTCCGTACCGGCATCCCTGTAGGGCGAGGACGTACCGGCCACCGGCCGATCAGGTTCCTCAGAGGCCCGATCCATCTGCTGTGTGTAGCACCGACGAGAGCCCCTGTCGACCACGCTGGGCCGATCGCAGCGGCGACCTCCCCGACCTGTGAGCGACACGACCACCGGGCTACCCGGACACCACCTTGCCGGACGCAACTCCGTGGCACGACCCGGCGTGGGTACGTGATGGCCCGCTGAACTGAAGGGTCTGAGGGCCCGATCAGGCGGGTCGATTGCTCGCTCGGACGAGCCCGATCAGCCACCCTGCGAGCGCGAGCCCAGCGGCGCCAGCGAGCAGGGGCGAGACCGCCCACAGCCCGGTGGCGGAGAGGCCCACGACGGCGAGGACGAACAGCAGCCCGCCACGCATGCCACCGACGGCACGTCCCAGCATCGCGGCGGCGGCGATCGTGACCAGCATGCCCAGCGCGAACAGCATCCACCCGGCGGCACTGCCCCAGAACGCTTCCGGCTCCCCGAGGAGCAGGGCGGTCTTCTCCGTGTGCAGATCGCTGAGCAGCACCATCCAGAACTCCAGCACGTTCCCGGCGAGCAGCAGGACCGAGCCCACCACCAGCGCCATCGAACCCTTGCCGCTCCCGCCGGGTGGTGAGGTTCGCAGCAGAACCGCGAAGCCGACGAGGAGCACCAAGGACAGGGTGAGGACGCGATTGGCGGCGTCGTACCCGGCACCGACCGGGTCGCTGCCGGCCTGGGTGGCAACGAGCGTGACGCCGAGGGTCCAGAGGGCCCCAGTCGCGACGGCAAGCCCGGAGAGCATGCGGTAGGACCGTGAAGGGGCAGCGGGAACGGTGTGAGGAACTGGGTGATTCGTCGTCTCTGTCATGCCCGCAGTCAACCCGCCCCGGATCTCGGGCAGCGTCGGGCCGCAGGATGACATCTGTCGATCTGGGTCATTCGGAAGGACGACCTTTCGTCGACAGAAGGAGCCGATCCCGTACCGTCGGGCCATGCACTCGACAGGCGGTGGCCAGGTCGAGGCTGCCGGGCCAGCGGCGGGGCTCCACGTGCTGGTCGGCCTGGTGCTCGGCGGGCTGGCCCTGATCGAGATCTGGGTGCAACCCCTCTTCCAGACCGGCATCCCCGGGCCCCGCGTGCCGCTGACCGTGCTCGTCGTGATCATGGGCGGGGCCCTGGCATCTCAGGGGCGCTGGCCCCTGGCAGGGGCCGCCGCGTTCTCTGGAACCGTGGTCGCCATCGGTTGGGTCGGCCAGGTTGACCAGGCTGCGTTCGAGCTGGCCCTCGGCGGGCTGGTGGTGACCTACACCGTGGCGAAGACGTCCGCCGGACCGCGGGCGTGGGCTGGAGCCGCACTCATCGCCGGCAGCTTCCTGGCCTGGTTCTTGCTCACCTACACAACTGACGAACGGCCCGACGACTTCGTGGTCCCAGCGCTGCTCATCGGCGCCGCGTGGTACGTCGGTCGCGAGGTTCGCCACCACCATCAGCGGGCAGCATCGGCAGCGACCGAGGCAGTGGCGCACGAGCGCAGCGCGATCGCGCGCGAGCTCCACGACGTGGTTGCACACGGCGTCAGCGTGATGGGCCTGCAGGCCAGCAGCGCCCGGGCCGGACTGCCACCAGAGCTGGTCGAACAACGTGCCACGCTGGAGACGATCGAGTCGCTGGCGCGCACCACGCTCGAGGAGCTGCACCGGATGCTGGGGGTGCTCCGATCCGGAGCCGATCACCCACCCGTCCATCCGCTCCCCCGGCTCGACCAGCTGTCCGAGCTCTGCGCGAGCGGCGGGACGCCCCCCGTCGTACAGCTCACGGTCGAGGGTCACCCCCGCGACCTGTCGACCGGACTGGAGCTGTCGGCCTACCGGATCGTGCAGGAGGCATTGACCAACGTTCGCCGGCACGCGAATGCCACGCGTGCCTGGGTGAGCCTGACCTACCTGCCCGACGCCGTCGGCATCGAGGTCGTCGACGACGGTGATGGTTCCGCTGCGACAGTTCAATTCGGACACGGCCTGGTCGGCATCCGGGAACGGGTGAGGCTGCACGAAGGATCGCTGGTCGTGGACCCCACCTCGAAGGGCTTCCGGATTCGGGCGGTCCTCCCTACCGGTGGGCAAACGTGACTATCCGGCTGGTGGTGGCCGACGACGACCCGCTCGCCTGCACCGCGCTGACCACGATTCTTGGCTCGGCCCCCGACCTTGAGGTCGTCGGCAGCGCAGGCGACGGAGCGGAGGCGGTGCAGGTCGTCACCCGGCTGCGACCCGACGTCGTGGTCATGGACATCCGCATGCCTGTCCTCAACGGCATCGACGCCACCAGACACCTCACCTCCATGAGGCCGCCGGCAGGACGAGTTCTCGTGCTCACGACATTCGGCGACGAGGAGTACCTGCTGGAAGCCCTTCGGGCCGGCGCCAGCGGCTTCCTGCTCAAGAACTCGTCCACCGACCAGCTCATCGGGGCGGTACGCACCGTCGCCGCCGGTGAAGCCCTACTCGCGCCCGGCGTCACCCGGATGATCATCGAGCGATACCTCTCAGCCACGCGTCCGACCCGCTCCGCCGCGTCGGCGCTCGACCGGTTGACGCCGCGTGAGATCGAGGTCATGACCATGATGGCGCGCGGCCTGAGCAACCGCGAGATCGCAGACCAGCTCGTGCTCGGCGAGACGACCGTCAAGACCCATGTGGCACGGATCCTCACGAAGCTGGCGGTCCGCGATCGCGCTCAGGTGGTGATCGCGGCGTACGAGTCCGGGCTGGTGGTCGCGGGCAGGAAGGAGAGTCCCTGACCAGTCGCTGGATCCGGCAGGACAGGTCCGGCCGCCACGGCCCAGCCACGCCGCCTCGTGACGCCCGTGCGTGCGCGTGTTCTGTGCGCCGGGACGAGGCTGGCCGTGCCTGCCCGCCCGACAGGGCACGATGGATAGGAACGGCCCGCGGCGGCGGGGCCTGCTCGCAGTTCGAGCGCCTCAAGGTCGCGTGGCAAGGCTGGTGTGGGACGGCCGCTCGTCAGTGCGCCGGTCAAGCCGGCGACGGCGACGGCGACGGCGACGGCGACCGCGACGGCAGGGTCATCGGGAAAGCCGATTTGCAAGGTCTTTCCATCCGCGGGCGAGTCGCTCCTCGAACGTCTCCTCGGGATCCTCGCCTTCTTCCGGCGCCGTGTAGAGCAGCAGCGGCACATCCAGAGCAGCAGTGAGTTGCATCGCGAGAATCTCCAGGTCTGCCGCATCGATCCCCATCTGCGCCAGCAGCATCCGAAGGTGCCTCTGCGTCATCACGGCGGGCGGGCCGAACGGAACTGGTGTGCGCCCGTCCATCGCCGCACGCGCGATCTCGCGGTTCTCCCGCAGGAACTGCAGGCGCGCACGCCCGAACGCGACGAGCCGGTCCAGGGGCTCGGCGCCGGGCCCGAGCGGCGGAGGGCCGGATAGCACCCGCTCCTGGAAGGACCGCTCGCCATCGCCCAGAAGGGCCATGAAGATGCCGGATCGCGTGCCGAACCGACGGAACACCGTCCCCTTGCCCAGACCGGAACGCTCGGCGAGGGCGTCCATGGTGATCCGGTCGATGCCGACGTCGGCGAGCATCTCCCGCGCGGTCGTGATCAGCACCGCCCGGTTCCGGGCGGCGTCGGCCCGCTCAGTCGTCACGTATGCATCCTCTGCGTCGCGCTGCCACTCGGTCAGCCTTGCATCCGAGCATAACCGGGGTAATCTTCTGATTAGAAGCGGGGTAGAGTCCGGTTACCAACGAGGAATGAGAGCGTACATGTCCCAGTTCGATGTCTTGCCCGACGAGCAGACGATCACCAATACCGTCTCAGCACTGGAGTCGCACGGCTTCACCGTCGAGGTCGTGGACGACGTCACGGCGGCCCGGAAGGCCGTGCTGGCCCACGTCCCGCACGGCTCGAGGGTCTGGAGGAACACGTCGATAACGCTGGACGAGGCAGGCATCTCTTCCGAGATCGACGCCGCTGACGGGCCGTACGAGTCGGTTCGCCTCCAGATGACGGCGCAGAACTTCGCGAGCCGTCAGATGAAGGAGATCGCCGCCGCCCCGGACTACGCACTCGGCAGCGTGCACGCCATCACCGAGGACGGCGAGCTCCTGGTCGGCTCCGCGTCCGGCAGCCAGTTCGCGACCGTGGCCTGGGGGGCCGAGCACGTGGTGCTGGTCGCTGGGCTGCAGAAGGTCGTGCCGGACCTGGAGACCGCACGCCGACGCGTGTGCGAGCACAGCCTGCCGCTGGAGAACACCCGGACCCAGCAGGCATACGGACAGAACAGCCGCCTCAACAAGACCCTCGAGATCCACGGCGAGAGGCCCGGTCGCATCCACCTGGTCCTCATCCGCCAGGCGATCGGCTACTGAACCGACCGACCGCTCCGATCGTGCTCCACAATCCGCACGCGCAGAAGAGACCGAGGAACAAGTCGACGTCGACGTAGCCGACCCACACCATGTGCCAGCCGACCAGCGCACGGGCCGCGGCTCGCCTGTCGACCGAAGCCCGCACGTGCCGTGGGAACCCTCAGCCTGCTCCCGCGACGCTCAGGGCGTCGACGGCAGGGTGCGCTCAGCCTCGCAGGTGGTCGAGCTCCGCGAACCTGTCCGGGAGGCAACCTGGGACAACGGGCGAAGGGCGCACGTCCCGCGATGCGGTGACGTGCGCCCTTCGCTCGTTCGGTGACGGACTACTTCTTGATCTTCACCACGGCCGAGCGCGAGTCCTGCGCCTCGGTCGGTCCGTAGCACTTGGCCCGGTAGGTGCCCTTGGGCACGTTCACGGTCCTCGTTTCACCGGCACCCTTGGTCTTCATCATCTTCAGGTACCGGAACCACTCGCCGCGCTTCTTCACGTCGATCCGGAACTTGTAGTAGCCCTTACCGGGCAGGTTCGGACCCATGTTGACCTTGATCTTGCTCTTCTTGGACACGGCCGTGGCCACGCACGTCGTGGGCTGAGGCTTCGGCGGCTTCGGCGCCACCACCGGCGGCGGGGTGACCTTGACCGCCACCGTTCCGGCCACTGCAGCGTTCGTGGCCGAGCCCAGGGACACCTTGCAGGTGCCCCCGCCGGTGCCCGTCACGGACAGGACGACGATCTGCGACCGCTTGATGAGGTCCTGGAAGATCCCAGCGCTGCTCACCGGCCGGGTGGGCAGGAATCGCTTGGGTGCGAAGGTGACCGCAGCGGTGGGCGGCGCCTTGATCGACACCCTGCACGGCCCGCTGGCCACCGGGACGGCCGACGAGACCTGACCCGCACTGTTGGTCAAGAAGTTGACGTCGTTCTCGAACGTCGGCTGGTTGGGTCCGCTCAGGGACACCTCCACGGGGAGGTTCTCCGTGTCACCGGTCGCCACGGTGGCGCCCGCACCGGTGATCGTCATCGCTGGTGGCTCGAAGTCGTACGTGGTCCCGTTGAACACGAACGAGTCCACGTGCGCGGAGGTGTAGCTCGACACGTCCACCGAGTCGCCGACCTCGACGGCGATGCTGGGGTTCCACGGACCGCCGTCGAGCCGCGTGAGCGGGCTCGTGAACGAGGCATCGAGCTGGGCCCAGGTCTGCCCACTGGTGTTGGGGAAGCCGCAGTCGCGGATGCTCCAGCCAGGAGTGGAGAACAGGTTGTAGGTGGTCCACGCAGTCGACGTGGTCAAAAAGTAGTACGCCCGGCAGCCGCTCGGGACCCCGCCGTCGGCGAACCGTGCGGTCACGCGTGGGCCGGTGGCCCCCGTGCCCAGGTTGCGCAGCGTGACCCCCATGGACGTGACCTCGTTGAGGCGCGTCCCGTCAGGCTCATGGGTGCCGAGGGAGGCGACCACTGGGGCAGGCGCCGAGCTCAGCAGCGCCCCACCGCGACCCTGCCCGACGATCCACCCAGAGTTGTTGGTCCTGGCCTGCTCGTCGGTGAGCCCGTCGTCGCCGCTGGCGAACAGGGCCCAATTACCCTTGTTCTCGTCACCCAGCGAGCCGGGCTGGACGACGACCGTACCCGCGGCTGCTGCCATGCCCACGCCAGTCGCAAGTGGCAGGGCTGAGCCCACCAACGCCCCGCTGGCGATGGCCGCGATCAGGGCACGCTTGGGTCTTGTGTGCAGTGCGAACATTTCTCCCCTTCGTCATACGCGAGAACAGCCCCGTCGCCGCTAACGCAGCCCACAGGCTAGACGGCGACGGGCCGATGTTGCCGTCTGAGGGGGGATTCCGGCGTGCCGCATTCGCCATTTCTCAGGACCGACCGGACAGCCGTCGCACCTCGCGCGAGGGGCGATCGGGGTCGCGCTCATCCGGCCTGAACCGACCATTCCGGTGAGTGGAGGCCTGGCGCTTCTCGATATCGGGGAGGGTGGACGTTGGCCTTCGCGTCCATCAGCCGATCTCGGTCCACCCGTCGCCGGCGAAGTCGGTTGCGTAGTCGGGGAGGCTGACCTGGGACCAAACCAGGAGGTCGTCCCGCTTCTGCCAGCGGGCCGTCCAGGCTGGCGGCGCGCATGCCCAGAGCGGCTCGGGTTGCGTCGTATGGAACGTGACGAGGTCACCGTCGACGTCGTAGTCACCGGAGCACTCTGGGAACGGACCGTTGTCGCGCAGGGAGGTCCAGCGCCCCGCGTTCATGGTCCAGGTGACGACTCCGAGGTCGCCGGATTCGGCGGCCCCGATCGTGGTTCGGTAGGTCCCTTGCGGAAGCGAGCCGGTTCGCCCCGGGCCGCCCAGAGTGGGCGCTGCCTGGGGAGGTGAGCCCCCTTGGGCTGACCCTGAGGGCCTCGACGGGCAACCGCTGCGCCCCGTCTCGGCGTCTCCGCCCGGGGTCGCGCGGATCAGGGACTCGACGTGGTCGAGCATGGGGCCCGCATCGGGATCGGCTCGCAGCTGCTGGTAGACGGGCTGCAGCCGGGCGAGTAGCGCGTCTCGCTGTGCCGGTGTCGCGGTCACCACCTGGCCGCCTCTGCTGCACAGCTGGGCAAGCTCGTCGTCCACATCCTCGCCTGCGTGCTCGATCGACCATCGCGCGGCGTCGGCGGCGGCTGTCCGAATCCAGGACCGCTGCTCGTCGGTGAGCCCTTGCAGCGACTGGGGGTTGGCGAACAGGACGATGGCCTGCGGCCACAGCGGGAGGTTGATCGTGAGGGTTCGCGCGAAGTCGTCGTGGTACCGCTCGACGAAGCTACGCAGGCTGGTGTCGTAGATGTCGTAGGGGGGCCGGGGCTCGATCATCAGCGGGGTCGTGGTGCTGCTGCCGCCGAGGGCTTCCGCAGCCGCGAGATGGGCGTCCGAGGCGTCGACACGAACCGTCGCCCCGGCGTAGTCCGCGGGTTCGCGCGCGGGACCGTGCACCCCCACCGGAAGGCTGAGCTCGTCGGCCATCAGGGCCAAACCCGACACGCCCAGCCGATCCAGCTCGGACAAGCCACCGACCACCGTCGGATCGGACACGACAGCCGCCTGCGCGGGGTAGGACTGCACCAACAGCGGAGCGCTCAGCGGCTGGAACGCCCGGATCCCCGCCTGGTCGAGCACCCGGGTGCCGACGAAGCCGATATCCGCCCCACCTGCGGCGACGTGCTGGAGGAGCCCGGCCTCGGTGACCTGGCCGGTGGGGATCGCTTCGAGCATGATCGGCAGGGAGCCCTGGGAGAGCTCGAACACCCGATTCACGAACACGTGGATGAGCAGCAGCGGCGCGGCCCGCAAACGTTCGAACCGGACAGTGGTCGCCGCGGTGAGCAAGGCCACCGAGCACGCCACCGCCAGCAGCGTCAGGCCCGCAAGGGCGTCGGAGAAGTAGAACGCCCTCTCAACCTGGACGGCGGTCCAGCCGATCAGACCAGCTCCAGCCAGCCACACGAGAAGCCGCAGCACCGTCATCGCACGGGAACCTCGAATCGGACCACAGTCCCGCCTGAGTCGGGGCTATCGACCACCAGTCGCCCTCCGAGCGCCTCGAGTCGATCCCGCAGCCCCGCGAGGCCGCCTCCTGGCTCCACGCGGGCTCCCCCGACACCGTTGTCGACCACCGACCCCACCAGCGCAACGTCCCTGACTGCCAGCTCGGCGGACACCTGCGACGCGCCCGAGTGCTTCACCGCGTTCGTCACGGCCTCCGTGCAGGCGTACCACCCAGCTGCCTCGACCTCTGGCGGCAGGCGTCCGGGTGGAACGTCCACCAGGACGGGGATCGGGGCCAGGGAGAAGGCCGTGCGCAGATCCGCCAGACCGTCCGCGCTCAAACCTGGGGGATGCAGGCCGTTCGCGAGGTGGTCCAGGGCGACGCTTATGGCGGCCACCTCGTCGCGGCACTGGTCGACGAGCTCGGTCGACGATGCCCCGTCCACTCGGGAGAGCACCGAGTCGACCTGCGGGATCAGCGGCATGACCCGATCGGCCAAGCGCCGTCGCAGCCGCATCCGCTCGACCTCGGTTGCCTCGACGAGACGCCGGCGGGAGTCGAGGACCGCGTCGACCGTCGCGTCCAGATCCGCCTGCAGGGCGAGACGGCGCTCGAGCAGCCCGATCGCGCTGCCCACCGCCCTTCCCTCGGCCGAGGGTCCGCCGCTTGTGCTCCAGCGTCGGCCACCGGACGAGGGCGCGGCCTGCTCGCGCAGTCGCTCGAGGACCGCCCCGTCACCTCCGCGGGAGACCTCGACGGCCAGATCCGCCGCCGACTGTTCCACCCCGACGAGCAGCGCGACCATCATGATCACCCCGGCCACGGCGACCAGGACGCAGTAGATGACCTCCAGTCCCGGGGCGATGACCGGGGACATGACCACGTCGCCGGTGAACGGATCCAGCCATCGCAGCCCCGCGGGGACCGCCAACGCCGCGGCGAACGCAGCGCCGGCGCGGATGCGTGCCTCACGACCCTGACCGGTGAAGGCCAGGCGAGCAGAGCGGAGTTCCCGCCAGGCGCAGAGGGCCAGCCCTGCCGACAGCGCCAACGTCACCTGGGGGCTCGTGGCAGCCCAGGGGATGACCGAGGCCACGCACATCGCGACGACGACGGCTCGGGCACTCGCTCGGGGCAGTCGACCCGCGGAGAAGGACAAGACCGTCGCCGCCATCAGTGGACGGTGCAGCCACAGCAGCCCGGGCCACAGGTCCGCCAGGAACCAGGCGCCAGCCGCCGCGCCAGCCAGCGCTGCGAAGCGTGGCCGGGACGCGGCCGCGGCGATCGCCACCCCGGCGAACAGCATGCCCGCGACAACCACTGTCAGGCCGACGGCGCCCCGATCGCGCAACGACCACAGCCCCAGCAACCCAGTCCACGCCAGCCACCCCGCCCAGAGCCCCCGACCGCCCGTCATGATCCGACCAGCCCGACCAGGGCCTGGACGGCCAGCTCGTCCTTGGAAAGAAAGCCGATCGCCGGACTCGCCTTGAGTCGGGCGCGCAGATCCGAGATGGGCCGGCTCGAGTCAGGACCACCTTCGGGGGCCGTGGCAGGGCCGCCAGTTCCTCGCTGACCGCGAACCCGTCCGGTCCCGGCAGATGCACATCGAGCAGCACCACGTCCGGCTGGCAGCGCACCGCCTCGACCAGGGCCTGCGCTCCGTCAGCAGCCTCGGCGACTACGTCAAAACCCTCACCCTGAAGAAGGGCCCGGGCGACTGAACGGAACCCCGGGTGATCGTCGACAATGAGAAGCCTTGCCACGTGAGAAGTCTGGTTGGCGAACGGATCGCTGTCATCAGGGTCAGCCCCCACTCCCTCGGGTCATGTCGGCCAACCCGGGGCTGGACGGGTCCGCATTCAGCGCCGCTCGGTCGCACTGGACTTGCGGCTATCCGCAGGTTGCCCTGGTCTTGTCGCGGACAGCGCGGCGCTGGTCAGGATCCCCGGACCAGGGATTCCCCTGATGCATCCCGAGGGGTACCTCCGATGACCGGCACCCACTACCAAGCGGAGGCTGATGTCGGGCCCCAGGTGGGCCCGAATCGCCGCGGGGAGCGGCCTCGCCCCCTGCACAACGGAAGGAGCCACCGATGGCCGCAACACAGCGCGTCGTACCAACCGCACCCGATCTTCCACA
Organism: uncultured Bifidobacteriaceae bacterium; assembly: GCA_964418695.1. Lineage (GTDB taxonomy): Bacteria > Actinomycetota > Actinomycetes > S36-B12 > CAIYMF01 > Prado023. The sequence continues at coordinate 6,417 of CAYQMN010000032.1, read as the reverse complement.
GTCCCGTTCCCGGGCTCTTACCGCAGCAGTCATCGGCCTCGCCGTTGTGGCGGCCTTGGCACTGGCGGGGATCGTCGGGGCAAGCTCACCTGGCGACGGCTCACGCCGCTCGCTCACGCCCTACGACTGGTCGCACTCCAACTCTCTCGGGGTGAACGGGAACGGGAACTCCCCGTACCCGGCAGCCGGGAACCGCTAGAAGCAACCGCTTGCCGCTTCACTCGCTACCAGGAATGCGCACGGGGTGAGCGGCAGCGCCGGCGCCAGTCGACTTGGAACGTCCCAAGGATCATCTGCTGGTACGACGAGACCCTCGACGACCACCTGGTCGTGCCGCGGGGCCTGCTGGACCCTGTCACCAAGCTCATCGAGGAGTGACGGCAGCAAGTCCGCACCGACGATCGCCACGCCGCGGGCACCGTGAGGGTGGCCGCGGACGCGGCGGCCGTCCCTGCGAGGGCAAGTCCCAGGCACGCCATCCCACGAACACGCCGACGGCCAATCGGAACACGAAAGCGGCCGGACCAAACCCGGATGCACATGAAACAGGCCGCTTCTGCCTGCGACGACGCGCTCCTTCCAAGGTCGTCGAAGAGCGGCCGGAGTGCGTCTACATGGTGGATCGGCACATGGGTCGCAGGCAACCTCCCGACTCCGAGGAAGCCGCGTGCCAGCACCGTTACCCTGCCTGCCCATGAGGCGGATGGGGGTCGCCGCTCGGGGGACCGGAGTGGTCTTCGCCGCAGGCGCCGCTGGGGTGGTGTCGGCGGGGATCGTGCTGTCGCGGTGGCCGCTCGAGGACTGGCGCCACTGGCTGCCGGACCTACTTGTCGGGTTGGCTTTCCTGGTCTCGGGAGCGCTCATTGGTGGCCGTCCCGGGGGTGGTCGGCAGGGGGGCCTGGTCGCGGCGGTGGGCGCCGCGTGGTTCGTGGCGGACTTCGTGCCGGAGTTGGCCCTGCTGCACCGGGGCGTGCTCGTCCACGCCGCCGTCGCCATGCCGCGAGGGCGTGTCTCGACCCGCCCCAGCTGGGCGATGGTGGCGCTTGGGTACGCCGCGGTCCCCCTTGCGTCGAGCTTCCCGTCGCCCGTCGTCCCGCTCCTGGTGGCGGCTGGGCTGCTGTCGGTGGCGCGCATCTCATCGGGGCCCCGACGCAGCGCCTGCCTGCTGGTGGGCGCGCTCCTGGCGTGTGTGGCGCTGGCCCAGTACGGCGCCGGCGCCTCAACGTTGGGCGCGGTGCTGCTCTTGGACGAGGTGGGCCTCGTCGTGGTGGCAGCGGTCCTCGCAGTGATCTTCGTGAGGTCCGCGAGCCGCAGTGACGTGATGGATCTGGTGGTGGAGATGGGGCCGCGCGACGCCCTGGCCGACCTGGCCCGCCGCGATCCCACGGTGCGCGAGGATCCGGCGTTGCGGGCGGCGGTTGCAGCTGCGGATCGGCTCCGGTCCGCCAACGCGCAGCTCACTCGCGAGCTCGAGGGCCAGATCGCCGCCGTCGACGCCAGTCGGCGCAGGCTGCTGGCGGCCCAGGACCAGGAGCGGGAGGAGCTCGAGGATCGGCTGCGGCACGGCCCTGCCGGCCGATTGGACAAGGTGGCCGCCGACCTGGCCGGGCAGACCAGCGACAGCCCCGTGGCGGCTGATCACCTGGTCGCCGCCCGAAGCCAGGTGACGGCGGCGCGGGCGGACCTGTCCCGGATCGCGCGCGGCCTGTACCCGGCCGCGATCGCCGATGGCAGTCTCGAATCGGCCCTGCACTCGATCGCTGCGAGCAGTCCTATCCCGGTGCGGCTAGACCTGCCGGTGGCCCGCGTCGGGCCGCACGCGGCCGTCGTCGTGTACTTCGTGTGCGCAGAGGCGGTCGTCAACGCCGCCCGGCACGCCCAGGCTCATCGGATCGACGTTCGCGTGGAGCGCCTCCCGGTCGACGGTTCGGCCGCGGAGGTCGTGGTGGAGGTCGTCGACGACGGGATCGGGGGCGCCGTCCTGGGACGAGGATCCGGCCTACAAGGGTTGGCCGACCGCGTCGGGATCGCCGGGGGGACGCTGAGCCTGTCCAGCGGCCCGTCCGGGACGCGGATCCAGGCGCGTGTCCCGGACGACCCGGAGGGGGTCAGTGCAAAGGCGTGAAGGGGTGGGCGAACCACTGCGCACGGTCCTGGGCGAGTGCTCCCAGGCCCGGCTCGTAGTCGGTGAACCGCAGCGCTCCGTCGTCATCGCGGGACCAGGTGCCGATCCACAGGACGTCCCTATTGGTAGGAGCGGAGCCGTCCGCCGGGCGTGCCATCAGCATGGCCTTGTGCCCGCGGACCACGATGTCGTACGTGTCATCCGGGTTGGCTAGGGGATTCGCGGCTACCTGGTGCATGGTCACCCGCCCCTTCGCGATCTCCCAGGTGAAGACGCCGTGGTTCTCGGCCCAAGCCTCTTGGGGCGCCCGGACTGCCTCCAAGTCGGCGTCGGTGACCTCCACCCGGTAGCGGCCGTCGATCGGGGAGGCGCTGTCGCTGACCGGCCACGACGCGAGGTCCTGGCCGGCGAGCGCGCCGGGCTCGCAGGCCTTGACCGGGTCCGGCTCCGCGGTGCTCTCGGCCAGGTCGCGCATCGCGGTGAGCTCGTCGGAGACGGTCGGGTCCTTGGCGAGGGTCGCCAAATAGGGGGCGGCGGCCGCGTGAAGTGCAGCCACATCGGCGTCGCTGGCCAGGACCACGCGCCCGCCATTCGCGCAGTAGAGGGCGGCAGAGGCCGCGTCACGGGGCCCGTCAGTGATCGTCTGCTCGCGTGCCTCGACTGCGGCCTTGCTCAGCACGTCATGCTGAGCCGCGGACAGCTTGCCGGCTGCCTGGCTGTTGACGAACAGGACGTTCATCCGAGGGAAGAAGGCCACATTGCCGGTGCCGGTCACGGGTTCACCGATCACGCCGCCCGCGAGGGCGAACGAGGACTCCACGATCGGAATGGGTCCGTGCTGCGCCGTCGCCTCGTAGCCGTCCTCCCAGAAGCCGGGCTTCGCGCCGAGGGCCGCAAACACCGCGTAGGTCTCCTTCGACGGCAGGGAGCGCAGCAGAGCGCCGCGGTAGTCGTCGGGGCCCAGGATCGGTCCGCTCACGCCGAAGGGGTGCCGGATCGTCTCGGGGACAATGGCCAGACCGGTCAACCCAGCGGTTCCCAGGCCTGCGAGCATGGGCCCGGTGATCTGGTCGTCGCTGGCGACGGCGGCCGCCACGGCATCGGTCTGGATCAGGAACGGGGCGGTGAGCGCCCGGAACGAGTCGACCCCGGCCTCGGAGAACGCGCGCCCGGCGGCCAGACCGATGTCGTAGTCACCCGACTGGACCCCGGCGATCACGGTCGCGTCCGGATTCGCTCCGGACGGGTCGGTCCCGAACCTGGTCTCGATGGTCATCGCACCATTCGACAGGCGCTGGACAGCCTCGGCGAAGGTGGCAAGTTGTATGGCCGTGGGTCGGTCGCCGACCTCGGGGGTCCAGGCGCGCAGGGTGACCGGGCCGACCGGGACACCTGCCTTGTCAACTGCCGGAGTGATGCCCCCGGTCGAGCATCCGGTCAGCACGAACAGGGCCAATGCGGCGATCGCGCGCTTGCTCATATCAGGACTCCCTCGTCTTTGCCACTGCTGGGGAGCCTAAGGCCCGTTCGGACCCCTGCGATCCGGGCCCCCACCACACCTGTGCGGCGCCGGGAGTGTGGTTTCCCGCACTCCCACGGCGATGCGCGGCTGGCACCATGAGCAGGTGCCGGCGCGTGTGCGAGTCATCCTGGCGCTGGTCGTGATGGCCAGCGTCACTGTGATGGCCCTGCCGAGCACGAAGCTCGCCCCCCTCGGGGTCGCCAACCCCGCACCGACGCTGGTCGCGGCGGGGGTCGCCGCCGTTGCCCTGCTGCTGCTGGGGGTGGTGCTGTCCGCCCCGGCCGGCCCCAGAGGCGCGGCCACACTCGGACTGCTGGTGGCCGCTGCGCTGGTGTCCGGCTCGGCGGTCGGCGCCACCCCGGTGCCCGCCCTGGCATCCTCGCTCGCCTGGCTGTTGTCGGTGATGCTCGTGCCCGCCACCGTGCAGCTGTCGTTGGCCTGGCCCCAGGGCCTGCCCGAGGCCCGGTCGGAGCGGCTGCTGGTGGCAGCCACCTGGGCCCTCCTGGGGTTGGCCGGTCTGGCGCGGCTGGCGGTCTGGGACCCCTTCGCCGACGCGACCTGCGTCCTGCGCTGCGGCGACAACCCCTTGGCGATCTTCCCGGATCCCCAGCTGGCCCGCACGCTGCTCGATGCCGTCTGGCTGGGAACTGCGGTCGCATGCGCCCTGACGGCCGCACGCGTCCTGCGGCCGGGGCGCTTCTGGGTGGGCGGCGTGGCCTGCGTGGTGCTTGCCACCGACGCACTGCTCCGGCTCACCGTCGGCGGCCCGCTGCCGCATGGCATGGCGATCGTCCTGCTCCTGGCCCGGTGCGTCGCGCTGGCCATGGTCGGTGGGGCCCTGGTCATGGCTGGGGGGATCCGTCTGCGCCGGCATCTCCGGTTGGTCCGGCTCGCGGCCGACCTCGATGCCTCGCCCGCACCGGGCACCTACGAAGCCTCCCTGCGTGACGCCCTTGGCGACCCGACGCTGCGGATCGCGTACCCCGTCGACGGCCATCCGGTCGTCGAGGCATCGAGCGGCGTGCGACCACCCCTCGGTGGACGGGGTCAGGCGAGCACCGTCCTGGTGCGCTCCGGTGCTCCCGTGGCGGTCATCACCCACGAGGCGCGGCACACCGAGGCTCTTGCCGCAGCCCTGGGCCCGGCGGCCCGGATGGCGATCGACAACGAACGGCTGCAGGACCACCTTCGATCGCGCCTCGACGAGCTGCGCGCCAGCCGTGAGCGGATCGTGGAGCGCAGTGACTCAGAACGACTCCGGCTCGAGCGTGATCTGCACGACGGGGCCCAGCAGCGGCTCCTCATGATCGGCTACGAGTTGCACCGGGCAGCCCAGGCAGACGGCAGCCTGGGCGCCGCCCTGGAGGGACCGAACAGCGACGTTGCGAGCGCGTTGCACGAGCTGCGCGACATCGCCCACGGCATCTACCCGGGCATCCTCGAGTCCCTCGGGCTGCCGGCGGCGCTGGATGCGCTGGCCGACGGGCCCACCCCGTTCACGCTCGACGAGTGTCCCGCTCAGCGGCTCGCGCCCCAGGTGGAGCGAGCCGTCTACCACGTCGTGTCGACCGCACTGGACCACCAGCGACGCACCGAGGAGGGGCGGGCTTCACCCGTCACGGCCGCAGTGGCGGTGAGCGGCAGCTACCTCCAGTTGCGCCTCACCGGACTTGGACCGCTTCCCCCGGCGCTGGCTCAGCGGTGGGAGGACCGCGTGGGAGCACTCGGGGGCGTGGTCCGCCTGTCCAGTTCCGCGCTGGAATGCGTGCTGCCATGCGAGTAGTCGTCGCCGAAGACGTGCTGCTCACCCGCGCCGGAATCGTGCGGCTGCTGACCGACGCCGGCGTCGACGTGGTCGGCGAGGCTGACGACGTCGACAGCCTGATGAGCCTCGTCCGCGCGCAAGAGCCCGACATCGTGATCTCCGACATCCGGATGCCGCCGACCCACCGCGACGAGGGTCTAGTGGCCGCCGCCCGGATCCAACGCGACCATCCCGGTACCGGGATCCTCCTCCTGTCGCAGTACGTCGAGTCCGACTACGCGATGCAGCTGCTGCGCGAGCACCCGGGCGGCGTCGGGTACCTGCTCAAGGATCGGGTGTTCGACATCGCCAACGTCGTCGACGCCCTGCGCCGGATCTCCGACGACGAATGCGTCATCGATCCCACGATCGTCCGCCGGCTGCTGGCCCGCCCACGACCCGCCCACGACCCGCTGGACGACCTCACGCCCCGGGAGCGCGAGGTCCTCACCCTCGTCGCCGAAGGCCGGTCCAACGAGGGTGTCGCGGAGGCCCTGTTCATCACTCCGAGGACGGTCGAGGCCCACGTGTCGGAGATCTTCGCCAAGCTCCGTCTCGAGCCCGGCTCGAACCGTCGGGTCATGGCGGTGCTTGCCTATCTCAAGGCACCGCGGCAGGCCGACCCCACCAAGAAGTAGCACCATGTCCGCCAGCTCGACGCGGTCGCAGCCCGGACCTGATCGGCCTGGCCCAGCAGGTCCCCGGGCTCCTGGCCGGCGGCGACGGGCCGGAGGTCCGGGCCGATAGCGCCCACTACAAGCACGCGTCACCACTGCGGTGACCCGAGCGGGTGGTTGGTTTCTCGGTCGGGGCCCGCACGGAACAGCGCGGCCCCGCGGGTGCGCATGTGAGTCCTGCGCACCTGCGGGGCACGGCCTGCGGCGTGCGGTCAGCAGCGGGCGTCATACCCTTGGCGTAGACACGGATCATGGCTGGTGGGATGACCTCACGACGCGGGGTGCCGCT
>CAYQMN010000031.1:0-27114 GCA_964418695.1 uncultured Bifidobacteriaceae bacterium | reverse complement strand
GCACGGCCCCGCCACCCATAGGGCGTTACCGCGTGAAGCCGCGTCCTACTGGGCGAAGTGACTGTGGTGAACGTCGCAGCACCTGACGTTGAGGTGTTGCTGGGTCATCGTCTGCTGAGGCCGCCGGCGAGGCGCCGGTCGGGGGAACTTGAGTCGCCGCTCCCTGTTCAGGCTCGCACGTCGCTGCCAGCATGCCGAGATGGCGGTGAGTGTGCAGATCCTGGCGGCGAACGAGTGGGCTTGGCTTGCGTGGTCGACGGCCGCCGCCGGGTCACCGGTGCCCGCGTGGTTGAGTGCCCGTGGGCTGGATCCGGTCGCCATCCGGGCCGCCGGCTACCAGCTGGGGTGGGCCGCCGACGAGTGGACGAGTCTGACCAGGCTGCTTGATCGGCACCGCATCACGTCCTCCGTGGCGGTCGAGGCGGGCTTGGTCCGGCTCAGTGGGAACGGTCGCTCGTACGACGCCTTCCGCGACCGGATCGTGCTGCCGGTCCGCGACATCGTCTCGGGCCGCCCTGCAGGCTTCATCGCCCGCAGCCGGACCATGAGCCCGGATATGCCGAAGTACCTGAACTCCCCGACCAATGCGGTGTTCCGCAAGGGCTCGCACCTGTTCGGAGCGTGGGAGGCCCGCCAGCAGCTCCGGCGCCAGACGCGCCCGGCAGAGGGGTTGGTGGTGTGCGAGGGGCCGATGGACGTCCTGAACGTCGCCGCCACGGGTGGGTGGGCTGCGGTGGCGCCGTGTGGGACCGCGATGACCGCCGACCAGGCCCGCTGGATCATCGCCTTGGCCAACGCCCACTCGCTGCCGGTGCTCCTGGCCTACGACGCCGACGAGGCCGGGCAGCGGGCCAGCGACCGGGCTTGGGATCTGCTCGTCGACTGCGGGGCGACCCGGCTGCGGCTGGCCGACCTTCCCGACGGCAGCGACCCCGCTTCCCTGTCCGCCCCGGCCTTGGAAGCGGCGCTGACCCCGCCGACCCGTCAGTACACGCGCTGACCGAGCGCGATCGACCGGGCGTCTTCAGCCTGCCGAACGAAGGTCCACGTAGAAGGCGACGAGTTGCGAGCCGGCAGGAACTGCGAGGAGCGCCGAGGTCGCCATGAAGGGCGCGAATGCGATCGTCGAACCTGCGCGAGGTCTGCGTCGGCCGGCGATGGCCACCCAGAGCGCGGCCAGGATGGGGGCTGCCGTGATCCCGACCAGCCACGCGTCCCAGCCCAGCCACGCCAACGCAGTGCCGAGCAGCAGCGCCAGCTTCACGTCCCCCATCCCCAGCCCGCCTGCGAGCGCCAGCACCAAGTAGAGGGTGAAAGCCACCAGCCCGCCGCTGATAGCGCGCGCGAGGTCAGCCCATTGACCGCCGGCGGCGGCCGCGATGAGCAGGAGTCCTCCGCAGGCGGCGTAGGCGGGCATGAGCAGGCGGTCGGGGACCCGGCGCACCGTGATGTCGATCGTCGAGAGGGCGACGCACGTCACCGCAAGGACCTCGAAGGCTGGCAGCGCCCAGGTGAGGCCCACACCGATCGCCATCCAGGCGCACGCGGCCCCCGTGACCGCCTCCAGCCACCACCGTCGTAGGCCGAGCCCGGCCCCACATGCCGGACATCGCAGGTGTCCGACTGCCCACACGAGCGGAATCCGCAGCCGACCGGTCAGCGTCGTCGCGCAGTCTGGGCAGCGGGGTCGGCGCGCCACCCACCCCGGGCGACCAGCTGCGGTGTCGCGGACGATCTCGTCCAGGGACCCACCGACCAACAGCCCGATCATGACGAGGAGGCTCGCCCCGACGACAGCCATCGCTCAGCGTGTGGTGCTGCCGTGTCGATCCGGTGCCGCCGCCAGCGGATCCCTGGTGGCCAGCACGTCAGACACGACCTGGAGCGATGCCGGCGCGTTGGCCTCGACATCGAACGCTTGGGCGGCCTGCTCGTCCAGCTGGGGTGCGTGTGCCCAGGCATCGGCGGCGCCCAGCGGATCCAGGCCGCCGGAGAGCAGCGACTCGGCGAGCGGGTCGACGCCGCGCAGCGATTCCAGCTCGCGCAGGCCGCGGTCCTGGCCGAGCATCCAGCGGGCGACTGCGGCAACGCAGGCGGGTCCGGCGTCGAAGGTGCCGGCCGCGCGGGCCACTTCGGTGGCCTCGTCGGCGACGTCGGCGAGCTCGGCCCACCGGCCGGAGCGGGCGGCGTCGCGCAGCAGCGCGTCACGGATCGGCGCGGTGTTGCAGGCGAACGCGAGCAGGTCGGGATCGCGGAGCTCGGGGTCGGGATCCATCGCGTCCTCGAGCTCGGCCAAGACCTCGGTGGCCAGACCGGCCCGGTGATCTGCTGTCAGGGACTCGGTGAACGCCGCACCGGCGTCGGGGGTCAACGCCGGGGAGGCCGCGACCGCCTCGACGGCCTGCCGGGGGGTGCTCCAACTGCTCAGGACCGCAGCGGCCAGCCGCGCGGACCGGTCGTGCGGAGGGATCTGGCGCAGCATGCGATCGGCGAGGACCCAGTGGCAGATCCCGGCGACGGTCTCCGGACCGGATCGCGACCAGCCTTCCTTCTCCGCCACCCCCGCGGCGGCCGACGCGAAGCCCAGCAGCTCGTGCCACGAGTCGGTCAGGGCCGCGTGGCGCAGCAGGGCGTCTCGGACGGCGGGGGTGCTCATCGCGGCGGCCATCATGCTCGCGCCGTTGCCGGTGGCCGACATCTGCCACAGGTACTCCACGACGTCCATGCCGGCTCCCTTCGCTGGACCCATCCTGCCGGGCGCCGGACCGGTCAACGGTCGCGGGCCCCCTCACGGCCGCGTCCAGCTGGCGGCTCGTCCCAGGCGTTGGCGGTCAGCGGGTCACGACCCAGCGCGTCGTCGTCCCCGGTGGCGGTGAGCGGGTCCTCGCGGGCGGCCAGCGCCTCCTGCGCGGATACCTCGCTGACGTCGCCCAGGGCATCGCGCACCCGGGCGGTCCGCGCGGCGCGACGATTCGTCCCGCCGAGCAGCGCGAGGGTCGCCGGTGTCCGATCTGCTTGCGCCAGCAGGGCGGCGGACTCCGCGGCCTCGTCTGCTGCGTCGGCGCCGCGAAGCTGGGCGGTGCGCTCGGTGACGTCTCCGTCTCCCGCCACCACCTCGAATCGGCGGCGCACCTGCGCCTGCTGCGCGTCGGACAGCACCGACCCCGGGCCCAGCGAGTCCAGCCCGGCGTCGAGCACGCTCAACGGGCGGACCGCAGCCATCTCCGCTTCTCGGGTCTCCTGGCGCAGCGCCCGTCGGACGTCGCGGCGGTCGCCCCGCAGCGTGTCCTCACCGGTCCGGTCGTCAGTGCGGCGACCGGCCTGCCCGGCCCGCAGGTGACTCATGTCGCGTTGGGTGTGCAGCGCCCAGGTGGTCAGCACCCCTTGCATGGCTTGGGTGGCCGCGGCCGCACGCTGCCCGGCCTCGGCTGCAGGGTCGGGGTTGTCGGCGGTGTCGAACGCCGCCTGCGGTGGGGAGCTGAACCTAGCCACGATCAAGCACGCTAACGGCCTGCGCCGACCCCGTACAGGGGGCGCCCGGAGGCGCCGGTGCCGTAGCGGGCGTCCAGCGCGTCGATCCGGTCGGTGGCGTCGGCGTCATCGAGCAGTCGCGCGTCGCCCAGCAGCCGACCGATCGCGTCGCGCCACTGCTCGCGGGCCGCAGCGTGGGCGTCGATCGCGGTCTGCAGCTCGGCCTCGTATCCCTTGGCCTGTTCGATCCAGGCGGTGATCGCCGCGACCTCGCCGCGAGCGGCCTGGTCAGCGCCGGTCAGCTCGACCAGCCTGGCAGCGTTGGCCCGATGGACCTGCGCGGAGTGGGCCAGCGCGTCGGCGTGCCGGCGGATGTCCTGGGCGGCCAGCGAGGTGGCCACCCACGCGGTGCCGGTCAGCCGCTGCCCGCCGGGTAGGGCCAGGTAGTAGGGCAGGTGGGGGTGGGCCCGCGCCCCCAGGGCGTCGGCCCACGCGTCCCACTGCCGGCCCGCCGAGGCGAGCTGCTGGTCCTCGTGGTCGCGGGCGATGCGCTCCTGGTCGATCTGACCCAGGCGGGCCACTACCTGGTCGTACTGCTGGCGCAGCCGGGTCATCGCGGCCAGCGCGTCGGCGGGCAGCGGGGGCACGCCTCCGGCGCCGATGGCGGCGTAGGCGTAGGCGGCGTCGGTGAACACCCCGTGCCGCTTGTGCCGGCCCTCCAGCTCCCAGGCTGCCTGCCACATCACGTCGCGCAGCCACCACGCCGCCGCGGCGTCCGGGTCGGCCCCTTGGGCCAGGAGCCGGTCCGCTGCGGTCACCTGCTCGATCAGCTCCAGCCCCCAGCCGGCGGCGATCATCCGCTCGCGTCCGATCATGGCCTCCTCCTGCCCTTCCCCGACCAGGCCCGTGCCGCGGGCCTGGGCCAGCCGGTCGATGTGCGCGCGGACCGCCGGCCAGGTGCAGTCCGCACCCAACGCGGCGCCGCGGTACGACTTGGGTGCGCCCCCGGGCCGGTCCGGAGGCGCGACCAAGCTCCAGCCGGTGACCTGGGACGGGTCACGCACGGAGTGGCGCAGCCGGACCTGGTAGCCCTGCTCGCGCAGCAGCGCGATCAGGTGGTCCGTGGAGACTGCGCGGGCGGTCGCCGACAGCACCGCGACCCGCGCCCGGCCCTGCCGGGTCCAGGACCGGTCCTGGCCTTGCCGGCGCAGCCGGTCCCAGATCTCGTCGGGCATCCCGGCCGGCTTCGGGTACAGCGGCTCGCGCTTGGCTGCGGCTGCCTGCTCGCCGCGCCTCGGTGTGGGGTCGGCCCGCTGCGGGCGGGAACGCGGCTGGGAGGCCGACGTGCGTGCCCGTCCGGGAACCAGCCCGAACGTGGTCTCCGCCCAGCGGGCGGCCCGCTGGGCACCCAACGCGTCGTTGTGCATTCGTGGCTTGCTGCCGTCCGCGCGCACCAGCACCGCCATGACGTGGATGTGGTCCGCGCCCGCGTCGTTGCTGCCGTGGCGCACGGCCAGCCATCGAACCGGGTTGTCCGAGCCCAGCGGGTGCAACCCCGTCTCGTGCATGAGCATCTGGGCGACCTGCTGCCACTGCGCGTCGGAAAGCAGCCCGTCTCGGGGATCGGCGGCCATCACCGTGTGCCAGACCGCGTTGCGCTTCAGCCCGCCGCGGACCTGGTCCAGATCCTCCGCGCAGCAGTCGGCGATCCGGCGAGCCACCTTGGCCAGTTCCGCCCAAGCGTCCTGGGGACGGGCCCAGTCCACCGCCCGGCAGGCCCGCGCCCAGTCCGCCGTGCGGCTCGGATCCCAGCTGGCCACCACACGCGGCTGCGTGTGCGCGTTGCCGAGCTCGCCGAACTCCTCCTTCGCCTGGCCGCCGGGCAGGTCACCCGGGCCCAGCAAGTAGCGCATCAGCCGCCGGGCCGAGGACCTGGTCTGGCCTGCTGGCCCCCTGCGGGGCAGCACCTTCGCGATCACCGCGACCCGCCTACCCGTCCAGGCGAAGGCTCGGCTGCACCCCCGGCGGCGGCCGAAACACCTGCGGCACAGGCTCGCCCGGCTTGCCCGGGAGATCCTCCACCGGCCACGGCTGCGCTGGCGCATCCAGCGGATGCCAACCCCCAGCGAATACCTCTGCCAGCGCCGCTCCCAGCAGCTTCTCGACCTCGCTCCGCTCGCCCACGATCCCTTGCCCTCCTGGTTCAGTCACGGCGCGACCATCGTCGCCGTGGGGTACGACAACCCCAGTCGCAGCTGACCCGCGCGCCACCCGAGCCGGTCCAGGACCACACCCGTCGGAGGCCCGCCCTGGGACCGCGAGTCGCGGGCCACCTGCCCCAGGGACCGCTCGGCGGCAGCCAGCTCGGCGCAGGCCCAGCCCGCGACGGCCTCGTGACCGCACCTCTGTTCTGCCGTCGTGTGCAGCATCGTTTGCACAGCGGACACGCGTGACAGCCACTGATCTAGCCCGACGAGGCTGTCCGGGGTCGAGGTCAGCCAACCGGCCGCTGCCGCCGCCACGCTCCCGACCCACTCGCTGACCGCCATCCCCGTGTGGGCCGGCACGCCGCGGCGCAGCACGGTGACGGTCGCCGCGCTGAGCAGCACCCGCACCCGCCGACGATCAGTGCCACCGGCCCCGCGGAACGACTCGTCCAACTGCAGGACCAACAGCTCGGCGAACTCGGCAGCCCGAGCGTTGGCCCGGGTCCGCTCCTGGCGCACCATGATCGACTGCGCCGAACAGAGCCGACGGACCTTCTGAGCGGACGACTCCACAGCGGCCCCCGCCCGCGGATCGTTGCCGCCGGCCAGGCATCGCGCGGCGGCCTCGACCGATCCGGCCCGCTCGGCGATCCGACCCCAGGCCACAGCCTCAAGCCCTCCACCCTCGGGAGGATCCGCCAACCGCTCGACATGCTCGAGGATCGCCCCCACCCAGGCCCCCAAGCCCCACCCCTGCCGTGCCGCCTCCGCTGCGACGACCTGGAACTCCCGGGGGGAGTAGGAGACCTTCACCTCGACGGACCGCGGTCCCGCGCCTACACCAGTCAGGCACGCGCTGCGCTGCACCCGCATGAGCGGCCCCTCTCCCACCGAGACGTCCTCCGTCATGGAAGCAGCCGCGGCAGGCCGCCGTACAGACAGCGGCATCGCGGTCAACCTCTCGCAGCAGGCCGTCCGCCCAGCGCTTGGCCCGCAAGGCACGCCACTTACGCGGGCAGGAGGGGTCGAGTCGCAAGCGTGACGCAAGGCGTAGAGGAACCCCACAAGTTGCCGCCCGGGCTCCAGGTTGTGAGCGCCCGCCAGCGAATCCCGAACGCCTCGCTATGGGGAGTGCGCGGATCCGGTCTCCTCGGCCGATCGGGACCATCGCTCGCGACAAGGCGTTGCACCCGCGGGGAACTGACCATGCTCGACTTCGTAGGCGCACTCGCCGCACACCCCGTCGAGGTCGTTGCCGGACCCAGCATGCTCATCCCAGCGGTGGCCGCAGGCGAGGCAGTCGCCAGGTCCTGGGGGGCGAGGCCGTCGCCCACGTGAGAACCACCGAGTCAGAGCCACGCTTGTCAGCCTATGGAGACCCTCCGTCGACCCGCCTGCTGCAGGACACGCCCGTCCCCATGAGCTGGGGCCAGCTCAGGAGGTCACATTGGGAGGGTCGAGCCCGGACCCGATGGTCACCAGTGATCCGCACGTCCCTGTCCTCCCACGTCTCTGCCCGACTTGGGCACGGATTGGTGTCGACCCACTGTCGGGGATTGCCCGTGTCGTCTGAGAGGGGCTACAGGCGCTACACGGTCCGGCGTTGCCCGTTTCGAGCCGCTACACGAGGGCGGAGCCGCTACATCAGACGGCCAGCTCGGGGTCCATTTCGTGCTCAGACCACCGGTTGTAGCCCCGTAGCGGCTGTAGCGCCTGCTGGGCCGAAGGCACCCAGGGTGTAGCGGCCGGGGCGTGCATCGACCCGCTACACGGCGCCTCGCCACGGTCACAGCTGCGGGGTGGTCGCGGGCTGGGCGCTGGCGGTCTGCGCGTCCGCGTCGGGCTCGGGGAGGTAGCGGCGCCATACGTCGTGCAGGTCCACGGTGCGGTAGCCCTTGGCCACGGTCGAGCCGACCCGGACGTTGGCCGAGGACACCTGGTAGCCGCGCAGCCGTCGGGCGAGGCCGGCGGGGTCCAGTGCTTTGCCGCGCAGGTCGCGCCAGGGGGACTCTTCGAGGGCGTGCAGCCCTTCGAGGATGGTCGAGGTGGGGAGGGCGTCCGGCAGGTCGTGGTCGGTGAAGACGGTCCGCAGGTCGGCGAGCAGGGTGAGGCTCAGGGATGCGGAGACGTCGACCGGGGCGAGCGCGAAGTGCACGCAGGCCCGTGCCGCGCGCAGCTGCCAGGGGCCGCCGACCGCTTGGGCGATCCCCAGCAGCGGCTCCCACACGTCGGCGGGCCGGTCGACGACCCCGTCGGGCATCGCCGGGTCCTCGATCAGGCGGATACCGGTCAGGATGTCGGCGAGCCGCTCGCCCAGCGCGAGGCCCTGCGGCTCGTGGTAGCGCAGCCGGTACGGCTCGACCACCTCGTCGGGGGCTCGGCGGCGCATCCGCACGACGATCGAGCGAGACGCGATCGTGTCCGGCACGTCGTACAGGCCGGCCAGCGCGACCGCGGCGTAGGCGGGGAACTCCTGCACCCGCTGCGCGGTGCCCAGGCCGACGCACCGGTAGGCGACCCCGGACCGGCGGTGTCCGGCGTTGAGGAAGCCGCGCAGCTCCTCGTTGTCGCGGGCCCGCGGGCCGAACACGGTGTCGATCTCGTCGAACAGGATGGTGGGGCGATGCTCCAGGTCGGCCACCGACCGGAACAGCGCGGCGGGCGAGCAGTTCACCGCGTGCATCGGGCGGCGGACCATCGACCCGATCACCTCCAGCGCGCGGGTCTTGCCGCTGCCCGGCTCCGGGGACAGGAACGCCAGCCGCGGGGTCGAGTCGAACTCGTCGATCAGGTAGGTGTGCGCGACCCACAGCGCGGTGGCAACCTGCGCGTGCGGTGAGGGCCAGGCCACGAACCGCCCGAGGAAGTCCGCGACCGCGTCGAGCTGCCGCTGCGCGGCCGCGGCCGGGCCGGGTGCGCGCACCTCCCGGCCGGCCCGGAACGGGTCTGCTGTCATCTCAGCTGTCCAGGCCGACCAGCTCGCGCAACGCGGCCACCGGCACGAGGATTCGCCGGCCCAGGCGCAGCGTGGGCAGCTCGCCGGTGGCGGCCATCTGGTAGGCGTAGCTGCGGGAGATCCCGAGGACCTTGGCGGCCTCCAGGATGCTGATCGCGAAGCGGCCCTCGATCGCGGGGGCCGGTCGGGTGTCCTGCATCGGTGTTCTCCTTCGACTCGGGGACCAACGCGGACAGCATGCACAGCGGTGATACTCCACGTACAGACAGCGCTGACATGGAACTTTCCGTGTGGTTATCATCAGAACGTGAACGAGCAGACCACGCCCGCCTCGGTCCTGGTGTTCGGGCTCCGGGTGAAACACCTCAGAAAGACCCAGCGGTGGACGCAGGCCCGCCTGGGCGCCGAGATGTCCCTGCGCGGGCATCCGTGGCACGGACCGACCGTGTCCAAGAGCGAGTCCGGTGAGCGCGTCCCCTCGCTCACCGAGCTGCTGGACCTGGCCGACATCTTCGAAGTCGACCCCACGCTGCTCTATGACGCCTCCCCGAACGCCCGCCCCGACGTCGCAGCCACCCTCGACGAGGTCCGGCTGACCGCCGCCCAAGTCGAGGCCGACGGCTCCCGCCTCGAAACCCTCATCCTCGAGATGCTGCGCCAACACCGCGGCACGGTCGACCGGCTGATGCGCTCCGTGGACCGCGTCGAGGACCTCCTCGGCCCCGGGCCCACCGGGTTGGAGGTGTCCGTTACCCCTGATCCGTTGGTCGACCCCAGCCAGAGGGGAGCCGACCCCCTCGCCGCATTCACCGACGACCCGCTCACCGAGCCGCACAACCCCCAAGAAGGCTGGCATGGCCACATCCGCTGAACCGCGCCCCAGCGCAGCAGCCGACGAATGGCCGTCCGCATGCTGGCGGCCGAGCCTGGCCGGCTCTCGCCGGTCCGGAGCCCTGGGAGTGATCTGGGGCGAACCCCAGAGCAGCAGGGCACGCTGTCGTCGGATACCCAGCGGCTACGTGATCGGCCTCAACCCGTGCGGCAAGGCCCGATCCGAAGGAGTCCGCCCTGGCCGCAGACGCGCCGAGAAGAACTCCCGGGCCGAGGTCTGATCGATGCCTCGCCGCGAGAAGCCGATCCACGAGGTCACGTCCTGGGGCGTCACCCGCTGGCAGGTCCGGATCTCGGTTACCCGAAACGGTCAAAGGAAGCAGGTCCAGACGACGTTCGACTCGTACTCCGAAGCCGAGCAGTTCTACGCACAGGCGCAGTTGGGCGACGTCGTGCCTCGCGCGCGCGACACCTTCGACGATTGGGCCACCCGATGGCTCGAGCGGAAGAAGGCAACGGGTCTGCGCCCGAACACGATGGCCGGGTACAGCAGCGATCTCACGCACCCCCGCAAGGCCTTCGGGCGCAAGAGAGTTCAGGACATCACAGACGACGACGTCGAGAACCTCGTCCGCGACTTGGTGACGAAGGGCAAGTCCAAGCGAACGGTCAGCAAGATGCTGGGCACGCTCCGCTCCGTCTTCGACCTGGCGATGCGCAAGAACGTGCTGCGAGTGAATCCGGCTCGCGACGTCCCAACTCAGGGCAAGCCAGCAAGAGTCCGGGATGCGCTCACGGTTAGCGAACTCACGGCACTTCGTGAGGCCGTTCGGGGAAACGCCTGGGAGGCCTGCTGGATGCTCACCCTGGCAGGTCTCAGGCGATCGGAGCTGCTCGCCCTTCGGTGGACAGACATCAACCCCGACACAGGCGAGCTTTCGATCACGAAGGGGCGGGGGATCATCGGAGGCGAGCAGCCACCCAAGACCAGCCGGGGCACACGTGTCCTCCCGCTCGACACCGAGCGCCGCCGCCTGCTCTCAGAGCTCCAGGACCAGCAACGAGAGACCTACGGACCCGAGCAAGCTGAGTCCGGCTACGTGTGCATCAACGAGTTCGGGCGCCCCATGCGTCCCGAGGACTGGTCTGAGCGGTGGCGGGCCCTCTGCATCGAGACGAAGGGAGTCCGGAACAACCACACGCTGCACGCGGCTCGCCATTCAACCGTGACCTTCATGCGCAACGCCGGCGTTCCGGACCACATCGTCGCCGCCTGGCACGGCCACGACGAGGTTGTGATGCGCCAGACCTACACGCACGCCCACCTGGAGCAGCTGAAGGGCGCCGGCTCGATCCTCGGCTTCAGCGACCCCGGTCACCAAGGTCATGCCGCCATTCCCCAATAGCGACGACCGGCGGTCCACTGGCCCGAGAGTGATGCAGAGGGCGCATGCTCATGCTGCTTCGTCGTCCTCGAATTCGTAGTCGATGACGTCATCGATGTGGAACTTGATCGTCTCGCCTGGTTCCAGGTAGGCGCAGACAGACCAGCTCTCAAGTGTGCCCACGAGGCGATCTCCGTCACGATCGGTGATCCGAACCCACATGCGTTCCCCCGGTGACCGACTGACCGTCCATGCCAACTTCACTAGATCGCCGGGTCGGAGGTCATCCTTGACCTCATCCTCCGGGATCCAGAACGTCTCAGGGTGCTCCTGATGGCGTTCCAGCCCCGAGTCGATCTTGGCGCGATGCCACACGTGCCTTCCCCAACGCCAAGACACCCGGGGAAAGAACCCAATTCGGATCGCGACCTCCAACTGCTGGGCAACCCAGTAAGGCCGCTCCCACCGGGGAATCTCGTACAACTCTGCCTGAAGTTCCTGCCGACGATCCGGGTCCGGGATCAGCCGGACGAGGCCTGCGAGCACGAATCCCGGGGCGAAACCGAAGATCAACACGGACACGAGGAACGCGCCGAACGCGCCTCGCACCCCCAACAGGTCCCCGATCACGCTTGCGCCGTCCGGATCCCCACGAACCTCTGCTCGCTCTCCGCTCTACGCACGACAGCACCGAGATTCGCGCGTCCCTTGTCGGTGAGCACGTAGTACCTGCGCGCCGGACGCTTCTGTCCCTGAGCGCCCTCCTCCCAGTGATCCTCCAACCAGCCTTCGTTCAGCATGCGGTCGAGCGTCGGGTACAGGACACCCGAGCGAACTCCGGACCTCTTGGAGAGCGGGTAGCCCCAGATCCGTCCGTCGGCCTCCGCGGACATGTCCAAGATCGCCAAGCACACGAGCACGAGAGAGTGGGTAACCTTCATAGGTCCAATACTACATAGGTAGGACTCGACCGAGAAGTGACCATCGGCGTCCAGGGCCGCAGATCCGCGGCATCTCGCCGAGCGCCCGGGCAGACACAACGTCCGGGGCGGATCCATTGGTCCTCCACCCCCACGTCCTGGCTCCGCCTGGCCCAGGCGTGGCCACGGTAGGGAACGTTCTGACGCGCGACTCGGATGCGTAGTGCACCTTGCGTGCACAAAGAAGAACCCCCCCGGGGTATCCGGAGGGCTTCATTCGTGCTCAGATCTGGCGCGCCTGAAGGGATTCGAACCCCTGGCCTTCTGATCCGTAGTCAGATGCTCTATCCGCTGAGCTACAGGCGCACTGCCCCGTTGGGGCCCGCCAAGTCTACCGCCCGTGCGGGCGTGCGCGGAAATCGCGACCGGCCACACCACCGCTCAGGCCTGCGTCCGGACCCCGTCGCCTCGGGTCGGGTGCCCGAGCCCTGGCTGCGGGACCACCCGGACCCCACGCACCGCCCACCTTGTCCCGCGCCCGCCCCCGTCCCCCCACCACACAAGCGTGAGTCCCGGCGACGTCTGTCGGCCGGGACTCACGCGTGGCGCGGAGGCAGAGGGATTTGAACCCTCGATGGGGTTGTTGCCCCAAACCCGCTTAGCAGGCGGGCGCCATAGACCTGACTAGGCGATGCCTCCCCATCCGCCGAAACGGACGCCCACAGGCTACCCGACGGGCCGGAGGCGGCGGTAATCCTCGATCAGCCGCCGAGGCTCTCGATCAGGTCCGCGTATTGCGTCTTCGCGTCCTCGCTGGACGTGCCCTTGATCTTGCTCCACGCATCGTGCTTGGCGCGCCCGACGGGGTCGGTGAAGCCCGGTCGCTTGGTGGTGTTGTCCCCGGCCGTCGCCTGCTTGAACAGGGCGTAGATCTTCAGCAGGGTCTCGTTGTCGGGCCGCTCCGGCAGCGTCTTGGAGTTGCTCACCGCCGCGTCGAACCGGGCATCCAGATCAGACATTCGTCCTCCTCCTCGTGGAGGCCCCATCGTGGCATGCACGCCCCGCGCATGGCCCGGCCAGAGCCGAGACCCCCGCAGCCCACCGCCCTCGCGAATCAGTCCCGCGCGGCGACCACAGCGACGTGGGGCTCCGGGGCGCGGGCGACGTCCCGCATCCGGTGCGCCCGAACCGCCAGGACGACCGTCCCCAGCGCGATGACACCCGCCACCACGCCAGCCGCCACTCCCGGCACCCCGCTGAGCTTGGCGATGACCGCGAAGTTGCTGATGAGCACCATCCCGCCGACGCCCACGCCGAGCATCGCCCGCGGCGCCAGGTGCGCGACCCGGGCCGCGATCGGCGCTGTGATCGCGCCGCCGATCACCAGGCCGAGGACCGCCGGCCACGGCACGTTCGCGTCCCCGGCACCGAACAGGAACCCGCTGGACGCCGCCGCCGCGACCATGAACTCCGCCGCGTTGACCGTGCCCACCACGCGATGCGGCTCGTGCTTGGTCAGCATGAACAGCGACGGCGTCGCGACCGGGCCCCAGCCGCCGCCGCCCGTCGAGTCGACCAGACCACCCACCAGGCCCACCGGCCACAGGTTGCGCGTGCGCGCCTCGATCTGCGGGATCGGCGAGATGCCGAAGCCGAACCTGGCGATGATGAGCAGACCCAGGACGAACAGCACGACCGCCATCCACAGCCGCGACGCGTTGGACGCCGCATGCGTGAGCAGGACCGCCCCGACGAAGCCGCCGATCGCGCCGGGCACGCCCAGCACGAGCATGACCCTCGTGTCCACGTTGCCCATCCGCCAGTGGCTCATGCCGGAGATGAGCGTGGTCCCCATCTTCGCCGCGTGCGTGCCGGCCGACGCGGCGACCGCCGAGTAGCCCAGCAGGCTCAGCAGGGTCGCGGACGTGACACCGAAGCCCATCCCGAGGGTGCCGTCCACCATCTGAGCCATGGCGCCCACGAAGGCGAAGACCAGCACGACCATTCGCGGATCGTACCCGATCGGGAAGGCAGGGAATAAGGCTACGCGCCTGAGATTCGGAATCGAAATCACGACTCCGACCCCGCGGTCCGTCAGGGCGGGTCAGCTGACTCGCACCAGCGCCATGCTTGGCGCGATCGTTCGCGGTGGTGTCACGCTCACGCGAATGACGAGGGAGCACCCCGCCCGCCTCACGCCGATCCGGCCCCCCGACCGAACCGCCTCGGCCGCCCGCGTCGCACCCCGCCCGCCCCCGACCGAACCGCCGCTCGCGGAGGGAGCCCCGCCGCTCAGATCCCGTCGCCGCCCAGGCCTCGCGTGGCCTCCCGCCCGGAGCGCAGGTCGTCCACCGCCAGCCCGACCACCGTCGCGACCGCGCGGGTGAGCTCGCCCTCCCCGCTGACGACCGCTTCGGGCGCCGTGGGCACCTCGTACTCCTGGCCCACGCCCGAGAGGTTGGGCAGGTCGCCGGCCGCGGCCTTGGCGTAGAGCCCCTTCGGGTCGCGCTGGGCGCACACCTGCACCGGCGTGTCTACGTAGACCTCCACGAAGTCGCCCGCGTCGAACAGGTCGCGCGCGGCACGCCGGTCGGACTGGAACGGCGACACCAGCGCGACGAACACCACCACGCCCGCCGACATCATCAGCTTGGCCGTCTCGGCGACCCGGCGGACATTCTCCGCCCGGTCCTCGGCGGTGAACCCGAGGTCCTTGTTCAGGCCGTGCCGCACGTTGTCGCCGTCGAGGATGAACGTGCGCACCCCGTGCGCGTGCAGCTCGCGCTCGGCCGCGTCCGCGATCGTCGACTTGCCCGACCCGGACAGCCCGGTGATCCACACGACCCGACCCGGATGCCCGTTGAGCCGCTCGCGCGCCGAGCGATCCACCTCGAAGTCGTGGGCGCTGACGTTGGCCGAGCGGCGCAGCGCGAACCGGACCATCCCGGCCGCGACCGTGTCGGCGGTCAGACGATCGACCAGGACGAACCCGCCGGTGTCCCGGCCCTCGTCGTAGGCCTCCAGCGGGATCGGCCGGTCGGTGGCCACCTCCACCCGCCCCACGTCGTTGAGACCCAGCAGCCGCGCGGCCTCCTCGTGCCCGGTCGTGACGTCCAGCCGATGGCGCACTGCCGTCACCACCGCCGGGGCGACCAGCGGCCCGCACACCAGCAGGTACGAGCGCCCGTGCGCGAGCGGCTCCTCGCCGAGCCAGACGACGTCGGCGCTGAACCGGTCAGCCGGCAGCACCTGCTCGGCGTCCGCTGCCATCAGCAGGTCGCCGCGCGCCACGTCCAGGTCGGGCATGAGCTGCACGCACACCGCGTCGCCGGGCACCGCGTCCTTGGCGTCCTCGCCGGCGACCAGGAGCCGCTCGATCCGGCCGACGGTCGCCGACCCGGCCACCTGCAGCTCGTCGCCCAGCGCCAGCTGGCCCGAGGCCAGGGTGCCCGCCACCCCCCGGAACCCGGTCGCCCGCAGCACGGTCTGCACGGGCAGCCGCGCCGGGCGCCGGGCGGGCGCGCCGACCGAGTCCAGCTCGTGGGTCTCGCCGATCGCCACCAGCACCGTCGGACCGTGGTACCAGGGCGTGCGCGTCGAGTGGGTCGTCACGTTGTCGCCGGCCAGCGCGCTGACCGGCACGACCGTCACCCGGGAGAAGTCCATCCGGGCGGCTGCCCCGGCCACCGCGTCGGCCAGCTCGGAGAACCGGTCGTGGTCGAAGCCCACCGCGTCCAGCTTGTTGACCGCGATGATCACGTGGTGCACGCCCATCAGCGCGCAGATCGTCAGGTGCCGGTAGGTCTGCCGGGTGACCCCGCGCGCGGCATCGACCAGCAGCAGCGCGACGTCCGCGGTGGAGGCCGCGACCGCCATGTTGCGCGTGTACTGCTCATGGCCCGGCGCATCCGCGATGACGACCCGGCGGCCGTCGGGCAGCGCCATGTGCCGGTAGGCCACGTCGATGGTGATGCCCTGCTCGCGCTCGGCCTCCAGGCCGTCGGTGAGCAGCGAGAAGTCGACCTCGCCCACCGGGATCGTGGAGCCGGCCCGGCGGACCGTGCGCGCCATGTGCAGCGTGTCCTCGGGCACCGACTCGGTGTCGGCCAGCAGTCGGCCGATCAGCGTGGACTTGCCGTCGTCCACGCTGCCGCACGCGACCAGTCGGATCAGCGCCATCAGAAGTACCCCTCCACCTTCTTGGCCTCCATCGACGCCCCGCCCTCGCCGTCGATCAGCCGGCCGGCGCGCTCGGACTCCCGCGACGCCTCCATCTCGGCGATCACCTCGTCCAGCGTCGCGGCCGGCGACTCGATCGCCGCGCTCAGCGGGTAGCAGCCCAGCGACCGGAACCGGACCAGCCGCAGCTGCGGAACCTCGCCGGGCGCCAGCTGCATCCGGTCGTCGTCCACCACGATCAGCGAGCCGCTGCGCACCACGGTGGGGCGCTGCGCGGCGAAGTACAGCGGCACCACCGGCAGGCCCTCGCGCCGGATGTAGTGCCACACGTCCATCTCGGTCCAGTTCGACAGCGGGAAGCTGCGCATCGTCTGCCCGGCCGTCAAGTGGGCGTTGACCGTGTGCCACAGCTCGGGGCGCTGCCGCCGCGGCTCCCAGCGGTGGCCGGGCATCCGCAGGCTGAAGATCCGCTCCTTGGCCCGACTGCGCTCCTCGTCGCGGCGCGACCCACCGATCGCCACGTCGTACCCCCCGGCGTCCAGCGCGGTGCGCAGCGCGACCGTCTTCATCAGGCGCGTGTACTCCTGCGCCCCGTGGCTGAACGGGGTGACCCCCTCGGCGATCGCGTCGGTGTTGGTGGAGACCCGCAGGTCCAGGCCGTACTTGCCGACCATCTCCCCGCGGAACGTGATCATGTCGCGGAACTTCCACGTCGTGTCCACGTGCAGCACCGGGAACGGGATCGGCCCGGGCGCGAACGCCTTGGCCGCCAGGTGCAGCATCACCCCGGAGTCCTTGCCGATGCTGTAGAGCATCACCGGGTTGCGGAAGGCGGCCGCAGTCTCGCGCAGGGCCCAGATGGCCTCGGCCTCGAGGGCGTCGAGCACGGCGTCGGTGACCGCGGCAGGAGCAGGAGTCGGCACGGAGGGCATGGGCGGGATTCTCCCCCATACCCTCGCTCGCGCCTCGCGCACACCCTGCGTGCCGCCCGGTCGATGCGGCAGGGTGACCCCGTGCCCGCGCTGCTCACCCTCTCCATCGACTGCGGCGGGAGCGGTCTGAAGGGGTCGGTCCTCGACGAGGCCGGAGCCATGATCGCCCCCCGCATCCGCGTCCCCACGCCCTACCCGATGACGCCCGAGCACTTCGTCGACGTGCTGGCCGAGCTCGCCGGGCGGCTGCCGGACGCCGACCGCGCGACCGTCGGCATGCCCGGGATGATCCGCCACGGCGTGGTCATCGCGACCCCGCACTACATCACCGTCGAGGGCCCCCACTCGGCCGTGGACCCCGAGCTGGCAGTGGCCTGGAGCCATTACGACGCCCAGGGCGCGCTGGCCGACGCGCTGGCGATCCCGGCGCGCGTGGTCAACGACGCGGAGGTGCACGGCGCCGCGGTCGTGTCCGGGAGCGGCTTCGAGGTGACCTTCACGCTGGGCACCGGGCTGGGCTGCGCCATCTTCGACGACGGCACACTGCTGCCCAAGCTGGAGCTGTCCCGCGCACCCGTGCGCAAGGGCGTCATCTACGACGAGTGGATCGGCGACCGGGCGCGCCGCGAGCTGGGTCCCGTGCGCTGGTCGCAGCGCGTGCGCACCGCGATCGAGGGCCTGCGCCCGATGTTCCTGTGGGACCGGTGCTTCGTCGGCGGCGGCAACGCCGCGCGGCTGACCGTGGACCTCGGCGAGGACATCACGATCGTGCCCAACGATGCGGGCATCGTCGGCGGGGTGCGGCTGTGGGAGATCGGCAAAGGCGAGGCGAGCGTCCCCCGGGCGTGAGGGTGCGAGGGACACGGGCGAGCCCCCGATCCCCCACGCTCTGGGACTGAGTGCCTGGAGCTTGCCGTCCCTGGGACCGGTCGCCGCAGGCCCGCGGCCACTCGGTGGGGCTCCCGGGCCGGCCGACGGGGTGCAGGCCCGAGTGCGCCGACCGGGCTCAGGGCGCGTGTGCCTCGGCCGGGTGCGCCGGCAGGCCTCGGCCGGGTGCGCCGGCCGGGTGCGCCGGGCGGGCGCCTCAGCCGACAGGGCTCCGCGGCCGGCCGCCAGGGCTCAGGGCCGGGTGCGCCGGATGAACTCGACGATCCGGTCGGAGTCCGCGGCCGTGAGTCCGACGGTCTCGTCCGGGGCGACGGCCAGCCAGGGAGCGGGCGGGTCCCCGTAGCTCGACTGGTCCGGGATCTGGTCGGCGAAGTCGTCGACCCACACCAACGGGTGCCCGGCGAACGCGGTCTGCAGCCCGAGCACCTTCCAGTCGGCGGTCCGGTGCGGGTAGGGCGCGCCGACCACCGCGGAGATCTCCAGCACGGGCAGGTCGGGCACGTCGGACAGCGCCGCGTTGGGCAGCACCGCGCGCTCCCAGGTGGTCGCCCAGACGACCAGCGCCCCCGCCTCGATCCACGAGCGCACCATCGCTCCGTGCATCGGGCTGACGATCACCTGATGCACGAACGGCCCGCGCCCGGGCGGCAGCGGCCGGATGTAGGGGTGCGTCGGCCAGGTGTCGACGTCCAGATGCACCCGGTGCGCCGCGTACCCCTGGGGCAGGTCCGGCGGGAACCCGACGATGTTCAGGACGCCGTCGTAGTCCAAGCCGACCACCGGCTGACCGGGCGCCGGGTCGATGGGGTGCAGGGGATCCACGGCTCACCTCCAGGCTCCATCGTGGCCCGGCCCCGCGGACCGCGCAGCGCGGGGCGCGAGGGCGAGCGCGGCGAGCGCGGGGAGCGCGGCGAGCGCGGGGCGCGGGGCGCGAGGGCGAGCGCGGGGCGCGGGGCGCGAGGGCGAGCGCGGGGAGCGCGGGCGACCGCGGGGGGCAGGGGGCGTGGCGTCGCGCCGACCGCCCGACCGTGTCGCCACCGGCCTAGATTGCGTGTCGTGACCGTGCCCACGCAGACCGTCGACCCCACCTCCACGCCCACCGGCGACCCCACCGGCGACCCCACCGCCCGGCCCACCTCCGACGCCGTCCCGCGAGTCAGCGCCGCGACCGACGACGCCCTGGGCACCAGCGACCTGACCGACTTGCGCGACCGGCTGGCCCGGCGCGAGGTCTCAGCCGCCGAGCTGCGCAGCGCCGCCCTGGCCCGCGCGCAGGCGATCAACGGCGAGGTCAACGGCGTGACCCAGTGGGTGGACGAGCCGGCGCAGACCGAGGTGCGAGTCGCTCCCGAGGCGCCCCTGGCCGGCATCCCCACGGTGCTCAAGGACAACGAGCAGCTCGCCGGATTCGCCACGACGTTCGGCTCGCGGGCGATGCCGAGCATCCCGAACAAGCGCTGCTCGCCGTTCGTCACGCACTTCCTGGAGCTGGGGCTGGACCCGATCGCGACCACGACGCTGCCGGAGTTCGGCCTGACCGCGACCACCGAGACCACCCGGTTCGGCGCCACCCGCAACCCCTGGGACACCCGGCGTTCGGTGGGCGGCTCCAGCGGCGGCTCCGCGGCCCTGCTGGCGGCCGGCGTCGTCCCGCTCGTGCACGGCAACGACGGCGGCGGCTCGATCCGGATCCCCGCCTCGTGCTGCGGGGTGGTCGGGCTCAAGCCCAGCCGCGGCCGGCTGCCCGACTCGGTGATGGCCGACCACATCCCGGTCCCGATCACCGTCCAGGGCGTCCTGACCCGGACCGTGCGCGACACCGCGCTGTACTACGCGCTGGCCGAGCGCTCCCGGCCCGCCGACCACCTGCCCCCGATCGGGCACGTGACCGAGCCCAGCGGCAAGCGGCTCCGGATCGGTGTGTGCACCGACCTGATCCTCGGGCTTCAGGTCAGCCCGGATGCGCTGGCGGCGACGCAGCGCGCGGCGCAGGTGTGTGAAGCGGCCGGCCACTCGGTCGTGCCGGTCGGGCTGCCCGTCACCGAGCAGTTCGTCTACGACTTCCTGATGCTGTGGTCGGTCCTGGCCTTCTCGATCCATCGCGGCGGCCGCTACGCGGTCGACCGGTCGTTCGACACCCGCGCGGTCGAGCCGATCACGCGCGAGCTCAGCCGGCGCATGGTTCGGCGGATCGAGCGGGTGCCCGGCGCGCTGCGTCGGCTGCTGGCGAGGGCCGCGCGCAGCGAGGGCTCGACGTGGGGCGAGTACGACGTGCTGCTCACGCCGGTCACCCACCGGATCGCCCCGCCCATCGGGCATATGGGGCCGCAGGTCGACGGCCGGACCCACCTGATCCGGCTGCTGCAGTTCTGCGCGCTCACGTCGGTCCAGAACGTCTCCGGTGACCCGGCCATCTCCCTGCCGCTCGGGCGGACCGCTGACGGGTTCCCCATCGGAGTCCAGTTCGCTGCGCCCCTCGGCCACGAGCGGCAGCTCCTGGAGCTGGCCCTGGAGCTGGAGGAAGCAGCCCCGTGGCCCCTGACCCCGACCCCGACCCCGGCCTCGGCCCCGGCGGGCATGGGCACCGCGAGCTGAGGCCGTGCCCCGAGACCTCCGTGGTCGAAATCCGACTCCCGTGTCGGGTTTCGACGTGGCTTTGTCGGATCCCGACCACAGAACCTCGGGCTCCCCTGGGCACGGCTGGGCACGGCTGGGCACGGCTGGGCACGGCTGGGCACCGTGCCGCGAGGCCCAGCCTCGTGAACACGCGCGCAAGGTAGGAGGGGCGATCCGGAGCGCCCCGACAGGACGGGAAGGCCGCGCTGGCGGGCGCCTCCCCGGACCCCGACCGGCCCGGGAGGGGCTGGGCCATCGGCTGGGCGATCGCCGCGGCACCAGCCTCCGGGTGTGCACGCACCACCCTCCGGCTCCGCCCTCCGCGCCCCCGCCGGCTGGCGGGTCAGCTGGCGAGCGGACCCGAGCCGACCGTGGGCGTCCCGACCTGGGTCACCCCCGCGGCCGTGAGCTGGTCGAGGGCCGCGCGGGTGGTCGGCTCGGCGACCCCAGCGGTGAGGTCGAGCAGGACCGTCGTGTCGAAGCCCGCCGCCGCGGCGTCCAGGGCGGTGGCCCGCACGCAATGGTCGGTGGCGATCCCGCAGACATCGACCGCGTCGATGCCCCGGCCACGCAGCCAGTCAGCCAGGCCGATGTCGCCGGACTTCGTGGGCGTGGACCCTTCGAAGCCGGAGTAGGCCGCGGCGAACTCGCCCTTGCGGAATACCGCGTTGACCCGCGCGAGGTCGAGGTCCGGGTGGAATCCCACGCCGTCGGTCCCCACGACACAGTGCGCCGGCCAGCTGTCCACGAAGTCGGGCTGCGCGGCGAAGTGCGCACCCGGGTCGATGTGGTGGTCGGCGGTCGCGACCACGGCGTCGTAGTCGTGAGTGGCGGCGAACGCACTGATCGCGCCGGCGACGGCCGCCCCGCCGGCCACCGCGAGGCTGCCGCCTTCGCAGAAGTCGTTCTGCACGTCCACGATGATGAGTGCTCGGCCCATGGTTCCTCCCGGTGTCCGGGGCTCACGGTGGCGCGTCGACCGGCGCCTGCGCAACCCGCGAGCCGAGGTCGCGATTCCCATTCGGCAGAGGTGGGCCGGCAGACGGATCGGCGGGCCGCCATGTGCTTGGACGCTGGGCGCCCCGGCGGTCCTTCACGTTCTGGGACGGGTCTCGACAAGCTCGACCGGCGCGTGGTTGGGTCTGGTTCGGCGGGGGCACCGGACGGCTCGCTCGATGGCGTGACGCGGCGGGGGTGGGATTCGAACCCACGGTGAGTTGCCCCACGGCGGTTTTCAAGACCGCTGCCCTCGGCCGCTAGGCGACCCCGCCTCGGCCCGGCGAGCGCCGGAGCCAGGCCCCATCATCCCGCACGGAGGGCCCGGGTGGTCGCCATCGGCGGCCAGCCGCTCTCGCCCAGGCCCCGGTCGGCCGAGCCACCCGACTCCCGCCGCCGCCAGCAGCCGCACCCGCGAGCGCCCGTCGCGCTCTCGCCGGGGCCCCAGCCCGTCGAGCCACGGCCCCCCCGAACGCCCGCATCCGCGCTCGTCAGCGGGTCAACGCACTCGCAAGGCCCGAGGCACCCGCGAGCTGGCCTGTGCGACGCCCCGAGCGCCCCCGGCTCTCCCCCCAGGGCCGCCCGCCCGACGGCCGGGGAGCGGACCCTTGCGGTCAGCCCTTCGGCGCCCAGGGGGCGGGTTGGCGGGTGAGGAACGCGGTCATCCCGGCCGCGGCCTCGGGCGAGGCGAACAGCTGCGCCGAGAGCTCGGCTGTGTGCGCGAACGCCGCGGACCGGTCCATGCCCGGGACGTCGCGCAGCAGGCCCTTGGTGTGCGCCAGCGCCTGCGGGCCGCCAGCCTTGAGTGCGGCCACCCACTGCGCCACCGCCGCGTCGAGCTCCTCGTCCGGCACCACCCGGTTGACCATGCCGGCGCTCACCATCCGCTCGGCGGGCACCCGGGCGCCGGTGAGCAGCAGCTCCTGGGCGTCGGCCCGATGCATCCGGGCCAGGCACACCACGCTGATGACCGCCGGGGCCAGTCCGAGGCGCACCTCGGAGAACGCGAACTTCGCCGAACTCGCGGCCACCGACAGATCCGCCGCCGCGACCAGCCCGTTGCCGCCGCCGGCGACGTGCCCCTGCACCCGCGCGATCACCGGCTTGGGGTTGTCCGCCATCGCCTCCAGCACCGCGACCAGCGCCTGCGGACCCGATCCGGTGAACGAGGCCGCGTCCGCCGACGACGCCGCGGAGAGGTCCGCGCCCGAGCAGAACGTGTTGCCGGTGCCGGTCACGACGATGAGGCGTGCGTCCTCGTCGGACCCGGCCGCGCGCAGGTGCTCGGCGAGCTGCGCCATGCCGGCCGCGGTCAGCATGTTGCGCCGCTCAGGCCGGTTCAGGGTGATGGTGGCGACGCCGCCGAGCACGTCGAGGAGCACCTCGGGCCCAGGCGCCGCGGAGCCACCCGCCCCCACGTCAGCGCCCCCACCCGCTCCGGTCTCGGCTGCCGTCGTCGTCACAGACACCTCCACATCTCACGCACACCGGCAACGCCCGCCACCGCGCCCCCACCGGCCACGGTCGCGGTCACAGGCGCTCCCAGCCCTCGAGCAGGCTGATGACGCGCAGCATGACCTCGTCGGCACCCGCGCCGATCGAGATCAGCCGGGAGTCGCGCATGTAACGCGCCGGCCAGTTCTCCTCGGCGTAGCCCATCCCGCCGTGGAACTGCACTGCCGCGTCGGCCACCTCACGGGAGAGCCGACCGGCCTTGAGCTTGGCGATCGTCGCCATGCGGGTGACGTCCTGGCCCGCGGCGTAGCGCTCGGCTGCCGAGTGCGAGTACTCGATGAGCAGGTCCACGTCGGCGACCAGCTCGGCCAGCCGGAACCGCAGGTACTGGTTGTTGAGCAGCGGCTCGCCGAACGCCTCACGCACGCGCAGGTAGTTGGCCGTCCGGTCCAGCGCCCGGCGCATGGCGGACGTGGCCAGGTAGGTACCCATCAGCCGCTCGTCCTGGAACTGGGCCATCTGCTGCTGGAAGCCCTTGCCGACCTGGCCGATCGTGTTGGCCACCGGCACCCGCACCTCGTCGAGGATCAGCTCGGCGGTGTCCGAGGAGTGGTTGCCCATCTTCTCGATCTTGCGGCCCACCGAGAACCCCGGAGCGTCGGTCGGGACGATGATCTGGCTCATCCCGCGGTAGCCCGGCTTGGGCTCCTCGCCGGGCTCGACCGTGCGGGCCAGCAGACACAGCCAGTCCGACTGGGTGCCGCTGGTGATCCACATCTTGCGCCCGCTGATGACCCAGTGGTCGCCGTCGCGGACCGCCTTGGTCCGGATGCCGGCCACGTCGCTGCCCGCGTCGGGCTCGCTGACCGCGACCGAGGTCACCAGGTCGCCGCGCAGCGCCGGAGCCAGGTACTTCGTCTTGAGCTCGGCGCTGCCGAACCGGGCCAGCGCTGGCGTGGCCATCGACGCCTGCACGGCCATCGCCATCGGCACGCCCGCGACGTCGGCCTTGCCCAGCTCCTCGCCGAGGATCAGCGTGAACGTGTGGTCCGCGCCCTGGCCGCCGAACTCCGGGTCGACCTCCAGGCCGAACAGCCCGAGCGCGCCGGCCTTCGCGAACAGCTCGTGCGCGGGGAAGATCTGGTCGGCCTCCCACTTGTCGGCGTTCGGGTTGATCTCGGTCTCCACGAAGCGCCGGACCGTCCGGCGGAACTCGCGGTGCTCGGGCGTGAACGTGATCATGCGGTCTCCTCGGCGGACGGGATAGGGCGGGACGGGTCGGAGCGGGACGGATCAGGGCGGGACGGATCAGGGCCGGACGGGTTCGGGCGGGACGGGTTCGGGCGGGACGGGTTCGGGCGGACGGAATCCGCGGCGCCGGGGCCGGAGCGGCTCGGGATCCGGCCTTCGGCGATCGCGATGCGTGCCGGCATTCCGAGGCTGCGCACCCACAGCTGGGTGAGCGTCCAGGTGGCCAGCGCCTCGTCGTGCGCCTCGCCGCGGCCCAGCCAGTGCGCGGCGAACCCCTCGACCATCCCGCAGAGCGCGGCGGCGCTGGTGTGCGGGTCGAGGTCGGCGGCGGCCAGGCCCTCCTGCTGGAGCTTGCGGATCGCGGCGGCGACACGCTTGACGTGGGTGCGTCGCAGGTCGAGCAGCACGTCGGCGAATCGCTCGTCGCCGGCGGACGCCTCGGACGCGACCCGCAGCAGGGCGGCGTGGTCGCGGTAGCCGTCGAGGTAGGCGCGGTTGGCGGCCTCGATCCGGGCGATCGGCTCGCGCACGTTGGGCAGGGTCATCGCCGCGTGCAGGTCCGAGCGGACCTCCTCCAGGACCGCGAGCAGCACCTCCTCCTTCGTGTCGAAGTAGGTGTACACGGTGCCGTGGGCGACGCCCGCCTCGTCGGCGATGTCGCCCATCCGGGTGCCCGCGAAGCCACGCTCGGAGAACACCTCGCGCGCCGCCGCGACCAGCCGGTCCCGGGTCGCCTGGCCGCGCGCGGTCAACGGCCTCATGGACCTGACGCTAGCGTCAAGTTGACACGAGCGTCAAGTTCTTCGCACCACTCACGACACGTCGCGCTCCATGCTGGCGACCGGACCCGCAGGAATCCATCACCGACCTGCGGGAGGTGATGGATCCGCGCAGGTCCTCAGCGGGCCCGCTCAGACCAGGCGGGCGCGCAGGTGCTCGCCCAGACCCTTGGCCTGGGGGTCCAGGGACGTGGAATCGGCGACCCCGCGGCCGAGCAGGCCGTGGATCACGACGTTGACCGCGCGCAGGTTGGGCAGGGGATGGACGGCGATCGGCAGGCCGGCGGCCTCGGGCAGCAGCGCGCGCACGCGGTCGACGGTCAGCCAGTCGAGCAGCCACGCGGCCCGGGCGTCGGCCTGCGCGGTGTCGAGGTCCGCACACGGGCCCTCGCCCGGGGCCGGGATCCAGACGCCCACGTTCGCGTTGCCGCCCTTGTCGCCCGAGCGCGCGCCCGCGATCTGGCCCAGGAGAGTGCCCGGCTCCGGCGCCCAGGCCACCGTGGAGACCGGGTCGGGGACCGGGCCCGGCGATGCCGAGGCCACGGCGACTGCCGGGGACGCGGCGCCAGCGCGCGGGTCGGGCGAGGCCGACCCCGCGACGACGGCGGGCGCCGAACCGACCGTGTCGGGTGAGTCGGCGGTCAGCCCGGCGACCTCCGACGCCGAGCCCACCCCCAGCAGCCCGTCCGCGGCTAGCACTGCATCGGCGTATTCGACCGGCTGGCCGTCGACGGTGACCGTCACGGACACGTCTGCCCGGTCGATCAGGGTCGGCCAGTAGACCCCGTAGGGGGTGCCCTCGCCGGGGGGCGTGGTGGGGAACATCCCCGGGTACGAGCCGAGCGCGGACTCCACCACCGCGGTGGTGAACGGCTTGCCGACGTTGGCCTGGGTGGCGTCCTTGACCACGACCCGCAGGTGCCCCTGCGCGGCGGCGGTGGTCGCCGGGTCGGTCGCGGCCACGTCGTCGAAGGCGATGGCCAGCTCGCGGACCGGCAGCGTGCTGCGGGCGGCCAGCTCGCCGGGCGTCGGGGCGGGCTTGTCGGAGCCGGGCGGGGCGACCGCCTCGTCCAGCCCGAGCCCGGTGATCATCCGCAGCGCGAGGTCGGCCTTCTCCCGGGCCTGCGCGCCGGTGAGCACCAGCGACATCGCGTTGCGGAACCCGGCGAACAGGTTGACCGCGACCTTGAGCCGCTCGGGCGCGGGCGCCCCGCGCACGCCGGAGATGGCCACCCGATCCGGTCCGGCCTGGGTCAGGGTGAGGGAGTCGAACAGCGTGGTCACGTCGGGGTTCGGATAGGCCGGGCCGGCGATCTCGTAGACCAGCTGGGCGGTCACGGTCCCCACCGAGACCAGCCCGCCGGAGCCGGTCGCCTTGGTGATGACGCTGCTGCCGTCGCCGGCCACCTGCGCGATCGGGAACCCGGCCGGCCACGCCGGCACGTCGCCGAAGAAGCTGTAGTTGCCGCCGGTGGCCTGCGTGCCGCACTCGATGACGTGCCCGGCCGCGACCGCGCCGGCCAGCCGGTCGAGCGCCTGCTGGTCGCCGCGCGCGGCTTCGGCGAACGACCAGCCGTGCCACCACGCGGCCGGGCCCACGACCAGGGCGGCGTCGGTGATCCGCCCGGTGACCACCACGTCGGCCCCGGCGGCCAGGGCGGCGGCCACCGGCGCCCCGCCGAGGTAGGCGTTCGCGGTCATCGCGACCTGCCCGGCCAGCCCCTCGCCGGTGTCCAGATGCGGGAAGCCGTCCGCGTTCGCGCGCACCTGGGCCAGCACGTCGTCGCCGGCGACCACCGCGATCCGCGGGCTCAGGCCCAGCTTCGCGGAGAGCTCGGCGAGCGCATCGGCGCAGCCCTGCGGATCCAGCCCACCGGCGTTGGAGACGACCCGGATCCCGCGGTCCAGGCACGTGCCCAGGACCTGCTCCATCTGGGTCAGGAACGTGCGCGCGTAGCCCGAGCCCGCGCCGTGCTTCATCCGCTGGCGGGCCAGGATCAGCATGGTCAGCTCGGCGAGCCAGTCGCCGGTCAGGACGTCGATCTCGCCGGAGTCGACCAGCTCGGCGGCCGCCGAGATCCGGTCGCCGAAGAAGCCCGAGCAGTTGCCGATGCGCACCGGGCGCGAGGGGTCAGGGATCACCGGGGCAGTATGCCCAGCGGCCCGACCGCCCGCGGATCGCACCCCACCGGATCAGCCCGCTCGGGTGGGACTCAGCCCGCTCGGGTGGGACTCAGCCCGCTCGGGT
>CAYQMN010000030.1:0-27802 GCA_964418695.1 uncultured Bifidobacteriaceae bacterium | reverse complement strand
GTCCTCTCAGCCGTCATCACCTGGCTGAAGACCCTCATTGGAGACACGCCCTAGTCCGCCGGGAAAGCTGAGCACCATCTGAGTGTGTGCCTAGACCGCCTCCCTGGGCACTGCCTGACCGTGGAACATCGGACGGTCGGCGACGACGTTCCGGCCGATGCGCAGCGGAGTGGGTTCACCAGTCGGCCCAGGGACCACAACGACGTTGCCGGATGCATCGTAGAGCCCAAGCTCGACCGCGTACTGCTCACCGAAGTGCTCCGGTGCGACATCGACCATGACGACGACCGTGTGCGGAGCGGTGCTTCCGGTGTTTCGGTCCAGACCCGTCACCTGCCATCCGGCGCCCAGTGCGTTGATCTTCTGGGCGCTGTCGGCCATCGCAAAATCGCACAACATGACCGAGACGCGAGCCGTCTCTGCGATGTCACTCACGCGCTCTGCAGCACCTCAGCAGGTGAGACGAAGTCAGTGGACGGCTCATGCCCACGTCTGCCAGTGAAGGCGCCACCATGCGTGACGGCCAGCGTGTAGAACGGCTGCAGGTTGGTGCGCAACTGCACGTCCAGCTCGACGGGCTCCCCTGCGCTGAGGCGACGGTCGTACTCCTCTGCAGTCATCTCGTCCGGCTCCACGCTTGACATGATGGCACCACCCCCCGGGTCCTGTCACAGGAACGCTGGGATCGCTGGTGCCGCGTGGCCCGCCCTGATTGGCGCAGCGCGACCTCGAACCTTGGCGTTCTGTGCGCGACGCGGTCCGACGACTTCGCGGGTGACGGGGACTGCGTGGGCCCCGAGGGGCTCGAACCCTCAACCTACGGATTAAAAGTCCGCAGCTCTGCCGATTGAGCTAGAGGCCCGTGCCGACGGACCATGCCCGCCGGCTCGGCAGTCTAGGCCCGGCCCACCTCAGCTGAAGGTGGTGCACTTGCCGGGGTTGCCCGACTCGTAGCCGATGCTGAACCACTGCTGGCGCTGCTGGGCCGAGCCGTGGGTCCAGGACTCCGGGCTCACCCGGCCTCGAGCGGCCAGCTGGATGCGGTCGTCTCCCACGGCCGCCGCCGCCTGGGTGGCCTGCGCGAACTCGGCCTTGGTGATCCGCACGTTGCCCTGGTCGTTCGCGTTGCGGCTCCAGACCCCGGCGTAGCAGTCAGCCTGCAGCTCGGTGGCGACGCTCAGCGCGTTGGCCTGCTTCGGGTGCTCCTTGGAGGCCTGCGCGACCTGCTGGTGAGTGCCGGTCAGGCGCTGCAGGTGGTGCCCGACCTCGTGCGCCACGATGTACGCCTGCGCGTAGCGCCCGGTCGCGCCGAGCTGCTCCTGCAGCTGTTCATGAAGCCGAGGTCGATGTAGACCGTCTCGTCAGCGGGGCAGTAGAACGGACCCACCTGGCTGCTCGCCGTCCCGCAGGCGGTGCTGACGGCCTGCTCGAAGTACACGAGCGTGGGAGCGCGGTAGCCCGTGACCTGCGACGCCCACACCTCGTTCACCTCGTTGAACGCCTTGAGCACGAAGCAGTCGTCGTAGGCGTCGATCGCCCCGGCCGTGTTGCACCGGGTCGCCACGTCGCTCGTGGTCGACGGCCCGCCGCCGGCCAGCGGGCTGCCACTTCCGCCCAGCGGGTTGCCGCCGTCCGGACCGCCCAGACCACCGAGCAGCATCACGATGATGACGACCACGATGCCCAGCCCGCCACCGCCGATCCCGACGGTCCGGCCCATGGGCAGGCCGCCACCGCTTCGGCCCCCACCGCCACCCCCGCCCCGGCCGCGC
Source organism: uncultured Bifidobacteriaceae bacterium (assembly GCA_964418695.1). Lineage (GTDB taxonomy): Bacteria > Actinomycetota > Actinomycetes > S36-B12 > CAIYMF01 > Prado023. Next base: position 26,030 of record CAYQMN010000030.1, on the reverse strand, counting down.
CGGTCGGACAAGTTGCTGGTGTCGACGTGCTGGTCGTCGAACTGCATGTCTGCCTCCCCTCGACGTGGTCCTGTCATACCGGATGCAGGCGGTCGGGCGCATCGGGCGCAGTGCCTGCCGGCCGTGCGGCGGGCGGGCGACGGCCTTCTGGCTCGTCGGATCAGACGGCCAGGCGCGGGCTCGGACGGCGCGGAGCCGCCGGCTCGGGGGTGGACGCCGGCTCCGTCGACGCCCACCACGGGAGGTCCCGGGGCACGCGCGGGGCGGGAACCGGGCTGGGCTCAGGGTCAGCGGTCAGGATGGCGACCGGCGCCAACGCCGCTGCGGGGGGCTCCGCCGGTGCGGGCAGCCCGGCGGGCGTGGGCGTGGCGTCCAGGGCGCCGGTGAAGCGGCCGAGCATCGCCTGCCCGGCCTCGTGCAGCTCGACCCGCAGCAGCAGCAGGTCCAGCAGCTCCATCAGCCGGTCGGCGTACTCCAGTGGCAGGCAGTGCGTCCCGGGCAGCGAGTGCACCTCGGCGTCCGGGATGCGCCTGGCGTAGGCCCGCACGTCGTCGTGCGAGGTCAGCGCGTCCAGCAGGCCAGCCACGATCGTGACCGGGACGTCGATGAAGCTCGGGTCGATCGCCCCGTGCCGCTCCAGCGCCTCGGCCAGCCGGAAGTACCAGCCCCAGTCCTGGGAGAAGAACGCCGCGACCCAGGGCTGCACGTCCTTCATGTCCGCGGTGGGCAGCATCACGCCGGACAGCCGGACGACCTCGGCGAACGTGCGGTGGCTGGGCAGCACCCGGCCGAGCTGGTTCAGCGGAGCCGACACCACGCGCCCGGCGCGCACGAGGCCCAGCCCGAGCGGGCGCCGCAGCGGCCGCGGGACCAGCTGGGGGGCCAGGATCGTGTCGAACGTCCCGCCGGGAACGCCTGCCACCGAGAGCAGCCCGCGCACCCGGCGCGGATGCTCGCGGGCCAGCTCGAAGGCGACGTTCACGCCCAGCGACCAGGCCACGACGACCGCTGAGTCCCAGCCCAGCTCGTCCATGAGGGTGAGCGCGTCGGCGGTGTGGTCCTCGATCTGGATGCGGTCGGGGTCGGCGGGCCGGTCGGAGCCGAGGACCCCGCGCTGATACCAGCCGGCCACCTGGTACTGGCAGCCCTCGGCCAGCAGCCGGGGCCAGGCCTCGGGGGGCACGCCCATCCCGTTGCACACCAGGACCCGAGGGCCCTCGGCTGCACCGGTGCGCCAGGCCGTCAGACGAGTGCCGTCACCGGCGAGCACGTCGAACGTCGAGTACACCGGGAGAAGATGACACACCGCACCCCGGGGTGCTGCAACCGACCCCCGTGATCGCCGTCACGTCGGCCGCTCGACTGGAGCCCCCATGACGAATGTGGCGATGCTGGGGGGGTGTGCAGCGAGGCCACGGGATCCGGGCGTCAGGTGGCGAGTCCGGGCGCCGCGAGGCCAGCGGTCACGGCCGAGGCATCCGATCGCCCACCTCGGCTCTTCGTGGCACTGTGGCCGAGTCCGGCGGCCCGCGACCACCTCGGCGCCTACCTCGCCGGGCACCGGCCCGACGACCAGCGACTACGCTGGCAGCCACTCGGGCGGTGGCACCTCACCGTGGCATTCCTCGGGCCGCGATCGGTCGCGCCGGTCCATCGGCGGCTGAGCCGTCTGCGGCTGCCCGCGCCCGGGCCCCTGCGTCTCGCTGGGGCGGGGACGTTCGGGCCCGTGCTCTGGCTGGGCGTGGACCATGACGGGTGGCTGGGCGGTCTGGCCGCCGACACCCGGCGGGCGCTCGGGCTGCCCTCCGATTCCTACCGGCCGCACCTGACGGTCGCCCGGGTCCGCGGGCGATCGGCGCCGGCCACGATCGCCCACGCCGCGGTCGAGGAGCTGTCCGGCTACACCGGACCCGCCTGGACCCCCGAGAGCCTCACGCTGGTCGCCTCCGTCACCGGCCCGAGCCCGCGCTACCAGGTGCTGCACACCTACCCGTTCCCACCCGTCGACGCCGCACGCCCGTGATCCCGCTGCGTGAGGTCCCACGCCTCGCGTCTGCCGCGTGTGCTCCACGGCGAAGCCGACGAGTCCAGAGCGCTCAGGCGACGCGCCGACCTTGATTGGTCGAGAACCGACAAGCCCTGGTCAGAATCCGACAGCTGTGTCGGATTCTGACCACGGACTTGAGGGGTGGCGCCGAGGGCGTCACGGGGCGCCGCGCTACAGGCTCTGGACGTCTGCCTGCTTGGCGCGGACCGCCTCGGCGGCCTCGCGCAGGCCGGCGAGCTCGGTCTCGGTGAGGTCACCCTCGACGATCCGGCGGATGCCGCCGCGACCGATCTCGGCCTCGACGCCCAGGTAGACCCCGGAGATCCCGTACTCGCCGTCGACCCACGCGCACACCGGCATGACCGCGCCCGAGTCCTCGATCACGGCCTTGGCCATGCGGGCGGCGGCCGCGGACGGCGCGTAGAACGCCGAGCCGGTCTTGAGCAGCGCGACCACCTCGGCGCCGCCGTTGCGGGTGCGCACGACCAGCTCGTCGATCTTCTCGGCGGGCAGCAGCTCGGCCAGCGGCTTGCCGTCGACGGTGCAGCGCGAGGGCACCGGCACCATCGTGTCGCCGTGCGAGCCCAGGGTGAGGGTGCGCACCGAGCCGACCGGCACGCCCAGCTCGCCGGCCACGAAGTTGGTGAAGCGGGCGGTGTCCAGCATCCCCGCCTGGCCGATGACGCGCTCCTTGGGCAGCCCGGAGGCCAGCTGGGTCAGCGCGGTCATCTCGTCCAGTGGGTTGGACACCACGATGACGACCGCGTCCGGCGAGTACTGGGCCACCTTCTCGGCGACGCCCCGCACGATCTTGGCGTTGACCTCGATGAGGTCCATCCGGCTCATCCCCGGCTTGCGCGGCAGGCCCGCGGTGATGACCACGACGTCCGAGCCCGCGGTCGCCTGGTAGCCCTCGCCGGTGGCCGGGTCGGTGGTCTGGCCGATGACGGTGGTCTCGAAGCCCTCGACCGGGCGCGACTGGTTCATGTCCAGCGCGAGCCCCTCCGCACGGCCCTCGAGGATGTCGGTGAGCACGACGGTCTCGAACACGTTGTACTCGGCCAGCCGCTGGGCGGTGGTGGACCCGTAGAAGCCGGCGCCGACGACCGTGACCTTGCCGTTCAGGGACATGGGATTCCTCTCGTTCGCGTCGGCTCCCCGACGCCCTGGGATGCCTGCCCAGGGTACGGACGCGATCCCGCGACCCCATCCGCGGGGTCACCCGCGCGGCCTGGTCGGGACGGCGGCGGGACGGTCGGGTCGGCGCGGGACGATCAGGACGGCGGCGGGACGATCAGGGAGAACACGGTGACGCTCACGGCGAGGAAGCCCAGGCAGATCAGGTCGATCCGCCTGCTGCGCACCGCCAGCCAGCCGATCTCGCGGTCCGGCAGGACCAGCCGCAGGACGAACGCGAGCACGACGAACCCGGCGAACAGCACCGACCCGCGCCGGAAGTGGTCCGTGGCCACGATCGCCAGCGACACCACCAGCCCGCTGAGCACCACCAGGAGCGGCCATTGGAGCGTCGGCTCATGACGGTCACGGCTGGCTTGGCTCGCGGCGGCCTTCCGCTCCAGCACACGGTCGGCCTGGAACTTGCTGGCCGGCTTGCCTCCGGCGGGATCGGTCATGCCGTCGCGGAACCGTCGAGGGCCAGACCCGCGGCCCGCCCGGCCGCCTCGACCACGTTGGCCAGCAGCATCGCCCGGGTCATCGGCCCGACCCCACCGGGCATCGGCGCCAGCCAGCCGGCGACCTGCGCGACGTCCGGGTGGACGTCGCCGACCAGGCCCGCCTCGGTCCGGGTGATCCCGACGTCCAGCACGGCCGCACCCGGGCGGACCAGGTCCGGTCCGATCAGATGGGGCACGCCGGCCGCGGCGACGACGATGTCGGCCTCGCGCAGGTGCGCGGCCAGGTCGCGGGTCCCGGTGTGACACAGCGTGACGGTGGCGTTCTCCGAGCGGCGGGTGAGCAGCAGACCGAGCGGACGTCCGACCGTCACGCCGCGGCCGACGACGCACACCCGCGCCCCGGCGATCGGCACGTCGTAGCGGCGCAGCAGCTCGACGATCCCGCGCGGGGTGCAGGGCAGCGGGGCGGGCGTGCCCAGGACCAAGCGGCCGAGGTTGACCGGGTGCAGGCCGTCGGCGTCCTTGGCCGGGTCCATCGCCTCCAGGACGGCGTTCGCGTCCAGGCCCGCGGGCAGCGGCAGTTGGACGATGTAGCCGGTGCAGGCCGGGTCGTCGTTCAGCTCGGCGACCGCGCTCAGCACCTCCGCCTGAGTCGCGGTGGCCGGCAGGTCGACCCGCAGCGACTCGATCCCCACCTCGGCACAGTCGCGGTGCTTGCCGGCCACGTAGGCCCGACTGCCAGGGTCGTCGCCCACCAGGACGGTGCCCAGCCCGGGGACGTGCCCGGCGTCACGCAGGCGCGCGACGGTGGCGGACAGCTCGCCGCGCACGGCCGCCGCGGTCGCCTTGCCATCGAGGATCGTTGCGGTCACGGGCGTCATTGTCGCAGGGGCCAGCGCATGGACCGGGTGCCGACGTGCCCAGCCCCGTGGCAGGCACCGCGTGCAGAGCGGCGCAGGCGTGGCCGCGGGCAGCCCCGTCTCGAAGTCCCCGCCACGGATGGCCTCGACCGAGACCCTGCTCAGGCGAACCGGGTCAGCACGTAGGTCGCCCGGGCCCCGGCTGCGGTCAGGGCCGCCTCGGCGCGGGGCAGATCCACCCGCCCCTCGGTGAGCAGCGAGTCGCCCTGCATCCCGGTGGCGACGAAGACGCTGTCGATGCCGGCCCGGTTCGCCCCCACGATGTCGGTCCCGATCCCGTCGCCGATCGCGAGCAGCCGGTCCTGAGGCACCGAGCGGCCGGCCACCCGGTCCACTGCCTCCCGAGCCCGCGCGTAGATGGGGGCGTGCGGCTTGCCGGTCTGGATGACCCGGCCGCCCAGCAGCCCGTAGTCGCGGGCGATCGCCCCCGCGCACCACGCCAGACCATCGCCGGACTGCACCTGGATGTCGGGATTCGCGCAGAGCATCGTCAGGTCGCGGGCCCGCGCGCGCCGCAGCGCGTCGGCGTAGTCCGCCGGCGTCTCGCCCGCGCGCAGGCCGGCGATGGCCAGGACCTGCGCCTGACCGATCGGCCCGAACTCCAGCCCCAGCCCGTCCCACAGGCCCTCGTCACCGGAGCGGCCGAGGCGATGCACCGGGCCGGGTGCCCGGCGGGCCAGCTCGGGGCGGATCACGTCGCCACTGGTGACGATCGCGTCGTAGGCCTCGGCTGGCAGGCCCAGGGCGTCGAGGTGGCGGGGCAGCGTCCAGCCGGGTCTCGGCACGTTGCTCACCAGGACGACGACCTTGCCCGCGCCGCGCAGCCCGACCAGCAGCTCGGCCACCCCGGCGAACAGGGTCTCGCCGTCGTGCAGGACGCCCCAGATGTCGCACAGGATCGCGTCGTAGCGCTCGTCCAGCTCGCGCAGGCTCGTGAGCTGCTGCATGGGCGGCACCGGGGCCGACCCCCCGGCGGACCTCCGGTCAGCCGACTTCCCCGGCACTACCGCCTCCCGACCGGCCGGCCGAGCACGACCCAGAGCACCGCCCCCAGGACGGTGAACAGGACGACCACCACGATCCACAGCTCCTTGCTGCCCGCCCGGACGGCCCAGGGCTCGGCCCGTGCCACGTCCACCAGCGCCCACGCCCACACGGCGATGAGCGGCACGATCGCCACCCACCCCCAGAGCGCGCCGGGGTCCATCAGTGGAAGAAGTGCCGGGCGCCGGTCAGGTACATCGTGACCCCGGCCGCCTGCGCCGCTGCGATCACCTCGGCGTCGCGCACCGATCCCCCGGGCTGGACGACTGCCCGCACACCGGCGTCGAGCAGCACCAGCAGGCCGTCGGGGAACGGGAAGAACGCGTCGGAGGAGGCGACCGCGCCACGCGCCCGATCCACGCCCGCCCGGGCGACCGCCAGCCGGGCGGAGTCCACCCGGTTCACCTGGCCCATGCCGATGCCCACCGCGGCCCCGTCCCGAGCCAGCAGGATCGCGTTGGACTTCGCCGAGCGGATCGCCCGCCAGGCGAACGCCAGATCGGCCAGGGTCGCCTCGTCGGCGGCCTCGCCGCAGGCCAGCGTCCAGGTCGCCGGGTCGTCGCCGGTCGCGTCGATCCGGTCGCGGGTCTGCATCAGCAGCCCGCCGCTGATCGGCCGGGTCTCCGCGCCCGCGCGGGCCGGGACCGGCGGCGCGACCAGGATGCGGATGCTCGGCTTGACCGTCAGGATCGCCAGCGCCTCGGGCTCGAACGAGGGCGCGACGATCACCTCGGTGAACACCGGGGCGACCTGGGCGGCCATCGCCGCGGTCACCTCGCGGTTGGCCGCGATCACCCCGCCGAACGCGGACACCGGATCGGTCTCGTGCGCCCGGGCGTGTGCCTGCGCGATGTCCTGGCCCACGGCGATCCCGCACGGGTTCGCGTGCTTGATGATCGCCACCGCCGGCTCGTCGAAGTCGTAGGCGGCCCGGCGCGCGGCGTCGGCGTCCACGTAGTTGTTGTAGGACATCTCCTTGCCGTGCAGCTGCTGCGCGGCGGCCAGCCCGCCGGGGAAGTGCGCGTCGGCGTACAGCGCCGCCCGCTGGTGCGGGTTCTCGCCGTAGCGCAGCACCGCCGACCGGGTCCACGCCCCGCCGACCCACGCGGGGAAGCCCGAGCCCTCGTCGGTGGGCGCCACCACGCTGCCCATCCAGGAGGCCACCGCGATGTCGTAAGTGGAGGTGTGCACGAACGCCTCCGCGGCCAGCCGGGCGCGCTGCGCCAGGGTGAACCCACCGCCCCGCGCCGCGTCGAGCACCGCGTCGTACGCGCCGGGATCGGTGACCACCGCGACGTTCGCGTGGTTCTTCGCCGCGGCCCGGACCATCGACGGGCCGCCGATGTCGATCTGCTCGATGCACTCCTGCGCCGACGCGCCGGAGGCGACCGTCGCGGTGAACGGGTACAGGTTGACCACGACCAGCCCGAACGGCTCGACCCCGAGCTCGGCCAGCTGGGCCTCATGCTCGGGCAGCCGCAGGTCCGCCAGGATGCCGGCGTGCACGCGCGGGTGCAGGGTCTTGACCCGGCCGTCGAGGCACTCGGGGAAGCCGGTCAGCTCGCTGACCTCGGTGACCGGCACCCCGGCCTCGGCGATCCGCGCGGCCGTCGAGCCGGTGGAGACGATCTGCACGCCGGCGGCGTGCAGGCCGGTCGCGAGCTCGGCGAGGCCGGTCTTGTCGTACACCGAGATCAGGGCCCGCCGGATCGGCAGGGCTCCCTCGGCGCTGGTCGGCTGGGTCATGTCAGCGTCACCTTCCTGCCGGAGACATGGACGTTGTGGGTGCACAGGCGGCGCACGACGTCGACCAGCAGGTCGCGCTCGACCACCTTGATCCGCTCGTGCAGCGAGGCCTCGTCGTCGTCGGCGCGGACCTCGACCGCGCGCTGGTCGAGGATCGGGCCGGTGTCCACGCCCTCGTCGACCAGGTGGAGGGTCGAGCCGGTCACCCGCACGCCGTGCGCCAGGGCGTCGCGGACCGCGTGCGCGCCGGGGAAGCTGGGCAGCAGGGCGGGATGCGTGTTGACCACGCGCAGCGGGTACGAGGACAGCACCGCGGGGCCCAGGATGCGCATGAAGCCGGCCGACACGACCCAGTCGGGCTCGAAGCGCTCCAGGGTGTCGCGCAGCGCGGCGTCCCAGGCTGCCCGGTCGGAGTGGTCGGCCAGGGCCACCGCGAGGGCGGGGATGCCCAGGGCGCGGGCCCGGTCCAGCCCCGGCGCGCCGGCGCTGTCAGCCACCACGGCGACCACCTGCGCGGGGTAGCGGGGCTCCGCTGCTGCGTCGAGGAGGGCTTGCAGAAGGGTCCCGGTGCCCGAGATCAGCACGACGACCCGGGTACGCGACACGCCCGCAAGTCTAGGCGCGCCGCCGCGACCCCCGGACCGGCCTGCAGCAGACCCCCGTCGGCTCCCCAGGGCTCCTGACGGACCGCCGCGCCCCGCGCCGGGTCATCCCGACGGCGGGGGAACCGGAGTGATCGTGCCGTCAGCGGCCACCGTGCCGATCCAGAACGAGTCGATGTAGGACATCGGAGCGCGCCGTGGCGTGACGCTGTAGGGCCACCGCCCGATCCGGCTCGAGATCGTCGCCGGCTCGTCCGCGGGCCAGTCGATCGAGGTCTGACTCATGGCCACCACGATCAGCTCCCCGCTGCCCCACGCCTCGTGGACCGCGGCCAGCTCCTCCTGGGTGGCCGGGGCGGGGATCTGGATGACGTCGGCGTCGCACGCGATCCGGATCGTGGGCAGCAGCGGCGGATCGATCCCCCGGACGGTCACGACGTGTCGCCCAGCCAGCGCCGAGCACAGCTGCTCGATCTGCGCGCTGCGGCCCTCGTATTCCGCGGTGATCATGATCCCGCCCCAGGTGCCGGTCGGCGGGAGCAGCACCACGGCGGCGGCCAGCACGGTGCTCACCCGGACGGCCACCGCCCCCACCCCACCGGCCGGCCGGGCCGACCACAGGGCGTGCACCGCCCAGCCCGCACACAGCAGGACCGCCGGCAGCGCGGCCGGCAGAAACCGGCGCATCGCCCAGATCTGGTCGGGAGTGATGCTGGGCCGCAGCACGTAGAGCAGCGCCGGGGCGCCCAGGGTGACCAGCAGCAGGGCGATCTCGGCGCGCCCCCGGGCCACGGCGGCCCGCGCGAGCAGCGCTGCCCCCACCACCCCGAGGACCACCGCCCCGGCGCCCAAGTACCAGGCGATCCAGGTCACGGTCTGCTCGTCGTACGAGCGGGTCGGGTCGACCAGGACGCCACTGGCCCGCTGGAACGCGCCGATGAAGCTGGCCAGGCCGGAGCCGGGCTCGATGCCGTGCGGCTGCATCCAGAGCGGCCGGGAGGCCAGGACCAGCGACCCGAGCACCACGAGTCCGGCGCCCAGGGTGCCCAGGGCCCCGCGCCGGGTGGTCAGCCAGTCGTCGAGCCGGGTCCACCGCAGCAAGGCCAGGCCGGCCCCGACGAGCACCGCGGTGGCCACCAGCATCGCCAGCAGCGGCAGGTACAGGTGACGGTGCTCGGCCAGGTAGCCCGGGCTGTTCAGGCGCACTTCCAAGAAGCCGACGAGCACCATCGCCGCCGCCGCCCCGCTGGCCGCCAGCGCCCCCCGGATGCGGGCCGGGCGCCGGAGCGGGTCGCGGGTCCCGGCCACCACCACGCCCAGGGCCAGCACCAGCCCGACCGCCGCCGAAGCGCCGTCGATCCGGGCCAGCGCGCCACCGCCGACCATGGTGCCGCCCAGCGCCCACTGCCAGGTCGGCCCGCCGTGCACCGCGGTCCACAGCACCGCCAGCCCGCCGAACATCAGCACCATGGTCGCCGGCTCGGTGAACAGGGTGCGGGAGAAGTACACGAAGGGGGTCGTCAGAGCCAGGGCGGCCATCGGCAGCAGGCCCCACCACGGGTTGGTCAGGCGGCGGGCCACGTCGTAGACGGCCAGCAGGGCCAGCGCGGCGATCAGCAGGTTCGCCGCGCGGACCCCCGGCTCGCCGCCGGCCCAGCCGACCATCGCGGCCAGGCCGGGCACCAGCTTCGCGCCCTGGGCGTAGATGTGGTCGCCGGACTGCCAGAACGCGTCATCGACCAGCGAGGAGCCGGGCAGCCGCGCAGCAACCTGCACCGCCGTGCGCATCGGGATGTCCGGGTCGGCGTGCCCGCGCAGCCACAGCCCCATGAGGGTGAGGAAGCCGGGGTCGCGCTGGACCAGCAGCACCTGCCCGGTGTAAGGCAGGTTCGCCAGTGCCCAGGCGGTCGCCAGGCCGAGTGCGCTGGCGGAGCCGGCGACGGTGGCTCGGTCGGGCACCGGCGGGGCCGGGATGAGCCGCCAGGTGAGCGCCACCACCAGCAGGATCACGGGCACGGCGACCCACGGGGTGAACGCGCCGACCAGCAGGGTGGCCTGCACGACCAGGCACACCCACAGGAAGACCACCGAGACGCGCGTGGGCAGGCCGGCGACACCACGGGCGATGCGGGTGGGCGCGGCCGATGCGGTGACAGGCTCGACCGCGATCTGAGTCACTGGACCCGGGCTGCCCGGTGCGCTGTGGTCTCGCCGGCGGTCGCCGGTCCCGGGCCGGGGCCCGCCGGACGCGCTGGGTCGACCGTGGCGGGACGCTGGCCGTGCTGGGACTGCTCGGCGTAGAGCGCCCCGTAGTGCAGCTCGCGGGTCTCTCGCAGGGTCTTGATGCCGATCTGGCGCAGGCTGGACACCTGGTCGGCGATGATCCCGAGGGCGAACATCTGGACCGCCGAGATGGCCAGGACCGCGCCCAGGATGATCGACTGCATGTGCCCGTCGGCGTGGCCCTCCCGGATGAGCTGGAGGGTGAAGGGCGACCACGCCAACAGCGCACCGAAGCCCAGGATCAACGCCAGCGCCCAGAAGAACCGCAACGGCGAGTAGTAGGACAGGATCCGGAACAGCGCGATCGTGTTGCGGCGCACGTAGCCCCACATCGAACCGAACAGCCGGCTGGGCCGGACCGACGGGTTGCGCTTGACCGGGACGTTCTCCAGCGCGAGGCGGAAGTTGCCTGCCTGGACCAGCGACTCCAGCGTGTAGGTGTAGGGCGTGGTGATGACCAGCAGCATCGCCGCGGACCGGGAGTAGGCGCGGAATCCGCTGGTCGCGTCCTCGATGGCTACCCCCGAGATCGAGCGCACGGCCCGGGTGCCCGCGCTCTGCAGGATCCGCTTGACGGGGCTGAACTCCTCGACCGACCCGGTGTCCCGGTTGCCGACGACCAGGTCGGCCCGGCCGGCCACGATCGGGGCCACCAGCGCGGGGATCGCCGAGGCGTCGTACTGGTTGTCGGCGTCGGTGTTCACGATCACGTCGGCACCGTGGCGCAGCGCCTCGTCGATGCCATAGGAGAAGGCCGCGGCCAGCCCGCGGTTGCGGGAGAAGCCGACGACGTGGTCGACGCCGCAGGCCAGGGCCACGTTGCGGGTGTCGTCAGTGGAGCCGTCGTCGATGACCAGCCACTCGACCAGGTCGAATCCGGGCACCTCCCGGGGCAGCTCGGCCAGCGCAGCAGGCAGATGCTCGGCCTCGTTGAGGCACGGGATCTGGATGATGAGCTTCACGAGTACCTCGGCTGACGGATGCGGGACGCCCAGAGCGCCCGAGATGTGGGGCCCACGATACCGGCGATGCCGCCGAGGGCCCCCTGCCCGCTCCTGGGCGGCGAACCGGACCTACTCGGTCTGCCCGTCCTCGTCGAGATCGAGCGCGTCGTCGGGGTCCAGCGGCCCCTCGGCGCCGGCCCCGCTCATGCCGGCCGTCGCACCCGCCCGCCGCGCCTGCTCGCCGCGGTGCAGAGTCCAGGCCAGCCGCAGCCCCTGCGCCCCGGCCTCGCCGAGGAACCCCGCGCAGACGAGGCCGACCGTGGCCGCGGTCACCGGCAGCACCAGCGGGCCGACCCAGGACAGCTGACCCGAGCCGAGGGCGCCGCCACTGAGCCACATGAGCGCGGCCGTCAGGGGCGCCACCACCGCGGCCAGCCCCAGCGCCGAGACCAGCGCGCCGCCGGCCGTGGGCAGATCCGCGCCCCACCGGATGCGGCTGGCCAGCCCCCCCGCCAGCACCGGCAGGACCAGCAGGGCCGGGGCCCACGCGGGGCTGGACGTGGGCAGGACGGCCAGGACCGGGAACGCGGGCAGTGTGCCGAGGTCGCCGCCGAACGCCGACATCGAGCCGGTGGCCCCGATCTGGAACCCGGGCCCGGCCGCCATCGACGCCAGCCAGAGCGCCAGGTTCGGCAGGCTCAGCGCGCTGAGCAGCGTGATCCCCGCCGCCCCTGCCGGACCCGCGTCGAACTCGGCCAGCGACGTGACCACGACCCCGAAGCTGGCCACCAGGCTGATCGCGGTCAGGACCGCGCCGGCGGCCACCAGGCCGGCCACCGCAGCCAGGCCGCCGGTCAGCGTCCGCCAGCCCGACTCCGGGAGCCGGGCGCGCAGCCGGCCGACCAGGTCGCCCTCGCGGGCCACCCCCCAGGTCGTGCCCAGCATCGCCACCAGCCCGGTGACGAGGCTGGCCGGCACCAGCGAGGCAGAGCCGTCGGCCGCCGAGGACAGCCAGGCCACCCCGGCCCCGCCGGCCGCGTACGCCAGGCCGGCGGCGCCCACGATCTGGGCCATCTCGGTCGGGGTCGGCGCGGGCAGCAGCCGGCCGGTCCACGCCCCGCCGCGGCGCGTCAGCAGCAGCGGGAGCAGCAATGCGCCGAGCGGGAGCAGGGACAGCGGCTGGCCCGAGATCGTCAGAGGAACGTGATGGGCGGCCAGCCAGGTCAGCCCGGAGGCCCGCCAGGCGGCCGCGGAGTCACCGGCCGCGTTGGGGGCCAGCGTCCAGGACAGCATCACCAGCGCGGTGGCCACGGCGACGCCCACGACCAGGGCCCACAGCCCCACGAATCCACCGGCGACCAGCGGCCGTCGGGAGTGGGCCGGGTGGCCGGGCGGCGCACCCGCGAGGTCCACTGCCGGCTCGGCCTGCTCAGGTGCCTGCACGCTCACCCCCGGATTCTCCCCCGTCGGCGGTCCACCCGCGGGCAGGCCGCGCGACCGTGGGCGTGTCCGCGGGGCGCGGCCCCGTCAGCGACCCAGGACCTCGCGCATCAGCCGCGCGGTCTCCGAGGGGGTCTTGCCGACCTTGACCCCGACCGCCTCCAGGGCCTCCTTCTTGGCCTGGGCGGTGCCCGACGAGCCCGAGACGATGGCGCCGGCGTGGCCCATCGTCTTGCCCTCCGGCGCGGTGAAGCCGGCGACGTAGCCGACGACCGGCTTGGTCACGTGCTCGCGGATGTAGGCCGCGGCCCGCTCCTCGGCGTCGCCGCCGATCTCGCCGATCATCACGATCGCCTCGGTGTCGGGGTCGGCCTCGAACGCGGCGAGCGCGTCGATGTGGGTGGTCCCGATGATCGGGTCGCCGCCGATGCCGATGCCGGTCGAGAACCCGATGTCGCGCAGCTCGTACATCATCTGGTAGGTCAGCGTGCCGGACTTGCTCACCAGCCCGATCGGCCCGCGCCCGGTGATCGAGGCCGGGATGATGCCCGCGTTCGACTGCCCGGGCGAGATGATCCCGGGGCAGTTGGGCCCGATGATCCGGGTGGCCCCGGCGTTCTCGGCGTACTGGAAGAACTCGGCGGTGTCGTGCACCGGCACGCCCTCGGTGATGACCACGACCAGCGGCATCCCCGCGTCCACCGCCTCGATCACCGCCCGCTTGGTGCCCGACGGCGGGACGAACACCACGGACACGTTGGCGCCCGTCTTGTCCATCGCCTCGGCGACCGTGCCGAACACCGGCAGGCTCGCGGTCGGGAACTCGACGGTCGTGCCGGCCTTGCGCGGGTTCACCCCGCCCACCACGTTCGCCCCGGCCGCCAGCATCAGCGTCGAGTGCTTCATGCCCTCCGAGCCCGTCATGCCCTGCACGACGAGCTTGGAGTCCTTGTCGAGGAAGATCGCCATCGCCCTACCTCACTTGCCTTCCGCAGCCAGCTGGGCCACGCGACGCGCGGCCTCGTCCATGGTCTCCACCAGCTCGACGCCGGGGATGCCGGCCGCCAGCAGGATCGCGCGGCCCTCCTCGGCCTTGTTGCCGTCGATCCGGCAGACGATCGGCTTGTCGACCGGCTTGCCCGCCTCGCGCAGCATCGCGATCGCGAACTTCACGCCGTTGGCGACCTCGACGCACGAGGTGATGCCGCCGAACACGTTGACGAACACCGAGCGGACCGAGGGGTCGGTGAGCACGATGTCCAGTCCGTTGGACATCACCTCCGCACTGGCCCCGCCGCCGATGTCCAGGAAGTTGGCCGGGCGCATCCCCCCGAACTCCTCGCCCGCGTAGGCGACCACGTCCAGGGTCGACATGACCAGGCCGGCCCCGTTGCCGATGATCCCGACCTCGCCGTCGAGCTTGACGTAGTTGAGGTCGAACGCCTTGGCGCGCAGCTCGATCGGGTCGGTCTCGGCGACGTCGACCAGGTCCGCGTGCGAGGCGTGCCGGAAGCCGGCGTTGCCGTCCAGGGTCACCTTGCCGTCCAGCGCGACGACCCGGCCGTCGGTCGTGCGCACCAGCGGGTTGACCTCCACCAGCGTGGCGTCCTCGAAGACGAGGACCGCCCACAGGCGGACCAGGATGCTGGCCACCTCCTCGGCGATCTCCGCGGGGAACTTCGCCGCGGCCACGATCTGCGCGGCCTTCGCCGGGGTGCAGCCCTCCAGCGCGTCGACCCGGATCATCGCCAGCGCCTCGGGGTTCTCCTTGGCGACCTGCTCGATCTCCACCCCACCCTCGACCGAGGCCATCGCCAGGAACGTCCGGTTGGCCCGGTCCAGCAGGAAGGAGACGTAGTACTCGTCGGCGATCTCCGCGGCCTCGGTCACCAGCACCTTGTGGACGGTGTGGCCCTTGATGTCCATCCCGAGGATGTCCGCGGCGCGGTCGCTGGCCTCGTTCTCGTTGGCCGCGAGCTTCACGCCGCCGGCCTTGCCGCGACCGCCGGTCTTCACCTGCGCCTTGACCACGACCGTGCCGCCGATCCGGCGGGCGGCCAGCCGGGCCGCGTCGGGGGTCTCGCACACCGCCCCCGGGACCACGGGCACGCCGTGCTTCCCGAACAGGTGCTTGGCCTGGTACTCGTACAGGTCCACGCGTCAACTCCTTGTGGTGCGGCGGATCCGGGAATGGGTCTGAGGTTAGCCCGGGGAGAGTCGCGCCCTGGCACCCGGTCGGGCCGCTGCGCGGGCGGCCGGCTCGGCGGCGGTGTGCCACGGCGGGGAGGCTTCGGTCAGGCGGCGTGCGCGACGTGCTGACGGACCCAGTCGACGATCTCGTCGGTGCGGGTGCCGGGGGTGAACACCATCGCCACCCCCAGGTCGAGCAGCTCGGCGACGTCGTCGTCGGGGATGATCCCGCCGCCGAACACCGCGATGTCGGTCGCGCCGCGGTCCTTGAGCTGGTCCAGGACGGACTTGAACAGGGTCATGTGCGCGCCGGAGAGGATGCTCAGTCCGATCCCGTCGGCGTCCTCGGCGATGGCGGTGGCCACGATCTGCTCGGGGGTCTGGTGCAGGCCGGTGTAGATCACCTCGATGCCGGCGTCGCGCAGGGCCCTGGCGACCACCTTGGCCCCACGATCGTGCCCGTCCAGCCCGGGCTTGCCCACGACGACTCGAATGTGCGCTCCGGTGGGGGAAGTCATGGTCGCAGGGTAGCCCGGCCCCGGCGAGCCCCCCGCACGCAGGCGACGGGGCGCCGAGCGGGTCTGACGGGAGGGTCCGAGCCGCAGGGCTCACGCGACCCGCAGAGGACGGTTCTGTTCACCAGACGGCTCGTCGGGGTTACCCTGCGAGCCATGCGCTACCGTGCGCCCGTGCCGTCCCGCAGCCTCCCGTCCCCCGGCCCCGGCCAGGGCGCGGCGCCGGGTGCCGGACAGCCGGGAGCGGTCAGCCGGATCGGGCGGGCGACCGGGCGCAGCGTGCGCCGGGTGACCAGTCCCTCGTTCCTGCGCGGCACCGCGGTAGAGCTGGCATGGACCGTCACCCACGTCGTGACCTACCCGCTGGGCCTGGTCGAGGAGACGGTGCGCCACCCTGAGGAGCGCACGACGCTGGCCGGGCTGGACCCGGTCAAGCGCAGCCTCATCATCGGCGACGTGGAGGCCGCGGGGACCCCGATCATCCTGGTGCACGGGGTGGTCGACAACCGGTCCGTGTTCGCGATGCTGAAGCGCGGCCTGCGCCGGCGCGGGTTCGGGCGGATCATCACGCTGAACTACTCGCCGCTCACCGACGACGTGCGCGTGGTGGCCGACCGGCTGGAGCGCCTCATCGAGGACGTCTGCACCGAGACCGGCTACGAGCGCGTGCACGTGATCGGGCACTCGATGGGCGGCCTGGTGGGCCGCTACTTCGTGCAGCGGATGGGCGGCGACAGCCGCGTGCACACGCTGGTCACCCTCGGGACTCCTCACCAGGGCACCGCGCCGGCGCACCTGGTGCCCCACCCGGTGGCCCGGCAGATGCGCCGGGACTCCGACATCGTCACCCAGCTGGCGGCGCCCGCGCCCGGCTGCCGCACCCGGTTCGTGGCCATCTGGTCGGACCTGGACCAGATGATCATCCCCAAGTCCAGCGCCCGGATCGAGCACGCCGACCTCAATGCCCGCAACGTCTTCGTGGGCTCGGTGGGGCACAACTCGCTGCCCATCGACGGGCGCGTGGTGCACGAGATCTGCACGACGCTGGCCCACCTGGACCACGACGGCACCACTCTGGCGCCGGGCGCCACCTCGATCGCCAGCGACTCGGCCCGCCAGCGAAGCCTGCGCGCCGTCCGCTGACCTCGGCCCGCTACAGCTTCTCGACCGGGGCGTAGCGCAGCAGCAGGCGCTTGACGCCCTCGGAGCCGAAGTCCACCGAGGCCTCGGCCCGGTCCCCGGACCCTAGCGTCGAGACCACCGTGCCCATCCCGAACTTCGGGTGCAGGACCCGGTCCCCCGCCTCCAGATGGACGATCGGCTTGCTGGCCCGGGCGCGGGTCTCGACCCGCTGGGCGGCCCCCGCCAGCTGCGGGGCGGCGCCGAACCCGCCCGCCGACGGGGCCCGGCGCAGCGGCTCGGTGCGCTCCCAGCGGATCGTCGACTCGGGGATGTCGGCCAGGAAGCGCGACTCCGGGTTGTAGCTGGGCGCGCCCCAGGCCGAGCGGGTGATCGCCCGGGTGACGTAGAGCCGCTCGCGGGCGCGGGTCACCCCGACGTAGGCCAGCCGCCGCTCCTCGGACAGCTCCACCGGATCGGCCAGAGCCCGCATGTGCGGGAAGATCCCGTCCTCCATGCCCGTGAGGAACACGACCGGGAACTCCAGGCCCTTGGCGGTGTGCAGGGTCATGAGGGTGACCACGCCGCCGTGCTCCTCGCCGTCGGGGATCTCGTCGGCATCGGCCACCAGCGCGACCCGCTCCAGGAAGTCGGCCAGCGTGCCCGGCTCCTCGCCCTGCTGCGCGGCCTCGGCGGCGAACTCGGCGGCCACCGCCTCGAACTCCGCGACGTTCTCCACCCGGACCTCGTCCTGCGGGTCGTTCGAGGCCCGCAGCTCAGCCAGGTAGCCCGACCTCTCCAGCACCGCGCGCATGAGGTCGGCCGGGGTGCCGCCGGAGTCCACCACCGCGGCGAGCTCGTCCTGCAGCCGCACGAACGCCGCGATCGCGTTCGCGCTGCGCCCGGCCAGCGCGTGGATCTCCTGGTAGCGGGCCAGGGCCGCGCCGAACGTGATCCGCTCGGCGGCGGCGAACTCGGCGACCAGCGCCTCGGCCCGCTCGCCGATGCCGCGCTTGGGCACGTTGAGGATCCGGCGCAGGCTCACGTCGTCGTCGGGGTTGGCGACCGCGCGCAAGTAGGCCAGCACGTCGCGGATCTCCCGGCGCTCGTAGAACTTCGTGCCGCCGACCACCTTGTACGGCAGGCCGGTGCGGATGAACGCCTCCTCCACCGCCCGGGACTGCGCGTTGGTCCGGTAGAACACCGCGACATCGCCGGGCCGGGCCTGGCCGGCGTCGGTGAGCCGGTCGATCTCTTTGCTGACGAACGAGGCCTCGTCGTGCTCGCTGTCGGCCACGTAGCCGACGATCTGCTCGCCCTGGCCGGCGTCGGTCCACAGCGTCTTGGCCAGCCGGTCGGGGTTGCGCGAGATGATCGCGTTGGCCGCGGTGAGGATCGTCTGGGTCGAGCGGTAGTTCTGGTCGAGCACGATCTGGCGGGCGTCGGGGAAGTCGGCGGTGAACTCCACGATGTTGCGCACGGTGGCCCCGCGGAACGCGTAGATCGACTGGTCGGAGTCGCCGACCACCACCAGCTGGCCGGGCTCCACCTCGCCCTCGGGCCGGCCGACCAGCTCGCTGACGAGCCGGAACTGGGCGTGGTTGGTGTCTTGGTACTCGTCGACCAGGATGTGCCGGAACCGGCGCCGGTAGTGCTCGGCCACCGCCGGGAAGCCCTCCAGCAGGGCGACGGTGTGCCCGATCAGGTCGTCGAAGTCCACGGCCTGGGCGCGGGCCAGCCGCTGCTGGTAGGAGGCGTACACGTCGGCCAGCAGCAGGTCGGCGTCGTTCTGGGCGCGCGAGCGGGCCGTGTCCTGGTCGATCAGCTCGTTCTTCAGGGCGGAGATCCGGTTGAGCAGGCCGCGAGGCGGTGTGCGCTTGGCGTCCAGCCCGAGGTCGCGGATGACCAGGGTGACCAGGCGCAGGCTGTCGGCCTGGTCGTAGATCGAGAAGCTGGACTTCAGCCCGAGGCTGCCCGCCTCCCGGCGCAGCAGTCGCACGCACGCGGAGTGGAACGTCGACACCCACATCATCCGGGCGCGCGGGCCGACCGAGGCCTCCACCCGCTCGCGCATCTCGGCGGCGGCCTTGTTGGTGAACGTGATCGCCAGGATCTCGCCGGGCCGGGCGTCGCCGCTGGCCAGCAGGTGGGCGATTCGCCGGGTGAGCACCCTGGTCTTGCCCGAGCCGGCCCCGGCCACGATCAGCAGGGGTCCGCCGCGGTGCTCGACCGCCTGGCGCTGCGGCGGGTTGAGGCCGGCCACCAGGTCGGCCATCGCCTGGGCGCGCTGGGCCTCGCGCTGCTCCCGGCGCACCCGCCGCGCCTCCTCGTCGACCTGCGCGGTCAGCTGGGCAGCCTCGGCCGCGCCCGAGCGGGCGTCGGCCGCAGCCCGGACCCGGGCGACCGCCCGCTCCCGCTCGCGGGCCGCGAGGTCGGCGGGTCGGGGTGCCGGCGAGGTGGCTGCGGAGCGCGCGGCGGAGTGGGCGGCCAGGGCGGCCCGGACGACGTCGGCGGGTCGCGGCGCGGTCGCAGCCGGCGAATCCACGGGGGCGTGCCCTTCGAGGACCTCCTCGGCGAGGTCTACCGCCTCGGCGGGCAGGGTGCCGTGCGGCAGGGCGGGCAGGGTGCCGTGCGGCAGCGGGGGCAGGGCGTCGTCCAGCACCTGAGGATTCTAGGACTGGGGTGTGACAGCGCCCCGTGGCCTGCGTCGGCTCGGCACGGTCCCGTCCCCGGGCGGTGCTCAGCCCCAGGCGGTGCTCAGCCCCGGACGGCGGTCAGCGCTTGGCGCTCGCCGAGGGCACGGCGACCGGGACGGGGACCGTCACCTTCCGCCGTGGCGCCCAGGTCGTCCCCTCGGCATTGGTCACCGACACCGACATCCAGTAGCTGCGTCCGCGCTTCAGGCCGGACACCTTGCACTTGCGCTTGGTTGCGGCTGCCGTGCACGAGCCGAGCACCGCCGCACCCTTGCGGCTGCTGGCCAGCGCCTGGACGTGATAGCCGGTGACCGGCGTGCCCCCGTCGGTCTTCGGCGCCTTCCACTTCGTCGTGACGGTGCGGCCCTTGGCGGTCGCCTTGACCTTGCGGGGGACACCCGGGCGGGTCGCGTCCACCGGGACCGGCGCGGGCTTGGCCGAGGGAGCGGGGGCAGTGGGCTTGGCCGTGGGGCTCGGAGCCGGCGCAGGAGCCGGGACCAGCGCCGCGGCCGGCACGCCCGGCGTCCCGGTGGCGTATCCGACGACCTGGACCAGCAGCCGGGCCGCTCCCAGGGTCGTCGCGACCGCGATCGTGCCGTCCGAGGCGACGGGGACCAGCGCGGTGCCGGTCGAGGACCCCATGCCCGCGGCCATCCCGGTGGCCGGCCGAGTGCCCCCGGCGGACCAGGCGTGCACGGTGGCTGGGGCGTTGCTGAGCGCCGTCACCCGGACCATCGCCCAGCGGGCAGCCTTCGGGACGGCGGCGCTGTGAGCGTTCGCATAGAGGATGCGCCCACGGATCGCGCGGCAGCCGGTCGTCAGACCGCCGCCCACACCGCGGGCCGTGTCCAGCGCGGTGACCGCGGTGACCGCGCGCACCCCGGTGACCGCGCCGGGGTTGGCCACGAACCGGGCCGTGCCGGCCCCGGCCTTGGCCTTGGTGGTGCGCGCCGGGCAGTTCGGCAGCGACTGCGCGGCCCCGGTCCACCAGCTGGTCTGCTTGGCCGCGCCGTCCCAGGACAGCGACAGGTGCACATGGTTGCGGTGGCACGAGGTGTCCATCGACGCCCCGGCGTTGCCCGCCGTCTGGCAGCTGCGGTAGTTCGTCCACCCTCGGCCCACGTCGTACATGCGGATCATCTTGTTGTTCCAGATGACGTACATGACGCCCAGCCGCCGGGCGTTCGCGTGCGGCGTGCCGTCGGGGCCCTTGGCCAGCAGCCAGCTCAGGAGCGCCTCCACCTGGGCCTTCTGGGCAGGCACGCGCACCGAGCGCATCCAGTCCACGGCCCGGCCGTCGAAGTGCTCCGAGGTGGTCGAGGCGCAGGCCCGCGTGATGTAGACGGTGGCCGGGCCGTAGGTGGCCAGCAACAGGTCGCGCAGGGCCAGGGACCCCGGTTGCGCCACCGAGCTGCACGCCACCTCGGGGTCGTAGGAAGCCGGAACGTCGACCGCCGCGGGCAGGGCCCGAGCCGGCACGGGGTGGGCGGGGACACCGGTCGCGGGCAGGCTGACGCCGGCCACGACGACCATGACGGCGGTCGCGCCGACCACCCATCTGACAGCTCGCATTGCCCCACCCCTGCGCTCGCCCAGCCCCCCGGCCTCAGGCAACCTACGACGCACGAAGGCGGGGTTGCCCTGCGAGCGCACCCCCAGCCCCTCATCGCGCGGCTATGGCGGCGACATCGCAGCCTCATGCAGCGCCCGTGCCGAAGCCCCCCGCGAGGCCGGACGGGCCTCGACGGGGTGGGCTGCGGAACCTCAGACGACCCCCCGAGCGGTCGCCCAACGGGCCAGCTCGTGCCGGTTGGAGAGCTGGAGCTTGCGCAGCACCGAGGACACGTGCGTCTCCACGGTCTTGACCGAGAGGACCAGCTCGCGGGCCACCTCACGGTAGGTGTAGCCCCGGGCGATGAAGCGCATCACCTCGCGCTCGCGGGGCGAGAGCTGGTCGAGCTCGTCGGGCTGGGCGAACTGGCCGGGAGTGGAGAAGGCGTCCAGGACGAAGCCAGCCAGCCGCGGCGAGAACACCGCGTCGCCCTGCGCCACGCGGACGATCGCGTCGCTCAGCTCCGTGGCCGCGACGCTCTTGGTGAGGTAGCCCCGGGCGCCGCCCCGCACGACGTCGATCACGTCGTCGGCGGCGTCCGACACGCTCAGGGCCAGGAAGCGCGTCTCGGGCAGGTCCGTGACGCAGCCGTCGAGCACCGCCCGGCCCCCGCCGCCGGGCAGGTGCACGTCGAGCAGCACCACGTCCGGGCGGGTCGCGCGGATGACCGAGATGGCCGTGGGGGCGTCCCCGGCCTCGCCGACGATGGCGACCGCAGCCCGCAGCTCGGCGGCGACTCCGGCGCGGAACAGGGCGTGATCGTCGACCACGACCACCCGCGGCCGGGCGGTCGCCGGATCGGCCGCGGGTGCCTGGTCGCCGGCACTCGCTTGCGCACCGGCTTGCCCGCCGGCACTCGCCTGCTCCGGGGCGTCCGGCTCCCACTCACTCATCGTCGACCTCCCTGGGCAGGCGCAGGCGCACCTCGGTGCCCTCGCCAGGATGGCTGCGCACCTGACCGGTCCCGCCCAGGGACTCCATGCGCGCCAGGATCGACCCGGTGATCCCGTGGCGATCGGGGGCGACGGACTGCGCATCGAATCCTGGTCCGCGGTCGCGCACGTTGACCTCCACCTCGTCGTCGGTGACCTCCGCGTAGACCGTGGTGACCGAGCCGTGCGCATGCTTGGCCGCGTTGACCAGCGCCTCGCGAGTGGCCGCGACCAGGCCCGCGACACGGTCGTCGACCAGCACGTCCCCGACCGTCACCAGGTCCAGGCGCACGTCGTAGTCGGTCTCGGTCCCCGCGGCCATCTCGGCCAAGGTCGCGGCCAGCATCCCGCTGGGCCCGGCCGGGGCGTACAGCCAGGACCGCAGCGCGCGCTCCTCCGTGCGGGCCAGTCGGGTCACCTCGTCGGGGTCGTGCGCCTGGCGCTGGATCAGCGTCAGCGTCTGCAGCACCGAGTCGTGCACGCGGGAGGCCATCGCGGCGCGCTCGTCGGCGCGGGCGGTCGCGATCCGCTGCTCCTGCAGGCGGTCGGCCAGCGCCCGCAGCCACGGCAGCGCGATCAGCACGCTCCCGGCGAGCAGAGCACAGGTGGCGACCAGCGCCTGGAGCAGCGTGACCAAGGGCAGGCGCGGCAGGAGGATGCCCAGGATGCCCATGAGCAGCAGGGCCAGCCCGATCACGATCCGCACCACCATCGCGCGGTCGACGCCCGGCGCCCACGGCGCCGCCACGGGGACCCGCTCGACCCGGACGCGGGCGTCGTCCCCCTGCCGCCAGAGCAGCAGGACCCCGGCACTCGCGAGCAGCAGCGGCACCCACAGCGACACCTGGATCGGCAGGCCCAGCAGCGACAGGGCCATCAGCGAGCCGACCGCCATCGAGACCAGGCCGAGCATGCCGCTGAGGTCCAGTCCCCGAGCCGGTCGCGCTCCCTCGATGGCGTCGGTGGCGTCGGTGGCCTCGGACGGAACCAGGCCCCACAGCAGCGCGTACGCGAGGAGCCCGAGACCGCCCAACGGGGCGGTGACGACGAAGGCGACCCGGACCAGGACGGCCGGGACGCCCCAGTGCTCGGCCAACCCGCCGCACACCCCACCCAGCCACCGATCGCGCCTGCTGCGCAGCAGCACGCGCGTCGTGACGGGGTCGGCCATGCGCCCATCATCGTCGCCGCCCGGCCCGGCGTCGCCGGGATCGACCCGACTCAGGGATCGATCAGGGTGGGTTCAGGGTCAGCTCAGGGGCGAACCCGCCGCTGCTCGGGGATCGAGTGGGCGAGCCTTGACCCATGGAGAACACCACCACACCCCCGACCCGACCACCCGAGGCCGACGAGACGGCGGCGCTGCCCGAGCCGGCGACCCAGGTGCTGCCCGAGGAGCAGACTCAGGCGCTGCCCGAGGCACCGGCGCCCGCCTGGCGGTCCGCTGGGCACGACGCTCAGCAGCCCGCACCGGCCCCGCAGGCACTGCCCGAGCCGCCCCCGGCCCCGCCCGCCGGGCCGTACGACCCGACCACGGCCTACGGCTTCCCGCCGCCCCCGCCCCCGGCGGCCTGGCCGCCCGGCCCCTACGGCCCGCCCCCGGGACCTGCTCCGCGCCCGGGTCCGACGGGCCCCGTCTGGGGAGCCGAGCGGCCCGCGGCCCCCCGGCTCACCCGCAGCCAGGACGATCGCGTCCTCGGCGGCGTCCTGGGCGGGCTGGCCCGGTACTGGAACACCGATCCCCTGCTGCTGCGCATCCTGACGGTGGTGCTCACCATCGCCACGGGCGGCGCCCTGCTGCTGGGCTACCTGATCGCCTGGCTGGCCATCCCGCTGGAGTCCGCCCCGCCCGGCCCGCAGTCCGGTGCCGGCTTCGCGGCGGGCGGCGCCCCGGGCTACGGAGGGCCGGGCTACCCCGCTGGCGGCTCGGGCTACCCGGCCCCGCCCGGCACGACGTCTCCCCCGGCCGGACCCCGGCCCCCGCGCTCCTACCTGGGATGGCTGGTGCTGTCGGCCGCCGTGATGCTCGTCGGGGCCCTCGCCCTGATCGGCGTCCTCACCGATCCGTCCGCCGGGTTCGTGGCCCTGACCTGCTCGGCCGTCCTCGTCCTGCTGGGCGCGGGGATGATCGCCGGCGCCTGGTTCGGGCGAGCGCGGTGGCTGGCAGTGGTCGCGGTCCCCCTGGTGTTCGTGACCATGGGCGCCGTCGCCACCCACGAATGGGTCAACAGTCCCGGGGCCGTCCCCTGGGTCGGCTCCCCCAGCGACGGGATCACGATGGGGAGCAGGGTCTGGACGGTCACTCCCGACGACCTCACCGGGCAGCCGCTGGACTACCGGGTCACGGTGGGCGAGGCGGTCCTGGACCTCACGGCCCTGACCGGATCGGGCAGCCACGACCCGGTGGCCATCAGCGCGGGAGTCGGCCTGGGCTCGCTGGTCGTCGTCATCCCGAAGGACATGCGCCTGGAGCTGACCGCGTCGGTGCGCGCCGGTGACGTGAGCCTGCCGGGGGCCCTGCCCGGACAGTCCATCCCCGAGCGCAGCGGCACGGACCTGAACGTCACGACCATCATCGATCCCTCGACCGGCCAGCCGGCCTACGTCGTCACCCTGGACGTCGCCATCGGCGCCGGGAACCTGGAGGTGCGCCATGAGGCGGCATGAGACCGACTACTTCTCCCTGGCCGCGGGCCTGCTGTTCGTGGTCCTGGGCATCCTGTTCGCGACCTCGGTCCTGGCGGACTGGACCATCGACGGCCGCTGGGTCGTCCCCGTGATGCTGCTCGTGCTGGGCGCCGGCGGCGTGCTCGCCAGCCTCGCCGCCACCCGGCGCGAGCGGGCGACGTACGACCGTGCGCTGGCCGAGGGCGCACTCGACGACGGGGGTCTGGGCGGCCCCGAGTCTCTCGGCTGAGCCGCACCCGCCCGGACCACGACCGGCCCGGCCGATCCCCTCGGGGGTGGGTCGGGCCGGTCGTCTGGGTTGCACGGGCGCCGGGTCGCTCCGGCGTTGCGTCGTGCGGGCGTCAGCGGGCGATCTCGGTCAGGTAGTCCCCGATCCGGCCGATCGCGTAGGTGAGGTCGGGCACCGAGGGCAGGGTCACGATCCGCACGTGGTCGGGTTTCGGCCAGTTGAAGCCCCGGCCGTTCGTGATGAGGATGTGGGTGGCCCGCAGCAGGTCGATCACGAACTGCTGGTCGTCCTCGATCGGATAGACCTCCGGGTCCAGCCGCGGGAACACGTAGAGCGCGCCCTGCGGCTTGACCGCGCTGACCCCAGGGATCTGCGAGAGCAGCCGGTGGGCGGTGTCGCGCTGCTCCAGCAGCCGGCCGCCCGGCAGGATCAGGTCGTTCACGCTCTGGTAGCCGCCCAGGGCGGTCTGGATCGCGTGCTGGGCCGGCACGTTGGCGCACATGCGCATGTTGGCCAGCAGCGTCAGGCCCTCCAGGAAGTCCGCGGCCCGGTGCCGGGCGCCCGTGGCCACCACCCAGCCGCTGCGGAAGCCGGCCACGCGATAGGCCTTGGACAGCCCGCTGAACGTCAGGCACAGGATGTCGTGGGCGTAGGTGGCCGCGTGCACGTGTCTGGCGTCGTCGTACAGGATCTTCTCGTAGATCTCGTCGGCCAACAGGACCAGATCGTGCCGGGTGGCCAGCTCGACGAACCCCTTCACGACCTCCTCGGAGTACACCGCGCCGGTCGGGTTGTTCGGGTTGATCAGCACCAGCGCCCGGGTCTTCGGGGTGATCCGCGACTCGATGTCGGCCAGGTCCGGGACCCAGCCGTTGTCCTCGTCGCACAGGTAGTGCACGGCCCGGCCGCCGGCCAGGGTCACCGAGGCGGTCCACAGCGGGTAGTCCGGCGCGGGGACCAGGACCTCGTCGCCGTCGTCGACCAGCGCCTGCAGCACCATCGAGATCATCTCGCTGACGCCGTTGCCGATGAAGACGTCCTCGACCGTGACGTCGCGCAGGCCCTCCTCCTGGTAGAAGTGCGCGACCGCCGTGCGGGCCTCGTAGATCCCGCGCGAGTCGGAGTATCCCTGCGCCTCGGGCAGGTGGGCGATCATGTCGACCAGGATCGACTCGGGCGCCTCGAAGCCGAACGGCGCCGGGTTGCCGATGTTCAGCTTCATCACCCGATGGCCCTGCGCCTCCAGCCGCTGCGCCTCGACCAGGATCGGCCCGCGCACGTCGTAGCGGACGGAGTGGAGCTTCGAGGACTGCTGGATGGTACGCATGCGCCCCATGATCCCAGCCGATCGGCAATGCCACGGACCACTTCTGCACACTTGCTCCG
>CAYQMN010000029.1:0-29913 GCA_964418695.1 uncultured Bifidobacteriaceae bacterium | reverse complement strand
CAGCGACGGGAGTCAGCAGCCAGAACCGAGTTGCCCGCCCAAGTTTGAAGAGCCGGCGATCCTGGCGCCCGTCTGCGGAGTGGTCGTGGCGGCACATGACGCCGAGCCCGACCACCCGGCCTACCGTGGGCTGCCGTCCGTCGGCTACGCGCTGACGCAGGGTCGCCGGGCAGCAGCGGGCTGGATCCAGCTGGCCGGCAATCACGTGCTGATCGGATCCGACGACGGCCCCGTGGTCGCGCTATGTCACCTGCAGCGCGGCAGCGTCGAGGTGCAGCGTGGTCAGCGCGTTCGCGTGGGCGGCGAGCTGGGGCGCTGCGGCAACTCGGGCAACAGCACCGAGCCCCATGTCCACGTCCAGGCCATGGACCGGGCGGACGTGCTCGGCGCGTCCGCGCTGCCGGTCACCTTTGGCGGATCCCTTCCACGCAACGGCGAGATCGTCAACGTGGGGTGACCGGCTCAGCCGGCTGCACGCCTCCCACTCGGCTGGCCCGTGAGCGTTGAGACGTGCGAGATCTGCCCGGCCCGGCCGGCACCCCGATGAGCGTCCCGGGGATAGCCGTGGAGGCCCGCGGGCTGTCGATGGCCTACGGCGACCTGATCGTGCAGCCTTCGTTCTGGCTCGTCGTCACGGGGTCGGGTCGCCCGTGGCCACAGGTGACGGAGCGGTCGCAGACCTGGCTGTGCGATGTGGCGGCCTGACCGCCAAACCTCGCCCGCCCCTCAGGCGTCCTCGCTCATCGTGATGCTCGGCAGGTCGTTCCAGCGCTCCATGGGGCCGTCCCAGGTGGTGGGGAGCGGATCGACCTCGGGGCGGACGGCGGCGACGATGCCGTCCAGCGCGATCCGGGCGTAGCGCTCGCCGACCCACAGGTGCGCGGCGCCGGGCACCGGGGTGATGGCCGCCTCGGGGACGCCGGCGAACCGGGCCTGGACGACCGGCGGTGCGGCGAACTCGTCGAGCTCGGGGACGTAGGCGTGGATCGGGCGCCCGGCCCCTACCCACGCGGCGACGTCCTCGTCCGCGCTCCAGCGCCCGGGTGGGCTGAGCAGGACCGCGCCGGCGACCGGGTCGACGTTGCCCCAGCGCAGGATCACGTCGGTGCCGAAGGACCAGCCGACCGCCCACGGGTCGGCTGGGAAGTTGCGCTCGACCACTTCGGCCAGAGCGGCGCGCAGATCCTCGCCCTCGCCGGCGTTGCCCTCGAACTCGCCCTCGCTGGTGCCCAGGGAGGAGGTGACGCCGCGGAAGTTGAAGCGCAGCACGCCGATCCCGGCCAGGGCGGGCAGCCGCCACGCGGCCTTGCGGATGAGGTGACTGTCCGAGGATCCGCCGGCGGTGGACAGCGGATGGCAGAAGACGATGACGGCCGCGGGGTCGTCGTCGAGGGGGAGCGACCACTCGCCGACGAGGCGGACCGAGTCGGAGGTGAACAGGGGGACGGGATAGCGGCGAGCGGGAAGCACGGAGTTGGCAACGATGTCCGGCACGCCCCAAACCCTACGGCGATTCCGCCAAAGCGCCGGTCGAGCGTGAGCGCTGACAGACCTGCGCGAAACGGACATCCACCTGCGCGGAACGGACACAGATGTCCGATCTGCGCAGGTTCCGCACAAGCGTCCCGCCTCAGCCCGGTCGGCGCCGGTCGCGGGCGTTCCAGCACGGGGTGTGCCAGTGCCGGCGCAGCTCCGCACCGCCGGGGACGTCGTCGCGCCAGGCCACGACGTGCGGGGTGCCCGGGCGGATCTCCTGCTGGCAGCCGGGGCAGCGGTAGTTCTTGGTCGCCGCGGCGCCGGAGATCGGGCGGACGTGCCAGTCCCCGTCGGGATGGGACTGCACGGAGCGCTCCATCGCGAGCGGGCGCGGGGGAGTGGACGGCCGAGAGTTCCGTCGCTTGCGCCCCATGCGGGCATTGTCCCCGGACCGCGACGCGCAAGGAGCCCCTCGGCGTGCGCGCTCAGCGCGCCCGGACTGCCTTGAGGAAGGCGTCGATGGAGTCCGCGATCGCGACGAGGACGACGACGAAGCCGAACAGCACGCTCACCACAGTGCCGACCTCGGCGCCGTCCTCAGGGATGAGGGCCGGGAAGAACGCTGGATTGACCAGCTGGTCGCGGCTCATGAGCCACAGCATCGGCATCACGATCACGACGTTGAGCAGGGCGTTCACGACCGCAAGCCCCATCGTCCAGCGGCCTCGCGTGAAGACGACGATCGCGAGGATCGCCTCGACGGCCATGACGGCGAACAGCCCCGCGATCCACCCCGGCCACAGGCCCGGGTCCAGGAAGGGCATCGACTCGCCGCCTCCGACCGGCCACCCGACGAGCTGGTCCCACACGATCAGGCCCGCCGTGAGGCCGAGGAACACCAGCGACGCGATCATGTCGCTGAGCTGTGCGCCGGTCTGGCGCTTCTCGGGCAGCAGGTCGAGGCTCCAGGGCACGATCGGGCCGAGTTCGCGGCGACCCGCGGAGCGCTCGACGAGGGCGAAGACGAGGGTCACCCAGAAGCACAGGTGCACGACGACCGCCAGGGTGACGCTGAGGACCGAGCCCGCGATCGTGCCGAACGACTCGCCGCTGAGCGTCTGGCCGAACGCGACGCCGAATGCGGCGATGGGCGGCACGATCAGCAGGAGCAGCTTGAGCAGGTTCCACCACTCCAGGTAAAACCGAGGCCCGATGAGGTGCAGCGGGCGGTCGAGGTAGCCGGCCGCGAGCCGGTCGGGGTCGCCCAGCTCGGTGAGCACGGTGCGCTCGACGGTCTGGGCGGGCTCGCCCTGCTCGATGCGCGCGTCGATCTGGTCGGCGATCGAGGCGCGCAGCTCGGCGGCGAGGTCGGCGCGCTGCTTGGTGGGGACGCTGCGCATCGCGGCGTCGAGGTAGCGGTCGGTGAGGGTCATGTCGGTCATGTCAGTCCTTCTCGGGGAAGTGCCTCGATCGAGGCAGCGACGCGCGCGAAGTCCTCGGTGAGGGTCTCGGCGAGCTCCTTGCCGGCCGGGCTGGTGCGGTAGAACTTGCGCGGTCGCGCCTCGTCGGTGTTCCACTCGCTGACGAGGTGGCCCTGCTTCTCGAGGCGGCGCAGCAGGGGGTAGAGCGTGTTGGCGTCGGTCTCGAACCCGCGCGCCCCGAGCTCTTCGAGCAGCCCGTAGCCGTAGCCCGGCCGTTCGAGCAGGCGCAGGCACGCCAGCACGACCGTGCCGCGCCGCAGCTCCTGCAGGTGCGTCTCAAGAGCTGCGGGATCGGGCATGTACGACACGATAGTGTGTGACACACAGCATCGGCAACCGCACAGGCTCATGGCCTATCCGGCGGCAACCTGGAGGACGAGGCCGCGATCATTCGGAGTGACGAGTCGCCTGTCGGCCGCACCCCGGGCAGGAGTCCCGACTGCCGCCATCCTTCTGCGCGGGCTTGAACGAAAACCGCAGATGAACGGGGAAGTCCAGGGGACTGCCCGAGAGGTACTCATCGATCGTGAGACCGCCGCGCTCCAGGGCGGCGGAGGCGGCCTTCGACGAGTTGCGCCGGGCTTCGGTGAGGCTGGCGTGGTTGAGCTTCAGGATTGTGATCGTGTACATCGCTCGGTCCCGGCAGTGTGAGCAGAGTCCTGCTTGCGGCTCCACTTGACCGGTTGTCGGCCTCATCGCGATGAAGGCGGGCGGGTAGTCGCTCACGGGGTCGAGGAAGTCGCTCGACCACTGCGATCCCTTCGCATTCCCGCAATGGGCCTTGGCGCGGCACGAACCCGTCAGGTTCGGCCAGGAAGTCTGCAGCGCTTGAAACGGGTGCTGGGGTCGAACATGCTCGATGGAGGATTGCCGATCGTGCTGTGCTCCGAACAGGCGCTCGCAATAGACGCATGCTCCGTCCTGATCGGTCTCGATCTCGGTGCGGACGTGCCGGTAGCAGTCAGATTGCCTGAGGTCCTCATAGACCGCGAACCGATGCAAGCAGGGGGGAGCGGCCCCCTTGGTCACCGACAGCATGCCTATTCCGAGACTCCGAGCAGCTTGCGACGCAGCCGCCAGTTCTGCACATGCGGGTGATTTGCCCCGAAATGCGAGGACACTTCCTCCAGCAGGATCGAGACTTCGGGGTCTCGGGACTCGACGGACGCATCGAGGAGGTTCAGCTTCTCGGCCCACCTCGTCGCTGGCATGGGGTCCACGTCGAAGATGCTCGCCAGGACGCTGCTGCTCTCTTCGCCTTCGGTCTGGGTGTCTGGGCGGACGATCTCCGACTGCCCCCGTGTGGTGCGGAGGATCCAGACGCTCTCCCTGGCTACGGTCGAGACGACCTGGGGGGAGTGCGTCGTGAGAATCCACTGAACGCGTGGGAACGCCTTCGTGAGGGCGTCGGCTACCTGCTGCTGCCAGAGCGGATGCAGGTGCAGGTCGACTTCGTCGACCATGACCACGCCCGGGGTGTCTCGCAGGTCGAAGCCGTCGATTCCGCTGTTCAGCAGACAGATCCTCCGAGCAAGATCACCGACCATTCCGAGGATGGTTCGGATGCCGTCGCTGTGGTCGCGCACCGGGAGAAGTGGGCTGGTCTCGCTGCCAGCGAGCAGAGCCTGTTGCGCGGCCGAGTACTCGAATCGTGTGAGCCCCGCCGGCTCCAGGATGCTGTTCAGGACGTCAAGGAGGAAGTCCCAGTCCTGCCTGGCGACCTCCCCCGACTCGGGGTTCTGGCGGTCGTGCGAGATCGAGGACACCCACTCCTGGAATGCCTGGAAATCCACTCTCGGGTCCAGGCAGTCGCGGTACCCGTCTTCGACCTCCATCGCGCGTCGGGCGGTGGTGTGCCGCTGCTCTCCCCACAGTCGTGACGTGCCGTACCTGGCGATGACAGGAAGAGGGGCGCCCCGCTCCACGCGCGCTGCCCACGACGTCTGGGCGTATGTCTTGATGGGCTCGGCACGCTTGGTTCGAGTGCGCTTCGACTCGGAGGGACCGCGTTCGATGGACCACGTCGCGTCGCTTGCCCCAAGGCACGCCGACATCGTGATCGTGACGTCCGAGTTGGCCCTCACGGTGCGTTCTTGCAGGATCCGCCGGGCGACGTCTGTGTCGTTGATGTTCCCCCCCTGGGTGGCTGCCCGAGTCTGGGGGAACGGCGCGAGGGCGACTGCAATCGCATCCAGGACGGCAGTCTTTCCGCCTCCATTCGGCGCGGTGATCACATTGATGGTGGGGTGGATGTCTTCCCATCGCAGCGATGTGAAGCATCGGTAGTTGGCCACGGCAAGGGCCAACAACCTGATCCGCGCTTGCTCCGACACGCCGCGATCGTATCCACGATGAGGTCGTCGGTGAGGACTGTCCCGCCAGATTGTGGGCTAGCGGCAGAGCCGCATTGACGAGCTCCCGTCTGTCGTCCCCGTGGACTGCCAGCGGACCATCGTCACCATCGGCGACATCACATGGCCGCGTTCGAGATCAGCTCAACGTGCGTGACGTGGATGCGGCTGCCGCGGCCGTACTTGGCTTTGCGGCCAGGGGCCGGCGCGGCGAGCCGGCGGGGCTCGGGGCCATCACCAGTGCCGGCGCCGCCGGCTGCCGCGAGGACGGCGTTCACGTCGATCCGATCGGATGCCGCGACCGCGACCGCGGCGGTCAGAATCGTCAGCCACGCCCCGGGTCACCGGCCGGCGACAGCCTCGGCGCGCCCTACGTCCAACTGAGAACCGCCTACCCCCGCAGTCCTGACCAGGCTCGGTGCTGGAAGGCGGTGGACAGGATCAGGTTGACCACCCGCTCTGACGTGTTGGCGATCCGGTAGTCCGCCGGCCGCTCGCCCCCGGTGGGCCGGTCCATCGCCAGCCGCACCGCGGTGACGACCACATCGGCGTCCAGGTCGGTCATCGCGATCGCGCCGGTGTCCAGGGCCTCGGGCCGCTCGATCGACGCGCGCAGCGTGACCGCGGGGAACCCGAGGATGGTCGACTCCTCGGCGATTGTGCCCGAGTCGGAGAGCACGCACGCGGCCCCGAGCTGGAGCCGGTTGTAGTCGAGGAACCCGAAGGGCTCGTGGAAGCGGATGCTCGCCGGCAGATCGTCGGCTCCGAGTTCCGCGAGGCGCTTGCGCGTGCGGGGATGCGTGGACACGAGCACCGGCCAGCCCCACTCCTCGGCCACACGGACCAGGCATCCGAGCAGCGCGGCCAGCCGTGCGGGGGAGTCGACGTTCTCCTCGCGGTGGGCGCTGACGAGGAAGTACCGGCCGGCTTCGACGCCCAGCTGGTCCAGGGCGTTCGAGGACTCGATGGCCGGACGGGCCGCGTCGAGCACCTCGGTCATCGGCGATCCGGTGACCAGGATCCGCCGTGGGTGCAGCCCCTCGGCGAGCAGGTTGCGGCGGGCATGCTCGGTGTAGGCAAGGTTGAAATCGGCCGTGTGGTCGACCAATCGGCGGTTCGTCTCCTCAGGGACGTTGGCATCGAAGCAGCGGTTGCCCGCCTCCATGTGATAGGTCGGGACCTGCTTGCGCTTGGCGATGATGAGGCTCAACGCGCTGTTGGTGTCGCCGAGCACGAGGAAGGCGTCGGGTCGCTCGAGGTCGAGGACCTCCTCGGTGCGACGAAGAATGTCCCCGAGCGTGGCGCCCAGCGAGCTGACGTCGACCTTGAGGAAGTGGTCGGGCTCGCGCAGGCCGAGATCCTCGAACATCACCTCGTTGAGCTGCCGGTCCCAGTTCTGGCCGGTGTGCACCAGGACGTGCTCGATGCCCTCGGTGGCGTCGAGGCGGCGGATGACAGCGGCCAGCCTGATGATCTCGGGTCGGGTTCCGACGACGGTCATCACCTTCACGTCAGACCTCCTCGGGGATCGTGTCGGGGTTCTCGGGGTCGTACAGCTCGTCGGCGAAGAACAGGGTCACCAGCGGCTCGGAACCGGTGTTGGTGATCGAGTGCGCCCAGAAGGTGGGCATGTCGATGATGGCGGGCACGTCGCCGGTGACGGGGAAGCGAATCATCTCGTCGGTGAACAGGCGGCGCAGCCGGATCTCACCGTTGCCGGACAGAACCAGGAAGCGCTCCACCTTGTGCCGATGCCAGTGCTGGCCGCGGGTGAAGCCGGGGTTGGTGGAGGAGTAGAACACCTGCGACTGGCCGCCGATGGCCTTCACCGCCTCGACCAGTCGCCCGCGCGGGTCTTCCGACGGCGTCGGGTGGATGGGAAAGGCGGTGGGGAACGCGGCCGACCGATACGTGTTGAACAGCTGCTTGGTGAAGGGGTCGGACAAGTCAGGGAGTCGTCCGGTCCGGTAGTCCGCGGCGATCCGGCTCAGCCGTTCGGCGACCTCGCTGACCAGGGTCCGACGACCGGGCAGCTCAACCGAGCCGGGGCGGGGATCCGTGGCCAGGTCCAGCAGGGCGTCAACGGCCTCGCCTACGTGCAGCAGCGGCAGCTCCTTGTCGTCCACGACGTGCGGTTCCTCGCCGCCGACCAGGGCGTGGCAGAACGTGGCCACCACGGAGTTGTATCGGGGCCGCCCGTGCTCCCCGAACAGGTTGGGCATCACTACATCCACCACGGATGCGCCGGCAGCGACTCCCCACCCGGCCAGGATCTCGGCGGCCCGCCGCTTGGACGCCCCGAAGACCGAGTCGCCCAGGGAGTGGATCGAGTTGCCGTGCACGATCGTGACCGGCCTTGCGAGGCGGTCGAGTGAGGCGACCAGCTGCTCGGCCAGCCACGGGTTCATTTGCTCGATCTCGGCGGGATCGTGGGCCCGGTTGATGCCGGCCAGATGGACGACCGCGTCCACCTCGGCCAGTGCTGCGTCGAGAAGCGCTGGATCGGCGAACTCGTCTCGACCGATGCCGATCAGATCGCCGCCCCACCGGGCACGGGCGGCGCAGCGCAGGTGCCAGGCCACGAACCCGTCCGGCCCTGTCACCGCGATGCGCGGGCGCGGCGAATCGGCGCCGACGTCGGCGGGAGGTGGTGTCACGGGGTCATCGTGCCTGAGCAGGGTCTCGGATCGGCGAAGGTCAGGCGCGAAGCCGGGCCAGGACAGCCTGCATCTCGGGCAGGGCCTCCACGAGCGCGGCCACTTCGTCCACGCCCATCCGGGTGGTGTTGTGCGAGGTGTAGGCGTCGATCACGTCGGAAGCCTCGCGGTCGCCCTCCTCGAAGAACAGGCCATAGTCCAGCGAGCGCGCGTCGAGAGGGACCCGGTAGTAGTCGCCGCAATCCAGCGCACCAGCCATCTCCTCGCGCGACAGCAGCGACTCGTACAGCTTCTCGCCATGCCGCGTGCCGATCACCTTGATCTCGGGTTCGGGCACGCCCAAGACGAGTGCCACGCCCTTGGCAAGGTCCTCGATGGTGGATGCCGGAGCCTTGCGCACGAAGAGGTCGCCGGGCGCGGCGTTGTCGAAGGCGTACTGCACGAGGGCAACCGACTCGTCCAGGGACATGAGGAACCGGGTCATCGCCGGGTCGGTGATCGTGAGCGACCGCCCGGCCAGCAGCTGCTCGACGAACAGCGGGATCACCGAACCGCGCGAGTGCATCACGTTGCCATACCGGGTGATCGACACCGTCGTCGGCGACTCCGGATGGTTGCGGGCGAACGCCTGGGCGGTCTTCTCCATCATCGCCTTGCTCAAGCCCATGGCGTTGATCGGATAGACGGCCTTGTCCGTGCTCAGGCACACCACCGAGCGCACGCCGCACTCGTGCGCCGATCGGATGACGTTGTCGCTGCCGTGCACGTTCGTGGCGACGGCCTGCAGGGGGAAGAACTCGCACGAGGGCACCTGCTTGAGGGCTGCCGCGTGAAAGACGTGGTCGACGCCCGTCATGGCCTCGCGCACGGACCGCTCGTTGCGGACGTCGCCGACGTAGAAGCGCACCCGCGGGTCGCCCAAGTGGCGGCGCATGTCGTCCTGCTTGGCCTCGTCGCGCGACAGGATGCGGATCTCGCCGACGTCGGTGGCCAGGAGGCGGCGGGTGACGGTCGAGCCGAAAGATCCGGTCCCTCCGGTGATGAGGATGGTGCGGGTCTTTGTCTGCTCAATGGTCACGTGAGATCCGTTCGGTGGAGTACGAGGTTGGTTGGATCTCCGCAAATGCGAGGTCGACGACATTGCTGCGACGATTTCGGAGCCACGATTCAAACGAAGCGCGGGCGGCCCTGCGGGACTTGACGCGATCGTTCTTACATGTCCTGCCCAATTCCTCAATCGCCTCCGCGACGACCTCAGGATCTGTTCGATCGCTAATAAGTCTGCTCCCGTCGTCCTCAAGATACTGTGTCCAGGGTGTGGATCGAGTCGCGAGCACCGGACAGCCTGCTTGCAGGGCCTCCGCGAGGGTATGGCCGAAGTTCTCACCCGCAGTGAGTGTCACCATGAAGTCGTGCTCGTGCAGCAACTGAGGAATCTGCTCGCGGGAGACCGGCCCTACGACGTCTACAGTCACGTGGGAGGGAAGCCTCGAGGCCTCCTCGATGCAAGCCTGCCAGTACGCGTGCCCATCCTGCGGGCCCGCAATTGTCAAGTGACTTGGAACCGTGACCAGTCTGAGGCCTCTGATAAGTTCCAGCACTCCCTTCTTCTCGTTCACCCGCCCAAGGGAGAGGATGTGCAGCGCCTGATCGGGTGGACCCGAAATCCGGTAGGACTCGTCGTACGGGATCTCGTCGGGAGTATTGTCGGTAAGATAGGTGCGACGGTGGGGGATGAACTGGCCCACATTTGCTGCCTCGTCAACCGAGGTCACTCCGAAAGCGTCGATAGCGCGAATATATATGTAGCGGTATATGTGAAGAGCAATTCTCTTCTTCCGAGCCTTTATCGCGATTGCCCCCGCCTCAAGCTCTCCACGAGGCATGAGGACAAACTGGCCGGTCCGGAGTAGCCCGAGCCAGCGCATAGTGGCCGGCAGAAGCGCGAATCGAGGACTCCAAAAACTGTTGATCAACATCAGATCCCAGTCTATCCGCGCCTCTCTTCGGAGTGCGCGGACGACGTGCCATGTGTATCGAGGATCAATGTATTCGATGCGAGTGCTGGGTGAGATATGACGCGTTGTTGGAATGTCAGGAAAGCGGGTCGTCGAGCCAAGGTCCCGGTTGGGAGCCACCACGACGACTTCGTACCGTCCCTCCAACTCTGAAACGAGATTGGTCAGGGAGCGTGCTGGCCCACCGGCTGAAACTGCTGGTGAGAATGCGGTCGCGATGATCAGGACTCGTGGGCGGCTTGATCCTGACGAGGTGGTGGAGTCCATTAGCGCTCCGCGGGGTATGGTTTGCGAGGCAAAGCTGCCGTGTACGACGGAATGGCCTCTGTGTGTTCTGGAGATCTCGATTGGATTGTGGTCGCCGTCGAACTGGCGACCACGCACCAGAATACCCATGAGGTGATAGACCCGGCCGCGATGAGCCAAGGCTCTGCCAGTACATATATGAGTGCGGTGGCCAGCAAGGTCCTCGTGACGCTTTCGGGATGCCTCAAAGCTCCAAGCATGAGAGCGATCGTGGCGGCGACAAGAATCAGCC
Organism: uncultured Bifidobacteriaceae bacterium; assembly: GCA_964418695.1. GTDB lineage: Bacteria > Actinomycetota > Actinomycetes > S36-B12 > CAIYMF01 > Prado023. The sequence goes on along the minus strand of CAYQMN010000029.1, from coordinate 19,392 downwards.
CTGCGAAGCCCAGAATGCTGGCCCAGTGAATAGGAAGGACCAGCGACGTGGCATATTCGGGTTGATTGACAGCGCCGAGCCCGAGTCCGGTCAGTTGATTCTGCTGGAACTGCTCCCAAGCAGAAAGCGCAAGGGCGGTGCGCCCAGAATCGCCCTGGCGCAGGAGCCCCTCGGCCGTCTGATCGGCAATTGCACCTGACCTGAGGAGCTGCAGGGAGGTGACGGCAAGAGCGGCGGTGAGGAGACAGCGGCGCGTCGTCGCCCAGGCTGAGGGGCTTGTCGTGAAATGGGTGCCCCAGATTGCGACAAGGAGGGCGACCAAGAGGGCGGCCATCGATGCGCGAGACTCGGTGAGGACGATGGTGACGGCCGCCGTTGCGAAGGCTAGCAGTTGGGTTGCCCGGGATCGAGTGAGAGACAGGCAGGCGAATAATACGGCAATTGGACCCAGGCCGTTCGCATTCTCCATGAGGCCCCGGGCTCGACCTTGCTCGGTTGCATCGGGAAGATGGGCAACAATGGCTCCCAGGGAAAGCATCAACCATGCGCCCGTTGCGATGAACGCTGCCGATGCTACAACGTTCGGGCTCAGTCGCTTGCCGACCAGAATGACGACGATCCCCATGGTGAGAAGTGCCCCGGCGTCGAATGGGTCCGGAAAGCGAGAAAGGGGTGCCAGTATGAACGATGCGATCCCAAACGCCAGGGGAACGTACGACAGGGGTATGAGTCGGCGCCGGTGTCCGTCAGAGTGCGGCGTCCTGAACGCGGCGGCGGCGACGAACGCCGCCCCAACTGCCACGGCCAGCGCTGGAGGTCCGGAGGCGACCCACGACAAGCCGAACCCCAGGAAGAAGAAGCCGAGTGTGAGGACGGCGTACGGGGGGGCAAGCGCTGTGAACAGGGCACCCGCGACGCACAAGTTCAATACGGCCAGCAACCCGGTCACGTCCAAGGGCCGATCCCTTCGCCCGCCAGTCGGAGGCAGAGGGGTGCATCCGACTGAGCTTGTCAGTATCAGGCGCTGTCCGAGTGAGAGCGCCAGGCCCTCAGGAGAGCGACTCTCTCGGGGCGCCGAGCGAGTCTATTCTCCGGAGTAGGACGCGGGAAGAGTGGGCGCGTCGCAGGAGGGTGCAAGGATCGGCAGGCGAGGGAGCTGGCACTCGGATCGTCGTCGCACACATAGCGCCGGACCGGCTCGCTCACAAGGGCGCCGGTCCCATGTCGCCCCTGCGAATGCGTGTCTGTCGCCATGAAAGAGTGGCGCCCAGGAGGACCACAGCGGTCTGAGACCAGGCCAGATGAACTGTGCTGCCGCCCGCTGCCAGAGTCACGACAGTGGAGATCACGGACATGGTCGCCGAGAACAATGCCACCTTGGAATACTGGCCAGCTCTTCCCAGTACCAGAAGCAGCGAAACTGCCGCGGCATTGACGATGACGCCCATGCTCAGGATGGCCATGGGCGTCATTAGCTGCTGACCCTGCTCCCATTGTTCCCCGAGAAGTGCCTCTCCCCATCGGTCTGGCAACGAAATGCAAACCATCCACCAGGCAAATGAAAGGAAGAGTGCCGCCACAGCGACTCCAGCGTACGCCCGGTGCAAGTTCAACTCATGGCGTCTACGGCTGATGACGGGGGTGGCTGCGAATGGGATTAATGCAACCAGGAGATTGAGGGGTGTCATTATAAGTTGTCCTGCAGCGAGCGCGCCGACGACGGTAGGCCCTCGGGATGCCCCAATTATGGTGACTCTGGCGACATTCGAGGATGCTGTGAAGGCGGATCCCCCAAGGGCCCCAAACAGGAAGGCTCGATGGTGAGCGGTCCACGGGCCCAGTGTGCGCAGGGCGGGCCATCCCTTCACTGCCATCCCGATTGTGAGCGCCGAAGAGAGTGCGCCCATCATCCACCACGCAGCGGCCTGGGTTGGGCCCGAGTGAATGCGAAGCCCAAGGACCTCGATGGCGGGCACTAGGGCGAACGCCAGCCAAAGTGTGTCAGCGGCGCAAGCGAGGGCCGGTCTGGCTAAGGCGCTTGCTCCGTAGCGGAGGATGTCCTGGACTATGACGCAGGGGGCGGCTAGTGCCATCAGGGCGACTAGACCTGGACTTCCCGTGCCACCGGTCACGCAGCCCACGACTGAAACGATGATGACGAGTAGCGGGCCTAGCGTGCAGATCAGCGCGACTGAATGTCGGATGCTTGAAGTGGTCGCATCCCCATGGTCGTGAGTTGATTGAACGATCAGGTTTCCGAGACTTGCCCGGGTCATAGCAACCAATGCGACTATTGTGGCCAGGCAAGAGGCAATGACGCCATAGTCACTGGGACTGCTCATGTGGGCTGCAACTGCGGCGAGAGAGACGTTCGAAAGCCCCGATGCAATTTGGTCTGCGACGCGCCAGCCAGTCCTCCCGACTACGGACATGGACGACCATCGGGCGGCTGATTCCTCCGAGTAGGTCGAGCTGAGAGACGCGACGACGCCATGTGGGGGTGAAGCGCGCTGCTGCCGACTGCAAACACGTCGCTCCTACCCAAGTTCCCGCATCCCGGGCGAGGCTGTCTGACGCCGAGCAGCTGCCGTAAGGGAGAGTGTGGGCCCTAGTATTCACGAAGTGGAACGCGGGGCGGGAAGGTGGGGCGTGGATAGGCGAGTACTCCTCTCCCAGGCCCATGTGACGGACTTGGAAGTGGAAGCCGTGGTCCGGGCCGCCACATCCGGCTGGGTGGCGCCTGTGGGACCCGAGGTCGACGCCTTCGAGGCTGAGATCTGCCGGTTCACTGGAGCGCCTGCTGCGGTTGCCCTCTCGTCCGGCACTGCCGCGATCCACCTGGCGCTGTTGGGACTTGGCGTTGGACTGGGTGATGAGGTGATCGTTCCGACGCTGACCTTTGGGGCGACCGCGTTCGCTGTCACCTACGTCGGAGCGGTCCCCGTGTTCCTCGACGTCGAAACCGACTCTTGGGGGTTGGACCCCGACCTGTTCGCGCAGGTTCTCGACGACCGGGCGCGCTCTGGTCGCCAGGTGGCTGCGGTCATCCCAGTCGACCTGTTCGGCAGGCCGGCAGACCACGACCGCATCGTGCCGATTGCCGCTGCCTACGGCGTTCCCGTCCTTGTCGACGCCGCGGAGTCGCTGGGTTCCTGGAGTGGGGAGCGGGCGGCCGGAACCATGGGCGCGGTCGGCATCTACTCCTTCAACGGGAACAAGATCATGACCACCTCCGGTGGCGGAATGTTGGTCTCCGAAGACGAGAAGATGGTCGAGCGGGCGAGGTTCCGATCCACACAGTCGCGCGAGCCGTTCCCGTGGTACGAGCACGAGGAGATCGGATTCAACTACCGGATGAGCAACATTCTCGCGGCGCTCGGTCGCGCGCAGCTCGCCCGATTGCCGCAGATGATCTCGCGCCGCCGCGCGATCCGAGAGCAGTACACCCAGATGCTCGCTGGGATTCCCGGTGTGACTGTGACAGCGGACCCGCCGTGGGGGGTGAGCAACGCCTGGCTCACGACGGTCACATTCGATCGCACCGCACTCCCCGGTGCAGCTGAGAGGGTGCGCATCGCCCTCCAGGCTGACCGCATCGAGTCCCGCCCGATCTGGAAGCCGATGCACCGGCAGCCCGTGTTCCATGCCCACGAGGCGCATGTGACCGGCGTTGCCGATCGGCTGTTCGCGGAGGGTCTGTGCCTGCCCAGTGGCTCTGGGCTCACTGACAACGACGTGGAGCGGGTGGCCAACGGAGTCCGGCAGGCTCTGACATGACCGCCGGGCATCTACGTCGGGCCACGTTCTACCAGCGACGCGGGAAGCGTGCGCTCGACGTCGGGCTTGGAGGCACGCTCCTTGTCGTGAGCCTGCCCGTGCAGGCGGTCGTCGCACTCCTGGTCGCCTGGAATCTCGGGCGTCCGGTGATCTTCCGCCAAGAACGCCCCGGTCGAGGTGCGCAAGCGTTCACCATTCTCAAGTTCCGAACGATGAACGATCAGCGCGACGCCCATGGACGACCGCTTCCGGACGAGACCCGGCTGACCCGGTTCGGTCAACTGCTGCGAGCGTCAAGCCTCGATGAGCTCCCGGAGCTCTGGAACGTGGCCCGCGGGGACATGAGCCTGGTCGGCCCGCGTCCGCTCCTCGTCAAGTACCTGCCGCTGTACACCTCGACACAGGCACGCCGTCACGAGGTTCGGCCGGGCCTGACCGGCTGGGCGCAGGTCAACGGCCGCAACCAGCCGGGCTGGCACGACCGCCTAGCGATGGACGTCTGGTACGTCGACCACGTGACCCTCCGAGGGGACTTGCGAATCCTGTCGCGCACGCTGGCCGAGGTGCTGAGACGACGCGGGATCAGTGCGGAAGGTCACGCGACAGCACCGGAGTTCACCGGGATTGGTAGGGATCTGCCCGGACCCGTCGATACTGGCCAGGAGGGCGGACAGTGACAGTCGAGAGCGGAGTGGGGGATCCGGATCAGGCGCCACCGAGCTTGGGGGGGTCCGGCGACGCCCAAGAGCTGGAAGCTCTTCACCGGGTAGGGGAGCGCCTGCTCACGGTGTTCGCGCAGGTCTGCCGGGAGCACGAGATCGGCTACTTCCTCGACGCCGGGACGCTGCTCGGGGCCGTTCGGCATGAGGGGTGGATCCCCTGGGACGACGACGTCGACGTATGCATGCTTCGGGAGGACTTCGAGCGACTGTCAGCCCTGCCGGCGTCCGCGTTTCCGGAGGGAGTCGTCTTGTCTGTGCCAGGACAGGGACATGACCACGTCACCTCGGTTGCTCGACTCAACTACCTGGCGAGCGGACTGGACTGGGTGGAACGCCTTGGTGTTCGCCCGCCGGAGCGCCAACGGATCGTCTTGGACATCTACGTCCTCGACAAGGCTCCCTCACGTCGCCTCGTACCCGTATGGCTTGCTTCCACCCGACTGATACAGGTGGCGGCTGCCGTCCGGCACACCCCCTTGTCGGAGGCGTGGCAAGCCGCAGACTCAACGAGACTTCGGGGGGTGGCCGTCGCCCTCGTGGGACTCTCGCGTGTCGCCCCTCTGCCGGTGCTCCACCGTTGGAACCGCGCCATCGCGACCATCGCGCGAGCGGACCATGGGACGCTCTACGCCCTGAACCATTCGCGTGCGATGCGCAGGACGCCCCTGGACGCCGCATGGTTTCGATCCGGTCGGAAGGTGGTGTTCGAAGCCGCATCGCATCCGGCTCCCGAACCCGAGGCCTACCTGACGGCTCTCTACGGGCCCGGTTACCTAGAGCCTCCTCCGGTGGAGGAGCGCCGCGGGCACCCGCACGGTGCGTTCTGGGCCGTGGTCGACGGGGTGACCTTTGGAACCGTGCCCGGTAGGAAACGATGAGATCGGCCCCCCCGATTGACGGCTTGCGAGTCGGCTTCGTGAAACAGGAGTTCGTGCCCGAACAGGCCGTGGTTTCCCGGCAGATCATCGAGTCGCTGTGTGATCGTGGCGCGCAGGTGCGTGTAATCACCGGGACAGCGACAACTGCTCCAGGTAGCCGGGCGGCGGGCGCCCCGATCGTGCGCCCCGTGCGAGAGCAGTGGCGTGGGATCGAGATCCTGAGACTGCCATTCTGGCCAACACACGATCGTTCATCCGTGCGCAGGATGGCTACGTACGCGTCGTTCAGCGCCTCCTCTACGGTGGCCGGGCCCTGGGCTCTGAGAGATCTGGACGTCGTCCTGGTCTACGGTTCTCCTGTCACCGCTGCTGCGGCGCCTTTGGCCTGGACCCGCGCTCTGGGACTGCCTTACGTACTACATGTCCAGGATCTCTGGCCCGACTCCGTGTTCGCGACAGGCTTCGTCGGCCCCGGACGTGCCGGTGACGCTGTCAAGCGCACCATGGAGATGTTCGTGAAGGCGGCGTATAGACGTGCAGCAGCCGTCATCGCGATCACACCTGGGATGCGCAGCGAGATCGTCCGGCGTGGGGTTCCTGCCGCCAAGGTCCACGCCATCTACAACTGGACGGACGAGTCGGTCTTTCGACCTGCCGAGCCGGTGGACCACGACGGCCGCGTGCTGATGTACGCCGGATCCTTGGGTCTTGCCCAAGACCTGGGCACCCTCATCAGCGCGATGGGTCTGCTGTCCACTCCGAGCGTACGACTGCTGATGGTGGGGGACGGTCCGGCCGCGCCCGCGCTCCGCGCACAAGTGGACGCCCAGGGGCTCACGAACGTGGAGTTCCTGGGCCGGATACCACCCCCTGAAGCACGTGATCGCATGCGGGGGGCCGATCTGCACCTCGTGATGCTCGCCGACGAGCCGCTCTTCCGCATCACGATGCCGAGCAAGGTGCAATCGCTGATGGCCTCTGGCGTCCCGGTCGTGGTGTCGGCGCCGGGCGAGGCGGGTGTGCTGGTCGAGACTGCCGGCGCCGGACTTGCAGTGGCACCGGGTGACCCGCGGGGACTGGCTGCTGCGATCGACTCGATGCTGAGCCGGTCGCCTGCCGAGTTGCGCGCGATGGGCGCCCGCGGCGCCGCGTTCTACGGCGAGTCGTGTAGCGCCGAGCGCGGTTCGGCGGCGTTGGCAGAGGTACTGGTGGCGAGCTCTCGCGTGAAGAGGACGTTCACCTGAAGAGAGATGCCCGTGGTCGGGTCCGGCAGCAGGTTCTCGAAGGCCACTGGCCGGAAGCCATCTGTGCAGATGGCCGTCATCGCCTCCACGAATGTCCACTGGCCCTCGTAGACCGGTTCTAGGGGCAGCTCCAGCTCAAGGAAGGCGGCTTTGGTCAACGTCGCTCTAGCGCCTGCCAGCACATCCTGCTCTGCCCCCTGGACGTCGATCTTGACGCCCAGCGGGCCCGACACGGGATGAGCCGCCATGTAGGTGTCCAGGGTCATGAGTGGCACCGGCTCGATCCGTACGGAGCGAGCGCTGGGAGCCGCCCCCAACAGCCGCTCTGTGGGTGTGCGCGTCGTGGAGAACACGGAACTGTGTGAGACGGCGAGCTCAGTCTCTCCGACCCGGTCGCCCAAAGCGGTCCTGACGACAGTCCAGCGCTCGTCATTCTTGGAGTTGACATCCAAGACGTGGAACGCTTCGGAGATGGGCTCGAAGGAGACGATTCGTCCGGAGAACCCCGCCCGGCGTAGCTGGGAAGCGTACTGGCCTTCATTGGCGCCGATGTCGAGCACCGTCCCGACCCGCTGGTGCTCGAGCAGCCGGACGCGGCGCGACTCGATCGACTTGCTCCACAGATGGATATCCAAGCCGGCCTTGCTGGCCGCCGCCCGCAGGCGCCGGACTCGTTCGACCGTCAATTGGGGCCGCAAAGGCACGGGACTCCTTTCGCGAAGCACGGCTCGCGCCGATGGCAGGTCAGTCGGAATGGGGCACATTAGGCACAGGGAGGGTGTCGCGGTGCAGTGGGGGGTGGCCGCCGGCGAAGGACACGGCATCGAGGTCGGTCAGCACCGTCAAGCCCGTCCTCCCAGCGAGCGCTCCGAGATGCTGGGGATGCACGTTGTCTCCTCGATCGGCCAGGAGCAGGACGGACCAGCCCAGGGTCAGGGGATGCAGTACGTCCTTGGCCGGGTTGTCGCCCAACGATGTGACGTGGTCCCGGTCGCCGAGATTCGCAGCGGCCGTGCGGAATGCCGGGAGGGTGTGCTTCGTGGCCCCGACTTCCTCGGAGATGAGGACGGCACGGAACAGAGACGTGATCCCCAGTGCCTCGATCTTGTGTCGCTGGGTCGTGGATCGCCCGTCCGTGAGCAGGACCATGGGGATCCCTGCGGCCGTCGCCCGGTCCAGAAGGCGCCTGGCATCAGGGTGCAGAGCGATGTCCGGGGGGTGCTCCCGATGCAACGTGAGCAGCTCATCCACTCCCAGACCCCACGCGCGGCTCAGAACGTCGAGCGGGCGTCCCGCCGGTGCGCGTAGAGCGGCCGCGGCCAGCCTCACCTCGGGGCCTGCCGGGTCGAATCCAAGGTGCGCGGCAACCCAGCGGAAGCCCGACTCGTGGAACGACCGCTCCCCATAGAGCGTGTCGTCGAGGTCGACGACAAGGCCAACGCCCTCAGGCAGCTCAACCACGAGCTAGCACATGCTCGTCGTACCGCAGGAACGTCATGGCGTCTGCCCAGTCGTCGCGGTAGTGCAGTGCCCGATCCTCCATCGTCTCCTCGACGAGCCACTGGCTGAATCGCGCACCGGCGGAGTGACTCATCGGGTAGCCGCCCCCGAATCGAGCGTTCACCTCGACTCCGATCAGCTCACGTTCGGCCTCGGGAGAGTGGAACAGCTGGATGGTGAGACAGCCCCGGGCGCCCGGCACGCGGTGCAGCCGCTCGACAACCAGGCTGAGAACCCGGCCCTTCGTCGTACGTCCCTTCGAGATCTCCCCGCCACGAACCTCGATGCGTTGCCGGGGGACAGCGCAGACAAGAGTGCTGTCCCCCGAGTAGAGGGCGTCCACGGTGAACTCCTCGTAGTCGCGGCGGTCGACCAGCTCTTGATGCACGAAGGCGTGCCGGTCCTCGAGGCGGGCCGGCAGGTCAGCACCACTCGGGACGACGTGCACATCCCCGCTGAGGCTCCCCGCGACAGGCTTGACGAAGCGAGGGAACTCATCGGCCACCACCTCGCGCAGCGCCGAGATCCCTACCGATTCGAACCACATCGCCGTGCGGCGCTTGTCGCGGCAGATCGCGACGAATTCTGGGTCGGAGACGGCAATGTGCACTCCCTGGTCTGCCCACGCTCGGCGGACCGTCGCGAGCGTCTGGAGCTCGGTGTCGAGTGTGGGGATCACCAGCCCCACTGATTCCTCAGCCGCGATCGCCAAGGTCGCAGCCGTGAACTCCGGATCAGAGATCAGAGGTACCCGCACGGCACGGTTCGCGACCTGGCACGCAGCCGACATCTCGGGCCGATGGTCAGTGGCGACCACCTTTCCTCCGCGCGGGCCCAGCACCTCCTGGAACGCCCGAACAAGCCCCACCCGTCGCCCGGCCGAGCTGATGAGGACGTTCGGCCCGGCCACCCTCACCCGAACTCCACCGCCTCGGCCCAGCCGACCTCTGAGGCCCTCACCTCGCCAATCCCCAGCGCCGGCACCGGCACCCCTTCGATGAGCGGGTGCCCCGTCTGCCGCTGCCCCTCAGCCGCCCCGAACAGCTCCTCGTGGGCCTTCTCCCCGTCGCGCAGCCCCGTGAAGACGATCTCGACGTCCTCGCGCCCGCTCATCCGGATCATCTGGCGCGCCACGTCGAGGATCCGCACCGGCTGGCCCATGTCCAGCACCAGCGCCTCACCGTCCCGCCCGACCGCGGCGGCCTGGATGACCAGCTCACACGCCTCCGGGATCATCATGAAGAACCGCGTCACGTCCGGGTCGGTCACCGTCACCGGGCCGCCGCGCGCGATCTGCTCGGCGAACGCCGGGATCACCGACCCCCGCGAGCCGATCACGTTGCCGAACCGCACCGACACGAACTTGCCCGGCGTCTCGGCCGCCACCCCCGCGGTCAGCCGCTCGGCCAGCCGCTTGGAGTAGCCCAGCACACTGCACGGATTCGCGGCCTTGTCGGTGGAGATGTTCACGAACACCTCCACGCCCACGTCCCGCGCTGCCTCCAGCACGTTCGCCGTGCCCAGGACGTTGGTCTTCCACGCCTCTTCCGGGTACTGCTCCAGCATCGGCAGATGCTTGAGCGCCGCCGCGTGGAACACCACCTGCGGCCGATGCTTCTCGAACACCTCGGTGAGCGCGGGCCGGTCGCGGATGTCGGCCAGGATCATGTCGTCGGAGTCCAGCATCGCCCGCCCGGTCAGGCTTAGCTGCAGCGCGTGCAGCGCGGACTCGTCACGGTCCAGCATCAACAGCCGCCCCGGGGAGAACCGGGCGATCTGCCGGCACAGCTCGGACCCGATCGACCCGCCCGCCCCGGTCACCAGCACCCTCTTGCCCGCCAGATACGCCGCGACCGCCTCCACATCGGTGTCCACGGGCGCGCGGCCCAGCAGGTCGGAGATGTTGATGTCGCGCAGGTCGCGGAACCCCACCTGACCGTCGAACAGCTCGCTGAGCCCAGGCAGCACCTGGACGACCAGACCCAGCGCACGCGCCTGGTCGGAGAGCTCGCGGTAGAGCGTCGGCCCCGCCGTCGGCACCGCGATGATCAGCCCCTCGGCCCCCGTGCGCCGCACCGCGGACTCCAGCGCCGTCCGGTTGCCCAGCACTCGCACCCGCTCGATGCGCAGGTGCCGCTTGTCCGAGTCGTCGTCGAGCAGCCCGACCGGCAGGTACGGCGAGTCCGGGTCGGTCACCATGTTGCTCACCAGCTGCGAGGCGGCATCGCCGGCCCCGAAGATCAGCACCGGCGTGGACGCCTTCGGCCGCTTCGACGACTCGCGCACCATCCGGAACGCCACGCGCCCGGCGAGCGCCCCGAGCGTGGCCATGGCCGTCGCCCCCACCGGCACCGAGATGGCGATGAGCCGACCACCAGGGAAGACGATGCTGACCAGCTGCAGCACGAACCCCGCAGACAGGGTCGTCGCCGCCAGCGCCAGCGTCTCGTCCTTGGAGCCGATCGGGTACCGGCCGTCGTAGATCCACATCCACGTGCCGATCAGCCACTGGGCCCCGATCGCGATCGCGGTCGCGGTCAGGGTCTCGCCCCAGGGCGTGCCGCCCGCGGAGTCCATGTAGCGCAGCATCGCGAAGGCCGGCACGCACACCAGCCACACCAAGCCGTCGTACGCGATCAGCGCCCGCCGCCTCGCCTTGGCCAGACGCGGATCGAACGCGCGGGCCCCCAGCATGCGTGGAGGTTAGCAGCGGCGGCGGACCGGACACCGGGCCGGGATCAGCGCCGGGACGACGGGCCGCTGGCTACGCTCGGCGGATGCTGCACTTCGCCGAATCCGGGAGCGGCGCTCCGGTCATCCTGCTCCACGCCTTCCCGATGGACTCCACCCTCTGGGCGCCCCAGCGCCGAGCGCTCGCCGCATCCGGGTACCGTGTCGTCACCCCCGACCTGCCGGGCTTCGGCGGCTCGGCGGTCAGCTCGGCCGCACCCTCGCTGGACGTGGCCGCCGACGAGGTCGCCGCGCTCATGGACGCTCTCGGGATCGAGCGCGCCGTCGTCGGGGGCCTGTCCATGGGCGGGTACACCACCATGGCGATGCTGCGCCACCACCCCGAGCGGATCACGGCGGTGATCCTGGCCGACACCAAGGCCTCCGCCGACGCCCCTGAGGCCGCCGCCAAGCGGCTGAGCATGGCCGAGTCCGTGCTCGCCTCGGGGACCTCCGGCTTGGCCGACGCGATGCTCGACAGCCTGCTCGGCGAGACCACCCTCGCCCGGCGACCCGAGGTGGTCGCCACCGTCCGGCGCTGGATCGGCGCCCAGTCCCCGGCGGCCGTCGCCTGGGCCCAGGTCGCGATGGCCGCGCGACCCGACTCGCACGCGGATCTCGCCGCCTTCGGCGGGCCGGTGCTGATCGTGCGCGGCACCGAGGACGCCCTCGCCCCGGCCGCGGAGGCCGCCTCGATGGCCGAGGCGGCCGAGTCCGGGGGGAGCCGGGTCACGATGCGCGAGATCCCCGGGGTCGGGCACCTCAGCGCGGTCGAGGACCCCGACGCGGTCACCCAAGCCCTGGCGGGGTGGCTCGGGGAGGGGTGACCCGCGGGGTCTGCTCGGGAGTTGCGCGGAACGGACATAGGTGTCCGTTTCGGGCAGGTCGTTGGGCGATTTGAGCGGGTCTTCGCGCACGAGGCTCGGGCAGGCCGGACGGAGCGCTGGCGGGCTCGGGATCCGGCGGGCCGGGCGGGTGCGGGGCGCAGGCGGGCCCGGTGCCAGGCGGCGCAGGCAGGTGCTCGGGGGCGGGCGGGCTCGGGCGCCCTGGGGTCGGCAGGGCTGGGCGTCCCGGGTGGGGGCTCGTCGGGCTCGACCGTCGCTATGGCCTCGTTTTCGAGCGTCGTCGACAGCTGGTTGGGCGTGTGAGGCCGACCAGCTCGGGGGCTCGGTGGGGAATCGCTGAGGACTTGCACGAGTGCGTCACAAGTGATGCTTCGGCGCAGGCCCTGATCGATTCATGCAGGTTTGCGCGCCAGACGCACGTCTGTGACGCGGGCCTGGCGACGGCCGGCAGCGGGCAGCTGCATCGGTGCGCCTCAGCGCCACCCGTCTCGGCTTCGCAAGCCCCAGCGTTCCTGCTCACAAACCTGCGCGAAACGGACACGGACCTGCGCGGAACGCCCACAGATGGGCGATCCGCGCAGGTCCGTGGACCGTCGGGGATCAGACCCCGCGGAACCGGTTGATCGCATTGATGTGTCGGGCGCGCTTCTCCGCGTCGCGCACGCCCAGACCCTCCTCGGGCGCCAGGCACAGCACGCCGACCTTGCCCTGGTGCAGGTTTCGCTGGACCTCGCGCGCCGCGTCGCCGGCCCGCTCCAGCGGGAACACCTTCGACAGGGTCGGGTGGACCAGCCCCTTGTCGACCAGGCGGTTGGCCTCGTACGCCTCCCGGTAGTTGGCGAAGTGCGAGCCGATGATCCGCTTGAGGTTCATCCAGAAGTAGCGGTTGTCGTACTCGTGCATGTAGCCCGAGGTCGACGCGCACGACACGATCGTTCCGCCCTTGCGGGTCACGTACACCGAGGCGCCGAACGTCTCACGGCCCGGGTGCTCGAAGACGATGTCCACGTCCTCGCCGCCGGTCAGCGAGCGGATCTTCTTGCCCAGGCGCTGCCACTCCTTGGGGTCCTGGGTGGACTCGTCCTTCCAGAACTTGAAGCCCTCGGCGTTGCGGTCGATCACCAGCTCCGCGCCCATCTTGCGGCAGATCTCCGCCTTCTCCGGGCTGGACACCACGCATACCGGGATCGCCCCGCCATTCAGCGCCATCTGCGTGGCGTACGAGCCCAGGCCGCCCGACGCGCCCCAGATCAGGACGGTGTCGCCCTGCTTCATCCCCGCGCCGTTGCGCGAGACCAGCTGGCGGTAGGCGGTGGAGTTGACCAGGCCGGGGGCCGCCGCCTCCTCCCACGTGAGGTGCTTGGGCTTGGGCATGAGCTGGTTGGACTTGACCAGCGCGATGTCGGCCAGGCCGCCGAAGTTGGTCTCGAAGCCCCAGATGCGCTGCTCGGGATCCATCATCGTGTCGTTGTGGCCCATCGGGCTCTCCAGCTCGACACTCAGGCAGTGCGCGACGACCTCGTCGCCGGCCTTCCACGCGTTGACGCCGGGGCCTGTGCGCAGCACGACGCCGGCCAGGTCCGAGCCGACGATGTGGTACGGCAGATCGTGGCGCTTGGCCAGCTCGTTGGTGCGCCCGTAGCGCTCCAGGAAGCCGAAGGTCGGCAGCGGCTCGAAGATCGAGGTCCAGACGGTGTTGTAGTTGATGCCCGAGGCCATCACCGCGACCAGCGCCTCGCCCGGGCCGAGCTCCGGGACGGCGACCTCGTCCAGGTGCAGGGACTTGCGCGGGTCCTTCTCGCGGCTGGGCTGGCCGGCGAACATGTCGACCTCGTCCTTGTGGACGGTCGTCGCCCGGTAGGACTCGGGAATCTCGATCTCGCCGAAGCCCGGCTGCAGGTGGGCGTCTTCGAGGATCGCGTCGAGGATCTGCTTCACGTGGGTCTCCTGGCGGGGGTGGGGTCGGGGCAGGCCGGTTCTGGGTGGAGGTTACCCACGGGTAACCACCGGTGCTGGAGTGGGGTCCAGCCCAGGCCAGCCCCATGCCGGTCGAGCAGCCCCGCTGGTCGGGCTGGTCGAGGCCAAGCCAGCCCCGCGCCCGGTCGGTAGCCCCGCGCCCGGTCGGGCTGGTCGGGGTCAAGCCGGCCCTTCGCTGGCCGGGTCCGTCGAGACAAGGCCGTCGGGCACCCGGCCGGCGTGTCCGCGCAGCCCCCGCTGGTCGGGCTGGTCGAGGCCAAGCCAGCCTCTCGCCGGTCGGGTAGCCCCGCGCCCGGTCGGTAGCCCCGCGCCCGGTCGGGCTGGTCGGGGTCAAGCCGGCCCTTCGCTGGCCGGGTCCGTCGAGACAAGGCCGTCGGGCACCCGGCCGGCGTGTCCGCGCAGCTCCGGCCCGGCCTGTCCAGACCGAGCCAGCCCCGTTTCGATCCAGATCGTCGAGACCAACCCCAGGGCGCGGGCAAGCGGGTAGCCGACCTGCGCGAAACGGACATCCTCCTGCGCCGAGCGGACAGATATGTCCGATCAGCGCAGGTCTTCAGCCGGCAGCGCATCGACGGGCGCCGGATGGCGGTGGGTCAGTGAGCCGGGGACCCTGCCGGCTGGACGAGCTCGACGAGCACGCCGCCGCAGTCCTTCGGATGGATGAAATTGACTCGGGACCCGGCCGTGCCGCTCTTGGGCTCGGCGTACAGCAGGCGCACGCCCGCATCGCGCAGCCGGGCGCAGGCGACCTCGATGTCGGCGACCCGGAAGGCCAGCTGCTGGATGCCCTCACCGTTGCGGGCCAGGAACTTGCCGATCGGGGAGTCCTCACGCAGCGGAGCGAGAAGCTGCAGGCAGGATCCCGACCCGGCGACGTCGATCATCGCCTCGCGGACGCCCTGCTCCTCGTTGACCTCCTCGTGCACGTTGTGCAGGCCGAACACGCGCTCGTAGAAGGCGACGGCGGCGTCGAGATCCGCGACCGCCAGGCCGACGTGGTCGATCCGCTCGACCAGCGGGCCGAGGACGGAGGTGGGGGTCGGGGTGGTGGAGGTTGTGGACGCGGAAGCGGTCATGTCGGTCTCCTGGGGACGCGCCGCCCAGAGTGGGCGGACCTGGGACCAGTGTCGCGCGCGGCCCGCGCCGCGCAGTCCACGGGGGTTGGTGGGAGCAGCCCGCGGGGGTGGCGGGCGGTCAACGGGGGTTGGCGGGAGGTGTGCGGTGCGCCCGCGGCCGCACGCTGCGCGACAGCCCTGCAGCGCGACCTCCCAGGGCGCCAGGGATTTCATCACGACCGGTCAGGCTGACCTCCCGCTCCTCGATCGCGGTCATCGCGAGCCGGACCGGCGGCGGCAGCATCGGCGGGCAGCATGGGGCGTCACAGGCGTGGAGGCTCGTCAAGGTCGACGCGGCGGCTGGGCTTCTGAGGACCTGCGCGATTCGGACACAGGTGTCCGTTCAGCGCAGGTCGCGGGGCGTTTTGCGCAGGTTGGCCGGGCGATGGACACCCGGGTGCGGGCGGTGGGAGTGGCGTTCCCCGGCCCGGTAGTGGCGGGAATAGCTGGACACCCGGGTGCGGGCGGTGGGAGTGCCGTCGGGGTCGGCCTTCGCGTGGAGGTGTGGGGCGCGAGCGGCGGCGGTGTCGGCAGGTGGAGTCGACGGGCCATCGGACTCGTGAAGTCGTGCGGGGCCGGCGGGAGCGGCTGAGGGGGGGTGGCTGAAGGGAGCGGCTGCGGGGGGTGGCTGAGGGGGGTGGCTGAGGGGGGTGGCCGAGGGGGCGGCTGAGGGGGGCGGCCGAGGGTGCCGGGCTTCGGCGGGCACAACGAGCTCGGATCGCCCTCTGTACCGGCCTTCCAGGGCCTCGGCCACGGGCGCGGCGACCCGACGGCCGGCTGTCAGAGGGCGGGATTATGGTGACGTCGTGAAATCGAGTCCGTGACCGCACGGGCCCGCACGAGAGAGGCATGCCATGTCCGGTTCTGTGATCGTCGCGGGCGCGCGTACCCCCATGGGTCGACTGCTCGGCTCCCTCAAGGGATTCTCCGCCGCCCAGCTCGGCGGCGTCGCCATCAAGGGTGCGCTGGAGCGCGCGGGCGTCTCGCCCGACCAGGTTCAGTACGTGATCATGGGGCAGGTCATTCAGGCCGGCGCGGGCCAGAACCCGGCGCGCCAGGCCTCCGTGGCCGCCGGCCTCGGGATGGACGTCCCCGCGTTCACCCTCAACAAGGTGTGCCTCTCGGGTCTGGACGCGATCGCGCTGGCCGACCAGCTGATCCGCGCCGGCGAGTTCGACGTGATCGTGGCCGGTGGCATGGAGTCGATGACCCAGGCCCCGCACCTGCTCCCCGGCAGCCGCGAGGGCGTCAAGTACGGGGACTGGTCCGCGGTGGACGCGATGGCCCACGACGCGCTGTTCTGCTCGTTCGACCAGGTCGCGATGGGCGTCTCGACCGAGCGCTACAACAGCCAGTACGGCCTCACCCGCGCCGAGCAGGACGAGTTCTCCGCACGCTCCCATCAGCTGGCCGCGCGGGCGCAGAAGGACGGCCTGTTCGACGAGGAGATCGTCCCGGTGTCGATCCCGCAGCGTCGCGGTGAGCCGATCGAGTTCACCACCGACGAGGGCGTGCGCGGCGACACCACCGCCGAGTCGCTGTCGGGGCTGCGCCCGGCGTTCGCCAAGGACGGCACGATCACCGCGGGTTCGGCCTCGCAGATCTCCGACGGCGCGGCCGCCGTCGTGGTCATGAGCAAGGCCAAGGCCGAGGAACTCGGGCTCACCTGGCTGGCCGAGATCGGGGCGCACGGCGTGGTCGCCGGACCGGACGCGTCGCTGCACGAGCAGCCGGCGAACGCCATCCTCGCCGCGTGCGCGAAGGAGGGCATCGAGCCGGCCGACCTTGACCTGTTCGAGCTCAACGAGGCGTTCGCCGCGGTCGGCCTGGTCTCGACCAAGAAGCTGGGCGTGGACCCGGAGAAGGTTAACGTCAACGGCGGTGCGATCGCGCTGGGCCACCCGGTCGGAATGTCGGGTGCGCGGGTCGTGCTGCACCTGGCGCTGGAGCTCAAGCGGCGCGGCGGCGGGGTCGGGGCGGCCGCGCTGTGCGGCGGCGGCGGCCAGGGCGACGCACTGATCGTCCGGGTGCCGTAGTCGAACCTGCCCCACGGGACTCCACCGGCCCGTCCGTCTCGATCGAGGCAGGCGGGCCGGTCGATGTTTCGTGGGGCCGGGAGCCGCCGGTGGGGTACCGGTCGGCGGGGATGCCGACCGATGGGGGCCGGTCGATGTGGGGCGGATGTCGGTCGGTGGGGTACCGGTCGGTGCCGCCGGCCGCGCGTCGAGGGCCGGTCGATGTTACGTGGGGCGGGTGTCGGTCGGTGGGGTACCTGTCGGTGGGGGTGCCGTCCGTCGAGGGCCGGTCGATGGTTCGTGGAGGAGGAGCCGGCGGTCGGATGCCCGTCATGGGGTGCCAGTCGCGGGGTGCCGATCGCGAGGGACCCGGTTGCGAAGCGGACCCTGTCTCGGGCGCGACCTTCGACGGTCGACCCGCCAGTGGTCATGGTCGCGCTGACTCGGGGTTGAGGCCGGTGACCGCTGCTCCGAGTTGATGCCGAAGTCGATCTGCAGATGTTGCGTCCGCTGACCGTCACTGTCCCCGTCCCGCCGCCGGGGACGAACGCCCGCCATGCCGCTGGTCCTCCGCCCTGCTCAGCATCCTCGCCTGCGGGGGACGGAGATCTGGGTGGAGGAGCTTCGGGGTCGGCACTCTGTCGAGTGGGCAATCGTCCGAGAGCTGTCGCCCACGTCTGTGGGAGGCACTCGCCACTGCTCCACCGAAGTTCCACGATGGAATGACCGGCTGACCGACGACGGTGGACCGGGTTGGCATGCTCGTCGGCGTGGCGCGGCGGCCTCCGCGAATGGCCGCCTTCCGGCCGCTGGGGCGAGCCATGTGGACCTGGTCCATGCCCGGTCACCGCCTGGAGGGGCACGTTCGGCCCTCGCTAGGGTGATCCGGTGCCCAGGATCCTCGACCTCGATTCGCTCGTCGATGCCGCGAGCCGGGGCGATCAGCGCTCGGTCGGTCGGCTGCTCACGGTGGTCGAGGACGGCGGCCCGCAACTGCGTCCGCTCATGGCGACGATCGCCCCGCGAGCCACCCGCGCACACGTCGTGGGGTTGACCGGATCGCCCGGAGTGGGCAAGTCGACCACGACCTCGGCGCTCGTCCGCGCCTACCGGCAAGCCGGCGGCCGGGTCGGGGTGCTGGCGGTCGATCCCTCGTCCCCGTTCTCCGGCGGGGCGCTGCTCGGTGACCGCATTCGGATGCAAGAGCACGCCACCGACCCTGAGGTATTCATCCGGTCGATGGCCTCGCGCGGCCATCTCGGCGGACTGGCCGCCGCTGCTCCGCAGGCGGTGCGCGTGCTGTCCGCAGCCGGGTTCGACCCGGTCCTGGTCGAGACGGTGGGGGTCGGCCAGTCGGAGGTCGAGGTGGCTGGCGAGGCCGACACGACTGTGGTCCTGCTGGCCCCCGGGATGGGTGACGGGATCCAGGCGGCCAAGGCGGGGATCCTGGAGATCGGCGACATCTTCGTGGTCAACAAAGCCGACCGGGACGGCGCCGACCAGACCGCCCGCGAGCTGCGCAACATGATCTCGCTGGGCCGGGGCAACGCCGAGCCCGGCACGTGGCGGCCTCCGGTGCTCAAGGTGATCGCGTCGCGCGCCGAGGGGATCGACGAGCTGGTCGAGGCGATCGCTGCGCACCGCCAGCACCTGAGCGCGAGCGGCGAGCGGGTGGTGCGGCGCACCCGGCGGGCCCGGGCTGAGATCGAGGCGATCGCGCTGGCCACCCTGCAGGCACGGTTCGCCGGCCTCGGCCGGCACGACAGTCTCGACACACTCGGAGGAGAGGTGGCCGACGGCCGAGTGGACGCCTTCACCGCCGCCGACCAGATCGTGGCAGCGGTCACCGGCGCGGCCTGAGGCCAGCGCCCCGGCGGCATCGGAGGGGTGGGGTCGGGCAGGGCTGCGCTCGACCTGCGCGAAACGGACAGATATGTCCGCTGAGCGCAGCAGTGTGGGCGTTCTGCGCAGGTCTTCCAGCACAGGTTCGACGCCCGCCCACGTGGTCGCCCCAGGAGCCGAGGACCCGGGCGGAGGACGACGAAACGCGCGGAGTCGATACGCGCTTGGCCGGGCGGAGCACCCGAGGACGGGGATGGTCACGGACCCCTTCGTGAGGAGCGGGGGTATCCAGCCGGGCTCGGCGTCAGGGCCGCCTTGACCTGGCTCGGCACGCCTCGCATCGGGCGGGGCATCGGGCTCACGCTGGGCTCGCCCCGACTGGGCTGGGCTGGGCCCGCGCTCGGCTGTCGGCATTGCTTGCGCTGGGCTCGTTGTGGCAGGGCTGGGCATTGCTTGCGCTGGGCTTGTTGTGGCTGCGCTGTGCTTGTCCCGACTGGGCTGGGCTCGCGCTGGACGCCGTGCTCGCGCCGGCTGGGTCTGCGCTGGGCATCGTTCGCGCCGGGCTGACCCTTGTGGTGGCAGAGGGCTCGCGCCGAGGGTCGTGGGCCGGCTCGGTGCGTCCCGGTCGAGCTGGGCTCGACAACTATCCACAGGTGAGCCGTCGGAGAGGTTCCCTGCTGGGCGAGTCGCCTTGTCAAGGGTCAGTGGGAACTGCCCAGTGGCGGACATGAAAGCTGCCCGCTGGCG
>CAYQMN010000028.1:0-31311 GCA_964418695.1 uncultured Bifidobacteriaceae bacterium | reverse complement strand
CGGGCGGCCCGTAGAGCAGGATCCCCTTGGGCGCGGCCAGCTTGTGCTCGCGGAAGAGCTCGGCGTTGAGGTACGGCAGCTCGACCGCGTCGCGGATCATCTCGATCTGGCCGGCCAGCCCGCCGATGTCGGTGTAGGCCACGTCCGGGATCTCCTCGAGGACCAGCTCCTCGACCTCGGACTTGGGGATCCGCTCGTAGACGTAGCTCGACCGGGGGTCCATGAGCAGCGAGTCACCGGCGCGGATGTGCTCGTCGAGCAGGGCCGCGGCCAGGCGCACGACGCGCTCCTCGTCGGTGTGCCCGATGACCAGGGCGCGCTCGTTGTCGGCGAGCAGCTCCTTGAACATGACGACCTCACCCACGCGCTCGGCACCCAGCGCGGCCACGACGTTCATCGCCTCGTTGACCAGCACCTCCTGACCGGGCACCAGCGGACCGACGCCCGGAGCCACCCGCACGCGCAGCTTGCGGCCCTGGGTGTGGATGTCGACGGTGCCGTCCTCGTGACCCTCCAAGAAGACCCCGAAGCCGGACGGCGGCTCGGCCAGCCGGTCGACCTCGGCCTTGAGCGTCACGATCTGGCTGCGGGCCTCGCGCAGGGTGGCGGCCATCCGCCGGTTGGTCTGCGCGAGCTGGTCGAGCTCGAGCTGCAGGGCGCGCAGCCGGTGCTCGGCATCGGCAGGGATGGGCTGACCGCTCACCAGGACCTCCTCCGGCTGGCACCGGGCGCCCCGGCTGTCGGGACTCTATCGAGTGCCCGCCCGCATGCAACCGGTCATTCGGCGATGGCTGGCGGGTCGGCGGTCGGCGCGGCGGTGGTGGTGGCCGGGTCGGCCGCCCGCGGACCGGTGTAGTCCGGGCCGTACGCGCCGGGCGCGGGGCGGCTGCGCTTGGGCGGCAGGACGGTTCCGGGCGCGAGCCGGCGGGCCACGAGGAGGAACCCGGTGTGCCCGACCATGCGGTGGTCGGGGCGAACGGCCAGTCCCTCCAGGTGCCAGGTGCGCAGCATCAGCTCCTGCGCGACCGGCTCGGTGAAGCGCCCGTCCGCGCGCAGCGTCTCGGCGACTCGGGAGAGCTGGGTGGTCGTGGCGACGTAGGCCACGACCAGCCCACCGGGCTCCAGCGCGTCGGCGACCACGTCGACGCACTCCCACGGAGCGAGCATGTCCAGGACGAACCGATGCACCGAGCCGGGCGCCAGCCGGTCCGGACCGTCGACCGCCAGGTCGCCGACCACGAGGTCCCAGGCCGGCTGCGGGCCGCCCAGGAAGCGCTCGACGTTGCCGCGCGCCACCTGCGCGAAGTCCTCGCGCCGCTCGAACGAGATCACCCGGCCGCCGGTCCCGACCGCGCGCAGCAGCGTGCAGGTCAGCGCGCCGGAGCCGGCGCCCGCCTCCACCACCGTGGCGCCGGGGAACACGTCGGCCAGCCCGACGATCGCGGCGGCGTCCTTGGGGTAGACCACGGTCGCCCCGCGCGGCATCGACAGGACGAAGTCGCGCAGCAGCGGGCGCAGGACCAGGTACGGCACGCCGTTGGCCGACTGCACGACGATCCCCTCGGGCCGGCCCAGGATCTGGTCGTGCGCCAGCGCTCCCTTGTGGGTGTGGAACACCGCGCCGGGCCGCAGCGCGAACGTGTGGTGGCGACCCTTCGGGTCGGTCAGCTGGACCAGGTCGCCAGGCTGCAACGGCCCGTGCCGATCGGCCCTGACCTCGGGCACCTCGGTGGTGGTGGCGATGGCCGGCACCCCAGCGGATCGGGCCGACACCTCGCTACCCACACCCCCGCCGGTCGAGCCCCCGCCGGTCGAGTCTGTGCAGACCCCACCCGCCGCGCCGACCTCCGACTCCTCCAGGCCGCTCATGTGCGCGGCCCGACGCGCAGTGCCTGGTCGAGGTCGCGGGCCACCAGAACGCCGTAGACCAGCCCGTAAGGATCCAGCACAAGAAGCTCCTCAGCCTGACTCGTGGACACCTGCTCCAGCAGCTCGCGCCCCGCCACCTGCACGCCGATGGTCCCGCGCTCGCCGATCGGGCGACTCACCGCACCGACGCAGACCCACGGGCGGCGCGCCTCGGGGATCGCGCTGATCGCGTCCGGCTGGCCGATGCCGACCGGCAGCCCGGCCGCGTCCACCACGACCAGGGCGCCCGCACCCGCCTGGGCGGCGCGATGCAGCGCCTCGGCCAGCGGCAGGTCGCGGTCCACGGGGATCGCCCGGCGGGCCAGCCCGGCGGCGGTCAGCCCCGCCGCGCGGTCCAGCACGACGGTGGCGTTGAGCTGCTGGGTGGCGCCGGACCAGAGCATCGCGCCCAGCAGACCGCATACCAGGAACATCAGCAGGTCCGGCTGCACGACTTCGGCGTACGCCAGGATCAAGGGCAGCGCCAGCGTCAGCACCGCGAGGCCGCGGCCCAGCCAGGCCGCGGCGACCGTGCCGGTCCGCTGGGAGCCCGACACCGCCCAGACCAGGCAGCGCAGCACGTTGCCGCCGTCCAGCGGCAGTCCGGGCAGCGAGTTGTAGACCCCGATCACCACGTTGGCCCAGACCAGGGCGCGCGCCAGCGTGGCGGTGACCCCGGCCGGATCGGCGACCTGGGTGACCACGTAGGCCAGCCCGGCCACCGCGAAGGTGGCGATCGGGCCGGCCGCCGCAATCGCGGCCTCGCTCATCGCCGACTCCCGGCGCCGCTGGAAGAAGGTCACCCCGCCGAGCAGCTGCAGCACGACCCGGTCGACCGGGAAGCCGAGCGCGCGGGCGGTCAGCGCGTGCGCGAACTCGTGCACCAGGGTGGCCAGGCTCAGCAGCACCGCGAACGCCAGCGCGATCGCCCAGACGCTCATCCCGGAGCCGTTGTCGAACGCGGGCGCCCACAGGTACGCCAGGACCGCGACCCCCAGCACGCCGCTGAACGGCACATGCACGGGGATCCCGAAGATCCTCACGAGCGGCTGGTCGGCGGGCATCGCTCCATCGTAGGCGGGCCCGGCGCCCCGCGATCCCCGCGCACCTGACACGGCTTCATCAGCCCAAGGGTCATCCGATGGCCTGTGGACTGTCACTCAGACCGTGAGCAAGAGCCCGCGCCGACACGGCCGCCGCCGACATTCTCATCGTGTCTGTCAGACCCCCCACGTAGGTTGCTCCCATGCCTGACGTCACCGAGCTGCCCACTCGCCCGGCGCTCTCGCTGTCCCCGTCGCGAGCCTCGGACTTCCAGAGCTGTCCGCTGCTCTACCGATTCCGCGTGCTCGACCGGCTGCCCGAGCCGCCCAGCCCGGCCGCAGTGCGCGGCACGCTGGTGCACTCGGTGCTGGAGGCGCTCTACGACCTGCCCGCCGACCAGCGCTCCCTGGATGCGGCGATCGAGCTGGTGGCGCCGCAGTGGGCCGCCCTGGCTGCCGAGCGTCCCGAGGTCGTCGCCATGGTCGCCGAGAGCGGCAGCGACGAGGGGGCCTGGCTGCGCGCCGCCGGCGAC
This sequence comes from uncultured Bifidobacteriaceae bacterium, assembly GCA_964418695.1. GTDB lineage: Bacteria > Actinomycetota > Actinomycetes > S36-B12 > CAIYMF01 > Prado023. Next base: position 27,827 of record CAYQMN010000028.1, on the reverse strand, counting down.
CTCGTGGAGGCCTACTTCGCGATGGAGGACCCGACCCGGCTGGAGCCGGCCGCTCGCGAGCTGCGGGTCGAGGCCGAGCTCGCCTCGGGCCTGACTCTGCGCGGCTTCGTGGACCGGCTGGACCGCAACCCGGCCGGCCAGACCCGCGTCGTGGACTACAAGACCGGCCGCCCGCCCGGGGTCGGGTTCGAGGCGAAGGCCATGTTCCAGATGCGCTTCTACGCCCTGGCCCTGTGGCGGATGCACGGCCAGGTCCCGACTCTGCTCCAGCTGATGTACCTCTCGACCGGAGTGGTGCTTCGCTACGAGCCCGACGAGGCCGACCTGCTGGCCATGGAGCGCAAGATCAACGCGCTCTGGGCGGCGATCCAGCGGGCCACCACCAGCGGCGACTGGCGCCCGCGGCGCTCGGCGCTGTGCCAGTGGTGCGCCCACCAGGCGCTGTGCCCGGAGTGGGGCGGCACCCCTCCCCCGCTCCCCGAGCCTCCGGTGACCGGCGCCTGAAGGCGGACAGGTCTCGACAAGCTCGACGGGCGTGGGGCCGGGATGGTCTCCACCCGCCGGTCGAGCCTGTCCAGACCCCGCCCCTGGGCTCCTCTACTCAGTGCGGATGGCGGCCATCACGTCCAGGTTCGCAGCCCGACGGGCCGGCAGGACGGCGGCCAGGACGCCGATGATCCCGGTGGCGACCAGGACGATCGCGATCAGCACCCACGGAATGCCCAGGATGCTGATCCCCTCGTCCGCCAACAGGCGCTGCATCCCGATGCCGAGCACCAGGCCGAGCACCAGCCCGACCACCGCGCCGAAGACGCTGATGACGATCGACTCCCAGCGGACCATCGTGCGCACCTGCTTGCGCAACGTGCCGACCGCGCGCAGCATCCCGATCTCCCGGGTCCGCTCGATGATCGACAGGGCCAGCGTGTTGACCACGCCGATGATCGCGATGACCAAGGACAGCCCGAGCAGCGCGTAGATGAAGTTGAGCAGCTGGCCGATCTGCCCGGAGATCCACTCCTTGAACTCGGTCTGGTCGAAGATCTGGATCGTCGGGTAGTCGGCCAGGATCGCGTCGAAGCCCGCCTGCACGACCGCGGGGTCGGCGCTGCCGGTCACCGTGACGTAGAGCAGGGTGTCGACCTCGGGCAGGCCGGCCGCGGCCTGCGTCTCCAGCGATGTGACCCAGCCGGTGAAGCTCGCCTCGGGCTGGTAGGTCTCGGTCAGGCGCAGAGTCGCCTGCTCCCCGTTGCCCCAAGTGACCGCCACGTCGTCGCCGGCCTGCAGCCCGGCGCCGGCCGCGGTCTCCACGTCGGTCATGATCGTGCGCCCCGCCAAGGAGGACGGCGACAGCGGCAGGGTGATCGCGCTGCCGATCGTCTGCGGGTCCACGGCGGTGACCTGTGTCGGCTGCCCCGCGATCAGCGCCGGGGCGATCCGGACCTGGGAGACGGTCTGCACGCCCGGCACCGCGGCCACGCGCGCGGCCACGTCCGGGGAGAACGGGACGAACCCGGTGGGCTGCACCACGTAGTCGGCGCTGATGACGTCGTCGACGATCGCCTCGGTGGACTTGGTGGCCGAGGAGCCCAGGACGCCGATGGCGGTCACCAGCGTGAGCCCGATCAGGATCGCGGTGGCGGTGGCGGCGGTGCGCCGGCGGTCGCGCTGCGCGTTGCGCACGGCCATCCGGCCGATCGACCCGAGCCCGGCGACGGGCGCCCCGAGGATGCCGACCAGGCCGCGGCTGATCGCCGGTGCGACCACGATGACGCCCACGACCAGCAGGATCGCGGCCATCGCGAAGATCTGGTTGCGCCCCGGCAACTCGGTGCCGGTCACGCTCAGCACCAGGAACACCGCACCGGACAGGGTCATGAGCGAGCCGATCGCAGCCCGCACGCGCAGGCTGCGCGCGGGCATCGCCACGTCGTCACGCATCGCGGCGACCGGTGGCACCCGGCTGGCGCGCCGGGCCGGGAACCAGGCGCCGATCAGGGTGAACACCAGCCCGACGGTGATGCCCAGGATGATCGTGCGCGGCTCGATGACCAGCTGGCCGGGCGGCAGGTCCAGCCCGATGACGCCGAGCAGCGCCCGCAGGCCGTAGGCCACCGCGATGCCCACGAGCAGGCCGGTGATCCCACCCAGCAGCCCCAGCGCCACCGCCTCGCCGACCACGGAGAGCGTGATCTGCCGGCGGCTGGCCCCGATGGCGCGCAGCAGCGCGAGCTCCTTGGTCCGCCGGGCGACCAGCATGGAGAAGGTGTTCAGGATGATGAACACGCCGACGAACAGGGCGATCAGCGCGAAGATGATGAGGAAGACGTTGATGAAGCCCAGGGCGGTCGCGAACTCGTCGGCCTGCTCGTCCTGCACCTCCTGACCGGTCTCGACGGACCACTTCGACCCCAGGTCGGTGCGCAGCTGGTCGCGCAGGGCCTCGGGGCTGACGCCCTCGACCGCGTTCGCCTGCAGCTGGGTCCAGGCCTCCTCGCCGCCCATGAAGAGGTCCTGCGCCTCGGACCGGTCGAACAGGGCCAGCGTCGCCCCGCCCAGTCCACCGCTGACCCCGTAGCGCGCGACGCCCACCAGGGTCGCGTCGATCCGCGGCCCCTGGGTGACCACCACCACCCGGTCGCCGACCGAGAAGCCACCCCGCTCGACGGTGCGCTGGTCCAGCACGATCTCGCCCGGCGCCGCGGGCGCTCGCCCGTCGACGATCGTCATGTTGCTCAGCGTGGGGTCGTCGGGGAACTCGGGGAACGAGGCACCCAGCTGCGGCGGGCCGTTGCCCCCGATCGGCTTTCCGTCCGGGTCCAGCACCGCGACGCCGCTGACCTGCACCTGGCCGGTCGCGCGCGCGACGCTCGGCTCGTCGCTCACCTTGTCCAGCACGGACTGCGGGACGACCGACACCACCGAGCCGGTGCCGTCGTCGCCGCCGGTCGCCAGCTCCTGACCGATCACCACGTCCGGGGGCTCGCTGGCGAAGATCTGGTCGAACGTGCCCTTGAGCGTGTCGGTGAAGACGAACGTCCCCACGAAGAAGGCCACGCCGAGGACCACAGCCAGCCCGGACATCGCCATGCGGGCCTTGTGTGCGGTGAACGAGCGCCAGGTCGTGCGCAGCATGTCAGGCCTGGAACGGGTCGGAGGCTGCGGAGCCGGTGGACGGGTCGTCGGGCTCCGCGCCACTGGCCCCGGCCGGCTCCCCCGTCGCGGCGTGGGTCTCGGAAGCCCCGGCCGATCCCGGCGCCGTGCGGTCCAGGCTCTTCATCCGGTCCAGGATCGTGCTGGCGTCGGGATCCAGCAGCTCGTCCACGAGCGCGCCGTCGGCCAGGAAGATCACCCGGTCCGCATAGCTGGCGGCGTTCGCGTCGTGGGTCACCATGACCACCGTCTGCCCGAACTCGTCGACGCTGCGGCGCAGGAACCCGAGCACCTCGGCGCCGGACCGGGAGTCCAGGTTGCCGGTCGGCTCGTCGGCGAACACGATCGCCGGGCGGGTGATGAGCGCCCGGGCGCAGGCCACGCGCTGCTGTTGGCCGCCGGACAGCTCACTGGGCCGGTGGCTGAGCCGGTCGGACAGGCCCACCGTGCGCACGACCAGGTCGAACCACGCCTTGTCGACCTTCTTGCCGGCGATGTCGATCGGCAGGGTGATGTTCTCCCCCGCGGTCAGCGTGGGGACCAGGTTGAACGACTGGAACACGAAGCCCATCTGCTCGCGGCGCAGCCGGGTCAGAGCGTTGTCCTTGAGCCGGGTGAGCTCGGACTCGCCCACGAACACCCGGCCCGAGGTCGCCGCGTCCAAGCCGGCCATGCAGTGCATCAGCGTCGACTTGCCCGATCCGGACGGGCCCATGATGGCCGTGAACTGGCGGGGGGCGAAGTCGACGTCGACCCCGCGCAGGGCGGTGACCGTGGTGTCGCCCATCCCGTAGACCTTGACCAGACCCAGCGCGCGAGCGGCGGGAGCCGCCGCACGCGGCGCCGTGGGGGTGGCGAACTCGGCGTCGGGGGACGTCATGCGGGGTTCCTCCGGGGGGCTCAGGGGGCATCCGGGCGACACTCGGGGGCGCGCCTGGGATCGCGCAGGAGTCTAGGTCACCCGCCGCGTTCGCTCCGGCCGCCATGTGGACGCAGGCGCAGGGCCCGACCCGCCATCCCGGCCCCACGCCGGCCTTCGACACGCTCGACCGGCGGGGGGCGTGGGGTCTCGACAGGCTCGACCAGCGGGGGAATCAGATCAGCGCGTGCAGGTCGGCCACCGTGAGGCCCACGAGCGAGTCGCGGACCATCACCCGGGGGCCGGGCTCGATCGGCACCGCGTGCGGCACCGCGACCACCATCGCGCCCGACGCGACGCCGGCGCGCACCCCGTTCGCCGAGTCCTCCAGGACCACGCACCGGGTGACGTCCACCCCGATGCCGGCCGCGGCTCGCAGGTAGGGCAGCGGGTCGGGCTTGGTCCGCTCGACCTCGTCGCCGGCGACACTGAAGGCGAAGCGCGGGGCGCCGGCCTGCACGAGCCGGTCGACCACCAGGTCCACCATCGGGCGCACCGACGCCGAGGCCAGCGCGAACGGCAGGTCGGCGTCGGCGACCGCGCACAGGAGCTCCAGGGCACCGGGCTGGATGCTGATGTCGGCGTTGGCCAGCCGGTCCAGCATGCCGCCGACGAGCCGGCTCTCGATCTCGCCCACCGGCACGTCGCTGCCGGCGAAGTCGCGCATGATCGTCGCACCGTTGCGCATCGACGTGCCCATGATGAGCTTGGCCTGCTCCAGACCCCAGACCGCGCCGAGGCCGGCCGCGACCTCGGCCTCGACGTCCATCCAGAGCGGCTCGGTGTCGACCAGCAGCCCGTCCATGTCGAACAGCACACCATCCAGCGACATCCGCACTCCGATCCAGGCAGACGCAGGGGGCGGCGGACCCGGGTGGGTCAGCCGGCGTTGTAGTAGCTGGCCTCAGGGTGGTGGACGATGATCGCCGATGTCGACTGCTCCGGGTGCAGCTGGAACTCCTCGCTGAGCTCCACCCCGATCCTGGCGGGGTCCAGCAGGTCCACGATGACCCGCTGCTGCTCCACGTCCGGGCACGCGGGATAGCCGAACGAGTACCGCTCGCCCTGGTAGGACTGCTTGGTCACCAGCACGGTGCGGTCGGCCGAGTCGGACTGGTCGATCCCCAGCTCGGAGCGGACCCGGGCGTGCCAGCACTCGGCCAGCGCCTCGGTGAGCTGGACACCCAGCCCGTGCAGCTCGACGTACTCGCGGTAGGAGCTGGCGGCGAACAGGTCCGCCGCGGCCTGGGAGACCGGCGCGCCCATCGTCACCACGTGGAAGGCGACCACGTCGGGCCGGCCCTCGGCGCGGGCGTTCGCCTCGCTGCGGAAGAAGTCCGACAGGCACAGGAACCGGTCGCGCTGCTGGCGAGGGAAGCTCAGCCGGTGCAGCTCGCGCGGCTCCCAGCCTTCGGCCAGCGGCTTCTCCCCCGCCTCGGCCAGCCCGGCCGGGTCCAGGATCACCAGCTCGTCGCCGTCGGCCCAGCACGGGAAGTACCCGTAGACGACCGCGGCGGCCAGCAGGCCCTCGGTGTGGATGCGGTCCAGCCACATGCGCAGCCGCGGGCGGCCCTCGGTCGCCACCAGCTCCTCGTAGTCCGGGCCGTCGCCGCGCGACGACTTGAGCCCCCACTGACCCAGGAACAGCGCGCGCTCGTCGAGGTATGCGGCGAACTCGGCCTGCGCGATGCCCTTGACCAGCCGCGAGCCCCAGAACGGCGGGGTGGGCACGGCGTTGTCCTCGGCGACGTTGGATCGGGCCGGGACCTCGACCTTCGGGCGGGCCGCGGCGTCACGGCGCGACACCCGCCGGGCCCGCAGCGCCGGCAGCTCGGCGCCCTCGTCGCCGCGCTTGACCGCCATGAACGCGTCCATCAGACGCAGCCCCTCGAACGCGTCGCGGGCGTAGCGCACCTCTCCGTCGTAGAGCCCGGCCAGGTCCTCCTCGACGAACGCGCGAGTCAGCGCCGCGCCGCCCAGGAGCACCGGGAAGCGCCCGGCCACCTCGCGGGTGTTCAGCTCCTCGAGGTTCTCCTTCATGACGACCGTGCTCTTCACGAGCAGGCCGGACATCCCGATGAGGTCCGCGTCGCTGTCCTGCGCGGCGGTCAGGATCGCCGAGACCGGCTGCTTGATGCCGATGTTGACGACGTTGTAGCCGTTGTTGGTCAGGATGATGTCGACCAGGTTCTTGCCGATGTCGTGGACGTCGCCCTTGACCGTGGCCAGCACGATGGTGCCCTTGCCCGCCGGGGCGCCGCCCTCCTCGTGGGCCACCGTCTCCATGAACGGCTCCAGGTAGGCGACCGCGGCCTTCATCACCTCGGCGGAGTTCAGCACGAACGGCAGCTGCATCTCGCCGCGCCCGAACAGCTCGCCGACGACCTTCATCCCGGCCAGCAGGGTCTCGTTGATGATCGCCAGCGGCCCGCGGGTCTGCATCGCCTCGTCGAGGTCGGCCTCCAGGCCGGGGCGCTCGCCGTCGATGATCCGCTGGCGCAGCCGCTCCTCCAGCGGCATCGCGGCCAGCTCCTCGGCGCGGTTGCGCCCGCCCGTCTGCGCGGTGGCGTCGGCGAACAGCTCCAGAAGCCGGGTCAGCGGGTCGTAGGTGAGGGTGCCGTCGGCGGCGTACTCACGCCGGTCGTAGACCAGGTCGGTGGCGACCTTGAGCTGCTCCTCGCTGATGCGCGAGATGGGCAGGATCTTGCTCGCGTGCACGATCGCCGAGTCCAGCCCGGCGCCGACGCACTCGTGCAGGAACACCGAGTTGAGCACCTGCCGGGCGGCTGGGTTGAGGCCGAACGAGACGTTGGACAGGCCCAGCGTGGTCTGCACCTGCGGGTGCAGGGCCTTGATGCGGCGGATCGCCTCGATGGTCTCCAGGCCGTCGCGGCGGGTCTCCTCCTGGCCGGTCGCGATCGGGAAGGTCAGGCAGTCCACGAGCACGTCGCCGGGCGGGATGCCGTGGTTGTCGCGCAGGTCGGTGATCAGCCGGTCGGCGACCTTGACCTTCCAGTCCGCGGTCCGGGCCTGGCCCTCCTCGTCGATGGTCAGGGCCACTACCGCGGCGCCGTACTCCTTGACCAGCGGCACGATCCGGGCGAACCGGGAGCCCGGGCCATCGCCGTCCTCGTAGTTCACCGAGTTGACGATCGCTCGTCCGCCGAGCAGCTGCAGGCCGGCCTCCAGGACCGGGGGCTCGGTGGAGTCCAGCACGATCGGCAGGGTGGAGGCGGTTGCCAGCCGGCTGGCCAGCTCCTTCATGTCGGCCACGCCGTCGCGGCCGACGTAGTCGATGCACAGGTCCAGGAGGTGAGCGCCGTCGCGGATCTGGGCGCGCGCGATCTCCAGACACTGCTCCCAGTCCTGGGCCAGCATCGCCTCGCGGAACGCCTTGGACCCGTTGGCGTTCGTCCGCTCGCCGATGGACAGGTAGGAGGTCTCCTGGCGGAACGGCACCGACTGGTACAGCGACGCGGCCGACGGCTCGGTGACCACGCTGCGCGGACGCACCTCGCGGCCACCCACCCGATCGACGACCGCGCGCAGGTGCTCGGGCGTCGTGCCGCAGCAGCCGCCGACCAGGGCCAGCCCGAAGTCGGCGGTGAAGTGGTCGTGCGCGGCGGCCAGCTCGGCCGGGGTCAGCGGGTAGCTGGCTCCGTCTGCGGTCAGCTGGGGCAAGCCGGCGTTCGGCATCGCCGAGATCCCGATGCGCGCGTTGCGGGCCAGGTGCCGCAGGTGCTCGCCCATCTCGGCGGGGCCGGTGGCGCAGTTCAGGCCGATCAGGTCGATGCCCAGGGGCTCCAGCGCAGTCAGCGCGGCGCCGATCTCGGAGCCCAGCAGCATCGTGCCGGTGGTCTCCACGGTGACCTGGGCGAACAGGCCGACCCCGTCGCCGCGGTGGTGCGCGGCCATCGCCCGGCGGGCGCCGACGAGGGCGGCCTTGGCCTGCAGCAGGTCCTGTGCGGTCTCGACGAGGATCGCGTCGACCCCGCCGTCGAGCAGCCCGCGCACCTGCTCGGCGTAGGCGTCGCGCAGCTCGGTGAACGCGACATGGCCCAACGTGGGCAGCTTGGTGCCCGGCCCGACCGAGCCCAGCACCCAGCGTGGCCGGTCCGGGGTCGAGTAGCCGTCGGCCACCTCGCGGGCGATCCGCGCGCCGGCCGACGCCAGCTCGTGGATCCGCTCGGAGATCCCGTACTCCCCCAGGTTGGCCAGGTTGGCGCCGAAGGTGTTGGTCTCCACGCAGTCCACGCCCGCGTCGAAGTAGGCGGCGTGGACCGCCGAGACGATGTCCGGGCGGGTCACGTTGAGGATCTCGTTGCAGCCCTCGTGGCCCTGGAAGTCGTCCATCGACGGGTCCTGGGCCTGGAGCATCGTGCCCATCGCCCCGTCGGCGACGACGACGCGTTCGGACAGGGCACGCAGCAACGAGGATCTGGTCATGGTGCGCCAAGGGTACGGCTCTGGCCCCCACACCGATCAGAACCCACACCGGCCGGGCCCGCAGGCTCGTGAGGTCAGCACCTCACAGCTCACTCCAGCCCCGCCGGTCGAGCGTGGCGAGACCTCCCCCCGGCCGCCCCGCCCGGCAAGGGCTCGCCGAGGTCAGCGACCGCGGGCTGCCTTGTACCGCTCGATGAGCGCGTTGGTGGACGCGTCCAGGCTGGGCTGCGCCTCGCCGGTGAGCATCGGTGCGATCGAGCTGGCCACCAGCTTGCCCAGCTGCACGCCCCACTGGTCGAACGAGTTGATCCCCCAGATCGCGCCCTGCACGAACGTGGAGTGCTCGTAGAGCGAGATCAGCGCGCCCAGCGAACGCGGGGTCAACCGGTCGGCGACCAGAGTCGAGTTCGGCCGGTCGCCGGGCATCACCTTGTGCTCCACCAGGTCAGCGGGCGTGCCGTCCTCCGCGACCTCCTCGGCGGTCTTGCCGAAGGCCATCACCCCGGCTTGCGCCAGGCAGTTGGCGATGAGCAGGTCGTGGTGATCGCCGATGTCGTTGACGGGTTGGGCGAAGAAGACGAAGTCCGCCGGGATCCTCGTGGTCCCCTGGTGCAGCATCTGGTAGAAGCTGTGCTGGCCGTTCGTGCCGGGCTCGCCCCAGAACGACGCCGAGGTCTCGTAGTCCACCGGGTCGCCGGCGTTCGTGACCCGTTTGCCGTTGCTCTCCATGATCATCTGCTGCAGGTACGCCGGGAAGCGCAGCAGGTACTGGTCGTAGGGCAGGACGACGTAGTCCTCGGACCCGAGGAAGTTGCGGTTCCAGATGCACAGCAGGCCGTGCAGCGCCGGGAGGTTCTCCCGCCAGGACGCCTCGCGGAAGTGGGAGTCCATCGCGTGCAGACCGGCGAGCAGCTCGGCGAACCCGTCGGCACCGACCGCGATCATCGTGGACAGCCCGATCGCCGAGCTCATCGAGTAGCGCCCGCCGACCCAGTCCCAGAACCCGAACATGTTGGCGGTGTCGATGCCGAACTCGCCGACCTTCTCGGCGTTGGTGGAGATCGCCACGAAGTGCTTGGCCACCGCCGACTCGTCGCCCAGCGCGTCGATGAGCCAGGCCCGCGCGGTCGCGGCGTTGGTCATCGTCTCCTGGGTGGTGAACGTCTTGGAGGCGACCAGGAACAGCGTCTCGGAGGCGTCCAGGTCCTGGGTGTTCTCCACGAAGTCGCTGCCGTCGACGTTGGACACGAACCGGAACACGAGGTCGCGCGCGGAGACGTGCCGCAGCGCCTGGTAGGCCATGACCGGGCCGAGGTCCGAGCCGCCGATGCCGATGTTGACCACGTTGCGGATCGGCCTGCCGGTGTGCCCGAGCCACTCCCCGCTGCGCACCTTCTCGGCGAACGCGCCCATCGCGTCGAGCACCGCGTGCACGTCGGCGGCCACGTCGATCCCGTCGACGACCAGCGACACGCCGCGCGGCAGCCGCAGTGCCGTGTGCAGGACCGCCCGGTCCTCGGTGTTGTTGATGTGGACGCCGGTGAACATCTCCTCGCGTCGCTGCGCCAGGTCGCGCTCGTCGGCCAGTGCGGCCAGCAGGTCGATCGTCTCGCCGGTCACCCGCTGCTTGGAGTAGTCCAGATGCCAGCCCGCGCCGTCGGCGCTCAGCTGCGCCGCGCGCTCGCCGCCGGCGTCGAACAGGTCGCGGATGGTGGTGCCGGACAGGGACTGCGCGTGCTCCTGCAGGGCCTGCCAGGACGCAGCGGACGTGAGCGGGGTCTGGGTCATCGGGGGCCTCCTTCGCCGCGCCAACCCTAGGGGCGGGGGCCCGGGCGGCGCTCGGCTGAAGGCGTCGCCGGATGGACCTCGAGCGGGCGCCCCCGCGGTCCGCCCGGGCGGGCGTGCCCGGCAGTCATGGGTGACGCCCCGACAGAGTCGTCGGAATCCGACAAACGCTGGTCGGAATCCGACACCAGTGACGCAATCCGACCACGGAGTCGGGCGGTCGCGGTCAGCGCAGGTGCACGCCTAGGAGCGTGGTCAAGAGGCGCTCGACCAGGCGTCCTGCCTCGCCGGCGGGGCGCCTCGCGCTCGGGCTCTTGGGGATGGCTGCCGCCCCTTCGGCCCAGCGGTCGACCAGGGCGAGCGCGCCCGGGGCGTCGAGGTCGTCGTGGATGCGGGCGCGCACGGCGCGCACCAACGCGGTGGCGTCGTCGAGGTCGCCGCCCTCGGTCGCCAGCGCCGCGCGCCAGCGAGCCACGCGCGCGCGGGCCGCCGCGAGATCGGCGCCGGTCCACATCCAGTCGCTGCGGTAGTGGTGGGCCAGCAGCGCCAGCCTGATCGCGACCGGCTCCTCGCCCGCGGCGCGCAGCTCGCTGACCAGCACGAGGTTGCCCAGGGACTTGCTCATCTTCTCGCCGTCCAGGCCGACCATCCCAGCGTGCACGAAGTGCTGCGCGAAGGGCTCCTTGCCGGTGGCCGTGCGCGCCTGACAGGCGCACATCTCGTGGTGCGGGAAGGCCAGATCGGACCCACCGCCCTGCACGTCGAACCCCATCCCCAGGTGGTCCAGCGCGATCGCGGTGCACTCGATGTGCCAGCCGGGTCGTCCCGCGCCCAGCGGGCCCTCCCACGCCGGCTCACCGGGCCGCTGCGCCTGCCAGAGCAGACAGTCCAGCGGGTCGCGCTTGCCCGGGCGCTCCGGGTCGCCGCCTCGATCCGCGGACAGGGCCAGCATCGCGGCCCGGTCCAGCCCCGACACCCGGCCGAGGCCCTGGGTGACGCCCACGTCGAGGTAGACGTCGTCGTCGAGCCGGTAGGTCGCCCCGGCGTCGGTCAGCCGGTCGATCCAGCGCAGAACGGCGGGGATCGACTCCACCGCGCCCACGTAGTCGCGCGGCGGCAGCACCGACAGCGCGGTCATGTCCTGGGCGAAGAGGTCGATCTGCTCGGCGGCCAGCTCTCGCCAGTCGCGGCCGGTCGCCGTGGCGCGCTCCAGCAGCGGGTCGTCGACATCGGTGACGTTCTGGACGTGGTGCACGTCGTGGCCCAGGTCGCGCCACGCGCGGGTGACCAGGTCGAAGGCGACATAGGTCGCCGCGTGTCCCAGGTGGGTCGCGTCATAGGGGGTGATGCCGCAGACGTAGAGGCCGGCCACCGGGCCCGGATCGGTCGGGCGCACCGAGTCGGATGCGGTGTCGAACAAGCTGAGCCGGGCTCGCTCATCGACGGGCACGCCGATCGCGGGCGGCACCGGCAGCACCCACGGATTCACGATCGTCAACCCTAGGCGATCCTTCGCGGGGCGTGACGCCAGCCCGTCGGCGGACCGGAGGTCAGCGGCAGCCCTCTGCGGATCACCCCCGACCGGCAGCGCCTACCCTGTCAGCGTGCTGGACCTGCTGCGCCGTGGACGTTGGCTCGGGTTCACGCTGTTCGCGCTGTTCATGGTCGGGCTGTGCGTCCTCCTGGCGCACTGGCAGTGGACGCGCTACGAGACCCGCCAGTCCGAGAACCAGACCCTGGACGCAGCCGTCTCCGCCCCCGCCGTCCCGTTGGATCAGGTGCTGCCGGCCGAGGCCGCCGGCGCCCAGCACCTCGACCCCGCGCTGGAGTGGCGGATGGTCACGGCCACCGGGACGTTCGACACGGCCGGTGAGGTGGCCGTCCGGCGCCGCCCGCTCGACGGGAAGAACGGCTTCTGGATCGTGACGCCGCTGGTCACCGACTCCGGGACGGTCCTGGTCAACCGCGGTTGGACGCCGGTCACCGAAGGGGGGGACGCGACCACCACGCCGCAGGTCGCGCCTCCACCGGACGGGACCGTGACGGTCACGGGGCGGCTGCGCGCAGCCCAGGAGGACACCCACAGCGACCCGCCACCGCCCGGGCAGGCCTGGGCGGTGGACCCCGACACGCTGCTGGCCGGGGCGCACGCGCCGGTGCTGGCCGCGTACATCGAGATCCGGTCCTCCGACCCGGACGCCAGCCAGGGTCTCACCCTGCTCTCGGACCCCGGTCATCGCGGCTGGAACAACCTCGTCTACACGGTGCAGTGGCTGCTGTTCGGGCTGGTCGCGATGGTCGGCTGGTGGCGGCTGCTGCACGCCGAGGCGCTGCCCGTGGAGCCGGAGGAGGACGAAGCGGATCAGCTCGACGAGCTGCGCCCGGGATCCTGAGCCGGCCGTGCGGGGGTCGACGCCCCGGGGCGGTCTCGACAGGCTCGACCGGCGGGTGGTTGCGCGGTCTCGACGGGTCGGTCGTGCTTGTCCAGACCCCTCGTGGGGCGTTCGGCGGGCCTACCCGCAGACTGCGCCGTTCGAGGCCGAGCCGACGAGCTTGGCGTACTTGGCCAGGACACCGCGGTCGTAGCGCGGGGGCAGCGGCTCCCAGCCGACCTGGCGAGCGGCCAGCTCGTCGGCCTCGACCAGCACGTCCAGGCGCCGATTCGGGATGTCGATGCGGACCCGATCACCGGTCTGCACGAACGCGATGGCGCCGCCGTCGACCGCCTCGGGGGCGACGTGCCCCACGCACAGCCCGGTGGTCCCTCCGGAGAACCGGCCGTCGGTGATGAGCAGGACGTCCTTGCCCAGGCCGGCGCCCTTGATCGCCGCGGTGATCATGAGCATCTCGCGCATCCCCGGGCCGCCCTTGGGCCCCTCGTACCGGATGATGACGACGTCGCCGGCCTCGATCGAGCCGTCCTCGAGGGCATCCATCGCGGCCCGCTCACGCTCGAACACCTTCGCCGGGCCCTCGAAGACCTCGACCGGGATGCCCGCGTTCTTGACCACCGCGCCCTCGGTGGCCAGCGAGCCGCCGAGGATGGTGATGCCGCCGGCACCGGCCATCGGCTCGGCCATCGCCTTGAGGATGACCCCGTCGGGGTCGGGCGGGGCGATGTCGGCGAGGTTCTCGGCCACCGTGCGGCCGGTCACGGTCAGGCAGTCGCCGTGCAGCAGCCCGGCGTCGAGCAGCGAGCGCATGACGACCGGCACGCCGCCGACCCGGTCGACGTCGCTCATGACGTAGCGGCCGAACGGCTTGAGGTCGCCGAGCAGCGGGACCTTCGAGCCGACCCGGTGGAAGTCGTCCATCACCAGGTCCACCCCGGCCTCGTGGGCGATCGCCAGCAAGTGCAGCACCGCGTTGGTGGAGCCGCCCAGGGCCATCACGACCGCGATCGCGTTCTCCAGCGACTGCTTGGTGATGATGTCGCGGGTCGTGATGCCCTGGCGCAGCAGCTCGACCACGGCCTCGCCGGAGCGGCGCGCGTACCCGTCGCGGCGGCGATCCACGGCCGGCGGGGCGGCAGAGCCGGGCAGGCTCATGCCCATCGCCTCGGCCGCCGAGGCCATCGTGTTCGCGGTGTACATGCCCCCGCACGCACCCTCCCCCGGGCAGATCGCGCGCTCGATCGCGTCGACCTCCTCGCGGCTGATCAGCCCGCGGGCGCAGGCACCGACCGCCTCGAACGCGTCGATGATCGTGACGTCTCGGTCGCCGACCCGGCCGGGCAGGGTCGAGCCGGCGTAGACGAACACCGAGGCCACGTCCAGGCGCGCGGCCGACATCAGCATGCCGGGCAGCGACTTGTCGCAGCCGGCGAAGGTGACCATCCCGTCGAGACACTCGGCCTGCATCACGGCCTCGACCGAGTCGGCGATGATCTCCCGACTCACCAACGAGAAGTGCATGCCCTCGTGGCCCATCGAGATGCCGTCGGAGACCGAGATCGTGCCGAACTGCAGCGGGAAGCCGCCGCCGGCGTGCACTCCCTCCTTGGCGGCCTTGGCCAGGCGCTCCAGGGACAGGTTGCAGGGGGTGATCTCGTTCCAGCTCGAGGCGATGCCGATCTGGGGCTTGGCGAAGTCGTCGTCGGTCAGACCCACCGCGCGCAGCATCCCGCGGGCGGCGGCCCGCTCCAGGCCGTCGGTGACGGTCCGGCTGCGCGGCTTGAGGTCGGGGGCGGCGGTGGGATCCGCGGTGGTCGTCATGGTGCCCAAGGCTAATGCGACCCCCCGGCACCGCGTGCCCGCCCGGCGACCACGACGTTCGCCAGGGGCTCTCCGGCACTCCAGCGGGAAACCTGGTCGGCCACCAGCCGCCGCGCGCGGGGCAGGAACGCCGACGTGTTGCCGCCGACGTGCGGGGTGACGAGCACGCCCGGCGTCCGCCACAGCGGGTGGTCGGCGGGCAGTGGCTCGGGGTCGGTCACGTCCAGGGCCGCGCGCAGCCGACCGCTGGCGCACTCGACCAGCAGGGCGTCGGTGTCGACCACCGGACCGCGAGCCACGTTGACCAGCAGTGCGCCGTCCGGCATGGCCGCCAGGAGCGCTCCGTCGACCAGGCCTCGGGTCGCCTCGCTCAGCGGCACGATCAGGATCACGACGTCCGCGCCGGGCACCAGCGCGGGCAGCTCGTCGGCGGCGTGCACCACGATCCCGTCGACCACCCGGGCGGTCCGGGCCACCGCCTCGATCGAGCACTCGAACCCGTCCAGGCGCCGGGCGATCGCGCGACCGATCGACCCGAACCCGACGATCAGCACGCGCTTGTCGGCCAGCGCCTCGTGCCGGTCGTAGCGCCACTCCCCCGCCGGCATCGCCCGTGCGAACTCGTCGAGGTGTCGCAGGGCGGCCAGGGTCAGCCCCACTGCGAGCTCCGCGGTGGAGGCGTCGTGCACGCCCGCCGCGTTGCACAGCGCCACGCCGTCCGGCAGGTGCGGCAGGACGGCGTCGACCCCGGCGGTCAGGGTCTGCACGACGCGCAGAGCCGGCAGCTCGCGCAGTCGGGCGAAGTCGCGCTGCGAGGCGGTGTAGTGCGGGACCACCAGCTCGACGCCCGACAGGTCAGCATCCGCGGGAAGGGGTCCGCCGTCCCAGACGCCGACGCACACCTCCCAAGCCCCGCCGGCCGGGGCGCCGGGCCGGCCCGGCAGGGCGCGGGCGAGGGAGGGCGCGATGTAGGAGGGCACGAGCACCTGGGTCCGAGGAATCACGGACGCCACTGTGCCCTGCTCGATCAGCACCCGCGCCGCCGACGGCCCCCGCATGAGCCCGCTGGCGGCTGCGCAGCGCCCCTACGTCGGGCCAGGCCCTACTTGACCAGCCCCACCGAGGCCGACGTGGTCGTTCGGTAGCCGTACTTGGCCTGGACGACCACGCGATACGTGCCCTTGGGCAGGTTGACGGTCTTCTTCTCCTTCTTGCCCTTGGTCCGGTAGGTCTTCAGGGCCGTCCACTTCCCCTTGTCCAGGCGCTGGACCTGGAAGGACCAGTAGCCCTTGCCCTTGTTCGGGTCCACGTCCACAGCCAGCTTCGACCGCTTGCTCGTGGACTTCACCTTGACGGTGACCGCCGGCAGCTGCTTGACCGGCTTGGGCGCCGGCTTCGGGGCCGGCTTCGGGGCCGGCTTCGGCGAAGGGCTGGGGGTAGGGCTCGGCGACGGTCTGGGAGTGGGGCTCGGCGACGGGTCGGGGTTCGCGCCCCCGGGGCAGCCGTGGTTGCTGGCCGGTCCGACCAGAGCCGGACACTGGTCGAGGGCGTCGGTCACCCCGTCCCCATCCCAGTCGAAGGAGTCGTCGGTCGGAGTCCGGAAGACGACCTGGCCCGCGGTGAAGGACGGGCCCTTCGCGTTCACCGCCCACACTCGCGCGGTGTACTCGGTGTCGGGGCCCAGCTTCCCGAACGTCGCCGACGTTCCCGTCCCCGGGGGCGACTGCCCCTGGCCGTCGCTGAGGAACACGGAGTAGCCAGTGATCGGCGACCCGCCGTCGTTGCCGGGCGGGGACCAGGAGACGACCACCTTGTAGATGCCGGGAAGCGGACCGCGCTCGATGCGGGAGGTCACCGCGACCGGGGCCTGGGGTGGGCCCACCGGCCGGACGGCTTCGGACGGGGCGGACGCCGGGCCGCTGCCGGCCTCGTTGTGGGCGGTCACGGTGACCGTATGGGGGACGCCGCCGGTCAGGCCGTCGATCCGGCAGGAGGTGGGAGCGGCGAGGCGGCGAGCTGGCTGGCCCTCCCAGTCGATCCCCCAGATCGTGGTCGAGCAGCTGGCACCGCCTGGACTCGCCGTTGCCGTGTAGCCCGTCGGGATGCTCCCACCGTTCACCGGCGGCGCGGTCCAGCTCACCTCGGCGCTGAGCTCGGTCAGCTGCGCCCGGACCGCGGTCGGAGCGGCCGGCAGGAGGTTGTGCACGCGGACCGAGTACCGGATCGGCGTGGGGACGCCGTCGACCGTGATCCCGTCGATCGCCACCTCGAAGGTGTGCTGGCTCCCGCCCTCCACCAGGGCGCGCTCATACACCGGCGTCCAGCCGAGCTTCGTGCCCGTCCCCACGTTGACTCGGGGGCTGTCGGCGAGCGGCTCGACCAGCGTGATGCCGTCCAGGGTCATCCGGACCCGCGCGGCCCCGACGTCGACGGCCTGGCCCGGCGCCCCGACCGCGATCGACCACTTCTTCGGGAGCCACTCGAGGGGGAAGCTCCCCGCCGGGGGCCAAGCCACCTGCTTGCCCGCCGGAACGGTGGCCGCGGGACCACCGTCGACCACCCAGAGGGCGTTGGTGCCTGGCTTGCCGCTCACCAGGGGTCCGGTCGACCCGCTGCCGAACGTGGTGGCCGCGGGGTCGAGCAGCCAGTGGCGGTGCCCGAGATCGTCGACCTTTTCGTCATGGGCGTAGCCCCACAGCACCGACGCCGGACCGGACCCCCAGCCGAGCGCGAGGTTGCTGCGGGCCGCCGCCTCGGACCCGGCGGCGGTGTAGCACGCCCAGCTCGGAGGCGGGTAGTGGCTCAGCGACTGCTGGCCGGCCATGATCAGTGCGCCCGCCAGCGCCTTCTGGTTCAGCGCGGGGTCGAACGTCACCGGCGCGACGCCCGCCGCCGAGCGCAGCAGGTTGACGGTGTCCAGCGTGGCCTGCAGGGACGCGGGCGACTCGGCGCCCACCGAGCAGCCGCTCACCGCGCCGGTCCAGCCGACCGGCACCTGCGCCGCCACCTGCAGGGCCTTGGAGACCGCCAGCGCCTCGTCTCGGGAGTCCGGCGGCGCGGCCTGGGCGGGCGTCGTCGGCAGCCCGGCGGCCAGCAGCGCGGTCAGGACCGCGGCGCTGCCGATCCGGGTCCAGCGACCGCGAGTGCGGTCGCTCTTCCCCGCACGATCGGTGTGACTCATCTCCTGGTGCCCCCGTCATGACGATGGATCGGTCTTGTGAAGCAGCCGGCTCGGCGGGAGCCGCGGACTTGCGCAAGCGCCGGCCCGACGACGGCTGACGCGCAGACTACGGACCCGAGAGCCGTGTCGGCCTGTCCACCGTGGGGGACATTCTCGGCCGAGCATGGAGGGCCGACGCCCGCCTCGCCGAACCCTCGACCGGCCCCGGGCAAGGCCGCCGGTCATCCCGGACACGCGACGATCAGGCCCATCGGCCCGATCTCGCCGCCGCGGCCACCGCTCGCACAGCTCGACCCGAGCCGTCGCAGGCTCACCTGCCGGCAGCCGCTCTCACCGCTCCTGCTGGCAGAGGCTGCCCTACCGCCCGGGTAAACTCCGCGCCGATCGGCTGGCGCCGGCCCAGCCCTCGAACCCAAGGAGACCCTCGTGGCTCTCGCCACCCCAGCACCAGGCGTCATCGCCGATGCGTTCCCCCGCAGCGTCCTTCGCAACGCCGTCCTCGTGATCGGCGGTGCGGTCTTCGTCGGGCTGGCCGCACAGATTGCCGTCAAGCTCCCGTTCACGCCCGTCCCGATCACCGGCCAGACGTTCGCGGTCCTGCTCACCGGCGCGGCGCTGGGCTCGTGGCGGGGCGCCAGCTCGATGGTGCTCTACGCCGTCATGGGCCTGGTGGGTGTCCCCTGGTTCGCCGAGGGCTCTGCGGCTTTCAAGAACGGCGCCCTGGTCGTGAGCTTCGGCTACATCGTCGGCTTCGCCGTCGGCGCCTGGCTGGTCGGCTGGCTGGCCGAGCGCGGCTACACCCGCACGGCCTTGCGCACCGCCGGCCTCATGGTGCTGGGCAACCTGGTGATCTATGCGATCGGCACGGTGTGGCTGGCCGAGGCCCTGTCCGTGAGCCTCACCCAGGCATACCAGTGGGGCGTCCAGCCGTTCCTGGCCGGCGACGGCCTCAAGATCGCCCTCGCGGCGGGCCTGTTCCCGCTGGCCTGGAAGGCCGTGGAGCGCTTCACCAAGGACTGAGCGCACCTGAACCCGCGAAGGGGCCGGACTCCGTGAGGGTCCGGCCCCTTCGTCGTGGGCGCACCATGCCGGGCCCCGGTCAGCCCTGGACGTCGAGTCGCTGGAAGATCAGCTCGCGGACCCGGGCGGCGTCGGCCTGGCCGCGGGTCGCCTTCATGACCGCCCCCACGATCGCGCCGGCCGCCTGGACCTTGCCGCCGCGGATCTTCTCGGCGATGTCCGGCTGGGCGGCCAGGGCCGCGTCGATCGCGGCCAGCAGCGGACCGTCGTCGGAGACCACGGCCAGGCCGCGCGCGGCGACCACCTCGGCCGGGGAGCCCTCGCCGGCCAGCACGCCCTCGATCACCTGGCGGGCCAGCTTGTCGTTGATCGTGCCGCCCTGGACCAGAGCCTCGACCTCGGCCACCTGTGCCGGGGTGATGGGCAGGTCGGCCAGGTCGACCCCGCGCTCCCGGGACGCCCGGGCCAGCTCCCCGGTCCACCACTTGCGGGCCGCGGCCTGGTCGGCACCGGCCTCGATGGTGGCCTCGACCAGGTCCAGCGCCCCGGCGTTGACCACCGTGGCCATCTCGAACGCGGTGATCCCCCACCGCGAGGCCAGGCGTGCCCGGCGGGCGGCCGGGTTCTCCGGCAGCGACTCGCGCAACCGCTCGACCAGGTCGGCGGGCGGGGCGATCGGGACGAGGTCGGGCTCGGGGAAGTACCGGTAGTCCTCGGCCTCCTCCTTGGAGCGCCCGGAGGTGGTCAGCCCGGTGTCCTCGTGCCAGTGCCGGGTCTCCTGCACGACCCGGCCGCCGTCGGTGAGCAGCGCCGCCTGCCGGGTGATCTCGTAGCGCACGGCCCGCTCGACCGAGCGCAGCGAGTTCACGTTCTTCGTCTCCGATCGGGTGCCCAGCGGGGCCTGCGGCGAGGGCCGCAGCGAGACGTTGACGTCGCAGCGCAGCGACCCCTGCTCCATGCGCACGTCGGAGACGGCCAGCGCGCGCAGCAGGTCACGCAGCGCGGTCACGTAGGCGCGGGCGACCTCGGGGGCATACTCGCCGGCCCCCTCGATCGGCTTGGTGACGATCTCGATCAGCGGGATTCCGGCCCGGTTGTAGTCGACCAGCGAGTAGTCGGCGCCGTGGATGCGGCCGGTCGCGCCCCCGACGTGGCTGTTCTTGCCGGTGTCCTCCTCCATGTGGGCGCGCTCGATCTGGACCCGCACGGTCCGCGGACCCTCCGGAGTCTCGACCTCGACGTCGAGGTACCCGTCGAAGCAGATCGGCTCGTCGTACTGGGAGGTCTGGAAGTTCTTGGGCATGTCCGGGTAGAAGTAGTTCTTCCGCGCGAACCGGCACCACTGCGCAACCTGGCAGTTCAGCGCCAGCCCGATCCGCATGGCCGACTCGACGGCCACCCGGTTCAGCGCGGGCAGCGCCCCGGGCAGCCCCAGGCACACCGGGCAGACCTGGGTGTTCGGGGCGGCGCCGAAGGTGGTGGAGCAGCCGCAGAACATCTTGGTCGCGGTGTTGAGCTCGACGTGCACCTCAAGGCCGAGCACCGGGTCGAACTGCTCGACGGCGCGGTCGAACGGCAGCGTGACGACGCTCATCGCGGGCTCCCCTCGTGGGCGGTCGGTCGGGAGGCGTCGGGGTCGCCGTCGTCGTCGGCGTCCAGCGGGTGCCCGGTCCAGTAGGGCGAGGACTGCACGAGCAGCCCGCCCCAGCGGTTGAGCAGCGCCGCCTCCAGCGCGCCGCCGACCCGGTAGAGCCGGTCGTCGGCCATCGCCGGGGCGATCACCTGCAGGCCGACCGGCAGGCCGTCCTCAGGCGCCAGGCCGATCGGCAGGCTCATCGCTGCGTTGCCGGCGAGGTTCACCGGGATGGTGGCGACGTCGTTGAGGTACATCGCCAGGGGGTCGTCGAGCTTCTCGCCGAGCTTGAACGCGGTGGTCGGGGCGGTCGGCGAGATGAGCACGTCGACATCGGCGAACGCGGCGGCGAAGTCACGCTGGATGAGCGTGCGGACCTTCTGGGCCGAGCCGTAGTAGGCGTCGTAGTAGCCGCTGGACAGCGCGTACGTGCCCAGCATGATCCGGCGCTTGACCTCCGCACCGAAGCCCTGCTCGCGGGTCAGGCTCATGACCTCCTCGACCGAGCGGGTGCCGTCGTCGCCCACTCGCAGGCCGTAGCGGATGCCGTCGAACTTGGCCAGGTTGCTCGACGCCTCGCTGGGCAGGATCAGGTAGTAGGCGCCCAGTGCGTACTCGAAGCTCGGGCAGGAGACCTCGACGACCTCGGCACCGAGCCGGCCGAGCAGCTCGACGGCCTCGGCGAACCCGGACCGCACGCCCTGCTGGTAGCCCTCGCCGCCGAGCTCGCGGACCAGGCCGATGCGCATGCCGGCGATGTCGCCGAGCTGTGCGGCAGCGACCACATCGGGCACCGGCGCGTCCAGCGACGTCGAGTCGTTCGGGTCGTGACCGGCGATCGCGGCGTGCAGCAGGGCGGTGTCCAGGACGGTCCGCGCGCAGGGGCCGGGCTGGTCCAGCGAGGAGGCCAGCGCGACCAGTCCGTAGCGCGAGACCGCCCCGTAGGTCGGCTTGACCCCCACCGTGCCGGTGACGGCGGCGGGCTGGCGGATCGAGCCGCCGGTGTCCGTGCCGATCGCCAGGGGCGCCTCGAACGCGGCCAGGGCAGCCGCGGACCCGCCGCCGGACCCGCCGGGGATGCGGTCGAGGTCCCACGGGTTGTGCGTCGGGCCGTACGCGGAGTGCTCGGTGGAGGAGCCCATCGCGAACTCGTCCATGTTGGTCTTGCCCAGGATGACCACGCCGGCCTGGCGCAGCCGGCTGGTCACGGTCGCGTCGTAGGGCGGGCGCCAGCCTTGGAGCATCCGGGACCCGCACGTGGTCGGTACGCCCTTCATCGTCAGGACGTCCTTGAGCGCCAGTGGCACGCCGGCCAGCGGACCGACGGTGTCGCCGGACTGCCGGGCCCGGTCGACCGCGTCGGCCTGGGCCAGAGCGCCCTCGGGGTCGACGTGCAGGAAGGCGTGGACCTCGCCGTCGACCGCGGCGATCCGGTCGAGGTGGGCGCTGGTGACCTCGCGGGAGGACACGTCACCGGAGCGCATCAGCTCGGCGAGCTGGGCGGCGGTGAACGAGGTCAGGTCGGGGTTTCCGGCGGTCATCGCGAGGCTCACTCCTCGTCCAGGATCCGCGGGACGCGGAAGCGGTCGTCCTCGACGGCCGGGGCGCCGTCCAGCGCGTCGGCGGCGCTGATCCCGGGCCGCGGGACGTCCTCGCGGAACACGTTCTGCAGCGGCATCGGGTGGGAGGTCGCGGGCACGTCGTCGGTGGCCACCTCGCTGACCCGGGCGACCGCCTCGAGGATCGCGGACAGCTGCTCTCGGTAGTGGTCCAGCTCGTCGTCGGTCAGGGCCAGCCGCGCCAGGCGTCCCAGATGGGCCACTTGGTCGCGCGTGATCGCCGCGGTGTTCTCAGGCATGGGGACAATCCTAGATTGCCCCCGACCCAGGCCCGGGCCGCCGCCGCAGATGCTCCCGTTGCCGGCAGATGCTCCAGTTTCCGGCAGATGCTCCCGCCCCGGGTGGAGCATCTGCCGGCAACCGGAGCGAACGAGCGACGTGCCCGCGGACGGGCAACGACCGCCACCGGTGGGGCACGCTCGGGGTACGGCCCCGACCGCGGGAGGTGTGGCGATGGCCCTGCTGGTGGTGGGCGCGATGGTCCCCCTGGCACCCGGCGATCCCGCGCGATCCGGCCCCGGCTGGGTGCGGATCGGCGACGACGGACTGGTCGCCGCCACCGGGTTCGGCACCCCCTCGGCGGCTGACCGGGCCGGCGCCACGAGCGTCTCGGTCGGCCGGGCGTGGGTGTTCCCCGGGGTGATCGACCTGCACAACCACGTCGGCTACAACACGCTGCCGCTGTGGACCGAGCCGTCCCAGACCACGCCCTTCCTGCACCACAACGACTGGACCGACGAGCCCACCTACCAGCCGAACGTGACCTGGCCCGCGCAGACCCTGGCGATCTGCGCGCCCGAGGCGGTGATGGCCTACGTCGAGGTGAAGGCGCTGGTCGGCGGCACGACCGCGATCCAGGGGTCGCCGCAGTCCAACCGGCCACGCGACGACTGGCTGGTCCGCAACATCGACGAGGAGGCGTTCGGGACCCGCGACCGGAACCTCGTCTTCACCTCGGTGCTCACCATGGACCAGACGCGGCTGCGCGCGAGGGCTGCCACGCTGGCGGCCGGGCGCGGGTTCATCTACCACTGCGCCGAGGGCAGG
Organism: uncultured Bifidobacteriaceae bacterium; assembly: GCA_964418695.1. Classification (GTDB taxonomy): domain Bacteria; phylum Actinomycetota; class Actinomycetes; order S36-B12; family CAIYMF01; genus Prado023. Next base: position 4,810 of record CAYQMN010000028.1, on the reverse strand, counting down.
CCTGGCTCGATCGTGGCCCGCGAGTACGCCGACGTGCGGGCCGCGGACTGCCTGCAGGAGCGGCTGATCGGCGTCCACTGCACGGCGGTCACCGACTTCGGCGAGTGGGCGCCCCGGCCGGGCGCAGTGGTGTGGTCGCCGTTCTCGAACCTGTGGCTGTACGGAGTCACCACCGACGTGGCGGCGGCGCGGGCGGCCGGGCTGCTGGTGTGCCTGGGCAGCGACTGGGCACCGTCGGGGACCAAGCACGTACTCGGCGAGCTCAAGGTGGCCGACCTGCACAACCAGGCCGCGGGCCTGGGCCTGAGCGACGCCGAGCTGGTGGCGATGGTGACCAGCAACCCCGGCGACGCCCTCGCGCGATGCTGGCCGCACCCGTGTGGACGGATCGTGCCCGGCGCGCTGGGCGATCTGACGATCGTGAGCCGCCGTACGTCGGACCCGTGGCGCGACCTCATCACCACGCGCGAGGGCGACGTCCACCTCGTGGTCATCAACGGGCAGGCGCGGTACGGGCTGCCGTCGCTGATGGCCCGGGCCGCAGCCGTGCCGAGCGGCCCGATCACGGTCGCGGGCAAGCGGCGGACGATCTCGATTGCGCACCCGGACGACCCGACCCGGCACTGGCCCTGGGCCCAGGTCCGCGCCGAGCTGGAGGCGGTCATCGCCGACCCGTCCGCCGCGCTGAAGGCGGCCGATGCCCGAGCGGCCGCGCGCGCCGACACCGGCGGACCGCCGCCTCTGGAGCTCATCCTGGACATGCCCACCGGCGGGGGCGACCAGACGGCCGGCCCGCCGCGCGAGCCCGGCCGGGTCGTCGTGCCGCCGCTGGACGGCCTGGCCCACGACCCGGCGTGGCTGGCCACGGTCCCCGGGCGCGGGTTCCACGGCGGGGCGTTGGACAGTCTGGCCGCCTACTACGGCTGAGCGCGGAGGGGGGCATTGACGTGGTGTCGGCAGTCGACGTAGCCGCCCGCCAGCGCGGCGTCCGGCTGGCGACCGTGGCGGCAGCAGCCCCGCCGCCCTTGCCCGACGACCCGGAGCAGCGGATCGAGCTGGTGACCACCCTGCTCGCACTCATCGACGGTCTGTACACCCATCTGCCGCTCAAGGAGGCCCGGTACGGCGGCGACCCGGTCCAGCAGCTGCGCCTGTTGCGCGAGCGCTGCCCGGACCTGACCGACGCCCAGGTCGACGCGGAGCTGACCGTGCTGATCGCGGGCCTGCACGACGCGCACACCACCTATCAGGGGGGCCAGCACGCGGGCCAGGTGGCCGTGCTGCCGTTCCTCGTGGAGGGATTCGGCCCCCCTGCCGACCGGCGCTACATCGTCTCCAAGACCGGGCCGGCCGAGCTGATCGGCGACGCGGCCTTCGTGCCCGGCGTCGAGCTGCTGGCGTGGAGCGGCGTGCCGATCCAGCGCGCGGTGCAGCGATGGGCGATGAGCGAGGCGGGCGGGCGCCCGGACGCGCGGGAGGCGCGCGCGGTGGAGTCGCTGACGATGCGGTCGCTGGAGCATGTGCCGATGCCCGACGAGCAGTGGGTGCTGGTCGGGTACCAGCCGGAACAGGGGGACGCCCGCGAGGTGCGGATCCCGTGGCGGGTGGTGGCTCCCGGGCAGGCGCGGCAGGCCGTGGACGCGACGGCCGAGGCCGAGTCCGCGATGGATCCACGCACCCTGCAGGCGCTCGCGTCGATCGCCCAGGACCCGGCCGCCGAGGCGGTCCGGCGCGCCAAGCAGCTGCTCTTCGCCCCCAGCGCCTGGGCGGCCTCGACGCGCGGCGCGGTGCCGCCGCCCCGGACGGGAACCGCTCCCGGCGCGCCTGCGGATTCCGAGTCTCGCGCGCTGACCACCCGGCTGCCGGACCTCCTCGCGGCGCGAATCCGCTCGACCTCGGTGGGCGACATCGGCCACCTGCGGATCTGGAGCTTCTCCGCACGCGACGACGAGCTGTTCCTCGCTGAGCTGGAGTCGCTGCTGGAGCAACTGCCCGAGACGGGCCTGATCGTGGACCTGCGCGGGAACCCGGGCGGGCTGATCTGGGCGGCCGAGCGCGCCCTGCAGCTGTTCACGCCCCACCCGATCAGCCCGGTGCGCTTCTCGTGGCGGGCCACCGACCTGACCCGGGCGCTGGCCGCCGGGCCGTCCGACCCGCTCGGGATCGCGCAGTGGGGGCCCTCGCTGCGCGATGCGCTCTCGACCGGCGAGCTGTACAGCCAGCCGCTGCCGATGACCACGCCCGAGTCGTGCAACGATCGCGGGCAGCGGTACGGCGGGCCGGTGCTGTGCGTCGTCGACTCGACGACGTACTCGGCGGGCGACCTGTTCGCGGCCGGGTTCGCGGACAACCGCCTCGGGGACCTGGTGTGCGTGGGTGAGGCGACCGGCGCGGGCGGGGCGAACGCGTGGCCGGACACGCTGGTCCGCCGTGCCCTCGCGGGCACCGGGCACGCGCTGCCGACGCTGCCCGAGGGGGTTCGGTTCACCCTCTCGGTGCGCCGGGCGACCCGCACCGGCGACGCCGAGGGCACGCCGATCGAGGACCTGGGCATCTCCGGGATCAGCCACTGGCTCACGCGCGCGGACCTCGTCGGCGACAATGGGGACCTCATCGAGTGGTGCGCCCAGCGGCTGGCGGCGGCGCCGCACAGCAGCCTTCGGGTGACGCGCAGCGGTCAGACGCTGGTGGTCCGGTGCAACGGGCTGGACCGGCTGGACCTGTATCACGAGGGGCACCCGTGGAAGACGGTCGCGGTGAGCGGCGTGGAGCACCGGTTCGGGCTGGGCACCCGCTCGGGGGAGGTCGCGGTGGAGGGGTGGAGTGGGCCGAGGCTCCAGCAGCGGCGGCGGCTGGGGGCGCTGGGGTAGGCGGGGGCCGGCAGCGGGCCGGGGGCGGCCGGGGCGGTCGGGGCGGTCGGGCGGTCGGGGCGGTCGGGGCGGTCGGGGCGGTCGGGAACCCTGTCACTTCTGTGGTCCGGATCCGACAAATGGGCGTCAGAATCCGACACCAGTGTCGGGAAATGACCACGGAGTTGCCGGGCGAGCCTCTCGTCGGCTCGCCCAGAGGAACTCGCAGGCCCTCGTTATACCCGGAGGGTCGCGCCGGATTGACGGCTGAACCGCTTATGCGACCCAGCATCAGGAGAGCAGCTGATTGGCCAGTTGTAGGGCCGTCCGGCACGGCTGCCAGGAGGTCCCTGGCGCCGTTAGCTGACAGTCCTCACAATGCTCGTCGACGTGGCGTCACCGAGGAGCACGGCGGCAATGCCGCGCAGGTCCATCGCCTGCTCGCCGTTGAGTCTCCCTCCTCGGCTCATCACCGAGGAGCACGATCTCCGAGTCGTGCTGACACAGCGACGTCTGCCCGTTGAGACTCCCTCCTCGGCTCATCACCGAGGAGCACCGGCCATGGTGTCCTGCTCGATCGCGGACCGGTCGTTGAGACTCCCTCCTCGGCTCATCACCGAGGAGCACGGGACGTGATCGTGTGGGTGTACCGACTGATTCCCCTGTTGAGACTCCCTCCTCGGCTCATCACCGAGGAGCACTGGGACAACCGGCAGGTCACTACCTCCGCTCACCGTTGAGACTCCCTCCTCGGCTCATCACCGAGGAGCACGTCAAGCGCTCGTACCCGTTCCCGACGTACCACACGGTTGAGACTCCCTCCTCGGCTCATCACCGAGGAGCACGACCGCGCAGGAGGAGGCCAGTGGCGCCGGCCTGGTGTTGAGACTCCCTCCTCGGCTCATCACCGAGGAGCACTCGACCACTCGGTCTCCATGTTGCTGTTGCCCGTGTTGAGACTCCCTCCTCGGCTCATCACCGAGGAGCACGTCGTGCTCCCACTGACGCAGGATCACCACCTTCTGGTTGAGACTCCCTCCTCGGCTCATCACCGAGGAGCACGGGCCAGGTCCTGCGCGTTCCAGCTCATCTGGTCGTTGAGACTCCCTCCTCGGCTCATCACCGAGGAGCACTGCCGGGCGTGGGCGGCCGAGTGCCTGCGCGTGTTGTTGAGACTCCCTCCTCGGCTCATCACCGAGGAGCACGCGGCACCTCCAACCGGCCAGGGCGTGGCACCTGGTTGAGACTCCCTCCTCGGCTCATCACCGAGGAGCACTCGGTCTAGCGAGTCGGTCTAGCGAGTCGCACACGGTTGAGACTCCCTCCTCGGCTCATCACCGAGGAGCACCACCACATGTGCCCGTGGGTGGAGCTGGTGTAGAGCACGTTGAGACTCCCTCCTCGGCTCATCACCGAGGAGCACATCCCCGAGCCGAGGGACGGCGACGTTCGCCCGTCGTTGAGACTCCCTCCTCGGCTCATCACCGAGGAGCACCTCGGCCGGCTCGTGCAGCCCGGACATGTCCGCCGGGTTGAGACTCCCTCCTCGGCTCATCACCGAGGAGCACTTGTCCTCACCGAGCAGCAGGTCCGCGATCAGGTCGTTGAGACTCCCTCCTCGGCTCATCACCGAGGAGCACTCGATCACCGCGATGGTCTACATCGACGCCGGGGAGTTGAGACTCCCTCCTCGGCTCATCACCGAGGAGCACGCTGTAGACCCGCTTCACGCGCCTGCGCAGCCAGTCGTTGAGACTCCCTCCTCGGCTCATCACCGAGGAGCACCCGGAGATGTCGGACGCCTGGTAGGTGTCGTTCCAGTTGAGACTCCCTCCTCGGCTCATCACCGAGGAGCACCACCCCCCAGACCTGGTGGTGGGACCCGCTGGCCGGTTGAGACTCCCTCCTGTCAAGGGTCAGTGGGAACTGCCCAGTGGCGGACATGAAAGCTGCCCGCTGGC
>CAYQMN010000027.1:0-31369 GCA_964418695.1 uncultured Bifidobacteriaceae bacterium | reverse complement strand
ACGTGGTGGCTGGGCAGTCGATCACGCCCACCTGGTCGTCGGTCACCGCCACCTGGGTCAACGGCGCCTCACCAGTGTTCGTCACCACATACGTCCACGTCACCGTCGAGCCCACCGGCACCAACGGACCCGGCGCCTCGTCGGCATCCTGCCCGTTCGTGGCCTTCTCGATGTCCACCGCAGGCGCCGCACCGAAGTAGTGCGACGGGTCTGTGTCGGTGACCGGCACCGGCTCGAACGGCGGATCATCCCCAGCCGGCGGGGCGAACACCGCGGTCACCGTGCCCAGATTCTCGTACTGCCCCGCCACCGCGGTCCCGGTCGCCGAGCAGGTGAACGAAGCCCCCACCGCCAACGTGGTCTCCGGGCAATCGATCACCCCTTCCTGGTCATCGGTCACCGCAACCTGGGTCAACGGCGCCTCACCAGTGTTCGTCACGACGTAGGTCCACGTCACGGTCGATCCGGTGGGCACGGTCGGACCAGGCGCCACGTCGGCGTCCTCGCCGTTCGTCGCCTTCTCGATGTCCACCGCCGGCGCCGCACCGAAGTAATGCGAGGGATCACTGTCAGTCACCTGCACCGGCTCGAACGGCGGATCACCCTCACCAGCAGGCGGCTCGAACACCGCCGTCACCGTGCCCACGTTCTCGTACTGCCCCGCCACCGCCGTACCCGTCGCCGAGCACGTGAACGACTCCCCCACCGCCAACGTGGTCTCCGGACACGTGATCGCAACACCCTGGTCGTCGGACACCGCCACCTGGGTCAACGGCGCGTCACCGGTGTTGGTCACCAGGTATGTCCACGTCACCGTCGACCCGACCGGCAGAAGCGGACCTGGTGCCTGATTGGCATCCTCACCGTTCGTCGACTTCACGATGGTCACCTCAGGCGTGACCCCGAAGTAGTGCGACGGATCGGAGCCGGTCAGCGGCTGCTCGAGCATGTCGACGGCGTCAACCGTGGCGGTGTTCGCATACTGGCCGGCAACCGCGGTCCCGGTCGCGGAGCAGGTGACGGACTGGCCCGGGGGCAAGGGCGTCAGATTCGGACAGGTCACGTCCACGTCGGGGTCTGAGTCTGTGACCGTGTACTCCATGATCGGGATCGTGCCGGTGTTGGTCACGACATAGGTCCAGGTCACGGTGCTGCCGACCGGGGCCGCCGGGCCGGTCGGGTCGTTCGCGTCCTCACCGTTGGTGTACTTCGTCACCGACACCGCAGAGGTGTACCCGAAGTAGTGCGACGGGTCCTCGTCGGAGATCTGCTCTTGGCCGGGTGCTGTGCCGGTGGCGGTCACCATGTTCGCGTACTGACCGGCCACGGCGACCCCCGTCTTCTCCGTGCAGGTCATGGTGGCACTGGCCGCCAACGTGGTCTGCGGGCACTCCACGACGCCTTCCAGATCGTCAGCCACCTGGATGTTGGTCAGGGGCACGTTGCCCCGGTTGGTGACGGTGTAGGACCAGGTCACCTCGCCGCCAACCTCGATGAACGGCCCAGGCTCCTGATCGGCGTCCATGCCGTTGGTGGCCTTCTCCACGTCGATGTCGCTGATCTTGCCGAAGTAGTGCGAGGGGTCGACATCGGCCACCTCGGCGCCCAGCGAGTCGACCGCACTCACCCTGGCGGTGTTGGTGTATAGGCCCTCGGCGGCGGTGCTGGTGAGGGTGCACGTGACGGAGTCGCCCGGAGCGATCTCGGTCGCCGGACAGCTGCCCACCGTGCCCTCGACCGAGTCCTCCAGGACGAGCTGGGACAATGGCATGTTGCCGGTGTTGGTCACGACGTAGTCCCACGTCACCGGGTCGCCCACCGGCACGAACGGCCCGGGCGGCAGGTCGGCATCGACGGTGTTCGTGGCCTTCTCGAGGTCGATCGAGGAGCTGGCCCCGAAGTAGTGCGACGGGTCGTCATCCTCGACCATGCCGAATTGGGCCTCCCCTTCCACATGGGCCGTGTTCGAGTACTGACCCTCGATTGCCGTCCCCTGGGCGAGGCAGATCACTGACTGACCTGCGCGCAGAGGCTGCACATCCGGGCAGGCGGGAACGACGTTGGCATCGCTGTCGGTCAGCTCCCAGCCATAGACCGGCACGTTGCCGGTGTTGGTGATGTAGTACGTCCACTGCACGGGGCTGCCCACCGGCACCGTCGGACCCGTCGGATCGTTGGCGTCCTCCCGGTTGGTCGCCTTGATGACCTGGATCCCCTGGACCACGCCGAAGTAGTGCGAGGGATCCGAGGCCGAGACCTCGATCCCCGTCGCGTCCCTCGCTTCGACCGTAGCGAGGTTCTCGTACTGGCCCTCGACGGCCGTCCTGAGCGAGGGCTCGGGGAGGGTGCACGTCATCCGCTCGCCGGCGAGCAGCGCGTCCTGCGGGCACGTGACGGCACCCTCGTGGTCGTCGGTGACCACGATGTCCACCAACGGCGTGTTGCCCTCGTTCGTCACGGTGTAGGTCCACACGACCGGACCGCCCACCGGGATCAGAGGCCCGAACGGGAAGTCCGCACGCTCACCGTTGACGCGCTTCTCGAGGCCGATCCCAGGACTGGCCCCGAAGTAGTGCGAAGGGTCGGAGTCGGTCACGTCGGTCCCGTAGGTGTCCGCTGCCGTCACCGTGCCGACATTCTCGTACTGACCCGCCACGGCCGTCCCGGTCGCGCGGCAGATGGTCTCCGCCGCGGGTGCGAGGGTGTCCACGGGACAGGTGACCGTCACACCCTGATCGTCGGAGACCTCGATGTCGTTCAGAGTCGTGTTGCCGGTGTTCGTCAGGACGTAGGCCCACTCCACCTGGTCTCCGACCGGGATCGACGGACCGGGAGCCTCGTCAGCGTCCGCCTGGTTCGTGAACTTCTTCAGGCTGATCGACGGGCTCGGCGGGATCTCGTTGAGGATCGTGCAGGTGACGATCGCGTCGCTGGGTATGTCAGCGCTGAAGCCACGTTCCACGGGCGTGGTCGGCAGTGGAGTGTCGCCTATGTCGGGGGTGCGATAGCTGCACGACGTGGCTGACGGGTCGAACACCAGACCGGGCTCCACCCCCGAGGGGTCCTCCTCGGTCACCGTGAGCCGCGAGCCGGTGGGGGTGTCGTAGCTCCACTGGAACGTGGCGAACCCGTTGCCGTCAGTGGTGGTGACTGCGGTGTCGCCGGTCGCGTCACCAGGCAGCACCCACGACGAGGGGGTGGGTGCGGCCACCCCGGTCAGCTCGAACCCCGCGCCGGCCACGGCGTCCTGCGGACCGTTGTCGGGCGTGTAGTCCACCAACTTGCGGACCGTGACCGACGGCGCGCACAACTGGAACGCGGCCTCTTCCAGCGCCTCGCCGAGCTGGCTGAAGTCGTCCTCGCGATAGACGTCGGTGGTCGAGATGTCGAAGGTGCCTTGGCCGTCGTAGACGTCCGGCCCCGAGATCTTCTTCAGCCGGTCCAGAGAGGACGGCGAGCTCAGTCCGTCGCCGACCGCCAGAGCCAGGATGTGCGAGCCCATCGCCTTGATCCCGTTGGCGTTGGCAGCGGCCCGGTCGGTCGACGTGTTCTCGTTGGCATCCTGCACCTCGTTGTCGGCCAGCGGCACCTTGTTCTCGTACTCGTTGGCGCTGGTGCTGGAGTTGCCTGGGTCGTAGGTGACCCGGTCCTCGCGGATCACCTTGTTGGGGTTGCCGTCGGTGATGAACACCACGAGGTGCGGGAGCGTCTGGCTGGGACGCGGGAGCATGTACCGGGATACCCGCATCCCGTCTTCCCAGTTGGTGCTGCCGTTCGGCTCGTAGTCGTCGTCGATGTAGGGCTCGAACGTGCTGTCGATCGTCTCGTCGGTGATGACCGTGTAGTCGTCCCTAGCGGCCCCGGCGAGCGGCAGCCGAGCCACCGTGGAGAACTCGCTGACCGCCATCCGCGAGCCGGTGTTGTTCAACGCGGCGGTGAACGCGCGGAAGGCCGTCTGCACGTCCCGCTTGAAGTTCTTCACCGAGCCCGACTCGTCCAGGACGACGTTGACGTCCAGTCCGCAGCCGATCGGCAGGTCAGGGTTGTCGATGGGCACCGACGACTCGCCAGGCGCGGCATCGGCAGGGTGCACCGACACGATGCCGATGCCAGAGAGCGTCAGACCGATCACCAGCGCGCTGACGACTGTCCTACGGCCTCGCACCATGATCCCCCGCTCCTGCCTGGGCGTCGATTCTCTGAGTCCGGACGATAAGACCCTTGGGGCTGCGAATGCCCGCCCTCCCGGCGATCACGGAAACCCAGTCCGAGAGACTCGCAGGCCGGTGACCCTCCGATCCGGGCGCCACAACCCACAGGAAGGGGAGTCGACTGGCGCTAGCCTCGGCGGGTGCCCCAGCTTCGTGTCGCCCTGGCCCAGGTCAACCCCACGGTCGGGGACCTCGCCGGGAACAAGGCGATCGTCCTGGAGCGCAGCCGCGAGGCGCACGCCGCCGGGGCGCACCTGGTCGCCTTCCCCGAGATGGTCCTGACCGGCTACCCGATCGAGGATCTGGCACTGCGCTGGTCGTTCCAGCAGGCCTCGATCGGCACCCTGGACCTGCTGGCCCAGGAGCTGGCCGAGGAGGGCCTGGGCGACATCGCGGTGGTCGTGGGCTACCTGGACCTGCGCGACGCCGGCGCTGACCAGCCCCTCGGCACCCCGCGACGCGCGCCGATCAACGCCGCCGCCGTGCTGCACGGCGGGCAGGTCGTCGACCGCTACGCCAAGCACCACCTGCCCAACTACGGGGTGTTCGACGAGTACCGGTACTTCGTCAGCGGCGAGCAGCCGTGCGTGGTGCGACTGCACGGGGTCGATGTGGCGCTGGCGATCTGCGAGGACCTGTGGCAGGAGGGCGGCCCCGTCGCCCAGGTCGCCCGGATGGACGCCGGTCTGCTCGTGGTCGTCAACGGCTCGCCCTACGAGATACACAAGGACGACTTCCGGTTGGACCTGGTCGCGCGCCGGGCCGTCCAGACCCAGGCCGCGATCGCGTACGTGAACATGGTGGGCGGCCAGGACGAGCTGGTCTTCGACGGCGACTCCCTGGTGGTCGGCCCGGACGGCGGGCTGATCGCGCGGGCACCGCAGTTCGAGGAGACCCTGCTGGTGGTGGACCTGGAGCTGGCAGCCGGGGTCGGCACGGTCACTCGGGAGATCAGCGCCGAGCCGCTGCCCGCCTACGAGCCGCTCCCCCGGGCGCCGATCGACGAGCGTCTGGTCGACGAGGCCGAGATGTACCAGGCGCTGTGCGTGGGCTTGCGCGACTACGTGGTGAAGAACGGGTTCCGCTCGGTGACGTTCGGGTTCTCCGGGGGCATCGACTCCGCGCTGGTCGCCTGCATCGCCGCCGACGCGATCGGCGGGCCGAACGTCTACGGCATCGCGATGCCCAGCCGCTACTCCTCGCAGGGCTCCCAGGACGACGCGTTCGACCTCGCCCACCGGATCGGCGCGCACTGCCGACTGCTGCCGATCGCCCCGATGTTCGACGCCTACCTGGGCTCCATGGAGCTGACCGGCCTGGCCGAGGAGAACCTGCAGGCGCGCATCCGCGGCACGGCGGTGATGGCGGTCTCCAACCAGGAGGGGCACCTGGTCCTCGCGCCGGGCAACAAGAGCGAGCTGTCCGTGGGGTACTCGACGATCTACGGAGACGCGGTCGGCGGGTTCGGCCCGATCAAGGACGTGCCCAAGACGTGGGTGTTCCGGCTGGCCCGCTGGCGCAACGCGCAAGCCGAGCGCCGGGGTGAGCCGCTGCCGATCCCGCCGGCCTCCATCACCAAGCCACCCTCGGCCGAGCTGCGCCCCGACCAGCGCGACACCGACTCGCTGCCCCCCTACGACACCCTCGACGCGATCCTGGACGCCTACGTCGAGCGCGATCAGGGCGCCGACGAGCTGGTCGCCCAGGGCTTCGACCGGGCGCTGGTCGAGCGGGTGCTGCGGATGACCGACCTCGCCGAGTACAAGCGCCGCCAGTACCCGATCGGGACCAAGATCTCGCTGCGCGCGTTCGGCCGCGACCGCCGCCAGCCCATCACCAACCAGTGGCGCGAGACGCCGCGGTGACCAACCCCGGGCCGCGCTCGCCACGCCAGATCGCCGAGGATCTGCGCCGGCTCGGCGTCCGGCCCGGCGACGAGCTGATGGTGCACGCGTCGCTGCGCAGGATCGGACCGGTCGCCGGCGGCGCGACCGGGGTGATCGAGGCGATCGATGCGGCGGTCGCCCCGGGTGGCGCCTGGCTGATGATCCTGGGCGCCGACGACCCGCACGCCTGGGTCAACGAGCGCCCCGAGGAGGAGCGCACCGCGCTGCTGGCCGACGCTGTTCCATTCGACCACCTGACCGTTCCCGCCCTGCCGGAGGTCGGCACCCTGGCCGAGGTCGTGCGCACCACGGCCGGCACCGTGGTGAACGACAACCCCGAGGGCCGGTTCGCCGCCCGCGGCCACGGGGCGCAGGAGTGGCTGACCGGCCTGCCCTGGGACGACTACTACGGTCCGGACTCGGCGCTGGACCGGCTGGTGCGCCGAGGCGGCCGGATCCTGCGGATGGGCGCCGACCCGGACACGGTGACGCTCCTGCACCACGCCGAGTACCTGGCCGACGTGCCCGGCAAGCTGCGGGTCCGGCGGCACCGGCTCGTGACCGGACCGGACGGCCCGCGGATCGTGGTGGTCGAGTGCCTCGATGACGAGCACGGGATCATCCCGGTCGAGCGGCAGCCCGCCGAGGACTACTTCGCGATCATCCTGCGCGAGTTCCTGGCGGCGCACCCGCAGCCCTCGGGCCCGGTCGGGAGCGCCGACAGCCAGCTGCTCGACGCCGCACCGCTGCTCGCCTTCGGTGCGCAGTGGATGACGACCCACCTGGGCTGAGGGGGGTGCGTGCCAGCATCTGCGCAACGCGGACACCTGTGTCCGTTGAGCGCAGGTCGATGTCCGTTCTGCGCAGGTTGCCCGACGCGCACCGGGCAGCCGCACCGCTCCGGGTCTCCTCGCGCGCCGAGACAGGCTGGCGACCCAGGCTGGCACCGGGCGGTTGAACGTGCGACCATCGACCCGTCCGGGGACTCCATGGGGAGCCTCGAGATGGGAGACAGTCGCATGTCCGCAACCGCCGAGTCCGGCACCTCCACCCTGTACGGCGCCCCGGCCACCGGTCGGCGCGTCACCGCCCGAGACCTGATCGCCGCCAAGGCGCGCTCGGAGCGCTTCCCGATGATCACCGCCTACGACGCGCTGACCGCGCGGATCTTCGACGACGCCGGCATCCCGGTCATGCTCGTCGGCGATTCCGCCGCCATGGTCGTCTATGGCTACGACTCGACGATCCCGGTGACCGTCGACGACCTGCTCCCCCTGGCCCGCGCCGTCGTGCGCGGCTCCTCGCGCGCCCTGGTCGTGGGCGACCTGCCGTTCGGCTCCTACCAGTCCTCGCCCGCGCAGGCGCTGGAGACCGCCACCCGCTTCATGAAGGAGGCCGGAGTCCAGGCGATCAAGCTGGAGGGCGGCGCCCGTGTGCTGCCGCAGGTCGAGGCGCTGGTCGCCGCGGGAATCCCGGTGATGGCCCACCTGGGCCTGACCCCGCAGTCGGTCAACCAGTTCGGCGGGTACCGCGTGCAGGGGCGCGGCGAGGACGGCGAGATCCTCATGCGCGACGCCAAGGCGATGCAGGCCGCCGGTGCGTTCGCCGTCGTACTCGAAGTCGTCCCCGCCGACCTGGCCGAGCAGGTGACCCGCAGCCTGTCCATCCCCACCATCGGGATCGGCGCGGGTGCGGCGACCGACGCCCAGGTCCTGGTCTGGCAGGACCTGGCCGGCCTCACCCCCGGCCGAGCGCCCAAGTTCGTCAAGCGCTACGCCGAGGTCGGCGCGGTCCTGTCCGACGCGGTGACCCGCTGGGCCGAGGACGTGGTCGCCGGCACCTACCCCGGCCCGGAGCACTCCTACCGCTGAGCATTCGACCCCTCCGTCGCCGGACTGACGGAGGGGTCGACGCGCCTGGCGGAGTCGCGCGGGTCTACGCCCCGACGACGATCGCCGCGATCAGCAGCACGATGACCACCACGGCGCCGCCCATCACTGGCGCGAACCACCGGGGGCTCGGCTCCTTGCCCGCCACGATCGGATGCCGCTGACCGGTCCAGGCCTTCCCGTCCCAGTACAGGTACTGGTCGTCGTCCTTCGGATCGACGTACCAACCCGCGGCCTGCGGGGGCCCAGGCTGCCGCCCGTCTTTCGACATGGGATCCCCTTCGCCCGCGACGGTGCCCGGATTCCCCCGAGAGCCGCCAGCGTGCGCTGTGCGGGCCCTGAAGTCTGCGGACAAGTTGAGGCCTCAAGATTAGAAGTCCGCCCACCCCGATGCGGCCGTCAAGAGGCTCGACAGTGTCCTTATTTCGGGGGCCATTCGCCGGGGGCCATTCGTCCGGAACCGCCGTCCCCCCGGCCGATCCGCCCGCCGATCCGTGCCCCGCGCCGCGCTCAGTCCTCGGAGTCGGTGTGCGGGTCGTTCCAGACCGGGTCGTCGTCCCATTCCTCCGAGCGCTGCTGCGCCCGCTTGAGGGCGGCCTGGGCACCGGCGGAGTCCGCGTACGGGCCCAGCCGGTGCTGGTGGCCGCACCCCTGATCGGGCTCGACCGCCATGTGCGTCAAGCAGAACCAATAGGACATGCGGGCCTCCTGGACGGTGGTGCGGATGCGCGCGGGCGCCCGGGAACGGCCGCGCCGATCGTCGGGTCCTGCGTACCCTTGTCCCATGCCCACCGCAACTCGTGCCCCCCTGCGCCCCGGCCGCGTCTCCGCCCGGCGGCCCGTCCCCAGCGGCATCGCGGCTCCGGAGTACGTGGGGCGCCCCGGACCGGCCCCCTACCGCGGGCCCGAGGTCAAGGACGCGGCCACCCTCGAGGCGATGCGGGTGGCCGGCCGGCTGGCCGCCCAGGCGCTGGCCGAGGTCGGCGCCGCGATCCGGCCGGGGGTCACCACCGACGCGCTGGACCGGATCGGCCACGAGTTCCTCTGCGACCACCGCGCCTACCCCTCGACGCTGGGCTACCGCGGCTACCCCAAGTCCCTGTGCTCCAGCCTCAACGAGGTCATCTGCCACGGCATCCCCGACGACACGGTCCTGCGCGACGGGGACATCTGCAACATCGACATCACCGCGTTCCTGGGTGGGGTGCACGGCGACACCAACGCGACGTTCCTGGTCGGCGACGTGGCGCAGGACGTCCGGGCGCTGGTCGAGCGGACCCGCGAGGCGACCGAGCGCGGCATCCGCGCCGTGCGGCCGGGCCGGCCGATCAACGTCATCGGCCGGGTCATCGAGTCCTACGCGCGACGATTCGGCTACGGGGTCGTGCGCGACTTCACCGGGCACGGGATCGGCACGTCGTTCCACAGCGGCCTGGTCATCCCGCACTACGACGACCCGTCCGCCACCACGATCATGGCCGCCGGGATGACCTTCACGATCGAGCCCATGCTGACCCTGGGCACGCACGACTACCGCATGTGGTCCGACGGCTGGACCGCGGTGACCGCCGACGGCAGCTGGACCGCCCAGTTCGAGCACACGCTGGTGGTGACCGAGGACGGCGCGGAGATCCTCACGCTGCCCTGAGCGGCCAGGCGAGCCGTGACCAGGCGGGTGAGCGAGACGTTGGAGGTCCTCTCGGGGGCGAGTATCATGCCCTCCATGACACGCTGGCTCTCCGAGGATGAGCAGCGGCTGTGGCGCGGTTGGATCGCGGCGAGCATGCTGCTCCCCGACCGCCTCACCCGGGACCTGCAGGAGCAGCACGGCCTGACCGGCACCGACTACCAGATCCTCGTGGAGCTCTCCGAGGACCCCCTCCAGCGCATGCGGATGAGCACGCTGGCCGATCGGACGCTGCTCTCACGCTCCCGGCTCTCCCACCAGATCGACCGCATGGCCAAGGCCGGCCTGGTCGAGCGGCACGTCTGCACTCAGGATGCCCGCGGCATGTGGGCCGTCCTCACCGAGAAGGGTCTGGCCACCATCGTGGCGGCCGCCCCGGACCACGTCGAGAGCGTCCGCACGCACCTGCTCGACCAGCTCACGGCCGAGGAGTTCGAGGCGTTCGGCAAGGCCTGCCTCAAGATCGCCGCGCATCTGCACCCGTCGACGGAACGGGCGGAGTCCGCCGACCCGGTGGCCGAGCGCATCGCCGGCTGACGCCCGCAGCGGCTCAGTTCGGCTCCACGTCGTCGGCGTCGTCACTCTCGTCGGTCTCCAGGCCTTGCGCACTAGGCAGCGCCGGCCGCCCGCGCACCGTGAGATGCCGGTGCAGCAGCCACGCCGCGATCGCACCCGAGGCGTTCATCGCCCAGTGCAGGAACATCGGCGCGAGCACGCTGCCGCTGGCGACCGCCAGCAGGGCGAACATCACGCCGGCCGGGGCGGTCGCCACCACGTTGCCGAGGACCGTGGCCAGCTTGCCGCGCCACCCGCTGCCCAGCCGGTCGGCCACCCCCGAGGCGCTGTGCATCTCCAGCGCCGGCAGGATGTGCCAGAGCCCGAACACCAGCGACGAGCCGAGGATCCCGACCCACAGGCCGTACATCTGGATCAGCAGGCCCAGCAGCACCGAGCGGAACGCGATCTCCTCGACCACCACCGTGCCCAGCGGGACCTCGACGAGGGTCTTGAACGCGATCTGGTGACCGGACTGCTTGGTCACCCGCTCGTCGGCGAACAGCGGACGCAGCCGCGGCATCGTGACCCCGAGGGCCAGTGCCAGGACCACCACGACCAGGCACGCCCCACCCCAGATCAGACCGCTGACCGCGTCGGTCAGGAAGATGTCCTCGGCGTCCAGGCCGGCCTGGCCGGCGAACAGGACGAACGCCCACGTCCACACCAGCGCGAGCGGCACGTACCAGCGGTGGGCCAGCTTGGAGACGTTGGACAGGGTGATGCTGGCCAGCAGCATCAGGACCAGCAGGAGCGCCAGGTCCAGAGAGTTCACGGCATCGCCCGGGGCGGCGACGCCCCCTCGACTGCGATGCCCACCCCGTCGGCGAGCAGCCGCTGCATGGTCCCGGAGTCGACCTGCCAGGACTCGAAGACCCCGCTGACGCTCTCCTTCGCGGCGCTGAGCCGGTCCACGATGAGGCGCTCGCCGGCGATCCGCAGCTCGCGGGCCCGCAGCGCCAGCTCGATCGCGGCCAGCTCCTCGACGGTGCATGGCAGGTCGAAGGCGACGCTGACGAACCGGGCCAGGTCCTCGCGGTAGTCGTGCCCCTCGGCGCCGAACTGGCCGGGCACCACGGTCATCGAGTTGAGCACGTCGGCGACGGTGAGGAAGAACGTGGTCAGCGGCACCCAGTCCATCTCGGCCGGGATGCCCGCCGGGCGCCGGCTGCGGTCGGGGTCCAGCCAGTCGGGCTGGCGGATGAGCAGCTCGGGGCCGAACTTCGTGATCGGGTCCTCGTCGTGGCTGACCAGGAAGATCCGGGCGGCCGACCGACGCTCGTCGGCAAGCGCCTGGAACTGCTCGAAGGAGTCGACCTCCACCACCTCGCCGTTCGGGTCGGTGCCGGCCCGGTCCGCGCGCCAGGACTTGGCCCAGCCCGAGGCGTCCGGAGTCCCGATGAACAGGGCCCGCTCGATGCCCATGTCCGCGAAGCCGGCGGTGCCGCGGTGCAGGTAGACATCCTGGCCGGTGTGCGCCCCGAGGCTCTCGCCGAACTGCACGACGCGCGGTCGCGACCCCTCGGGCATCGCGGCGATCCGCTGGTGCACGGCCCGGAACAGCGCGGTGGCGTTCGCCCGGCCCAGCCCGACCCGGTCCAAGGACAGGAAGGACGGGCGCAGCGAGTACTGGGTGGTCACGATCGCGCAGTCCCCGCGCGTGAGGAACTCGACGGCCTCGGCCATCACGTAGTTGATGTAGCCGGTGCCGGTCGGCGAGCAGAGCACGATCACCGACCGGTCGAAGGCGCCCAGCGCGTCCATCTCCAGCAGGGCGCGATCGGCCCGCTGCTCCGGGGTCTCCCCCGGGACCAGGGGGATGAAGGCGCGCACCGGCTCGGTGCGCGCCGAGCCCATCACGGTCTCGATCTCGGAGACGGTCAGCGGGAGCGCGGCGAACCTGCGACCCTCGCGGCTCATCGTCAGCCAGGGCACGGCGCTGGCCGGCCCGCCCGACACATGGGCACCGGTCGGGGCCTCGCGATGCAGCGTCTCGACCGAGTCTCCGCCGGCCTCGATCTTCTCGTAGAGGCGCTCCATGCCCTGCCAGATCCCCACGCCCAGCAGGCCCAGGGCGGTGGCGTGCCCGAGCGCGGTGCGCACGCGCGCGGGCACCGCCTCGGGCAGCAGCTCGCCGACCCCGCGGGCCGCGTAGGTCTCGGACTTGCCCAGCAGCGTGAGGCCCACGGCGGTCGTGAGGCCCACGGCCACGGTAGCCGGGGCGAGCGGGGGCACGGGCTGGCCGGTGGCCTCGGCGCGCCGGGTCCGCTCGCCGTGCACCGCCGCGGTCGCCAGGCCCACCCCCGCGGCCAGCCCGAGCCCGCTGCTCAGCGCACGCCGGCGCGTGGGCGACATCTCGGTCCTGCGCAGCGTGGAGAAGCTGGCGTCGGCCAGCACCGCGCTCACCACGCCGGCGCGCGACACCCGGCCCAGGCGGATCAGCGAGGTGCGCGCCAGGCTGCGCGTGACCGACTCCCCCGGGCGCTGCGGGATCAGGCGCTCGAGCTGGGGGGCGGCCACCGCACCGGCGGCATAGGCGCCGTACACCAGCAGGCGCACCCGGTTCATCTCCGAGCCGGTCGGGTCATCGCCCTCGGGCGCGGGCAGGATCCGCGGGGCCGCCAGCGAGAGTCCGGCCCACATGGCCGACTGGGTGGTGACGAGCAGCCCGTGGTTGACCGACCCGGTGAGTCCGGTCGCGACCGCCTGGCCGGCCAGGGTCCGCGGCATCAGGCCGCGGCCGAACGTCCGGCCGGTCGAGGCGATCGCGGCCAGCAGCGCGGTGCGCTCGGCCATCCGGGCTGCCACGTCGGTGCGGAACCAGTGCTGTGCCATCGGGCTCACTCCCCCTCGGTACTCGAAGTTGTGGCGGTGCTGGACTTGCTGCCGGGAATCGACGTGCCGTCCGTGCCGGCGGCCCCGGCCCCGGCCCCGGCTCGCTCGACGGCCCGCCGGGTGGCCCCCGCGAGGAGCTTGAGCGCGGCCCCGATGAGGACCATGTCCAGGACCATCTGGAAGGTCACCGCGATGCGCGCGGCGTGGGATGCCGCGGAGATGTCGCCGAAGCCCACGGTGGCCAGGATCGTCATGGAGAAGTAGATGCCGGCCACCTTGTCGATCGGCGCGGAGAACGCCTCGGAGTCGATCGCCGACAGGCTCACGTAGATGAACGCGAACAGGCACAGGAACAGGCCGAAGACCAGGCTCAGCGCCTCGATCCCGGCGACCAGCGGGTTCGGGGAGCGAGAGATCCGGCTGAGCAGCACCACGAAGGCCACCCCGAGGGCGACCAGTGCGACGGAGGCACTCACGGCGACCCAGAAGCCCGTCGACTCCTCGATCGGCAGCAGCCGATAGACGAGCAGGGTGAGCCCCACCAGGGCCACGACCCGCGCGCTGGCGATCACGACCACGCGCTTGGGCACGTCGCGCCGGCCCAGGGCGGTCTCGGCCAGCGGGGTGCCCGCGGTCGGCTCCACCGTCATGACCAGCCTCCCCTCGCCCACGCGCCCCGCTTCACCGGATGCCCGGCTGGGACCGCCCGCAGCCTAGCCAGCGGGGCGATGCGTCTCATCGCGGCGCAGCGCTTCACCGAGGGCCATCCTCCCGGGCACCCCCGACACCCGCTCGCTCGCCGGTGAACGGGGGCCCCCCAGCAGCCTCTCCCCGGTGCCGCATTGGTTTCGCAACCTCCCGATTGAAGAATTCCGCGACGCGGCTAGGATTCCGCCCATGCGCATCGCTGACGACGTGACCGGCCTCATCGGCAACACCCCCCTCGTCCGGCTCAACCGGGTGACTGACGGCGCGGGCGGCACCGTGCTGGCCAAGCTCGAGTTCTACAACCCCGCCAGCTCGGTCAAGGACCGCATCGGCCTGTCCATGATCGACGCGGCCGCGGCGGCCGGCAAGATCGGCCCGGACACCGTGTTCGTGGAGCCCACCAGCGGCAACACCGGCATCGCCCTGGCGATGGTCTGCGCGGCGCGCGGCATCAAGTGCATCCTGACGATGCCCGAGACCATGAGCAAGGAGCGGCGGATCCTGCTCAAGGCCTACGGTGCCGAGCTGATCCTGACCCCCGGCCCGGAGGGCATGGGCGGCGCGATCGCCAAGGCCAAGGAGCTGGCCGCCGAGAACCCGAACTACATCATCCCGCAGCAGTTCGAGAACCCGGCCAACCCGGAGGTCCACCGCCGGACGACCGCCGAGGAGATCTGGAACGACACCGACGGCACCGTCGACATCGTGGTGTCCGGGGTGGGCACCGGCGGCACGATCACCGGGGTCGGGCAGGTGCTCAAGGAGCGCAAGCCCTCGGTGCAGATGATCGCCGTGGAGCCGGCCGCCTCGCCGGTGCTCTCCGGTGGCGCCAAGGGCCCGCACCCGATCCAGGGCCTCGGCGCCGGCTTCGTCCCGGCCGTGCTGGACACGACCATCTACGACGAGGTCGTCACGGTGGAGGCCGCCGACGCCATGAGCACGGCCCGCCGTGCCGCCGCCGAGGAGGGCCTGCTCGTGGGCATCTCGTCCGGCGCGGCGATCTGGGCCGCTCGCGAGGTCGCTTCCCGGCCGGAGAACGCCGGCAAGACCATCGTGGTCGTCATCCCCTCCTCCGGCGAGCGCTACCTGTCGACCGCGCTGTTCGCCGACCTCGTCGAGTAGGTGGTCGCGACGGACCGATCCGCTGTCCGCAGGCCGGCGACCGTCCTCGCGCGCAGCCGCCAGGTTGCAGCCCACGTCGTCGCTGACATGCGCAGCGACGTGGACGCGGTCTTCGAGCGCGATCCGGCCGCCCGCTCTCGGGCTGAGGTCGCCCTGCTCTACTCCGGGCTGCACGCGGTCTGGGCGCACCGGCTCAGCAACGCCCTGTGGCGCCGGGAGCACCTGTTCAGCGCCCGCGCGGTCTCGCAGACCGCCCGGGCGCTGACCGGCGTGGAGATCCATCCCGGCGCCACGCTCGGCCCGGGGCTCTTCATCGATCACGGGATGGGCGTGGTCATCGGCGAGACCGCCGAGGTCGGCCGCGACTGCACGATCTACCACGGGGTGACCCTGGGCGGGGTCAGCCTCGACCCCGGCAAGCGGCACCCCACGATCGGCGACCGGGTCACCATCGGGGCCGGCGCGAAGGTGCTAGGCCCCATCGAGGTCGGGCATGACGCTCGCATCGGGAGCAACTCGGTCGTGGTGCGCACGGTCGTCGACAACTCGGTGGTCGTCGGCGTGCCCGGGCAGGTCATCTCGCGCACCCGCAAGCACACCGCGACCGACCGACCCGATCTGGACCACGCGAACCAGCCCGACCTGATCGGCAACGCGATCGTCAACCTGCTCAACCGCGTCGACCAGCTGGAGATGCAGGTGTCCGGGCACAGCGAGGAGTTCGGCATGCACACGACCGAGGCCGGCGTGTGGGAGGAGATCGAGGACTACTCGATCTGAGACTGCGGCTCGACGCGAGGCTGCGCCACCGGTCAGGCGTCCGCGCCGGCTTCCGGACCGCAGCCTGGGCACAGGCCGAAGACCTCCAGAGTGTGGGTGACGCCACTGAAGCCGTGCTCGGCCCCCACTCGGGCGGCCCAGCTCTCGACCGTCGAGTCGCGGACCTCCTCGGTGCGCCCGCAGCGCCGGCAGATCAGGTGGTGGTGGTGCTCCGCGGAGCAGCTGCGGTAGCGGGCCTCGCCGTCGGCGGCGACCACCACGTCCACCTCGGCGGCGCCGGCCAGCGTCTGCAGCGTGCGGTACACGGTCGACAGGCCGACGCTGTGACCCTCGCTGCGCAGGCGCGCATGCAGCTCCTGCGCGCTGAGGAAGTCGGTGGCACCTTCGAGCGCCGTCAGCACGGCGGTGCGCTGGCGCGTGGCGCGCGGGGCTGGCTGCCGGGTCACCCCGGGAGGCTAGCGCGCCGGGCATGGTTTTGACAATCATTCCCACGAAGAGCAGACTCCGCCGCATGCGAACTCGGACCCTTGGATCGATCCTCGTCACGGGGATCCTGCTCGTCGGCGTGACCGGCTGCACCGGCCCGGACGACCCGGACGCACCCTCGACCGGCACCGGCAAGCCGACGATCGTCACCGACATGTACCCGACCACGTTCGCCGTCCAGCAGGTCGTGGGCGACTCGGCCGAGGTGATCCAGCTGACCCCCGCCGGGGTCGAGCCGCACGACTACGAGCTCTCCCCGGCCCAGGTGGCGCAGATCGCCGACGCCGACCTGGTGGCCTACCTGCCGGGGCTGATCCCCGCGGTGGAGCAGGCCGCCAGGCAGGAGGCCGGCGACCACGCGCTGGACGTGACGGCCGGGATCACCAAGATCGCCAGCGACCCGGATCATCCCCAGGACCTGGATCCGCATGTGTGGCTGGACCCGAAGAACGTGGCGGCCATGGGGGCCAACGTCGCGGCGGCGCTGACCAAGCTCGGAGTCACCGCGGACGCCGCACCGCTGGCCACGCAGATGGACTCCCTGGACCAGGACATCAGCGCGCAGCTGGCGCAGTGCTCGATCACGACCATGGTCGTCAGCCACGCCGCGTTCGGCTATCTCGCCGCGGCCTACGGCTTCACCCAGGTGGGCATCTCCGGGCTCTCGCCGGAGGCCGAGCCCAGCCCGGCGCGGCTCGCGGAGATCTCCGACCTGGTGAGCGAGAAGGGGATCACGACCATCTACGCCGAGGTGCTGCTCTCCCCCGAGGCCGCGGCGACCATCGCCGACGAGACCGGGGCCACGGTCGCGGTGCTCGACCCGATCGAGGGCAACACCGAGGACCACGGCTACGTCTCGCTCATGCTGGCCAACGCCGACACCCTGCACGCCGGCCAGGGCTGCTCGTGAGCCAGCCGGCCGAACCGGAGCCCGGGGCCCCGGCCGCCGGGGTCGACGCGCCGGCCTTCGAGATGATCGGCGGGTGCGTCGAGTTCGACGGCGTCCACATCTTCAACCACCTGGACCTGACCATCGAGCGCGGCAGCTTCGTCGCGGTGCTCGGCGCCAACGGCTCGGGCAAGACCACTCTGATCCGGGCGCTGCTCGGGCTCCAGCCGCTCTCGCACGGCCAGATCCGCATCCACGGGACCCCACTGAGCCGCTACCGCGACTGGTCGCGGATCTCGTTCGTGCCCCAGCGCCTGCCCGGCGCGACCGGGGTGCCGATCAGCGTCGGCGAGCTGGTCCTGTCCGGGCGGTACGGCCCGCGCACCCGGGTGCGCCCGCTGCGCCGCGCGGACCGGGACGCGGTGCGGCACGCCCTGGAGGTGGTGGGCCTGGCCGACCGCCGCGCGGACCGGCTGGACACGCTGTCCGGCGGGCAGCAGCGCCGTGCGATGGTGGCCCGCGCGATCGCCACCGGCGGGGACACCCTCGTCCTCGACGAGCCGACCGCCGGCATCGACCTGGCCAACCAGCAGCGGCTCAGCCAGACCCTGGCCGCGCTGCCCGGGCACACGGTGGTCATGGTGGCCCACGGGCTGGGGTCGATGGCCGGGCTGGTGACCCGGGCGATCGTCCTGGACAGCGGGCGGATCGTGCACGACGGCCCCGACGCACCCCCTGCCTGGGGCGAGGTCCACCACGACAGCGACGACCGACAGCCACCCGCGCTCCTGGAGGGCTGATGCTCGATCTGCTCCAGTACGACTTCATGCAGCGGGCGCTGCTGACCGCCGCCCTGTTCGGGCCGATCGCCCCGCTTGTCGGGATCTTCCTGGTCCAGCGCCGGATGGCGCTGCTCGGCGACGGCATGGGCCACATCGCGACCACCGGCATCGGCCTGGCCCTGCTGCTGGGCACGGCGCCGATCCCGACGGCGATGGTGGTGGCCGCGGCCGGCGCCCTGCTCGTCGAGCTGATCCGCGAGCGCTCGCGCACCGCCGCCGACCTGGCGCTCGCGCTGATCTTCTACGGGGGCATCGCCGGCGGCGTGATGCTGGTGTCGCTGGCCGGCAATCAGGCCACGTCCGTGCTCAACAGCTACCTGTTCGGCTCGCTGTCGACGGTCTCGACCGACGACATCTGGAGCCTGGCGATCCTGGTGGTGGTGCTGCTGGCGATCACCGCCGTCTTCGGCCGCGAGATGTTCGTCGTGGCGATGGATCCCGACGTGGCCGCCGTCCAGGGCATCGACGTGCGCCTGACCAGCCGGCTCATCGCGGTGATGGCCGCGATCACCGTCGTCGTGGGCATGCAGGTCGTCGGGCTGCTGATGGTCAGCGCCATGATGATCGTGCCGGTCGCCGCCGCCCAGCAGGTGACCCGGTCGTTCCGCACCACCCTCGGCGCGGCGATGCTGATGGGGCTGTTCGCCGCGGTCAGCGGGCTGCTGATCTCGTTCTCGGTGGACGTCCCGCCCGGGCCGACGATCGTGCTGGTCGCCCTGGCCAGCTTCGCGCTGGTCGCCTTGGTCGCGGTGCCCCTGCGCCGGGCCGCCCGCTCGCGCGCCGGCTGAGGGTGCCGCGCCGGCGGGTGCCCCGCCAGAGGGTGCCCCGCGTCAGACCGGTTCCCAGGTGTGCACCGGCTCGTTGGTGTGCATCCGCTCGACGTACTCCTGGGTCATCACGCGCAGCGCCTCGGCCCGGTCCATCCCACGATCCTGCAGCGCGCGCACCGAGCGGACCTGCCAGGTGGCGCCGTTCTGACCCGAGGTGCACCGGGCCTCGATGATCCCGAGCAGGCGGTCGCGGATTGGCGCGTCGACACCCCACGCATCCAGGCCCTCGTAGGCGAGCGGGAGCAGCCGGCGCAGGATCAGCTCGCTGGCCGGCAGCTCGCCCAGGTCCGGCCAGAACACGGTCGCATTCAGTCCCCGGATGCAGGCGGCGTTGAAGCTGTCCTCGGCTGCCCCGAAGGACATCCGCGACCAGACCGGCCGGTCGGCGTAGGCCAGCGAGCGCAGCGCCCCGAAGTACAGGGCGCCGTTGGCCAGGATGTCCACCACCGTGGGGCCGGCCGGCAGCACCCGGTTCTCCACGCGCACGTGCGGGCGGCCGTGGCGCACGTCGTACACCGGCCGGTTCCAGCGCCAGACCGTCCCGTTGTGCAGCCGCAGCTCGGCCAGGGACGGCGCCCGCCCGCTCTCCAGGGCCTCGACGGGATCCTCCTCCTCGAGCACCGGCAGCAGCGAGGGGAAGTACCGCAGGTTCTCCTCGAACAGGTCGAACACGCTGGTGATCCAGCGCTCCCCGAACCAGACGCGCGGGCGCACCCCCTGGGCCTTCATCTCCGCGGGGCGAGTGTCGGTGGCCTGGGTGAACAGGGCGATCCGGGTCTCGCGCCAGAGCTCGTAGCCCAGGAAGTAGGGCGAGTTCGCGCCGATGGCGACCTGCGCGGCCGCCAGGCACTGGGCCGCGTTCCAGTGCGAGGCGAACTCGTCGGGGCTGACCTGCAGGTGGAACTGCACGCTGGTGCAGGCGGCCTCCGGCGCGATCGAGTCCGACCACATCTCCAGGTGCTCGACCGGCCCGCGGATGTCCAGGTGCAGGTCCTCGCCGCGCGCGGTGAGCATCTGCTCGTCCAGCAGCGCGTAGCGGTTGTTGCTGCTCAGCGAGGCCGGGGTCATGTGCTCGGTGGTCAGGGTGGGCAGGATGCCGATCATCACCATGCGGGCGCCCGCGGCGTTGGCCCGGGCCTCGCCGGCGTTGAGCTGCTCGCGCACCGAGGACTCGTAGCCGATGAGCCCGTCGCCGATCAGGCTCTTGGGCGGCACGTTGATCTCGAGGTTGAACTGGCCGAGCTCCTGGACGAACGCGGGGTCGTCGATGCTGGCCAGCACCAGGTCGTTGCGCAGCGCGGGATTCCCGTCGGCGTCGACCAGGTTGAGCTCGACCTCCATCCCGGTCATCGGCGACTCGAACTCGAAGACCTCCTCGGCCAGCATCCTGGCCAGCACGTCCAGACACCGGTGGACCTTCTCCCGGTACCGCTTGCGGTCCGCGCGGGAGAACGACTGCCCGGACACCTCGTCGCCCATCGCCCCAGAGTGCACCATCGAGTGGCACAGGTCACGCCCGAAAGCCGCGGCAGCCGGGGTTCGGGCGTGATCGGGGTTCGGGGGCGGCTCTATGCCACGATTCGGCAAGGCGCCAGGGAGGGAGACCACGTTGAGCGAGCAGTTCCCCGAGCAGGGCTTCCGGCTCACGCCGCGGTGGATCACCGGCATCGCGATCTTCGCTGTCAGCCTGATCTTCGTGTTCAGCAACACCGAGCAGGTGTCCCTGCACTTCCTCTGGTTCACCGTGACCGCGCCGGGCTGGGTGATGCTGGCCGCGCTGCTGGTCGCCGGCTTCCTCAGCGGCTGGATGATCGCGCGCAGCCGCTACAAGAGCTGACCGGCCCCCGCGCTCCTGCGGGCGCTACTGCGGCACGCGGCCGGTCCACACGGAGCGAGCGCCCGAGTCACCGGTCTTGAAGACCCAGTAGCCGTTGGCGATCGCCACCACGACGGTCGCGCACGCCAGCACGAGGCGCAGCGTGCGCCGCGGGTTCGGGCCCTCGACCGGAGCCGCCCGATCCACCCAGCAGAGCGCGATGGTCACGGCCGACAGCGCGAGGGCGAACCAGGGCATCCAGGTCCCGTAGGCAGCATGGTCGAAGCCCGGCTCGCCGAAGCGCACCACCAGGGCATCGCCGGCCAGCTTGGCGACGAACGCGCAGGCCGCGGCGACCACCGACACCGCCGCCACCAGCCAGCCGTGCCTGCGCGAGAACCGAGGCCACGCGGCCATCACGACCGCTCCGATCGCGGCCAGCGGCACCAGGACCACGACCGCGTGGACCACCAGCGCGTGCACGGGGATGCCCGAGATGAGGTCGAAGGGGCCCGACGACACCGTCGACCCCGCGATCAGCATGTCCACCAGGTCACCTCCGGTCGGCACCGATCGCTCCAGTCTGCCTGCTTGAACCGTCATCCGCCTGTCACGGTGCGCGAGCCCGGCGGTCGCGGTGGGCGCTGCCACCAGGCCGTGCCGCCGGTGCTTCGCGATCCGCCTACGATGCGCATCGGCAGAGGAGGGCCATGTCGCAAGCAGCCATCGAGCCGGCGCAAGCAGCGATCGACCCGGCGCCCACGCGCGCGGCGCAGCGGCACCGGCTGGCGATGCTGGTGAGGATCGCGGCCTCGGCCGGCGACTTCTCCCCCAAGCTCTCGAAGGCCGTGGAGCGGGCCACCGACGAGGAGGTCCGGCTGCTGGCCGACCTGGTCCGGCGCGGGCTGTCGATCCCCCGGATGGTCAACGTCCTGCAGGGCGCGCACGTCCTCATCGGCGACGACGACCTGTACGCCGGCTGGATCTTCCCGACCAGCCGCCAGCGCCTGTCCAGCCACCACCGGACCGTCGACAAGCGCCGGACCCCCGACTACGGCCTGGACGGTCCCCTGGTCCGCGAGGCCCTGCACGGCAAGGCCGTCGCCGGCACCTGGATCCAGCTGGAGCGCACCAAGGCCACATTCAAGAAGGGCCAGCTCCCGCGCTGGCACGACCTGATCCACATCCGCGACTACCTGCTGTACCGGATCACGAAGAAGAACGTCGGCCCCTGGGGCCTGTCGGCCAATGTGGACACCCGGCCGATCCTGCTGCGCCCGCCGGCCGCCGTGACCGCCCGGGAGAGCGCCCGTGCGCTGGGCGCATTCGGCCGGCTGCGCACCGAGGAGCCGGCCGAGTCGTCCGGGCGGACCTGGGCCGACGTGCTCAGCCCGGACGTGGCCCCGGTCGGTCCCGCCGGCGACCTGTTCGCCGCGCCGGTCACCCAGGAGCCCGGCGAGCTGCTGCCGCGGGCCGCCTTCGCCCCGGATCTGGGCCACGGACTGTTCGGCGAGCTGCCGCTGCTCAACTGGACGGCCCCGCTGCGCCCGAGCGGGATCCAGGCGCTGACCCATCCCGATCCTGTCCTGAGCTTCGACCCGCCCCACGGCATCGCGGAGCCGGTGGCCGTCCAGATCGGCGCACGCGAGCTCAAGATCCAGGCGCACGTGATCCCCGCGGTCCCGCTGCGCCAGGTCTTCATCGGCATCGAGGAGGAGCAATGACCCAGAGCACGTCCGCGCAGCTGCTCGCCGAGCTCGGCGAGCTCGTGGGCACCGGGCCGGTCGGGCTGGGCGCCTACACCCAGGCCGAGATGGCCGTGGTGCTCGGCGACGTGCCCGCGCTGGCCGGGTCGAACGACGAGGTGCTCGCCGAGGCGGTGCGGGCGCTGGCGGCCCGCGGCGTGCTGCACCGCGTCCCGGGCCAGCCGGAGGCCGAGATCGTCGGGGATCTGGGGCTGCTGGCCGGTCTGGCCCAGACCTCGGTCGGGGTCTTGGACATCCGGCGCGGTCATCCTGGTGAGCTGGACGAGCCCTGGCGCTGGCTGATCTCCCTGTTCGGCCAGGACGTCGTCGGCCTGGACCGCATCGACCCCCTGGGCATCCACCGACTGTCCCTGCACTCGGTGCCGGGGGTCGCCAGGCTGGTCGCCGAGCGGATGCTGTCCGGTCCCGCGCGCGTTCGGGTCGACGCACCGCCGACGCCGCTGACCGACAACGAGGTCCGCGAGCTGGCCGGGCGCGCCAGCCAGCGCTGGCAGCTCATCCATCGCGTGCCCCGGCCCGACGGGTCACGGCTGATCGTGGACAGCCTGGTCCTGCGCCTGGGCGAGACCGAGGTCGTGCTGGTGACCCGCGATCCGGACTGCGCCGCCTACCGCCGGCTCGCAGTCGACGAGGCACGCCTGGCGGACTTCCTGCGCGGGATGTTCAGCCTGCGCTGATCGACCCCGGATCGCGCCGTCCACCCGGCCTCGCCGATGCGATGTGCTTCTCACCACACGCGACCCGTCGAGCAGCCAGATGTGCCACGGAGCCGGCAATCGTGGGCTAAAGTTCTCCCGTCCCCGCCGGAGTTGCTCCCCCGTCGCTCCGGCGGGGACACCCCATTTGTACGGCAGCTGCTCCCGGCCGGCGCCTACGCCGCCGGCCCTGCTTCGAGCATCCGCGCCGCGATCCGGCCCAGCTCCGCGTCCGGATCGGTGGTCACCCCCGTATGGATCGGTCCGGGCTGCAGGACCGCGCTGCGCGGGGCGGTCATCCACCGGAACCGCCGCCCGGGGTCGGCATCGTCGCGCCCCTCACCGGTCACGGACACGACCAGGGCGGCCAGCGCCTCCTGGATCGTGGCCAGGTCGGCCTGCGGGCACAGGGCGGTGACCGCCGACAGGTCGGCCCGCACCCGCACCCCGAGGAACCCGCGCGACTGGCAGTAGAGCAGCACCGCCCCGTTGACGAACTCGCCGCGGTCGACCCGCGGGACGACGCGCAGCACCGCGTACTCGAACGCCGACGCCTCGACCGGGGGGCGCTCGGCGGGGACGGCGGTCACGAGGCCGGCCCTCGCCGGACCTCGGGGATCCAGTCCGGCGGACCCTGCGGCGGCCGGTCGGGGATGCGCCGGCCCTGCTCGTCGCGTCGAGCGCCCGCGGCGACGTCGGCGACCAGCGCCGGCTCCCAGTGCGAGCGTGCAGCCAGACGTGCGGCCAGGAACTGCCGGTAGGCGCAGCGGGTGGCCTGCGGGTCGGGGAACTGGTCGTCGAGCCACTCGTCGGGCACCGCGGACACCGCAGCCGCCAGGACGCCGGGCCAGTCGAGGCGGGCCGCCCCGGCCGCCGCGGCGACGACATCGGGCCGGCACTCGATCAGGGCGTGGTCGGCCACGGCGTAGCGGCCTGCGGCGTACCGATCGACCTGGTCGGAGCGGCCCGGGCGCCAGGAGTGGTGGAAGGTCAGCGCCGCACCGTGGTCGATCAGGTACGGCTGCCGGTGCCACAGCAGCAGGTTGGGGTTGCGCCAGGAGCGGTCGACGTTGGCGACCAGCGCATCGAACCAGAGGATCCGCCCGGCCAGCCCCGGATCCACGACGGGCATCGGCCCGACGTCAAGCGCCCCCGGGAGGAAGTCCACGCCCAGGTTGAGCCCGGCCGAGGCGCGCAGCAGGTGCTGCACCTCCTCGTCGGGCTCGGCGGGGGCCAGCGCCGCGGGGACCGCGATCGGCGTCCAGCGCGGCACCGGCAGACCCAGGGCGCCGGCCAGCTCGGCGCAGATCACTTCGGCCACCAGCGCCTTGAGCCCCTGGCCGGCGCCGCGGAACTTCACCACGTACAGGCCGTCGTCGTCGGCCTCCATCAGGCCGGGCAGCGACCCGCCCTCCCGCAGCGGCGTGACGTAGCGGATCGCGCGCACGACATCGACTGTCGGCGGGCCGGCGGGTGGGGCGGTCACCGGAGCAGCGTAGGACGCGGGCCCGCCGGTGGCGCCGGACCATCCCTGCGGGCCGCCGCCCTCGCCGAGGACCTGATACGTGCGAGCGCCGACTACGCTCTGCGGGTGAGCGAGCAGATCTCCGATCCCCCCGAGGCCGCACCGGTGGCAGCACCGGCCGACCAGCTCCCCGAGCAGGTCCGGATCCGCCGCGAGAAGCTGGACCGGCTGAAGGCCAAGGGCATCGACCCCTACCCGGTCGGCTATCCGCGCACCCACACGCTGGCCGAGGTCCGCGCGCTGGCCGGCGAGCTGGCCCCGGACACGCGCACCGGCATCCAGGTGGGCGTCGCGGGCCGGATCCTGCTCAAGCGCGACAGCGGCAAGCTGTCGTTCGCCACGCTGCGTGACGGATCAGGGGACCTCCAGGTGATGGTGTCCCTGGCCGGCGTGGGTCAGGAGCGGTTCGACCACTGGAAGCACGACCTGGACCTCGGCGACCACGTCGGGGTCACCGGCGAGGTCATCACCAGCCGGCGCGGCGAGCTGACCGTCGAGGCCGAGTCGTTCGCGCTGACCAGCAAGTCGCTGCGCCCGCTGCCGGAGAAGCACAAGGGCCTGACCGACCCCGAGGCCCGCGTGCGCGCCCGGCACGTGGACCTGATCGTGCGCCCGCGTGCTCGCGAGCTGGCCTACGCGCGCGCGACCGCGGTCGCCGCCATCCGCCAGACCCTGCACTCGCGGGGCTTCGTCGAGGTGGAGACCCCGGTCCTGCAGGTCATCCACGGCGGCGCGAACGCCCGACCGTTCACCACGCACATCAACGCCTACGACCTGGAGCTGTACCTGCGCATCGCCACCGAGCTGCACCTCAAGCGGCTGATCGTGGGCGGCATGGAGCAGGTGTTCGAGATCGGCCGCCAGTTCCGCAACGAGGGCGCGGACTTCAAGCACAACCCCGAGTTCACGTCGCTGGAGCTCTACGAGACGTACGGCGACTACACGAGCATGCGGCTGCTCACCCAGCAGCTCGTCCAGGACGCCGCCACCGCCGTGTACGGCTCGCCGGTGGCCCGGCACACCGACGCCGACGGGAACGTCACCGAGTACGACCTGTCCGGCGACTGGCCGGTCGTGCCGATCCTGCAGGCGGTCTCGGACGCGCTGGGCGAGGAGGTCACGGTCGACACCCCGGTGGTCGTCCTGCGTGGGCACGCCGAGCGGCTGGGCCTGGAGCTGGCCCCCGAACGGACCTGGGGCCAGCTGGTCGAGGAGCTCTACGAGCATCTCTGCGAGGGCCAGACCGTCGCCCCGGTCTTCTACACCGACTTCCCGAAGGAGAACTCGCCGCTGACCCGCCCGCACCGCGACCAGCCTCTGCTGGCCGAGAAGTGGGACCTGGTCATGTTCGGCGCCGAGCAGGCCACGGCCTACTCCGAGCTGGTCGACCCGGTGGACCAGCGCGAGCGGCTGGTCGCCCAGTCGCTGCGCGCGGCGGCCGGCGACCCCGAGGCCATGCGGATCGACGAGGACTTCCTGAGCGCGCTGGAGTACGGGATGCCGCCGACCGGCGGGATGGGGCTGGGCATCGACCGGCTGCTCATGAACCTGACGGGCGTGGGCATCCGCGAGACGATCCTGTTCCCCCTGGTCAAGCCGCTGGGCTGACGCGCCGCCGGGCCGGGTGACCGGCGCGGCCCGCGGGGCCACCGCCTCCCGGATCGCGTAGCGGGCATCCCCTAAGGTGCGGCCCGGACGCGTGGGCAGGCAGCCTGCGGCCGGGAGGTGGCGGGATGGGCACTGGCGGTGCGGCGCCGTTCGGCTCGCTGAGCCGGCGATCGTTCCTGGCGCTCACGGGCGGACTGGCCGCGACCGTCGGCCTTCCGCAGGCCGCACTGGCCAAGGCGCTGACCGAGCCGGTCAAGCCCGCGGACATCCCCTCGACTCTGCAACAGACCATCCGACAGGCCACCACGGGGAACCGTGGCTACCGCACGCTGCACACCTCGGCCGGCGAGCCCGTCATCGTACGGACCGACCTCGTGACCGACGACGTGCTCCCTGGGGCCCGGCGCTCGATCGCCTACCTCGGGCACACCTCGGACATCCACATCCAGGACACGCAGACCCCGGCCCGCCTCGAGCCGCCCAACGCCTTCACCACCACGCTGCTGCCCGGCACGAACCGGCCCCAGGCCGCACTCTCGCTGTTCGTGCAGGCCCAGATGGTGCAGGCGTTCCACGACGCGGCGTTCTCGCCGGTGACCGGGGCGCCGATGGCCGCCGTGGTCAACACCGGTGACTCCTCGGACCAGATCTCGAACCTGGAGACCCGCTGGTACATCAAGGTGATGGACGGGGTCCCCGTGCTCGCCGACTCCGGCACCCCAGGCGTCTATGAGGGCGTCGAGGCCTGGCCCGAGGCCGGCTACGCGTACCACCCCGACGATCCGTCGAACGACCCGTGGGGCGCGTACGGCTTCCCGGCGGTGCCCGGCCTGCTCGACGCGGTGGTCAGCACCGAGGTCACCAGCCCGGGGATGCCCGCACCCTGGTACAGCGTGTTCGGCAACCACGACGTGCTGTTCAACGGCTTCATCGGCCAGGACGACTCGCTGCGGACGCTGGCCACCGGCGGCGTGAAGTACTACACGTTCCCCTCCTGGATGACCGACCACCTCAACGGCCTGGCCCTGGACACCAGCCCGTTGCAGCGCATGCTCAACCACGTCCGCCAGCAGTTCGCCGTGGTCGGCGGGTTCAAGCGAGTAGGCGCAGACCCGCAGCGCCGGCTGCTGCAGGGCACCGACTTCATGGCCGCCCACCTGGAGGACACCGGCGGGGGGCCCGGACCGGTCGGCCACGGCTGGACCCAGGGCCATGTCGACTCGGGCACCACCTACTGGTCGGCCGACATCGGCCGGCACCTGCGGCTGTTCGGGCTGGACACGTGCAACCGGCTGATCGGCGCGGACGGCGCCATCCCGAAGGGGCAGTTCGAGTGGCTGGAGGCCGGGCTGGCCGAGTGCGTGGCCACCAACCGGCTCGCGGTGATCCTGAGCCACCACAACTCGGTCACGATGGGCAACACCGCCGAGTCGGTGTTCCACCCCGGCGACGACCTGGTGCACGCCGACGAGCTGCTGGCGATGCTGCTGCGCTACCCGAATCTGATCCTGTGGCTCAACGGGCACACCCACACCCACACCATCCGGGCGCACGCCCGACCGGAGGGGACCGGCGGCTTCTGGGAGGTGACCACGGCGTCGTGCATCGACTACCCGCAGCAGCAGCAGGTGGTCGACATCTGCGACAACGGCAACGGCACCCTCTCGATCAACACCGTCACCCTGGACCACGCATCGCCGGCCCAGTGGACCCCGGGCGACCTGAGCCAGGTCGGGATCGCGTCGCTGAGCCGCGAGCTCTCGGCCAACGACTGGGTGGCCTCCCCGCTGGCGATGAGCGGGTCGCCGCTGGACCGCAACACCGAGCTGCTCCTGCCCGAGCCGTTCCCGCTGAGCCGGATCGCCCAGGCGACCCTGGACGCCGAATCGGCCGCCCGGACCGCCGTGGTGCTCAAGAGCACCGGAGGCGACTCGTGAAGGCGACCCGGCGCGCGGCACTGGCCCTGACGGCGCTGGCCCTCGGCTCGTCGGCAGGCTGCACCCAGGTCGCCCAGCTGCGCCCGGTGGCCGGGGGCGAGATCACCGCGGTGCGCAACGCCACCAGCATCGTCCTGGTCGAGCAGGGGGTGGCGGTGGACGTCATGCCCGAGTGCACGTTCGACGAGCCCACCTACACCTGCACCGGGACGACCGAGACCGGAACGCCCATCATCGCCACCGCCCAGGTCCTGGCCCCGTTCGGCGCGACCACCGACCAATGGGGCGCGCAGTCTCCGGCGGACATCAGCCTCATGGTCGTCGTCGACCGCACCCAGATCTACGTCGGCAGCGTGCAGGACGCGCTGGTCGGTCAGGGGCAGTCATGACCGCCGACGCGCTGGGCGCTGCGGGCTCCGGCCGCGTCGGACCGTCGGCGAGCCCGGCGCCGCTGCGGGGCAGTGCGCTGATCCGCGCTGCCCGGGTCATGTGGGCGACTGCCCCGGTGGCTCTCGGCGCGATCGCGGCGAACGCTGCCGCCCAGGGGGCGCTCACCTACCTCGACACCCCCTCGGGGCTCTCCCCCGCGTTCCTGATCGCCTTCGTCGTCTCCGCGGCCATCGCCCTGGGCACCTACGGGGTGCTCACCGCGGCGGCGCTGACGTCCGCGCAGGGGCTCGGCCGAGCCGTCCTGGATCGGCTCCGCGCGGGATGGCCGGCGTTCGTGGTGTGGGCCCTCGCCCAGTGGCTCGTCATGCTCGCGGTGAGCCTGGTGTCGGTGTACCTGATCCTGCCGGTCGCGGTTCTCACCCCCTTCCTGCCGCTCGCGGCGATGGCCGGGCAACGACACGCGCTGCGCACGAACTTCGTCACGATCCGGGCCAGCCTGGGTCGCTGGCTGCTCACCAGCCTGGCCCTCTCGGCGCTCGCGGTGCTGCTCTACCTGCTCGCCGTGGCCAACACCCTGTTCGTCCACGGCACATGGGCCGCGGTGTTCTTCTGGCTGGTGACCGGCGTGCTGGCCTGGTGGGTGCTCACGGCCTGGGCGCTGATCCGGGCCAGCGCACCGGAAGCGAGCACGACACGCTGACTGGCGGTTCGCGGCTCGCCTGGCAGGATGGAGCCCCGATGCACGAGGAGGGCCCGGTGTCCGACGAGGAGTCCAGCAGGGTCCCTGTGGGATTGCGCACCGCCGCCGGGTGGGCCTGGCGCCTGCTGGTGATCCTGCTGCTCGGTGCCGTGGTCGTGGCCCTCATGGTGCGACTCGAAGTGCTCTTCGTGGCGCTGTTCGTGGCGCTGCTGGCCACCGCTCTGCTCGGGCCGCTGGCTCGATGGCTCAGCGCCCACGGCGTGCCGAAGGTGCTGGCGACCGCGCTGACCCTCCTGGGCGCCATCGCCGCGATCGGCATGCTGCTCTTCTTCGCCGGGCGCTCGGTCGCCAGCCAGGCCGACGAGCTGGTGACCGCCCTGGTAGACGGGTTCAACCAGGTGGTCGTGTGGGCCGAGGAGACCTTCGGCCTGAGCCTGGACCAGATGACCGAGCGCCTCGACGATGTACTGGGCAGCGGCGGCGAGAGCACCGGCGGCTTCATCACCTCGGCGTTCGGGGCGGCCTCCACCGCGTTCGAGATCCTCGGCGGTCTGGGCATCACGATCTTCGCGACCATCTTCTTCGTGCACGACGGCCGCGGGATCTGGTCGTGGATCGTGCGGATGTTCCCCCGCTCGGCCCGCGACCATGTGGACCGCGCCGGTGGCCTGTCCTGGCAGACGCTGACCGGATACGCGCACGGCACGGTGCTCATCGCCGCCATCGACGCACTGGGCATCGGGATCGGCGCCGCCCTCATCGGGGTGCCGCTGGCCACGGCGATCGGCACTCTCGTGTTCTTCGGCTCGTTCATCCCGATCGTGGGTGCGCTGCTGTCCGGGATGGTCGCGGTGCTGATCGCGCTGGCCACCCAGGGGGTCACCGGCGCCCTGCTCATGCTGGCCATCGTGATCGGCGTCCAGCAGCTGGAGGGGCACCTGCTCCAGCCGCTGATCCAGGGCCGGTTCGTCGCGATCCACCCGCTCGCTGTCGTGCTGGCCGTGGCCGGCGGATCGATCATGGCGGGCATCGTGGGCGCGGTGATCGCAGTGCCGATCGTGGCGGTGGTGAACGTCCTGGTGCGGTACGTGGCAGAGGTCCATCGCGGGGAGACTCCCGACGAGATCGAGGCCGAGCTGACAGCGCAGGCCGAGGGCCAGACGGCCTCCTGACGAGCTCGAAGAGGGTTCCCGCTTGGGGCTGCGCATCCGCATTTCTGAGGTAGAGTTTCCCCCGGATGCCCCGCTGCTGCTCCCCCGTCTGCGGCGGGGCATCCGCCTGCCCGGGAAGGGCCTCCTGCCTGCGGTCCGCGCAACCCGATCAGCCGCGTGGACCGCACCTGCAGACCTCGGTCTCAGGGGGTGCCGGACAGCGCTCGGCCCAGCACGTCTGCCGCTCGCTGAGCGCCGTCGGCCTCGTCCCACCGACATAGGTCACGCAGCCGCTGGGCATGGCTGAGCAGCTCCGCCCGCTCTGCGGTCACCAGCGCCGACACCTCGGCCGCGCCGAGCGCCCGGCGGGGTGCCTCGGTCGCGCCGACCCCCACGGCGGCACCCGCCACACGAGCCGAGTCCGTGCCGGCGACGCCCGACGCGGCGCCGGGGACCGGGACCGCCTGCGCGTTCGCGATCCGTCCCAGCGCCGAGCGAAGAGCGGACACGACGGCGCGGTCGCGGGCCCGCATCGCCAGCTTCAGCTGCGCGCTCAGCCGCTCCTCCAGCGGCGGTGGATCGATCCGGCTCACGGCGGGGAGGCTACCCTTGACCCGCGGATGAGTCGGTCGGGCGGCCGCGGCGAGGGATCGGCGACGATCCTCCGTCGAGGAAAGTCCGGGCTCCGCAGGGCAGGGCGGTGGGCAACACCCACCCGGGGTGACCCGCGGGAACAGTGCAACAGAGAGCAGACCGCCGGGCTCCGCGAGGAGCGCGGTAAGGGTGAAACGGTGGTGCAAGAGACCACCAGCGCTGTCGGTGACGCCAGCGGCTAGGCAAACCCCGCCCGGAGCAAGGCCAAGAAGGGCTCGGCGCCTCGGCGCCGGACCCGCGTGGACGATCGAGGGCTGCCCGCCCGAGTCCACGGGT
Source organism: uncultured Bifidobacteriaceae bacterium (assembly GCA_964418695.1). Classification (GTDB taxonomy): domain Bacteria; phylum Actinomycetota; class Actinomycetes; order S36-B12; family CAIYMF01; genus Prado023. The sequence continues at coordinate 131 of CAYQMN010000027.1, read as the reverse complement.
AGGCCGCACGAGGATGCCGGCAACGGCACCCCCAGATGGATGGCCGCCCAGGGGGCACCGGCAACGGTCCCCTGGACAGAACCCGGCTTACAGACCGACTCATCCGCATTACTTCTCTGATCCAACGCCAG
>CAYQMN010000026.1:9154-33461 GCA_964418695.1 uncultured Bifidobacteriaceae bacterium | reverse complement strand
AGGACGTCGAGGTCACCTGCCCCCAGAGCACGTTGGCGGTGGGGGAGTCGTTCACCTGCACGGCGACCGGGACCGCGGTGGCGGGGCAGTACGAGAACGTCGGCACGGTGACGGCGGTGTTCGCCCCGCCGGCTGGCTCGGGGGATGATCCGCCGTTCGAGCCGGTGCCGGTCAGCGACAGTGATCCGTCGCACTACTTCGGCGCGGCGCCTGCGGTGGACATCGAGAAGGCCACGAACGGGCAGGATGCCGACGAGGCGCCCGGTCCGACCGTGCCCACCGGATCGACCGTGACCTGGACCTACGTCGTGACCAACACCGGCAACTCTCCGCTGACCCAGGTCGCGGTCACCGACGACAAGCTCGGGGCGATCACCTGCCCGAAGACCACATTGGCCGCCGGGGAGCAGTTCACCTGCACCGCGACCGGGACGGCCCAGACCGGCCAGTACGCCAACCTCGGGACGGTCACGGCGGTCCTGGAGCCTCCGGCGTCGTCGGCGGCAACAGCTGTTCGGGCGCTGGCCTTCGAGGCGATCACGGTCACCGACAGCGACCCGTCGCACTACGTGGGATCGGCTCCCACCGTCCCGACCCCGGAGCCCTCGGAGCCCACCTCACCCACTGAGCCCGCAGCTCCCGACGTCGACGATTCGGACCTTGCGGGCACGGGTGGCGGGGGTGCCATCGGCGTTCTGCTGGCAGGCTCGGTCCTCCTTCTGATCGGAGCCGGACTCATGTACTGGACGCGGCGACGGAACGCCTGAGCCCCGGCGATCGCCGCGGTGCGCTGGAGGCACCGCGGTTCGGGGGTGGTTGCCGCCGGCGGTGCGGCAGTATGACGCCATGGACAAGCAGACCGAGTTCGTGCTGCGCACTGTCGAGGAGCGCGACATCCGGTTCGTGCGCCTCTGGTTCACCGACGTGCTCGGGTTCCTCAAGAGCGTGGCGATCGCCCCTGCCGAGCTGGAGAGCGCGTTCTCCGAGGGGATCGGCTTCGACGGCTCGGCGATCGAGGGGTTCGCCCGCATCCAGGAGGCGGACATGCTGGCGATGCCCGACCCGGGCACGTTCCAGGTGCTGCCGTGGCGCGGCGAGAGCCAGGGGGTCGCGCGGATGTTCTGCGACATCCAGATGCCCGACGGGTCGCCCTCCTACGCCGACCCGCGCTACGTGCTCAAGCGGGCGCTGTCCCAGGCCTCAGACCAGGGCTTCACGTTCTACACGCACCCCGAGATCGAGTTCTTCCTGTTCAAGGAGCCGCACCGGCCCGGCCAGCTCCCGGTCCCGGTCGACGAGGGCGGCTACTTCGACCACACGCCGCAGGCGGTCGGCTACGACTTCCGCCGACAGGCCATCCAGATGCTGGAGGCTATGGGCATCTCGGTGGAGTTCAGCCACCACGAGGGCGGTCCCGGCCAGCAGGAGATCGACCTGCGCTACGCCGACGCGCTGAGCACCGCGGACAACATCATGACGTTCCGGCTGGTCGTCAAGGAGGTGGCCCTGGAGCAGGGGGTGACGGCCTCGTTCATGCCCAAGCCGTTCCCGAACCACCCCGGCTCGGGCATGCACACCCACCTGAGCCTGTTCGAGGGCGACCGCAACGCGTTCTTCGAGGCGGGCGCGGAGTTCCAGCTGAGCAAGGTCGGCCGCTCCTTCATGGCCGGCATCCTGCACCACGCCCCGGAGTTCACCGCGGTCACCAACCAGTGGGTCAACTCCTACAAGCGGCTGGTCGGCGGCGGCGAGGCGCCGGCCTGGGTGTGCTGGGGGCACAACAACCGCAGCGCGCTGCTGCGGGTGCCGATGTACAAGCCGAACAAGGGCAACTCCACGCGCATCGAGTTCCGCGCGATGGACAGCGCGGTCAACCCGTACCTGGCCTACGCGCTGCTGCTCAACGCCGGGCTGAAGGGGATCGCGGAGGGCTACGAGCTGCCCCCGGGGTCCGACGACGACGTCTGGTCGCTGTCCAACTCCGAGCGCCGAGCGCTGGGCCTGACTCCGCTGCCGGCCAGCCTGGACCAGGCGATCCTGGCGATGGAGTCCAGCGAGCTGGTCGCCGAGACCCTGGGCGAGCACGTCTTTGACTTCTTCCTGCGCAACAAGCGCGCGGAGTGGGAGGACTACCGCGGCCAGGTCACGATGTACGAGCTCGACCGCTACCTGCCCGTCCTCTGACCCACCCCTGCGACCCACTTCTCTGACCCACCCCTCTGACCCCAGGGATCCGGCCGTGAGCGAGCCCCCCCACACCCGTCCCGCGTCCGCGGGCGCCCGGCTGGCCCGGCTCGGCGTGGCCGACGCCCAGCGGATCGCCGCGGATCTGGCGGGCGTCCCGTGGTGGCGCGACGAGCTGCTGGAGGAGGTCGGGGAGGCCGCCGATCCCGGCCAGGTGCTGCGCACGGTGGTCGACCTGGACCGCGGCTGCGGCGGTGAGCTGGAGCGGGTGGTGGCGGCGGCGGCCACCTGGCGCCGGTTCTGCCAGGTCACGGGCGTCTCGCAGGCGGCCTGCGACTACCTGATCCGCCACCCCGAGCTGTTGGCCGAGGTCTCGGCGCGGGGCGAGCCGCCCTCGGGCGACGAGCTGAGGGTTGGCTTCGAGGCGATCGCCGAGGGTCTGCCGCCCGGGTCGGGTGGCCCCGGTCCCGGTGCGGCGACGGCCGGGGCCGACGCGCTGCGGATCGCCCACCGCGCGGCGGTGCTGCGCATCCTGGCCGCCGACGTCGCCGACGGCGCCACCTTCGAGCAGACCGCCCTGCGCCTGTCCGAGCTGGCCGACGCGGTGCTGGCCGGGGCGCTGGCCATCGCCCGCGCACAGCTGCCCGCCGACGCCCCCGACGTCCGCCTGGCCATCATCGGCATGGGCAAGTGCGGCGGCCGGGAGTTGAACTACATCAGCGACGTGGACGTCATCTTCGTGGCCGAGCCCGGTCCAGGGGGCGACGAGACCGCGGCGCTGCGCACCGCCACCACGCTGGCCACGACCGTGATGCGCCTGTGCAGCGGGCAGACCGCCGAGGGCACCATCTGGGAGGTCGACGCCGGGCTGCGGCCCGAGGGCAGGTCCGGTGCGCTGGTCCGCACCCTGCGCAGTCATCTGGGCTACTACGAGCGCTGGGCCAAGACCTGGGAGTTCCAGGCGCTGCTCAAGGCCCGGGCGGTCGCCGGGGACGCCGAGCTCGGCGCGGCCTACGTCGACGCGCTGCTGCCGCTGGTGTGGTCCGCCGCCGACCGGCCGGGGTTCGTGGCCGACGTGCAGCGGATGCGCCAGCGCGTGGAGCAGAACGTGCCGGCCAAGGATCGCGAGCGCCAGCTCAAGCTGGGTCGCGGCGGGCTGCGCGACGTCGAGTTCAGCGTGCAGCTCCTCCAGCTCGTGCACGGGCGCAGCGACGTCATGCTGCGCAGCTCCAACACGCTGGCCGCGCTGGAGTCGCTGGCGACCTGGGGCTACGTCGGCCGGGAGGACGCCGCCGCGCTGGCCAGCGCCTACCGGTTCCTGCGCACTCTGGAGCACCGCATCCAGGTCCATCGGATGGTGCGCTCGCATGTGGTGCCCAAGGGGGAGGACGACCTGCGCCGGATCGGCCGGTCCATGGGGTTCACCACCGATCCGGGCAAGGGGCTGGTCACCGCCTGGCAGCGCCGGGCGCACGAGGTCCGCCGCATCCACGAGAAGCTCTTCTATCGCCCGCTGCTCGACGCGGTGGCGCGGCTCGACGGCGGCCAGGCCCGGCTCACGCCGCAGGCCGCCCACGACCGGCTGGACGCGCTGGGCTTCCGCGACCCGGCCGGGGCGCTGGGCCACATCGAGTCGCTCACCACGGGGGTCAGCCGGCGCGCGGCGATCCAGCGCACGCTGCTGCCGGTGATGCTCGGGTGGTTCGCCGACGCCCCGGACCCGGACGCCGGGCTGGCCGGGTTCCGCCGGGTCAGCGACGCCCTGGGGTCGACGCACTGGTACCTGCGGCTGCTGCGCGACGAGACGGCGACGGCGCAGCGGCTGGCCCATGTGCTGGCCAGCTCGCGGTACTCCTCCGAGCTGCTGCAGCGCGCGCCCGACGGTGTGAGCCTGCTGGCCGACATCGCCGAGCTGCGCCCTCGCGGGTCGCGCTCGCTGCTGTGGGAGTTCGCCTCGACGGCCGCTCGCTACGACCAGCCCCGGGAGGCGGTCAGTGCGGTGCGCGGGCTGCGCCGTCGTGAGCTGTTCCGGATCTCGGCAGCCGACACCCTGAGCCTGCTGACCGTGGACGACGTGGGCAACGCGCTGACCGACGTGGCCAACGCGACCATCGCCGGTGCCTTCGACGCGGCTCTGAAGTCGGTCGAGCGCGCCCGGGGCGGGCCGCTGCCCACGCGGCTGCTCATCGTCGGGATGGGCCGGTTCGGCGGCGGCGAGATCGGCTACGGCAGCGACGCCGACGTGGTCATGGTGCACGACCCGCTGCCGGGTGCCGACGACCGCGAGGCCGCCCAGGCCGCGACCGCGGTGGCCGTCGAGCTGCGCACCCTGCTCAACTCGCCCTCGGTCGACCCGCCGCTGGACCTCGACTTCGACCTGCGGCCCGAAGGCAAGCAGGGCCCGCTGGTCCGCACGGTCGCCTCGTACGCGACGTACTACGACCGGTGGCGCTCGTTCTGGGAGGCCCAGGCGCTGCTGCGCGCCGAGCGGGTCGCCGGCGACGAGATGGCGTGGGTGAAGGTGCGCGCGGCCATCGACCCGATCCGCTGGCCGGCCGGCGGCGTGGGCGAGCAGCAGCTGCGCGAGATCCGCCGGCTCAAGGCGCGCATGGAGACCGAGCGGCTGCCGCGCGGCGCGGACCCGACCCTGCACACCAAGCTCGGCCGGGGCGGGCTGTCCGACGTCGAGTGGGTGGTCCAGCTCCTCCAGCTGCGCAACGCCCACCGGGTGCCCGAGCTGCGCAGCACGCGGACCATGCCCACGTTGCAGGCCGCACGCCGCATCGGGCTGATCGAGGCACGCGACGCCGAAGTGCTCGCCGACGCATGGCGGATGGCGACCCGGATCCGCAACGTCGTCATGCTGGTGCGCGGTCGCGCGACCGACATGGTGCCCACCGACGTCGCCGAGCTGGCCGCGGTCAGCCGGGTCCTGGGGTACCCGCCGGGGGAGACCGGCACTCTGCTGGAGGACTACCGGCGCACTACGCGACGCGCCCGGGCGGTCGTTGATCGTCTCTTCTACGGCCAGTAGCCGCTTGCCCGACGCCATCGGGGATACCCGCTGGTAAGGCCCTGATGTGACGGAAACCTCACTTCCCATGTGCTGTCGAGCGCCCCTATGCTGGGCCAAACATGAAGAACTCCTCATGTAACTACGGCCCTGCAGAGCACCTCGGAAGGCACGCCTGATGCATACGAATACCGGTCCCACCAATGCCGGGGCCGCTGGCCTCGCCCGACCCGCACCGACCGCGCGCGCGCTGCCCGGCAGCCTCGCCGCCGACCTCGCAGCGGGCGCCCGGCCGGCCGCGCTGCTACTGCCCGGCATCGACGCCGCCTGGCCGGTCGCGCTGGCGGACCTGCTGCTGGGCCGCCCAGAGCTGGCTGCCTGGCTGGATGCCGTGGTCGCCGGCCTGGATGCGTGGGCCGCCCAGCCGGCGGTCCGAGCCCTCGGCTCGCTGAGCGACGGGTTCGCCGGCGTCGTGGCCCCGGCCACGGACGGCAGCGCCCGTCCCGAGGCCGGGATGGCCCCATATGCCCTGGCCGGTGCGGCGCTGACCGATCTGGTCGCGGCGATGGCCCTGGAGGCCGAGGGTCTCGACGTGGCGAACCGCCCCGTGACGGTGATCGCCGGGCACAGCGCGGGCCTGCTGGCCGCGCCGCTGGTGGCCGGGCGCCGCGACGAGGCCGGCCTGATCCGCGTGGACGACGCGGTCGCCATGGGTGCGCTGGCCGCGCTGATGGGCGTGCATGCCAGCCGCCACCCGTGGGCGGTCGCCCAGTCGGTCGTGGCCGCCGCGGCTGCCGGTGACGAGGACGCGCTGACCCCGATGGTGGTCGTGGCCGGTCCGCGGACCGCGCGCCTGCGCGCGCTGGTCGAGGCGCTCGTCCCCGACGGCGAGGTCGCGATCGCGGTCACCAACTCGGCGACGCGGCATGTGCTCTCCGGCAACCCCGGCGCCCTGGCCGAGCTGCGAGACCGGCTGACCGCGCGCGCCGAGTCCGACCGCAGGCGCCGTGCCGCCGGGCGGTCCGGCGGCAGCCCGCTGACCTTCACCTGGGAGCCGCTGGCGAGCTCGGTCCCCTTCCACCACCCGGCGCTGGCAGGTGCCGCCGACGCCGTCGTCGCCCAGGCGGCCGAGCTCGGGATCGAGCTGCCCGCGCAGCGCACCGCCACCGTGCTGGACCCGGCCACCGTCGCCCCGCTGCCCCTCGGCGGGTCGGCGGCCCTGGCGGCCGTGGTCGGCTCGGTCCTGGCCCGGCACCACGACTGGGCGGGCACGCTGGTCGCCGCCGTCCCCGAGGGTGGCGTCGGAATCGTCGCCAGCCCGCTGGGCGCCCTGGGCGGGGTGAGCGCCTCGGCCCTGCGCGGTCGCGGCTCGCTCGTGGTCGACGCCTCCACCTCGGCCGGTCGCGGCTCGCTGTTCGCTCCCGGCCGGGCCCCCGCCCAGCCCCGATCCTGGGCGCACCTGGCACCGCGCGCGGCGCGCGGTGCCGACGGCATCACCCGGCTGGTCAACCGGCACACCGCCCTGAGCGGTCGCTCGCCGATGGTCCTGCCGGGCATGACGCCGACCACCGCCGAGGCCCCGATCGTGGCGGCCGCGGCCAACGGCGGGCATGTCGCCGAGCTGGCCGGTGGTGGCCAGGTCAGCGAGCGGATCTTCACCGAGCGGGTCGCCGAGCTCGCCGAGCTGCTGGCCCCCGGCCAGGAGGTCGTCCTCAACGCGATGTACCTGGACCCCTACCTGTGGGGGCTGCACGTCGGCACCGAGCGCCTGGTCCAGAAGGCCCGCGCGGCCGGTGCGCCGATCGCCGGCGTGACCATCTCCGCGGGCATCCCGGACAAGGCCGAGGCGCTGGCGATCCTGGAGGAGCTGCACGCGGCCGGACTGTGGCTCAACGCGTTCAAGCCCGGGACCGCCGCGCAGGTGGCCGAGGTGCTCGCCATCGCCTCGGAGTGGCCGCACCCGCTGTGGCTGCACCTGGAGGGCGGTGCCGCCGGCGGTCACCACTCGTGGGAGGACCTCGACGAGCTGCTGCTGGCGACCTACCACCGCGTCCGCGAGCACGGCAACGTCGTGCTGGCGGTGGGCGGCGGGATCGGTGACCCGCAGCGCGCAGGCGCGCTGCTGGACGGCACTTGGGCGCTGGCCCATGGCGAGCCGGTCATGCCGGTCGACGCCGTCCTGCTGGGCACGGTCGCGATGGCCACGAAGGAGTCGGCCACGTCGCCGGCGGTCAAGGCCGCGCTGGCCACTGCCCCCGGGCACTCCGGCTGGGTCGGCCGCGGGCAGGTCGCCGGCGGCACCACCTCCGGACGCTCCGGCCTGGACGCCGACATCCACTTCCTGGAGAACTCCGCGGCGCGTGCCGCGCGGCTGCTCGACGAGGTCGCCGGCGACGCCGACGCCGTGGCCGCGCGCCACGACGAGATCGCGACCGCGCTGGCCGCGACCGCCAAGCCGTGGTTCGGCGACGTCGCCGCGATGACCTACGCGCAGCTGCTCGACCGGTTCGTGGCGCTGACCGCGCTCGGCCGCGGCGGGCGCTACGAGGACGGCGCCTGGCTCGACCCGACGCACCGCAGCCGCTTCGTCTCGCTGCTGCAGCGTGCCGAGGCCCGGCTGGACGAGCGCGACCAGGGCTCGGTCCCCACGATCTTCGCGGACCCGGCCTCGGTGGACGACCCCGCCGTGGCGCTCGCCGCGCTCGTCGCCGCCCACCCGGTGGCCGCGACCGCGCTGGTCCACCCGGCCGACGTCGACCACTTCCTCACCGTGTGCCGCGCGCCCGGCAAGCCGGTGCCGTTCGTCCCGGTGATCGACGCCGACGTGCGCCGCTGGTACCAGTCGGACTCCCTGTGGCAGGCGCACAGCGACCTCTACGAGGCCGACCAGGTGCTCATCATCCCCGGGCCCGCCGCGGTCGCCGGGATCACGACCGTGGACGAGCCGGTCGCGGGGCTGCTCGACCGGTTCGAGTCGCAGGTCGTCGAGTCGATCGGACAGGCGGCGCCGGCCGAGACGACCGAGACGGACTTCCGCCTGGCCGTCGCGGGCGATGCGCTCGGCGCCTCCGCCCACTCGGCGCTGGTGGCCGCCGCCCTGGCCGCTCCGACGTGGAGCTGGCTCGGCGCGGCTCGCCCCAACCCGCTGCAGCGGGTCGCGGAGCCGGTGGACTGGGAGCGCGGCGAGGGCACGGCGACCTGGGCGGACGGCTCGGGGGAGTCGGCCACGGTGGTCGCGCACGGCCCGGATGCGCTGACGGTCACGCTGACCTGGCCGGACCTCGGCCTGGTCGGCGACGGGGCCGTCGCGTTCACGGTCACGGCCGTGCACCAAGCCGGCACGGTGACCTTCGAGGTGGGCCAGGAGGCCGCCGGTGCCGCCGGTGTCGCCCTGCTGGCGATGTTCGCCGCCGGTGGTCCGACCACGCCGGTCGAGCTTGTCGAGACCGCCGCCGCAGCCGAGGCGCTGGCCGCCAGCCACGCCGCCACCGTGGGTGCTACCCAGCCGCTGCCCGACCGGGTGATGGCCACGCTCTGGCCGCACGTCTTCGGCGCCCTGGCCGATGCGGGCCTGTCCGCGGCCGTGCTGGACCTGGTCCACCTGCGCCACGAGGTCACTGCGACCGGCCCCGCGGCGACGGCCGAGCGACCGGTGGCCGTGGCGGCCCCCGAAGTGACCCGCACCGACGGCGGCCTGGTGCTCACCGTCGCCTCGGCGGCGCCGGACGCGGCCGTCACGGATCGGTTCTTCGTCCGCCGCGCGACGGTGGACGCCGACCTCCCCGCGGCCGTGGCCCCGGAGGGGCTCGCCGACGTCGTCACCACGCCGACGCGCACGCTGGGCACCCTGACCCTGCGCGCCCCCGAGCGGCTGGAGACCTTCGCGACGGTCTCCGGTGACCCCAACCCGATCCACCGCAGCGACTCGCTGGCCCGGTTCCTCGGGCTGCCCGGCCGGATCGTCCACGGCATGTGGACCTCGGCGGCGGCCACGCGCGCGGTCGTGGAGTCCGCCGCCGACGGCGACGCCACCCGCTTGCGCGGCTGGAGCGTGGACTTCCTCGCCCCGGTGCTGCCCGGCGAGCAGGTCGCCTTCACCGTCACCCGCTCCGGCGTGCGCGACGGCTCGGTGGTGGCCTCGGTCGAGGCAGTCACCGCCAGCGGCACGGTCGCGGTCGGCACCGCCGTCGTGGCCCCGGCCCGCACGCTCTACGTCTTCCCCGGCCAGGGCATCCAGGCCCAGGGGATGGGCATGGAGGCCTACGAGTCCTCGCCGGCTGCCCGCGAGATCTGGCAGCGCGCCGACGAGCTGACCCGCACGAAGCTGGGCTTCTCGATCCTGCACGTCGTGCGCGACAACCCGACCTCGATCACCGCCGGAGCGAACACCTACCGTCATCCGAACGGCGTCCTGCACCTGACCCAGTTCACCCAGGTCGCAATGGCCACGCTGGCTGCCGCGCAGGTAGCGCACATGCGCGAGGCCGGGGTCTTCGATCCCGACGCCGCGGTCGCCGGGCACTCGGTCGGCGAGTACAACGCGCTGGCCGCGTCCTCCTCGGTGCTGCCGCTGGAGGCGGTCGTCGAGCTCGTGTTCGCCCGTGGCATGGGCATGCACGGCCTGGTCCCGCGCGACGCCGAGGGGCGCTCGGACTACGGGCTGGCGGTCATCCGCCCGCACCTGGCCGGGCTGTCCCACGCGCAGGCCGAGGAGCTGGTCGCCGAGGTCGCCACCAGCACCGGGCAGCTGTGCGAGATCGTCAACCACAACCTGCGCGGCAAGCAGTACGCCGTCGCCGGCACGGTCGCCGCGCTCGCCGAGCTGGGCGACCGGCTGGGCTCGCCGGACCCCAAGCGCCCGGCGCTGGTCCACGTGCCCGGCATCGACGTGCCGTTCCACTCCTCGGCCCTGCTCGGCGGGGTGGACGACTTCCGCTGGCACCTGCTGGACAAGCTGCCCGCGCGGATCGACGCCAACGCGCTGATCGGCCGGTACATCCCGAACCTGCACCCGGTCACGTTCAGCCTGGAGCGGCAGTACGTGGCCGACGTCCAGGCGGTGTGCGGGTCGGGCGTGCTGGCCGAGGTGCTGGCCGACTGGGACAGCCGCGCCGCGGACCCCGACGCGCTGGCGCGCACTCTGCTCATCGAGCTGCTGGCCTGGCAGTTCGCCTCACCGGTGCGCTGGATCGAGACCTTCGAGCTGGCCACCGCACCCCAGTCCGAGGGTGGTCTCGGGGTCGGCCGGCTGATCGAGGTCGGCGTCGGGACCGCCCCGACCCTGGCCAACCTGGCCAAGGGCTCGCTGGCCCTGCCCAGCCACCGTGGGCTGCGCCCGTGGGTCGCCAATGTCGAGGTCGACGCGGACGTCGTGATGGCCCAGGACACCGATCCGGCCGTCGTCGCTCAGCCCGAGGGCGAGGTGGCCGAGGCCCCTGCCCCTGCCCCTGCCCCTGCCCCTGCCCCTGCCCCTGCCCCTGCCCCTGCTCCGGCTGCCGCCGCCCCGGCGGGCGAGGTCGCCGACCTGCCGGTGGATCACCAGGTGGCCCTGGCCGGGCTGCTCGCCCTGCGGGTCGGGGTCCGTCCCGACCAGCTCGGCGCGGACACCATCGAGGCCCTGGTCGACGGGGCGTCCAGCCGGCGCAACCAGGTGCTGATGGACCTGGGCAAGGAGTTCGCCGTCCCGGCGATCGACGGCGCCCACGAGGTGCCGCTGGCCGAGCTGGCGACCGCCCTGGCCGGGCGCAGCGCCGGGTACCGCTACCCCGGCCCGGTGCTGTCCGCCGGGGTCGAGGCCGCCCTCACCGCGGCCCTCGGCCCGAAGGGCTCGTCGCCGGCGGCGGTCGCCAAGCGGGTCGCCAAGCACTGGGGCCTCGGCTCGGGCTGGGCTGCGCGAACCGCGTTGGCACTCGCCCTGGGCACCCGGGACGGCGTGAGCCGCCGCGGTGGCGAGCTGGCCGACCTGGCCGGCACGACCGCCGACGAGCTGATCGACGCCGCGGTCGCCGCGGTGGCCGCGGCAACCGGCGTGCCGACCCCGAGCCGCGAGGTCGCGGTCGCGGGCGGAACCGTCGACGCCGCTGCCGTCAACGAGCTGCGCGACGAGCTGGTGGGGGTGCTGGCCGACCAGGCCGGCGACCTGCTGACCCGGCTCGGTCGGGTGGCCGAGCCGGTCGAGGCCGCCGACCTCAGCCCCCAGCTGGCCGCCCTGGCGGCGCTGGAGGCCGAGCACGGCCCGGCGAGCCTGGTCGCCCGGCGCTTCGATGCCCGGCGCCACGTCATGCTCGAGTCGGGCACGGCGTGGGCACGCGCGGACATCGACCACCTGGTCCAGTCCGCCCTGCTCGCCGAAGCCGGCCGCGCGAGCGTGGCCGATGCTGGGCCGGCCGAGGCTGGGCTGGTCGCGCTCGCCGAGCGGATCGCGGTCCACCGCGACGCCGACGAGCGGATCGGTCAGACCCTGCGCTTCCATCGCGCCCGGGTGGGCGTCGTGGGCCGCCAGCGCACGGTCGCGCTGATCGACCGGGCGCTCGCCGCCGCCCCCCGTGGGGTCGAGGTTCCCGGCCTGGCCGAGCTCGACCTCGACGGCGAGGCCGCCACGGCCCTGGCCGAAGCTGTGACCCTGACGACCACTCCCGGAGCGTTCGCCGGCCAGGTCGCCCTGGTGACCGGTGCCTCGCCGCGCTCGATCGCCTGGGCCACCCTGGCCCACCTGCTGCGCGGGGGAGCGACGGTCGTGGTCGCCACCACGACCGACACCCCCGAGCGGATCGACGCCTACCGCGACCTCGAGCGCAGGTACGCCGGACCGGGTGCCCAGCTGCACGTGGTCCCGGCCAACCTGGCCTCGTTCGCCGACATCGACGCGCTGCTCGACTGGATGACCACGCCCACCACCGAGGAGGTCGGCCCGGTCACCCGCGAGGTCAAGCCTGCGCTCTGGCCGACCCTGGTGCTGCCGTTCGCGGCGGCACCCTCGGGCGGCGAGCTGCCGGACAGCGGCCCCGAGGCCGAGCTCACGCTGCGCCTGCTCCTGCTGGGGCTGCAGCGGCTCGTCGGCGGCCTGGCCGACCGCGCGGCAGCGGCCGACCGCGAGCCGTTCGCTGTGGTCCTGCCGATGTCGCCCAACCACGGCACGTTCGGCGGCGACGGCTCCTACGGCGACGCGAAGGCGGCGCTGGAGGCGATGCTGCACCGCTGGCGCTCGGAGCGGTCCCGCTGGGGCCGGATGACCCGGCTGGTGTCCGCCGAGATCGGCTGGGTGCGCGGCACCGGGCTGATGGCCGGCAACGACCGCGTCGCCGAGCACGTCGAGGCGAAGCTCGGAGTGACCACGTTCTCCTCCGAGCAGATGGGCGCGCTGATCGCGGCTCTCTGCCGGCCGGCGTTCACCGACCGGGCGGCACAGGCGCCGGTCCGGGTCGACCTGTCCGGTGGTCTGGCCGGGCGCACCGACCTGGCCGAGGCGCTGGCCGGCGTGGAGCTCACCGCCCCTGCCGCCGACGGGACCGAGGTCCCGACGGTCGACGCCCTGCCCAACCTGCCCGCCGAGCTGCTGCACGCGGCCGAGGTGGTCGAGCAGCCCGAGCCGGGCGACGCCGGGTCTGGCACCCGGCCGCGGATCGCCGCCGAGGACATGATCGTCCTGGTCGGCATCGCCGAGCAGGGTCCGTGGGGCGGGTCGGCGACCCGCTGGCAGGCCGAGACCGGGGGGCTGGACGCCTCTGGGATCGCGGAGCTGGCCTGGCGCACCGGGCTCGTCGAGTGGGATGCGTCCCGGGCGGTGTGGACCGACGCGCAGTCCGGCGAGGAGGTCCCCGAGGCCCAGGTCGCGGCCCGCTACGGCGAGCAGATCCTGGCCGGCGCGGGTCTGCGCACGCTGATCGAGCAGGGCCTGGTCGACCCCGCGGGGACCGTCGAGCTCAAGGAGGTCTTCCTGGACCGTCCGCTCACCCTGGACCTCCCGGGCGAGGGTCCGGTGACCCTGCCGGCCGGCTCGGCTGTGCGGGTGCCGCGCAGCGCCAAGCTCGCGCGCAGCGTCGGCGGGCAGTTCCCGCAGGGCAGCGACCCGACCCGCCTGGGCCTGGAGCGCAGCGCCGCCGGGTCGATGGACCCGCTGGCCGCCTGGAACCTGGTGGTCACCGCCGAGGCTCTGGCCGACGCGGGCGTGACCGCCGAGGAGCTGCTCGGCTCGGTGCACCCGGGCCTGGTCGGCAACACCCAGGGCAGCGGCATGGGCGGGATGACCAGCATCCAGAGCCTCTACATGGCCCCGATCATGGGCCGGGCGCACGCCAACGACGTGCTCCAGGAGGCGCTGGGCAACGTGGTCTCCGCCCACGTCAACCAGGGCCTGGTCGGCGGGTACGGGCCGATGGTCCACCCGGTCGCGGCCTGCGCCACGGCCGCGGTCTCCCTGGAGGAGGCCGTGGACAAGATCGCCCTGGGCAAGGCCGAGATCGTGGTCGGCGGCGGCTGGGACGACCTGAGCCCCGAGGGGATCAACGGCTTCGCCGACATGGCCGCGACCGCCGACAACGACGCCCTGATCGAGTCCGGGCTGGCGCCGCACCAGCACAGCCGCCCGGGCGACCGGCGGCGGCGCGGGTTCGTCGAGTCCCAGGGCGGCGGCAGCTTCGTGGTCGCCCGCGGCTCGGTGGCCCTGGCGCTGGGCCTGCCGGTCCGCGCGGTGGTCGGCTACGCCGGCTCGTTCGGCGACGGGATCCACACCTCGATCCCGGCTCCGGGGCTGGGCGCCCTGGGCGCCGCCCGGGGTGGCTCGGACTCGCCGATCGCTCGCGCGCTGGCCGATCTGGGCCTGACCGCCGACGACATCGGGGTCGTGTCCAAGCACGACACGTCGACCCAGGCGAACGACCCGAACGAGGCGTTCGTGCACGCCCGGATCCAGCAGGCCCTGGGCCGCACGCCGGGGGCGCCGCTGCGGGTGATCTCGCAGAAGTCGCTCACCGGGCACGCGAAGGGCGGCGCCGCTGCGTGGCAGATGGCCGGCCTGTGCGACGTGTTCGCCACCGGGGTCGTCCCGGGCAACCGGAACCTGGTCAGCGTCGACCCCGCGGTCACCCCTGACGACCTCGTGGTGGACCACCAGAACCTGCGCCGGGCCGAGCCGGTCCGCGCGGGCCTGGTGACCAGCCTGGGCTTCGGGCACGTCTCCGCGGTGGTCCTGCTGGCCCACCCCGAGGTGTTCACCGCGGCGATCCCGGCGCAGCGCCGGGCGGCCTACCAGCAGCAGGCGCACGCTCGTCGCGTGGCCGGCGCCCGGCTCCGGCTGGCCGCCCAGCACGGCGGCGACCCGGTCCTGGCCCGGCGCACCGAGCGCCGGCTTGGCGCCGGCACCCCGGCGCAGATCAAGCAGCGCGAGGCCGCGCTGCTGCTCGACGCCGCCGGTCGCCTGCCCGGGACGGAGGTGGCCTGATGGCCGTGCACTCCATCGGCATCGACCTGGTCGCGGTGCAGCCGTTCGCCGAGCAGCTGGACGCCCCCGGCTCCACGTTCGCGAGCCAGACGTTCACCGCTCGTGAGCTGCGCACCGCCCAGGGGCCCAGTGGCCCCGCCCAGCACCTGGCCGGCCGGTTCGCCGCCAAGGAGGCCTTCGTCAAGGCCTTCTCCGGCGCCCGGCCGGGCCAGGCGCCGGTCGCCCCCGACATGGACTGGCGTGACGTGGAAGTCGTCGCCGACGGCTGGGGCCGACCCGTCCTGACCCTGCACGGGGCACTGGCCGACGCCGTCGAGGACTCCCTCGGCGAGATCGTCGCGCACGTGTCCATCACGCACGAGCCCACGATGGCCGCCGCCGTCGTGGTGATCGAGGAGAAGCAGCGATGAAGACCATCAGCAGTCCGATGCCCGGGCTGGTCGTGGCCACCCATGTGGCCCCCGGCGACCGGGTCGCCGAAGGCGACCGCGTGGTCACCGTCGAGACCATGAAGTGCGCGACCGACGTCAAGGCCGCCCATGCCGGGCGCGTCCAGTCCGTGCTCGCCCTGGGCGAGCTGGTCCTGGCCGGCGCGGCCGTGGCGACCATCGACCCGGCCGCCGCCCCCATCCCGGCCCCGACGCCGAGTCAGGCCATCGACATCGCCCTGGACGGCTGGGGCGAGGATGCCTGGTTCACCGAGCTGGACCTGTCCGAGACCGCGGGCTTCGACCAGCTCGTCCAGGTGGACCGCCCGCTGGGCCAGCAGACCTGCGGTGTCGTCGTGGGCCTGATGAGCCACCGGTTCCCCGGCCACAGCGCGCCGACCACGCGCGTCTGGCTGGCCGGCGACCCCAGCGCCATGATGGGCGCGGTCGCCGAGGAGGAGTGCCGGCGGATCATCGCCGCGTTCGACCTGGCCGAGGCCGAGGGCCTGACCGTCGAGTGGGTCGCGATCTCCGCGGGCGCCCAGATCTCGATGGACCGCGGCACCGAGAACATGGACTGGTGTGCTGCCGTGGTGCGCCGCATCCTGGAGTTCACCCAGCGCGGCGGTGAGGTCGTCGTCATCGTGGCCGGCATCAACGTGGGCGCCCAGTCGTACTGGAACTCCTGCGCCACGATGCTGGGCCACTGCCGCGGCCTGCTGGTCATGGTCGACGGCACCGCGATGGTCCTGACCGGCCGGCGCGCCCTGGCCACCTCCGGCGGTGTGTCCAGCCCGAGCGACGTGGACCTCGGCGGCTACGGCGACGTGATGGGTCCGAACGGGCAGGCTCACCACCGGGCCGCGACGCTGCCCGACGCGTACGACATCGTCCTGACCCACCACAGCCTGCTCGCGCCGACCGCCGGGCACGCCCCGAGCGCGGATCCGGTCGACCGCGACGTGACCGCCAGCCCCTACGACGGGGTCGGCCGGTACGCGACGGTCGGCGACATCCTCGACGGTCAGTCCAACCCGACCAGGACCCTGCCCTTCGAGATCCGCCCGGTGATGGGCGCGCTGGCCGACACCGAGGCACCCCGGCTGGAGCGCTGGTCGGACATGCAGGGTGCGGACGGCGCGGTCGTCTGGGACACCGCGTTGGGCGGCACTGCGGTCACGCTGATCGGCATCGAGTCGCACCCGCGCCCGGAGGGGACCGACCACGGCCCGAACGGCGCGGACACCTGGTGGGCCGGCGGCACGCTCTACCCGGCCGCCTCCAAGAAGGTCGCGCGCGCGATCACGCACGCGTCGGGCCGCCGGCCGGTCGTCGTGCTGGCCAACCTGGCCGGATTCGACGGCAGCGCGTGGTCACTGCGCCAGCAGCAGCTGGAGTTCGGCGCCGAGATCGCCCGGGCGGTGGTCAACTTCCGCGGGCCCATCGTGGTGGTGAGCATCGGCCGCTTCCACGGCGGCGCCTACGTGGTGTTCAACAAGGCGCTCAACCCGAGCCTGCGGATGCTGGCGCTGAGCGACACCCGCGTCTCGGTGATCGGCGGGTCGGCCGCCGCCGAGGTCGTCCTGGGCCGCCGGGTCCGCGACGTGATGGCCCAGCGCCGCGGCGACGGCTCGGCCGACGGGGTGGCCGACGGCGAGCTGCGCCGCCAGGCGCGCGGCGAGGTCGCCGCGGAGTTCGACGCGACCCACTCCGTCCAGCGCGCGTTCCACACCCAGTCGGTCGACGAGGTGATCGAGGCGGCCCGGCTGCGCCCGGCGGTGATCGGCCACCTCGGCGAGGGCATGGTGACCCTGCCGCGCCAGCTCAGCCGTCCAGCGCGACTGCCCGCAAGTAGGCACGCAGCATCCGCTTGAGCTCGGTGACCGTGGCCAGGTTGGGCTCCCGGCCGGAGACGGAGAAGTGCAGCAGCGACTGGCACATCTCCACCACGACCTCGGTCACGGTCACCCGGTAGGCCTCGCTGGCCCCGCCGGTGAGCTCGCCGATCACCGGCAGCAGGGTGGCGACCAGCGCCCGGCTGTGCTCGACCGCCAGCTCGCGGGTGGCCCGGTTGGAGCGCATCGCCAGCCAGACCGCCCGGCGAGACGGGTCCTCGACCCAATGCTTGGCGATCAGGTCGATGATGTGGTCGGCCTCGCTCTGCCAGTCGTCGGTCGGGAAGCGGACCGCCACCGCGATCAGGTCGTCGACCAGCGCCTCGGTGTCCTGGGCGTCCAGCTCGGCGACGATGGCGAACTTGTTGGGGAAGAACTGGTAGACCGAGCCGACCGGGATGCCGGCGTGCTCGGCCACGTCCTCGATGGTGAAGCCCTCGACGCCGCGCGCCATGAGCAGGTGCCGGGCCGAGGCCAGGATCGCGTCGAACCGGATGCGCCCGCGCTGCTGGACCGGCCGGTGGCGCACCCGGATGTCAGGGGTGTCGGAATCGACAGCGGGCATCAGCGCATCACCACCCCAGCCAGGCCTCCGGGTTCACGAACTCGCCATTGTGCAGCACTTCGAAGTGCAGGTGCGGACCGGTCACGTTGCCGGTCGTGCCGACATCGCCGATGTGGTCGCCGGTGGACACCTCCTGGCCGACCGAGACGTCGATGTCGGACAGGTGGTTGTAGGTGGTGGTGTAGCCGTCCTCGTGCTCGATCACCACCCGGTTGCCGTAGGCGCCGTCGTACCCGGCCTCCACCACCGTGCCGCTGGCCGCCGCCGACACGTCGGTCCCGCTGGGGCAGGCGAAGTCCAGCCCGGTGTGCACGCCGCCGCTCCAGTAGCCGCCGCTCGCGCCGTACCGCGCGGTCAGGTCGTAGCCGCCTTCGATCGGGGACTGCCGGGTCTCGGCCAGGCTCTCCTCGTAGACCTCGACGGTCTCCTGGGCGGCCTCGTACTCGGCCTTGCTCTGGCTGACGTCCTCGGCCCGCTTGTCGACCTCGGCGGAGGCCTCCTCGACGTGGGCCTCGGTCGTGGTCAGCTCGTGCAGCGCTGCCTCACCCTCGATGGTGGCGGCAGTGAGCGCCTGCTGGGCGGACTGCTCCATGATCGTCGCGGCGTGCGCGTCCTCGACCGTGGGCCCGCCGGGCAGCACGCCGCCGACCGCGCTCGTCCGGGTCTGCCGAGCCTGCGCGTGGGCGGCCTCGTAGTTCAGCTGAGCGGTCTGGAGATCCTCCAGGGCGGCGTGTGCACGCTCCTGGGCCTTGGCCAGGTCCTGCTCCGCCTCCTCGGCGTCCTCCTGCGCCTCCTTCTTCTGCTTCTTGTCCTTGGCCAGGGCCTGCTCGGCCTGCTCGGCCTCGGAGCGCACCTCGGCCACGTCGTCGGGCTGCGCGCCCCCCTTCGGCGGCTCGGGGGCCTCGTCGTCCTCGTCGTCGGACTTGGCGTCAGCCTGCTCGGTGTCGGCCTCCCCGGTGTCGGCCTTGGCGGCCTGGGC
Organism: uncultured Bifidobacteriaceae bacterium; assembly: GCA_964418695.1. Taxonomy (GTDB): domain Bacteria; phylum Actinomycetota; class Actinomycetes; order S36-B12; family CAIYMF01; genus Prado023. Next base: position 14,958 of record CAYQMN010000026.1, on the reverse strand, counting down.
CTGCACCGGCTCCTGCCCGCCGGACTGCTCGGGGGTCGCCTCCTCCTCGCTGGCCCCCTCCTCGCTCGGCGGCTCGTCGCGGGAGCCGCGGCTGGACTGCGCGGCGTCGGCCGCCCGCTCCTCCTCGGCCGTCTGCGGCTCGACCGCACCCCCGACGCCGGAGTCGATCCCGAGGGCCTCCTCCAGATCCTTGATGAGCCCTTCGACGTCGTCCTGCGGGTTGGCCGGGGAGGCGACCGCCGCGGCCGTCGTCGCGGCCGCCGGGGTGACGATGCCCAGTGCGAGCGCGGCGACCGCCCCCACCTTGAACATGCGCGCCGGCGTCATCCCCAGCCGGACCTCGTCGATGATGAGCAGCAGCGGCGTGTCCGACTCGGCGAGCAGGCGCCGGGGCATCTCGCCGACGCTGCCCGGGGCCAGGACGCCCTCCAGGGATCGGCTCAGGCCGATCCGGCCGCCCAGATTCACCTCGCCCAGGTCGTCGATCACCAGGTCGTAGGGTTCCTGGCCGAGCTGGTCGACCACCACTGCCCAGGGGTCCGCGGGGTCCTCTACGGTCAGCCAGGTCGCGGTGATGCCCTCGTCGCGGGCCAGCTGCATCGCCTGGTCGAACAGCTCCTGCTCCCGGTTGATCGCCAGCAGGCTCGCGTGCGGGGAGGCGGGATCCGGCTCCGGGTTGGGCCCCAGGACGAGCACGTCCATGGCCGCCTCCGTCCGGCGCGCGGCCGAGACCGCCATGAGCACCGCGAGCCCGGAGCCGGCGCTGTTGCGCTGATCGACGACGGCCAGGATGCGCTGGACGGGCCGCGGCTCGCCGTCGGCCAGCAGGATGGCGAACCCGGGGATCGCGTCGTCGGTGTTCTGCGCGGCGGCCACCAGCAGGTCGGACAGCAGCCGGTCGGGGTCGGCCAGGTCGCGGCGCATCGCGACGAACCCGATCCCGCGCTGGGCGGCCAGCCGCAGCGCCTCGGGGATGGTGGGGTCCGAGGCGATGCTGGTCTGCACGGGCAGGCCGAGGTCGTCGGTGGCCGCATTCCACGAGGCCAGGGCCAGCGGTGCGGTGGCGTAGCGGCGCGCGAACTCCAGGCCGGCGCGGCTGCTGGGATGGTCGTCGAGGACGATCAGCATGTCGGCGATCGGATCTGGGGACACGTGTGCTCAACCTCCCGCTCAGTCCCCGCCGGAGCCAGTCTGCCCCGTGCGGCCGTGGATCTGTCGGAATTGCCCGGGCCGTGTCCCCGGGACAGTCCGCATCAGGCGGCCGGTGTCCCCGCGCGCCAGTAGCCCATGAAGCTGCTGGCCCGCTTCGTGGCAGTGCGCGAGCGCTCCCGGCGCCGGAGCTCGGCGACCCACTGGGCCTCGCCGGCGCACCACGCGTAGCGGCCCGGGGTCGGGTGCGCCTGGGCCTCCTCCCAGATGAGGGGATGGCCCTGGTCCGGCGCAGTCAGGCCCGACTCAGACAGACCCGGCTCGCGGAGCTGGCCCGGCTGGCGCGGTGCGTGCAGCGGCCCGGCGAACCACGAGGCGAGCAGGTGGCGGCTGGCCCGGCCCACCGGGCTCGCGCCGCGGGCGACGACGTCCACAGCGATGCCGTCGGGCACGTGCAGGTCGACCGCGTCCTGGACGTGCGGCAGCTCCAGGACGACCTGGCCGGTCACCTCGGAGGGCAGCGACCGCAGGATGTTGCGGATGGCAGGCAGCGCGGTCTCGTCGCCGACCAGCAGGACGTGGCGGGCCGGCCCGGGCCGCCACGCGATGCCGTCGGCGCTGCCGCCCGCGCTGCCGGCGTCCGGGCCGATCAGCAGGAACGAGGTGCCAGGCGTCGCGTTCAGCGCGAACTCGGAGGCGGGACCGTGCACCGGCCGACAGGCGATGTCGATGCTCACCAGGCCGCGGCCCGGGTCCGCCTCGGACAGCGTGAACGTGCGCACCACAGGGCGCTGCGCGGCGGGCAGCTCGCGCCACACCAGGTACCAGTCGGGGGTGAGCATGGCCGGGATCGGCTGGCCGAGCACGATCTTGACCCGCTGGTCCAGCAGCGAGCTCCCGCACTCGTGCAGGTCGGGACCGGCGACGACCAGCCGACGGAACGAAGGGCTCAGGTCGATCGCCTCGACCACCTCGACGGCGAACGGCCGATAGGAGGGTCGTTCCGGCGCGGTCTGCACCACAGACGGAACGGGCGGGGCAGCGCCAGGGCCGACTAAGGTAAGGCTCACCTAATGAAGAATACACGGACTCCGGATTGGCGCGACCAGCCCGGGTGCGCGTGCTGGCCAGGTCTGGCCCCCGCGCTGGGGCGACAATGCCGCCATGACCGGCTCACCCGCCCGGGGCATCGACCCGCTCGCGGCGATCGCCTGCGCGATCAGCGCGGCCATGGGGGTCGTGTACGTGCTGGTGATCCGCGCCCAGGGGGACTCGTCGCCGGCCTGGTGGGTGCTGGCGATGCTGGGCGTCGCAGCGGTGCTCACCGGGGTCGCTGCCGCGCGCCGGACGCCGCGACGCTCGGTGCTCCTGCTGACGGCCGGCTGCCTGCTGGTCCCCCTGGGGATCCTGGGCATCCTGACCATCGGTGTGCCGATCCTGGTGGCCGGCGCCCTGGCGATCCTGGCGGGCGCGCGGTCCCGGCTCGACGGCGGCCCGGCCACCCCCGGCCGGTAGCTCCCGCGCCAGCCCCGACGCGCCAGAGCCAGCCCCCCGACGCGCCAGACGAGGCCGGGCTTGTCAGCCGGGTGGTCATTGCCCAGACTGTGCCCGTCGTTCCCGCCATGGACCCCGACCGGGGCCGTGAGCCCCAGGAGGCTGCATGCTGCGCACGATGCTGTCGGCGAAGATCCACCGCGCGACGGTCACCCAGGCCGATATCGACTACATCGGCTCGATCACGCTGGACGGCGACCTGATGGATGCCGCCGGCTTGCTCGAAGGCGAGCAGGTCCACGTCGTCGACATCGACAACGGCGCCCGGCTGGTCACCTACGCGATCCGCGGCGAGGCCGGCAGCGGGGTCATCGGGATCAACGGGGCCGCCGCCCGGCTGGTCCATCCCGGCGACCTCGTGATCGTGATCGCCTATGCGCAGCTGTCCGAGGAGGAGCTGGCGGACTTCGTGCCCACGGTGGTCCACGTCGACGCGCACAACCGCGTCCGCCATCTTGGCACCGACCCGAAGGCCGCCTGAGCGGCACTCGCGGGGTGCTCGCGTGACGGGCGCCACCTCGAGTGAAGGCGCCCAGAAGCGCTCGTCCGGAGCGCCTCGAATCCCCGCCTACCATTGTTCGCATGACTCGACGGGGAGCCGGCGCGCGCTGGCGATGGGGACCCGGACTGGCAGCAGCGGCCGCGGGCATCGCCGTGCCGATCGCGCTGACGCTCGGGATCTCCGGCCCGGCCGCGAGCCCGGTCCAGGCGGCCGGCCCGGCCGCGGCACCGACCCGGGTGGCCGCGACCTCGCCGACCGTGCTGGTCATCGGGGACTCCACCACGGTGCACATGCGCGAGACCTTCGCGAAGGCGCTGACTGCCCAGGGCCTGCACGCGACCATCGACGCCAAGAGCGGCCGGACCACCTACGAGGGCCGCGCGGTTCTGGCCCAGTACGACCCGGCGGACTACGACCTGGTCGTGGTGCTGCTCGGCGCGAACGGCCGCCGGGAGAACGCCGTGCGGGACATGAAGGCACTCAAGGCCCGAGGCGTCGACGTGATGGCAACCGTGCAGGCACCCCGGCAGAAGACGGTCAACAGCGCGGTGCGCCGGGTCTTCGGCGGCGAGCGGATCACATGGGCCGGCTACGCGGGCAAGCATCACATCGCCACCACCGACGGCAAGCACTACACGGCCACCGACTACCGGGTCCGGGCCCGCTACCTGGCCGCACAGATCGCCAAGCGCGCGCGCTGACTCAGAGCCGCCCGGGGGCGTCCTGAGCCACAGGCCGATCCTTCATGAGCCACGCGAGCCGCGGCTCGACCAGGTGGTGGGTCAGCTTCACCGCCAGCGGCGAGGCGAGCAGGATGCTCAGCACGATCGACACCAGCAGGATCACGAACATCCCTTGCACGCTCTCCAGCGCGCTGTCCCAGTCGGAGGCGCGGTAGGCGCGCACGAAGAACCCGTGCAGCAGGTAGACGTAGATCGTCCGGGTGCCCCACACGCTCATGCGGCTGCGGCCACCGGGGGACAGGGCGATGAAGGCGGCGGTCATCGCCGTGGCGACCGCGTAGAAGAACAGGAACGTGGGCATCTCGGCGACGGAGTCCACCGCGTCGCTGTAGGTGATGAAGCCCCGCTGTGCGTCCTTGGCCCAGACGGCCACGGGGATCGCGAGCAGCAGGACGACGACGCCGAGCGCCCGCCAGCCCGGCGTGCGTACGCGGGCCAGCCGGTCGGGAGTGAGCATCAGCCCGGCGGTGAAGAAGGGCATCAGCACGACGAACCGGTCGATGCTCCAGTACTTCGAGAGGTCGATCGCGGTGGCCAGCACGGTCGAGGTCACCACCGTGGTCACGACGGGCCAGCGCAGAGCCGACAGCAGCGGGACGCACACGCGCCACAGCGCCAGGGCCATGAGGAACCAGAGCAGCCAGTAGGGCTGCCGCAGCGGGTCGTCGGAGGGCACCGGCATGTCCACCCAGCGGCCGAACAGCTCGTAGAGCACCGTGAAGATCACGAACGGGGCGAGCAGCCCCGTGACGATCCGCCGAGCCCCCCGTCGGTCGAGCGCATAGTTCGTGATGACCAGGCCCGCCAGGAAGACGAACGCCGGCATGTGGAACAAGTAGATCCAGAGGTACACCGTCTCGATGACCGGGTCGTCGCGCATGGACGTGAGGAAGTGCCCGAACACCACGAGCACGATCAGCAGGAAGCGAATGTTGTCGAGCAGCGGATTGCGCGGACGTCGGCGCGGCGCGGCGCCAGCGGGCGGGGGCCCGGGCAGGGGCTCGGGCGGTGGTCCGGGCGGTGCTCCGGGTGGTGGATGCGCAGGGAGTGACTGGCCGACCAGCGAGGACCCAGACGGGAACGGCCCCGTGGCACCGGACTGCGCCGCCTCCATCGCCCTAGTGCTACACCACCCTCGGTGCTGGTTGCGGCGTGAGTCGGCCGGTTCGCGCGTACCCGGGTCGGCCGGTTCGGGAGCTCCGGGTCGGCCGGTTCGCGCGTTCCAGGTCGGCGGGTCTGGGCATTCCGGGTCGGCCGGTTCGCTGACCTAGCATGCGGCCGATGTCCGAGCCCACCGCGATCCCTGCCCGGCCCCGCGTTCGCTGGGCGCTGGCTGCGGTGGTCTTCGCGGTGGTCGCACTGCTCGTCGGGGTGCTGGCTGCGACCGGGCTGAACAGCGCGCTGGCGATCTCCTTCCAGGACAAGGACCTGCCGACCGAGCCGGCCTTGGCCGTCCCGGATGTGCCCGACGCGCCCGCCGTGCCGCCGGACATCGACACGGTCGTCATGCCCGGCGGCTACGCCCGCGACGTCCTGCTCGCCCATGCCGCCCAGCGGCTGGCCACGGCGGTGCAGCTGCGGACGGGTCACACCCCCGATGTCGTGACGGACGACGAGCCCGCCTCCGGCGCCACCTTCACCGCCACGCTTGACGACGGCCTGGCCGCGGGCGGGTACCGGCTGACCGACGCGGGTGTGGCCGGCGGGGACCGCAACGGGCTCGCCGACGGCCTCTACGCCGCGGCGCTGGGGATCGAGGCGGGCCGCGCGCTGTCAGGCGAGAGCGCGCTGCCTGGGGAGGGCGCGCTGCCTGGGGAGGGCGCGCTGCCTGGGGAGGGCGCGCTGCCTGGGGAGGG
>CAYQMN010000026.1:0-9054 GCA_964418695.1 uncultured Bifidobacteriaceae bacterium | reverse complement strand
CGCGCTGCCTGGCGAGGGCGCGCAACCCGGCACGGCCGACCCGGTGGTGGCCGATCTGCGGTACCGCTACGTCGACATGGGTGCGGTCGGGGTGCCGCCCGACCCGGCCGCCTGGCAGGCGCAGACCGACTACTCGCACAGCTCCGGCGCGTTCGCGGACGTGATCCTGGCCGAGCCGCCGTACCTCGACCCGGCGGGGATGGACCGCGCGCGGGCGGACTGGACGCAGTACGTCGACCACGTCCGCGCGTACGGCTACAACGGCATCGTCGTCAACGGGTTCCTGGAGTACGTGAGCTTCGACCAGGTCGGCGACGGCTTCCAGGTCTACCCGGCGGACAGCCCCTACCGGGCCCGGCACGACGCGATGGTCGAGCAGTTCGGCGCGATGTGGAAGTACGCCGCCGACATGGGCATGGACGTGGTGTTCAAGACCGACATGCTCGCCCTGACCGGTCCGCTGGAGGAGTACTTCGTGCGCGAGCTGGGCGGGATCGACGCCGACGACCCCCGATTGTGGGAGGTCTATCGCGCCGGCCTGGACGAGTTCCTCACCAAGCTCCCGTTCGTCGCAGGCCTGATGCTGCGCATCGGCGAGGCGGGCACGGTCTACAACCTCGAGGGCTGGGACTACTACTCCGCGCTGGAGGTCACCTCGGTCACCTCGGTGCGCACGATGCTCGAACAGCTCAGCGCCGCGGCCGCGCGGCACGACCGGACCCTGTTCTTCCGGACGTGGTCGGTCGGGGTCGGCGAGGTCGGCGACCTGCACACCAACGACGCGACGTTGGACGCGGTCCTCGCCGGAATCGACGTGCCGAACCTGGTCGTCGTCACCAAGTACACCGAGGGCGACTTCTACTCCTGGCTGCCGTACAACCGGACGCTGGGCCACGGCGACCAGCCGCGGATCGTGGAGTTCCAGGAGCGCCGCGAGTTCGAGGCATTCAGCTCGATCCCGAACCACCTGACCAGCCACCAGCAACAGGGGCTGCGGACGTTCACCGAGGCCAACCCGAACGTCCAGGGCATCTGGGTGTGGACCCAGGACGGCGGGCCGTGGCGCGCCGGTCCGATGTCGCTCTACCTCAAGACCGGCTTCTGGCAGCTGTACGACGCCGACGTGTACGCGACCGGCCGGCTGGGCTGGGACGTCGACGCCGACGTGGGGCAGGCCACCCGCGACTGGGTGACCCGCACGCTCTCCGACGACCCGGCGACCATCCAGGCGCTCCTGACGATCCTGGCCGAGTCGCGCGAGGCGGTCCGCGACGGGCTCTACGTCGAGCCGTACGCCCGTGCGCAGGTGCGCGCCCTGGGCCTGGAGCCGCCGCCGATGATGTGGATCTTCGAGTGGGACATCGTCTCCGGGGATGCCGCGGCGCTCAGCGCGATCCACCATGTGAGCAGCGACTCGGTGGAGGCGGCCGTGGCCGCCGGGTACCGCGCCGTCGCCAGCGCCCAGTCGATGCTGGCCACCGCGCGGGGGACGGACCCCGCGGCCTGGCGCGACCCCGCGATGCGCGAGCGGCTGGTGCACTCGCTGGAGTACGAGGTCGACCTGTTCACGACCCTGGGCGCGTTCCGCGAGGCGTTCCTGTCGTACTACTCGTGGGTCGACGGCGGCGGCCGGGCGGACTGGGCGGCCTGGATCGAGGCGAAGACCCGCTACGAGGCCGCGGTCGCCCACCACCTGGCGACGTACACCGGCGACCTGGACACTCCGGCCTACAGCTTCTTCGCGGTGGAGGCGGGCTTCGCCCACGCCGAGCGGACGACGTCGTCGCGGGTGCTGACCGGGCTGGTGCTGGCGGCGATCGTGGGGCTGGCGCTGCTCGGCAGCCGGCCCGGGCGGCGGTGGCGGGAGCGCTCCGGATGGCTCGGGGCGCTGGGCGCGACGGCCCGCGCGCTGTGGCTGGGCGCGACCCGGCCGTGGCGGCTGGCCGAGGACCCGGCCGCGGACCCGGCCGCGGACCCGGCCGAGCCGCGCGGTCGGGCCGCGTCGGTCATGGCCTGGGCGATCCCGGCCGGGCTGCTGGTGGCCAGCCGCGGGGCGTTCAGCGACTGGCTGTCGTGGGCGTTCCTCCTGGCGACGCTGGGCTCGATGGCCCTGTACGTGGGGGCGATCCGGCTGCTGCTCGGCCGGGTCGACGGGTTCGCCCTGTTCGCCGCGGCCGGCGGTGCGCTGCTGGCCCGGACGCTGCTGCTCTGCACGGTGACGCTGGCCCGCGGTCCGCTGTCGTACTGGTACCGGATGTGGACCGACGAGCAGTGGCGCACGATCTACGTCACCGTCGCGGTGGCGGGCTTCCTGTGGCTCTTCTTCTCCACGTTCGCGGTCCTGCGGACCTCCTACCGACGGAACCGGACACGCGCGGTCGGGCTGGTGCTGCTCGGTGTCGCCGCACCGATGCTGGCGCTCGGTGCGCTGATGGCCTGGGCGGGGCTGGAGACAGCGCTCACGACCTTCAACGACCAGATGGCCCTGCTGCCGCTGGGCCTGTCGCGGATCCTGGGGATCACCGTGCACCTGGGGATCCCGACCGAGATCCCGGTCTACGTGCTGGCCCTCGGCGCAGTGCTGGGCGTCGTCGGGCTGGTGCTGGGCGCGGCCCGGCGACCGGCACCGGCGTACGCGGCCCCGCGCCCCGAGGCGATCACTCGGTGACGCTGCGATCGGCCGAGGCGATCACTCGGTGAACGCGGCCGGTTCGGACAGCGACAGGTCGACCATCAGCTCGTTGGCCAGCGCCTCCAGGTCGGCCTGCAGCTCGTCGAGGGCCGTGCCGGGCGGGGCGAGCAGCGTGGCGGTGGCTTCGAAGAGCAGCCCGCCGGCCATCGGCGCTTCGCGGGTGGCCGTGTGCAGCTCCTCGATGCTGACCTGGCGGGCAGCCAAGGCGCTGGAGATGTCGTGCACGATCCCCGGGCGGTCGGCGCCGATGAGCTCCAGGCTCAGCCGGGTGAGATCGGCCGCCGTCCGGTCGTCGGCGCCTGGCTCGGCGGTGATGTCGAGCAGTCCCTGGCTGCTCAGCGGCTTGAGGTCCGCGATCAGCGCGTCGGCCTGCTGATCGGGGACGACCACCTGGACGATCCCGGCGAACTTGCCGGCGAGACGGGTCATCTGGCTGCGCTCCCAGCTGCCGCCGTGGTTCGCGATCACCCCGGACAGGGCCGAGACCAGGCCGGAGCGGTCGTCGCCGATGACCGTGAGCACGAGCGTCGCCATCCCGGCAGGCTACCGAAGGGTGCGCGCTCGGTCATGGCGCCGAGTGGAGCCGTGACGCAGCGACCCGAGCCGAGAACGACGAGAGGCCTTCGCTGGACCTGCCATCGGCGCGCCTCCTCGCTCGACCCGCGCTGGACATGCCGGACGAGCCAGGACGTCAATGTAGGCGGCCGGGCACCAACATAGGCGTCCGGCACCGCGGTCGATGTCGGCCGCCAAGGGGCGCTGGGGAATCCCTCGGATCAGCCACGCCAGAAGCTCCGGGCAGAGCCTGGCCGCGAGGGCTGTCATCATCCAGGGCATGACCGCGGACAGCTCGATGTCGGGCCCGTACGGCGCCGATGGTCGCCTGCTCGCTCGCTGGGACGAGGGCTTGGACCCCGCCGAGGCCCGGCGGCGCGCCGCGCACATCAACCGCGACCTGTGGGCCGTGGTGAACGCGCAGTACACCGACTCCGAGGCCGATCGGAAGTGGCGTGCGGGCCGCGTCCTCTGGGGCATCTTCGACACCCCGGAAGAGGGGCTGGGCGCACTCGGCGAGGTCGGCGGGCTGGACGTCGTGGAGCTCGGCTGCGGGACGGCGTTCTTCTCGGCGGTGCTGGCCCGACTCGGAGCGCGGCCGGTCGGGGTCGACGTCTCGGCCGACCAGCTGGCGACCGCCCGCCGCTGCCAGGCGGCGATCGGACCTCGATTCCCGCTCGTGCTCGCCGATGCCACGGCAGTGCCACTGGCCGACGACAGCTTCGACCTGGCCGTCAGCGAGTACGGGGCCAGCCTGTGGTGCGACCCCGAAGCCTGGATCGGGGAGGCAGCGCGGCTGCTGCGGCCCGGGGGCCGGCTGGTGTTCCTCACCTCCAGCCCGCTGGTGACGATGTGCGTGCCGGACGACGAGGGCCCGGCCACCCCACAGCTGCGGCGGGGGATGCGCGAGATCAACCCGGTGCGCTGGCCCGGTGGCGGCGTGGAGTACCACCCGGGGCACGGCGAGCTGATGGGGATCCTGCGCCGGCACGGCTTCGCAGTCGAGGCACTGCACGAGCTGTTCGCGCCGGACGGCGCCTCGGCCCACGTCTACTACGAGATCGCGGACCCGGTCTGGGCGCGGCAGTGGCCCGCCGAGGACCTGTGGGTGGCCCGCCTGGGGTGAGGCGGCCCGCGCCGAGCCCGGGTCTGTCACGATTCGGCCATATGCGGCCGAACCGTGACAGCTCGTGGCCGATCGGCGCCCGACCCGAGCACGGCGCGCCCCGCCCCGCTTGGTGGCGCCCCTACCGGGCTGGTCCGGTCCGAGGTCGATCCATCCAGGGGTGCTGATGGCGGGGGAGGGACACGCTTCACACAGTCCGCGGTCTGCTTCGATAGGGCGCGTGCCCACGCTCCTTGACATCGATCGCGTGGCTCAGGTGGCCACTCGGCTCGTCGACGCCGGTCGCACCGTTCCCGGCCTGACGGTCGATGACGACGGGCGTGCCCGCAGCTGGTGGTGGCCGCTGCCGAGTGCGGACGACCGGGCGGCGCTCCGCTCGCTGCTGGCCGAGGCCGGCGCGGCCGAGCACGCGCGTGTCGCCGACGAGCTGGCCGAGCAGGTCGACGCGATAGCGCGGTCACGCCTGGTGGGGGCCGGGGTGCTGCCGCGCCGCGCGGGGCGGCGCACGCTGCCCGAGCTGTGGCTGCTGTCGCTGGTCGCCCCGGACCCGTGCCTGCCCGCGACGGTCGATCCGGCCAAGGCGCGCGCGCTGGCCGAGACGGTAGGCGCGTGGGTGGCCTCCGGGCGGGCCGTGTCCGGGCGCCTGGGTCTGCTGCTGCGCGTGCACGAGCCGCCGCAGCCTGATCCGGTCCTCGGGGCGCTGCTTCCCCGCGACGACGCCCTGCTGCCCGGCGACGACGGGGGGCGGTTCGACGACGCCGAGCACCCGGTCGGGGCAGCCGACCCGGCCGCGCCCTGGACCGTCGAGGTTCTCGTCTCCGACGCCGACGACGTGGGGCTTCGCCTGCCGATGGCGCAGTGGTGGCCCAACGCCGCGCAGTACGGCCCGGAGGCCGGGCGCGAGCTGCTCGCAGACCTCGCCCGGGCGATCCGGATCGCGCCGGAGCTGGCCGGGCTGCTCGACGCGTCGGTCCCCGATCGGGTCGCGCTGGACGAAGGCGCCGTCGCCACCCTGCTGACCGAGCGGGTCGAGCCGCTGAGCGCGCTGGGCGTCACCGTCCTGCTGCCCGGCTGGTGGACCGGGCGCACGCGCGTCGGTCTGCGGGCGAGGGCCCGCACCCAGCACGGTTCGGGGGCCGTGAGCGTCACTGACAGCGGGCTGGGGCTCGACGCGCTGGTGGACTTCGAGTGGACCGCTGCGCTGGGTGAGACGGACCTGACCGACGAGGACCTGGCCTTGCTCGACGAGGCGGTGCAGGCCCGCCGCGAGCTGGTCCGGCTTCGCGGGCAGTGGGTGCAGGTGCGTCCCGAGGACCTGCGTGGGGTGCTCGCGCGGGTGGGTCGCCGACAGCGTGCGAGCGCGCGCGACCTGCTGCGCACCGGCCTCGGGCTCGGTTCCACCGATCTGCTGGGGGATGTCGACGGCGTTCCGGTTCACGGGGTCGAGGCGACCGGTTGGCTGGGCACTCTGCTCGACGAGGCCCTCGACGCGCGGATCGAGCCGGTCGCCGCGCCGCCGGGATTCGCGGGGACGCTGCGCGACTACCAGGCGCGCGGGGTCGGGTGGATCACCTTCCTGGGCCGGCTCGGCCTGGGCGCGTGCCTGGCCGACGACATGGGGCTGGGCAAGACCGCGCAGCTCATCGCCAGCTTGCTCGCCGACCCGTTGGAGGAGCCGACGCTGGTGGTCGCCCCCGTGTCGGTGCTGGGCAGCTGGGAGCGTGAGCTCGCCCGGTTCGCCCCCGACCTTCAGGTGCTGGTCCACCACGGGGGCGACCGTGACGCCGGCACGCTGGCCGACCGGGCGGAGAAGGTCGACGTCGTGCTCACCGCCTACTCGTTGCTGGCCCGCGATGTCGAGGCCCTGTCCGAGGTGCGCTGGGGCCGACTCGTGCTCGACGAGGCGCAGCAGGTCAAGAACCCCGGCACCGCGCAGGCCAAGGCGGTGCGCCGACTCACCGCGAGCCGCCGGATCGCGCTGACCGGAACGCCCGTGGAGAACCGGCTCTCCGAGCTCTGGTCGATCATGGACGTGCTCAGCCCCGGGCTGCTGGGCAGCCTGCGCGAGTTCCGGGAGCGCTTCATCGTGCCGATCGAGCGCGGCCAGGACGAGGCTGCGACGCAGCGGCTGCGCCGGATCACCGCGCCGTTCGTGCTGCGCCGGCTCAAGTCCGATCCGGCGGTGGCCCCCGACTTGCCGGCCAAGGTCGAGCGCACCGACCGCTGCCAGCTCAGTCGCGAGCAGGCCACCCTCTACCAGGCCGTGGTCGACGAGCTGATCGAGGCTGCGGAGCAGAAGGAGGGCATCGACCGGCGCGGCGCGGTGCTGGCCGGGCTGACCAAGCTCAAGCAGGTGTGCAACCACCCCGCGCTGCTGCTCGGAGACGGATCGGCGCTGCCGGGTCGCTCGGGCAAGCTCACCCGGATCGAGGAGTTGGTCGAGGAGATCGTCGACAGCGGCGACCGGGCGCTGCTGTTCACGCAGTACGCCGAATGGGGTTCGATGCTGGCGCCGCACCTGTCGGCCCGGTTCGGGGTGCCGACGCTGTGGCTGCACGGCCGGGTGCCGCGCCCGGAGCGTGACGCGATGGTCGCGCGGTTCCAGGCCGACGACGGGCCGCCGCTGATGCTGATCTCGCTGCGCGCCGGCGGCACGGGACTGACCTTGACCCGGGCCAACCACGTGATCCATCTGGACCGCTGGTGGAACCCCGCGGTCGAGGACCAGGCGACCGACCGCGCGCACCGGATCGGCCAGGCGCAGTCGGTGTTCGTGCATCGGCTGGTCACCGCCGGGACGGTCGAGGAGCGCATCGACGAGACCATCTCCCGCAAGCGCGCGCTCGCCGGCCGAGTCGTCGGGACCGGCGAGGCGTGGCTGACCGACCTGAGCGCCGCGGACCTGCGCGACGCCGTGGCTCTACGCGACTCGGATGTGGTAGGTGACTCGGGCATGGTGCGTGACCTTGAGGTAGTCCGTGGCTCCAGGGCGGGGGTGCGCCCATGAGTCGTAGCAGGTGGGACGAGCCGTGGCAGCGGTTCCCGGCCTCGAAGCCCATCGCCGTCCAGGGCGGCCTGAGCACGCGCCGGGCGCGTGGGGCGATCGCGGAGTCGTGGTGGTCCAAGCGGTTCGTCGAGGTGCTGGAGTCCTACGGCCTGGGTGCCCGGATGCAGCGCGGCCGCCGGTACGCCCGCACCGGGCAGGTGATCTCGCTGGACATCTCGGCGGGCCTGATCGCTGCGCAGGTCCAGGGCTCCCGGCGCACGCCGTATCTGGTCACCATCGCCGTCGCGGTGCCCACCGAAGCACAGTGGCGGGGAATCGACGAGGCACTCCGGTCGCGAGTGGCACTGGCAGCGAACCTGCTGGCCGGCGAGGTCCCGCCCGAGCTGGAGGACGCGTTCGCTGACGCCGGGACGCCGCTGTTCCCAGGTCGATGGTCGGATCTGCGCCCGCGCTGCACGTGTCCGGACAGCGCCAACCCGTGCAAGCACCTGGCCGCCGTGCTCTACGTCTTCGCCGACCGGCTCGACGAGGACCCATGGCTCGCCCTGGAGTGGAAGGGCCGCACCCGCGACGAGGTCCTGGCCGCGGCCGGGCTCGCGGGTGGGGCGGACCTGGCCGCGAGCGCCGGGGCTGAGCTGCCGCCGTGGTGGCCCCTGCGCCCGGGGGAGGGGCCACCCGAGGACCCCGCGGGCACAACCGCCCTCGACCTGCCGGACCTTCCCCCGGGCGAGCCGGCCGACGTGCTGCGCCGGCTGGAGGACCTCGACGTGAAGGCGTGGCGCGAGCCCGTCGCGACGCACCTGCCGGTGCTCTACGCCGCCCTCGCGGAGCCGTCGGGCGGGTAACGAGGGCTCGAAGGCGCCGTCTGCCAGCTGCTGCTCGGCGGCGCCGCGCCCCCAGCTGCACTGTCGACGGCCGCTCCACGTCTGCTCGACGGCCAGCTTGACAGGGCGCACCCCGCCGGCGCGCACCCAGGCCGGCGCGCACCCAGGCCGCGGCGCGCCAGAAGGGTTCGCTTCGGGCTGGCCTCGTGGCGGGGTCGTCGCGCTGATGCAGGCCAGTGCCCACGTCGCCGACCGGGCGAAGGCCGATCGGTCGTCAACGCGGCCACCACGTCCTTTGCCAGAGCCCTGGCACCCAGCACCCGCCACCACCGTCTGACGTCGCCCTCATACGTCCGCTCCTACCGGAGGCTGGCCGGGCTGGTCACGCTGGCGGGTGCGGGCGGGATGATCCACCATCTGGGGTGTTCGAGGCTGCCTTCGGGTTGTGGTTGGCCCGGCTTGCGGTCGATGAATTGGAATCTGCCGAGTTCGGTCATGCGGTGGTGGACCCAGCAGAGGCTGACCATGGAGTCCAGGTCGGTGGTGCCGCCCAGGGCCCAGCCGATGACGTGGTGGGGTTGGGTGTAGGCGGCGTCGATGCTGCAGTCGGGGATGGCGCAGCCGCCGTCGCGCACGCGCAGGGCCTGGCGCTGGGCTGGGGTGGCCAGGCGCACGGACCGTCCGACGGCCAGCGGCTGGACCGGGGTGCGGGCCAGCCGGTCGAGCAGGCTGCCGGGCTCGCGCTGGCCGGGCTCGCGCCGGCCCGGCTGACGCTGGCCGCCCCGGCCTGCCGCATCGGAGGGCCCTGCTCCCCTGGTCGAGTGGCCGGGTTCGCCGGGTTCGCGCTCGT
>CAYQMN010000025.1:256-35040 GCA_964418695.1 uncultured Bifidobacteriaceae bacterium | reverse complement strand
CGCCAACGGGCAGCTTCGTGGCCGTCTCCAGGCAGTTTCTCGTGACCGCCAACATGCAGCCAGGCGCTCGGGACCGCCGCTGCCCTCCGGGTGGATGGAGCGCAACTCCATCTCGGCGTTCAAGCTCTCGAAGAGGGCGTTACGTCAGCGCATCGACGAGACAACCTCACGCACTGCTTCCACCGTCACACACCGGCCCAAGTCAGACGCCGGGTCGAGCCTTCCCGAGTACACACCCAGCAACTCCACCAGATGCATGTCGTGCTGACACACCGTCCCGCCAAGCGATGTAACCGGATCCTCCGGACGGATGTACCGAATCACTGGTGCACCCGACAAGCCTTGGTCACACCCCCCGAACGGTTAAGCCCCGTCGGTGGTGGGTGTTCGGGCCTGCTAGCGCATCGGCGCACATTCTGCCTTCCTCGAGTACGACGCCAACATCAACCCGAGGGCGGAATCGTCGGAGCGAACATCGTCATCTTCGTCAACGACCTCGCCGCCGACCCCGTCTTCGACTGCATCGCAACCAAGTCAATCACCTGACCCAGACAAGGCTTGAACTCGTCTGAGACCCCCACAAGTGCCGCTGACCGACCTCGCACGGCTGAAAAGCCCTTGAAGGCGTGCGATTTCGCCGTGCCCATCAAGGATGCACCCATCATGTTCGTCTCAGTAGTCCGGTCACGCCTGCGAGGAGCAGGGCCACAAGAATCCAACTGACGGCCTTGATCACCGTGAACGTGACGAGGGCCCATCCGCTTGGCTGCCAGGCTGATGTCTGAAGTGCTGATGCAGCGGGGACGACGGCTTGCAGGCCGTAGGCCCAAGGCACAAAACACGGGTAGGTCCCGAGTGCCGCGCAAGGTGTGGCCCCGGTGATGGGATCGACAAGGGGCTCACCCGATCGCGATGCGGCAACCTCAGCGGCTACCTGGGCCCTGACCGGATCCGCAGGAGCGAATGACGCGCTGGCAACGAACGCGAGGATTGCCGCGGTGAGCAGCAGGCCGAGGAGCCAAGACAACGCGCGCAGTGGGTAATAGCCGTGCCCGACGAGCGCTCCGTACGTGAGGCGTCCGGGCCTGGCCCACCACGGCGCCTTTCTGGCGATCTCCGCTGCCGCGGAATGGCGCAGGCGGCGGGCCTGATCGGGATGGCCATTCCTGTCGTACACGTCAGCCAAGACTCGGGCCGGCTGCGGCGAATAGGCGTCACCGGGTGGCCGGTTGCCCAGCCATGCCTGGGCCACTCGGGCATCGCTGGCGATGGCACCGTGCAAGCCTCGAACCTGCCACCCATGGGCTCTCAATGGCCCATCAGGGGGCTTGGTTGTCGGACCGAGTAGGAGTTCACCGATCTCGCATCCGACCAGGGAGACAGTGCCCTGGACCTGGTCGACGTCCTGCAGCTTCAGACGGCCGATCCGAGCGGCTTCTAGGTTCAGGGCGCGACCGGCGGGATTGGTCAGGCGGGCACCGCAGAGGGCCAAATGGCCGATGGCGGCGCCTGAGGCGTTCACCTCGCCAGTGGCGGCGAACCCCTCATCAAGGAAGGCATCGGCGCCGACGCTGCCCCGATCCAGAGCCAAAGCGTCGCCCCCCGGATTCTCCAGAGTGGCTCCGCGGAGGACCAATTGCCCAGTGATGGAGATGAGCGGCACTCGGACCTCGCCGATAGCTTTCAGCCCGTCCAGGAAAGCATTGCCGCCGATCTTGGTTCCAACCAGCGCGAGGGCACAACCTTTCGGGTTAGTCAGACTGGCGCCGATCAGTGTCAGATGACCGGCGATGGTGGAACTTGGGGCGCGAACCTCGCCAACTGCACTGAACCCCTCGGCCATGACGACGTCGGCGCCGATACTTGCTCTGTCCAAGGCGAGGGCGATCCCACTTGGATTGGCAAGCGCCGCCCCGCGCATCACCAGATCCCCAACAATGGTCACGCGGGTCGCATCCACCTCACCGGTTACGACGAACCCTTCATTAAGCATCGCCGAGCCACCAATCGTGGCTGCACCGAGGTTCAGGGCGGTCCCATCGGCGTTCGACAACACCGCCCCGGTGAAGACCAACCCACCCGCGATGGTCGCTCCAATGGCCGAGACTTCCCCGCAGCTGGCAAACCCAGGGCCGAAGAAGACGTCCGCGCCGATTCTGGCACCCGCGAGGTTGAGCGCCATCTTGTCAGGATTGGACAGAGTGGCCCCGCTCAAGACGAATTGGCCTCCGGTCACGAGGCCTCCGGCGCGGACCTCGCCTGCGGTGTTGAACCCCCCATCGAGATAGGCATTCCCACCAATGCCTGCCCCCTCCAGGTTCAACACGATCCCACCCGGGTTCGCCAGTGAGGCTGCGCGGAAGGCCAATCTCCCCGCGATGGCGGCGCGTGGGGCCCGGACCTCGCCGATGGCGCTGAATCCGGCATCTAGGTGCGCGTCGGCGCCGATGCTGGCTCCCTCCAGGTCCAGCGAGGGCCCGGCGGGATTCCTGAGCGTCGCCCCGCGCATCACGAGACCACCGGCGATGGTGGCGCGGCAGGCGCTGACTCGTCCAGTTGCCGTGAAACCCGCGTCCAGGTGAGCGGAGCCACCGACCGTGACAGCGTTCAGATTGAGGGCGGCTTGGTCCGGATTGGTGAGCGAGGCGCCGCTCATTACAAGCTCACCCGAGACAGTGGCACCGATGGCGCGGACCTCGCCGACGGCGGCGAATTCGCCATCCAGGAAGACGTCGGCGCCTATGGACGCACCCTCCAGGTTCATGGCGACGCCTCCTGGGTTCGCCAAGGCGGCTCCGGTCATGACCAACTGAGCGGCGATGCTGACGTCTGAGGCACGGATTTCACCCCGGGTGGCGAAGCCAGCATCCAGATGGGAGCTGCCGCCAATCTTGGCGCCCTCCAACGTGAGGGCGACTGCCCCGGGGTTGTGCAGCGTCGCTTGGCGCAGGGCTAGCCGTCCTGCAATGGTGACCCGGGGCGCCCGGACCTCGCCGATGGCGGCGAATCCTTGGTCCATGAAGGCATCGGCACCGATATTGGCGCCCTCCAGATTCAAGGCAAGTCCGACGCGGCCATCGAGGCTGACCCCGCTCAGCACCAGCGTGCTTGCGATCGTTGCGCCCCGAGCCTCGATGGCGGCTGCGGATCCTGAAGCTACCCGGGAACCTTCAAGCGAGAGATGCGGCAGGTGCGCGCCGGCAACATCCATCCCGTCATTGAGCGTGCATCGTCTCAGTTCCAAGTTGCAGGGCACCCGGAGAAAACCAAGGTCGACCCGGCCACGGATGTCCGCCCCAGAGATGCGCAAACCTCGCGGGTCAGCGAGTGAGGGATCCCGTTGGAGGGCGAGCAAAGCTCGTCTCAGCGCCCCGGCCGGCACCTGTTGCTGCGACGCAGAACCTGGCTCCGCAGGATGAGAGGAGGTGCCCGAGAGTCGGAGCAACGAGCCGCTCTGGGCGCACCTCACAAGGAGTGCGGTCCAAGCCACTTCATCCTCGAGCGCGGGCCTGTCGCCGGGGTCCGTCTGCATCCCCCTATCGTCCCGGAGCACCCACCGAGCCCGACTCTTGCCCCGCCTGTCATCCCATCCCAGCGGCTCTGCCCATGCTCGAGCCGCGCAACGACCGCGACGGCCGACTGAGCGACGACCTCGAACAACGCCCCCACCGAACTTGGGCTCCTCGGACCCGGCTCGTCGTTTGTCGGGTCACAAGGAGAACCGAGGCCCTGTCCTGTGCTCACACGCCAACTGTCCAGCGCCTTCCGCACGGTTCATAAGGTGATTTACAACGTGACGAACGGTCCCTCCTCGGTCCCCATCAACCCCTCGGGCGGTCCGGCGGTAGTTACCTTGTAGTTACCTGGCGGAGGGCCACCAACCGCCCCGTTCCAACGCGGAGTTCGCCGCCTCGTGGGCGTCGCGGCCAAGTTGCCGCTGAGGCTTCGGCAGCCCGTTGTCGAGGGGCCCAATCGGTCCGCTCTCCACATGCTCTGGTATGCCGAAATGCCGCTACAGCCGCTACGTCGCCATCCGTGCAGCGTCGGACCCCCCGAATCCGTGCTCAACTTGCGGCGCGAGGGCGGTGTAGCCCGTAGCGGACGCCTTCGGCGTGTAGCGGCTACGGCCGCTACACCAGACGGGTGGCCCCGGAGTTGCCGCGGACCGAGGACAAGCGCGCCGTGGCAGCGAGGTCGCCGTCTTGTGGTCGATCCTTGCCCTCGCGAACGGCATCCGTAGACGGCCCACGGGCCGTACCAGGGTTCCGTGATGTTCATAGGTGTGTTAACGTACTTGTGCATGGAACGCGGGGCGATGCTTGACTCTGAGGAGGAGTAGATGGTCAACGCAGTCGCCAGCCGTCTGGATTCGATCAAGACGCATGCGGGAGTCCGCTCCCGTGAGATCGCCGAGCTGCTGGACACCACACCCCAGACCGTCTCGCGTTGGCAGCAGGGCCGAGTCGACCCCCAGCCGGCGAAGCTGCGCCAACTGCTGACCTTGGAGTGGCTCGCCACACAGCTGGCCGAGTTCTACGAGCCCGACGACGCCCGGCTCTGGCTCTACAGCCCGCACAGGCTCCTGGCCGGGCGTCGCCCAGCCGAGCTCATCGCCGAGGGTGACACCGACTCGGTCCTCGCGCTGATCGATCAACTCCGCGACGGGGCCTACGTCTGAACCCATGATCCACGACCCCGCCCTCCTGGATGCCATCGAGCGTCTGGGAAGCGAAACCCTGAACAACGTCACCGTGTGGCGCCACATGTTCAACGACCACCCACCCGAACTGGCCAACTCTCGCGGAGCCCGTTGGAACCCGCCGGGACTGGCCGCCATCTACACGTCCGCCGAACGCGCAACAGCGATCGCCGAGGGCCAGCACGCCATCGACAGCCAACCCCTACGCCCCAAGGCCCGCAGATACGTCTACCGACTGCAGGTCAGCGCTGAGAAGGTCCTGCGGATCGAGCGCGACGACCTCGCCTCACTCGGGCTCTCGCAAACGGATCTCGAGTCCCCGAACTTCGAGGCCTGCCAGCGCATCGGCGCCCATGCTGCCTTCCTCGACTACGACGCCATCATCGTTCCCAGCGCCAGAATCGCCGGGGCGAACATCGTCATCTTCGTCAACGAACTCGCAGCAGACGCAGCCTTCGAGCGCGTCTCGACCGAAGAGATCACCTAACCGAGCCAGGCTTCCGCTGCCCAAGAACACCACCCTCTGGCTCGCCCGGCCGCGTGCGTGCCCCACGCACGCACTGGCAGTTCTGATGGCCCGCTACATAGCCAGCTGCCCAGCCGGATCTCCTAGAATCCGTGCTCAACTGACGCAAGGACGGTTCAGCTCGGGCGGCCATGCGGTTGTAGCGGCTTCCGCCCCTGCACCAGACCTCGTTCGGTCCGGTGCGCTCGGTCATTTCTGTTGGCGAGGCAGTCGGTCCAGCCATAGCAGATCGGTCGTCCGCGGCCAGCTCAACGGCCGCAGGCGACCGCCGCCCCACGCCGACGTCGGCCCTTCGGGCGACACTCGTAGGCCCTCGGACAACGTCTCGTATCGTGGCAGATAGACGTGCCGAGTCCGAGCAGAGAGCAGACCGATGTACCTCGAACGGGTCACGCTGACCAATTTCCAGTGCTTCGGCCCTGAACCCCACACCATCACTTTCGACCAGCAGCTGACGGCGCTGATAGGGGTGAACGCTTCGGGCAAGACGGCGGCCTGCCAAGCACTCCTCAGGCTCTTCAGCGTGGTCGCCGAGCAGCGGCAGATCCGAGTCGAGGACTTCCACGTCCCCGAGAACGAGAGCACACCGGCGACCATCCGGACGATGCGGATTGACGCCGTGTTCGCCTTCCCGGAGTTGGCCGACCCCAGCGCAGATGCTGCAGCCACCGTCCCGGAGTTCTTCGCACAGATGGCCGCCTTCGACGACCAGAGCCTCAAGCTGCGAATCGTGCTCGACGCGACGTGGACGGCCGAGGGAGCCGTGCAGGGCACCATCGAGGACACCCGCCGCGTCGTGTTCACCTTCGACGACGAGTACGGCGATCACTGGGCGCAGCTTCGCTCATCGGACCGCAACCGGATCCAAATGGTCTACGTGCCGGCTACACGGGATGGTGCCCGCCACGTGACTTCGTTTCTCCGCGGACGGCTGTGGCGCGCCGCTTTGTGGTCCGATGTCTTCCGCGACGAAACTGCCAGCGGCGCGGCCACACTCGCGGAGAAGTTCAAGGCTGAAGCAGTGGTCGCCACCGTCACCGATGCGATCGCCGGACGGTGGCAGGAGCTGCACCACCTCAGCACCGAACGCAACCCGATCTTCGAGCCCGTCAGTCGGGACATGAGTGTCCTAGTCGCCAACGCCGAGATGCTGTTCGAGCCGTCGGCAACTGGACGAACACGCTCGGCCCGCGAGCTCAGCGACGGACAGCAGGCGCTGCTCCACATCGCCTTGACCGCGGCCACCCTTGATCTCGAGTGGGCGATCGCCACCGGCACCCACGACGACAAGTTCGACATCACGGCGACGGCCCTCCCGACCATGACGCTCCTGGCGATCGAGGAGCCAGAGAACAACCTCTCCCCCTACTTCCTGTCGCGCGTCGTGCAGCAGCTGATCGACGTCACAGGCTCAGGCCGCGCCCAGGCCGTGATCTCCAGCCACTCGGCCAGCGCCGTCGCCAGGATCGACCCGGAGAGGATCCGACACTTCCGGGTCGACGGGGCCACTCGGACGACGCGCGTAAACCCGATCCTTCTCCCCGCTGACAGCACCGACGCGGGCACGTATCTACGCGAAGCGGTCCACGCCCACCCCGAGCTCTACTTCGCCCGCTTCGTCGTCTTGGGTGAGGGCGACTCAGAGCAGGTCGTCGTACCCAAGTTGGCCGCCGCCCGGGACCTACACATCGACCAGTCGTTCGTCGCATTCGTCCCGCTCGGAGGCCGACACACCAACCACTTTTGGAAGCTGCTCAATCAACTGGGCATCCCGCACGCCACCCTCCTCGATTTCGACTGGGGCCGCTTCGGTGGAGGCGAAGGCCGCATCCGATACGCCTGCACGCGTCTGATCGAGAATGGGATCAATCCCTTCGACGGATCAGCGGGCGTCAAGGACTTCACCTCGACCGACGACATCGACGGGCTCACAACCGACCAGATCAAGGCGTGGCTGGACCACCTCGAGCAGTGGGACATCTACTTCTCAGTCCCGCTCGACCTCGACATGGCTCTCCTGCGGCACTATCGGGACGCTTACACCGGCCATCTAGAGCCCGGGAGGACCGGGCCTCGGACGACGGGAGATGCGCGGGATGCCGCGCTCGGAGATACCAAGGACCGGCCGGACATCAAGTGCTGGGACTCGGACGAGGCGATGGAGGACCTGCGGTGGTACCGGTACCTGTTCCTCAACCAGTCCAAGCCCGGCACGCACCTGCGAGCGCTTTCGTTCATTGCGAAGGAGGACTTGAGTAGGCCACCCGAGCGGATTGGGCGGCTTATCGACCGGATAGAGAAGGCGGTCTCAACGACATGAGGACCGAGCCGGCTTCATGGCGCCCCCAGGGCATCGTCGACCTGGAAGAGGCTGCGTGGGCCGCGTTACGCGCCGGCACCGCATCCGTGACCGCCGGGCCCGGTGCCGGCAAGACGGAATTCCTCGCCCAGCGCGCTGGCTACCTCCTTGAGACCGGGATCTGCCGGCCACCGCAGCAGATCCTGGCGATCTCCTTCAAGCGCGACGCCGCGGCCAACCTCCGACGCCGGGTCCAAGCCCGCCACCCCGAGCACGCTAACCGCTTCACCTCGATGACCTTCGACGCGTTCACCAAGTCCATCGTCGACCGCTTCACCCGACTACTGCCCAAGGAGTGGGCATTCGAGGATAGTTACAAGATCGGGTTCTCGAGCCGAATGGAAATCGAGGCGTTCCTGAGCGATATCGCGTCATCGGCACCTGCCGGACTCCAAGGCGACGTCTATTCGATCTCGGCCTCCTCGTTCCTGCCGAACGTCCTCGGCGCCGCCGAGCTGCCCTCCCACCCCTCCGATCAGTCACCGCCTACGACCGCCACCGACTACGCCGTCCAGCAGTGGTGGGCGCGCACCTATCTCGGGCGCGCAAACCCAACCGTGGACTTCGTCATGCTCAACCGCCTTGCCGAGCTGATGATCCGCACTAGTCCGCAGCTAGAACGTGCGTTGCAGGCGACCTACCCCTTCGTCTTCATCGACGAGTTCCAGGACACGACCTACGCCCAGTATTCGTTCCTGAAGTCGGTGTTCGCGGGTCACGGCGCGACAGTCACCGTCGTAGGCGATAGCAAGCAGCGCATCATGGGTTGGGCCGGAGCTCTCAGTGACGCGTTCAGCCAGTTCGAGCACGACTTCGCGGCGGAGCCATTTGCCCTCGTCTCGAACTTCCGCTCCACCCAGCAGCTCGTCGACCTGCAGCACCGGTTCGCCAAGCGGCTCGATCCGCAGACCCAGCATCAGAAGTCCCAGGTCGCGCCGGCGGTGGGGGAGTCGCCGATCGAGGTGTGGTCGTTCGCTACGGCCGAGCGGGAAGCGCAGGCCATCGCAGCCTGGATCGCGTCCGACATCGAACAGTCAGGTCGGCAGCCGAGCGAATTCGCCCTCATTGCCCGCCAGAAGGTCGCGGACCTGGAGCCGGCGCTCGCTGACGCGCTCCACGCCGTCGGGCTGAACCTGCGCAACGACGACGCCGAGGTCGGCAAGTTGCGCCTTCTCGACCTGCTGAAAGACGACCTCGTCCATTTGCTCATGGGCATCGTCCGACTCGCCGCTACTCGCGGCGGTCAGCCACAGACCTGGCAGGAAGTCACGGATCTTCTGGGACGTGTCGCATCACCGACGCGCGCCCGCGAAGTCGGAACGCAACTCGAGGACGACCTCGCTGCGTTCCTCGGCGAGCTCCGAAGGTGGTTCGCCCACACGCCACTCGAATCCGGCGCTGCGCCCGACCAGAGCGAACAGACTGCTCAGGCACTCACCGATCAGCTCGCCGCCTTCGTCAACCTCGACTCCGCAGGCTCCAAGCGCATCTTCGGCGATCGACGCGAAGACATCCAAGTCACCCGGGATGCCTTCAAGATCAGGGTCGCCCAGGTACTCCGACGAGTCGACTCATGGGATGCCTTCGCCGACGCCTTCAGTGAGGCAGACGCAGTGCCCCTCCTCACGGTCCACCGAAGCAAGGGCCTTGAGTACCACACGGTGTTCTTCATCGGCCTAGACCGCGATCAGTGGTGGGCCCACGCCCGCGACACCATCGAGTCCACCATGACGTTCTTCGTCGGTGTGTCGCGCGCTGCCGAGCGACTTGTCTTCACGCAGTGCGACCAAAGAGGAGGCCCCGCCCCATTCGGTGAGTTGTACGAGGATCTCCGCGACGCTGGGGTCTTGCCTATCCGGCTCGATTGACCGACATGAGCGAGCTCAGGGCGCAGCGCCAGACGTCCGAGACATGTGCCAGGTCCGGGTCAGGCTCCCTATCTTGATTGACTGCGGGATCGACCTACAGTCCGCGCCTTCACTAGAGACACTTCTCGCCGACGCACTCATCTCCGGCTCGCGATCGCGACCGCCAGTACAGTCGAGGTCCGCCGCAGCGCCGGTTGCTGCTTGTGCGGGGGTCACCCGGGGATGCAACGACCGAGCTGCCAGGACGTCAGTGGCCCTCGAGAGGCTAAGCGCACCGTTCGTCAGAGTCGCCGAGCCGCTTCGTTCGCAGACTGCCGATCGTGACCCTGTCGCCGATCGCGATCATCCGAATGTCGTGTGGGGGGCACCTGATCAGGCACTCAGACGCCAACTGTCCAGCGCCGTCTGCGGCGTTCATACGGTGACCCACGAGTAGGAGAACGCCTCGCCTCATGGACATTTCGGCCCCGGAGGCGCCCGGTGTAGTTACCTTGTAGCTACCTGTGGGCATGCCTATGGAGCAGGTGAGCGCCGCCAACATACCTCTGACCTGCGACGATACGGAGCCGACGCCCGGACTCGAACCGGGAACCCCCTGTTTACAAGACAGGTGCGCTGCCAATTGCGCCACGCCGGCCTGCTCCGGCTCGCTGGGGCTCGCCGTGAGCGGGCTGCAAGCCTAGCCAGACCTCCGGCGTCCGCCGAACCTGCCGCGGCCTATCCCGCGAGCACGAGGCAGGATTGCCTCCGCCACCCGCCCCGCCGAGAGGAAGCCCTGATGCGCCCCCAACCCCCGCGCCCCGGCCTCCCCCGCCACCCCGCCCTGCCCACCGCGCTGGCCCGCGCTCCCCGCCCGGCCCCCGCCCGCCCGATCCCCCGCCTCCTCCCCGTCCTCACGGCCGCGACCCTGGCCCTAGCCGCCTGCTCCGGAACCTCCCCCACCCCCGACCCCTCCACCACCGCGTCCTCCCCCGCCGCCTCCGCTTCCCCGAGCGCCGGCAACACCCCGGAGGTCGTCGACATCTGGGCCGACCCGACCCTCGTGCCGGCGATCATCCGCGCGGGGGCCACGTTCCGGGCCGCGACCGGCCTCCAGGTGAACGTCGAGCCCAAGCCCGCCGCCCAGATCCGCACCGACCTGCAGACCCTCGGCCCGCAGGGCAAGGGCCCGGACCTGTTCGTCGGCAACAGCGAGTGGGTCGGGGCGATGCTCGACCTGGGCCTGATCGCGCCGGTCGACCTGGGTGCCCAGTCCGCCCAGTTCCGCCCCGTCTCGGTGCAGGCGTTCACCAGCGCAGGTCAGGTCTACGGCGTGCCGTTCACCACCGAGAACGTCGCGCTGCTGCGCAACACCACCCTGGCCCCAGATCTCCCC
This sequence comes from uncultured Bifidobacteriaceae bacterium, assembly GCA_964418695.1. Lineage (GTDB taxonomy): Bacteria > Actinomycetota > Actinomycetes > S36-B12 > CAIYMF01 > Prado023. Next base: position 24,213 of record CAYQMN010000025.1, on the reverse strand, counting down.
GCCGACGTGGAGGCGATGGCCAAGAAGGGCCTGTCCCTGAAGAAGGACAAGAAGGTCGACCTGCCGATCGCGCTGCCGGTCGGGCCGACCGGCGACGCCCAGAGCTGGTACCCGCTCTACTCCGGCAGCGGGGGCTACATCTTCCCGCTCGGCCCCGACGGCTCCTACACCACGGACTCGGTCGGCGTCGGCGAGGAGGGCTCGATCCGCGCCGCCCAGAACCTGGCCGCGCTCGCCGACGACGGGGCGATCGCCGCCGACGTGACCCTGGTCGACGCCACGACCGCCTTCGCCGAGCGCCGCAGCGCCTACCTGATCGCCGGGCAGGCCGCCGCCAGGGCCGCCACCACGGCAGGCGTGCCGTTCAGCGTCGAGCCGGTGCCCGGGTTCGCCAGCACCAGCCAGCCGCTGAGCCGGTCGCTGGTCAGCTCGCAGGGGTACCAGCTCTCGGCGTTCGCCCGCGACGCCGCCGCGGCCAAGGACTTCCTCAGCCGGATCGCGATGACCACCCAGGCCATGGACGACCTCGGCGCCGCCTCCGAGCTACCCCCGGCCTGGGCCACCTCGTACGCGAAGGCCGCAGCCAGCAACCCCGTGGTCCGCGGCTTCGGCTCGGTGGCCGACGCCTCCGACCCCGCGCCCAACCTGGCCGTGATGGACCAGGTCTGGCCGATCCTGGACCAGGCCGAGCTGGACCTGCTCGACGGCGCCTCCCCGAAGTCGACCATGACCGACGCGGGTGCCCAGATCCAGGCGATCGTCGATTCCCAGTAGGCCAGCCGGCCCCCGAGCACCCGAGCAGCCCCCGAGCACCCGGCCGGCCCAGGAGCGCCCGGCCGCGACCGACGCCCCGCCCAGCCCACACCGACGCTGGCCGCCTGTCCGAGTCCCCCAAGCGGCTCCAACGCCTCCAGAGAACCCGGACAACCCCCTCATACCGCCCGCGCACCACTCCCCCGTCTCACCGGTGAGGCCCGCCGAGATTGGTGCGTAACTACCTCATAACGACGGCCTGTTCAACGCGCACCGGGGGCATCCCGCGAGCAATCATGCTTCGCAACGCGGCTGCCGCTGCGTTGAGATCCACTTCGAACGGAGCGACATGCGTAGAACCATCACTGCGGGGGCGGCACTGGCCAGCATCGCCCTGCTGCTGTCTGCGTGCAGCAGCGATTCAGGATCCGGCGACACCCCGGCACCGTCGGCCGCGACCAGCACCTTCACCATCTGGGCCGACGAGGTCCGCACCCCGCCGATCAAGGAGCAGTGCGACAAGTTCGCTGCCGCCAACGGCATCACCTGCGACGTGGTGCAGATCGACTTCGGCGACATCCGGGCGCGTGTCGTGCAGGGCAACCAGACCGGCGACGTCCCGGACGTCTTCATCGGCGCCCACGACTGGCTCGGCGAGCTGGTCACCAACGGTGCGGTGACCCCGGTCGACCTGGGCAGCAAGGCGTCGAACTTCAGCGAGGTGGCGGTCACGGCCACCAAGTACGACGCTAAGGGCTACGGCGTCCCCTACGCGGTGGAGAACGTCGCCCTGCTCACCAACCCCGCGCTCTCGCCCGAGTGCCCGGCGTCTCTGGACGACCTGATCACCGCGGGCAAGAAGCTCAAGTCCGACGGCAAGGCCTCCCTGCCGCTGGCCCTGCAGATCGGCGACCTGGGCGACGCCTACCACTGGTACCCGCTCTACAGCGCTGATGGTGGCTACATCTTCGGCGAGGGCGGCACCAACGTCGCCGACATGGGCGTGGGCAAGGAGGGCTCGATCGCCGCTGCCGAGCGTCTGCAGCAGATGGCCGACGACGGCCTGCTGAAGGCCTCGGTCACCGGCGACATCGCCAAGGAGTCCTACAACGGCGGCGACTCGGCCTGGTTCCTCACCGGCCCGTGGAACGTCAAGGACGCCGTGGCGGCCGTCCCGGACACCAAGGTCTGCCCGGTCCCCGACGGCACGGCGCAGTCGCAGGCGTTCATCGGCGTGCAGACGCTGTTCATCCCCACCAAGGCGAAGAACGCCCTGATCGCGCAGACGTTCCTCAACGACTACGTGATGACGACCGAGTTCATGGACGCCATGTACGCCGCCGATCCGCGCCCGCCGGCCTGGACCGAGTCCGCGAACAAGGTCGCCTCCGACCCGATCATCAAGGGCTTCCTCGACTACGGCGCCCAGGGCATCCCGCAGCCGTCCGTGCCTGAGATGGGCTCGGTGTGGGAGGCGCTCGGCCTGGCCCAGTTCAAGGTCGCGTCCGGCGAGGACCCGGAGGCCACGATGAAGGCCGCTGGCGAGGAGATCAACAAGGCGATCGCAGCCGGCAGCTGATCGACCCGGTGAGGACGGAGACGACGACATGAGCACCACCACGAAGGCACCCACGACCGAGAAGGCACCCAAGAAGGCCCGCTCGATCACGGCCAGCGCCCTCGCGATCAAGCTCCTGCTCGTCGGCATGATCGACGCACTGCTGATCTGGATGCTGGTCCAAGCCTGGACCGATCAGTGGTACCCCGCTGTCGTCGCCTTCGTCCTCATCCTGGTGGCGGTGAACTTCGTGTACTTCACACGAGGCCTGCCGCTGAAGTACCTCCTGCCCGGCCTGGTCTTCCTGCTCCTGTTCCAGGTGCTCACGATCGTGCTCACCGGCTACTCGAGCTTCACCAACTACGGGACCGGCCATCTGGGCGACAAGGACTCCGCAATCCAGGCGCTCGTCCTTCGGGGCGAGCGCCCGGTCGAGGACTCGGCCGACTACCCGGCCGTTCCGATCGAGCAGGGCGGCGACGTGTCCATGCTCGTCACCTTCCCCGAGGGCACCGCGTCGCCGGGCCAGACCTTCGTCGGTACCCCGGAGGCCCTGACCCAGGCCAACCCCGCGGACCTGCAGAAGTCCGGCGACCGGGTCACCGGCATCGCGGGCTACACCTCACTGAACCTGGGCTCGCTCTCGGCAAACCCTGACCTCAACCAGCAGTGGACCGACCTGCGCGTCCCGCTGAACCTGGAGACCGGCACCTACCTTCGCGCCACCGGCGTCAGCGTGGCCAAGGAGGTCCGCGCTGACATGGTGTACGACCCGGCCGAGGACACGATGACCGACGTCTCGACCGGCACGGTCTACCGACCCAACGACTTCGGCAACTTCCAGTCCGAGGACGGCGCGATCCTGCAGCCCGGCTGGCAGGTCCGCATCGGCTTCGACAACTACGTCCACTTGTTCACCGACGAGCAGCTGCGCAGCCGGTTCCTGCCGATCACGGTCTGGACGTTCTTCTTCGCGTTCATGACCGTGCTCACCACGTTCGCGCTCGGCCTGCTGTTCGCGATCATCATGACCGACCGGCGGATGAAGGGGCAGAAGTACTACCGCGTGCTGCTGATCCTCCCGTACGCGATGCCCATCTTCCTGACCGCGCCACTGTGGCGAGGCATGCTCAACACCGACTTCGGCCTCATCAACCAGATGCTGCCCGGCGACAACATCAACTGGCTGGGCACCGCGACGCTGGCCCGCATCTCGGTCCTGTTCGTGAACCTCTGGATCGCCTACCCGTACTTCTTCCTGGTCTGCTCGGGCGCGCTGACCGCGATCCCCGGCGACCTCAAGGAAGCCGCGTTCGTCGACGGCGCCAGCGGCCTGCACGCCTTCCGCACGGTGATCCTGCCGCTGCTGATGATCTCGGTCGGGCCACTGCTCATCGCCTCGTTCACGTTCAACTTCAACAACTACACGCTGATAGAGATGCTCACCGGCGGCGGACCCTTCCCGGGTCAGATCAGCGACGGCGGCAACACCGACCTGCTCATCAACTGGACCTACCGAATAGCGTTCAACGACACCAACCAGCAGCTCGGCCTGGCCGCGGCCGTCTCGATCGTCATCTTCATGGTGGTCGGCACCATCTCGGCACTCTCCCTGCGCACCACCAAGCGGCTGGAGGAACTGGGCGGATGAGCACCTCGACGACGACCCAGGCGCCCCAGGCGCTCAAGCCCGTGCGCATGTCGCCCGGCCGCTGGATGAAGACCGTGGGATGGCGACACATCATCCTGATGCTCGGGGTGGCCTTCGCGCTGTTCCCGATCTCCTACATCATCAACCTGGCGACCTCCCAGGGCAGCACGCTGACCTCGGCCTGCCCGCTGAACCTGCAGGGCTGGCAGACCATCCAGTGCATCCTGCCGCTGCCGCCGTTCGACACCGGCAACTTCGAGGCCGTGCTGAGCAACCCGCAGCGACCGTTCGCGGTCTGGTTCCGCAACACCATGATCATCGCGACCGTGGTGTCCTTCACCTCGGTGTTCATGGGCGCCTCGGCGGCCTTCGCCTTCTCCCGGATGCGGTTCCGCGGCCGGCGCGGCGGGCTGACCTCGCTGATCCTGATCCAGATGTTCCCCTCGATCCTGGCCATCACCGCGGTCTTCCTGCTGCTGTCCAAGATCCGCGACACCTTCCCCAACATCGGCCTGGGCACCATCGGCGGCCTGATCCTGATCTACCTGGGCGGCACGCTGGGTGTGAACACGTACCTGATGAAGGGCTTCTTCGACACGATCCCGGTCGAGATCGACGAGTCGGCCCGCATCGACGGTGCCAGCCACGTGCGCATCTTCTTCGGGATGATCCTGCGGCTGTCGGTCCCGGTGCTCACGGTCGTCTTCTTCGTCACCTTCACCGGCATGTTCAACGAGCTGGCGATCGCCTCGGTGGTGCTGGCCGACCAGCGCAACACCACGCTGGCCGTGGGGCTGTACTCGTTCGTGAGCAACCCGCTGCGCCAGGAATGGGGCCTGTTCGCCGCGGGCGCGCTGATGGCCGCGATCCCGATGCTCGTGGTCTTCGCCTTCGCCCAGCGCTCGCTGGTCACCGGCCTCACCGCCGGATCGGTCAAGGGATGATCCGCATGTCCACCACTGTCACTGTCTTGGCACGCGTCTCGAGGAGCACTGATGGCAAGCGTTGAGCTGCAGGACATCAACAAGGTCTACGACAACGGCTTCCACGCCGTGCACGACCTGTCGATCAACGTCGCCGACGGTGAGTTCCTGGTCCTGGTCGGCCCGTCCGGCTGCGGCAAGTCCACCGCCTTGCGCATGGTCGCCGGGCTGGAGGACATCAGCGCCGGCGAGCTGCGGATCGGCGACCGGCGGGTCAACGAGCTGGAGCCGCAGGAGCGCGACATCGCCATGGTGTTCCAGTCCTACGCCCTGTACCCGCACATGACGGTGGCCGACAACATGGCCTATGGCCTCAAGCTGCGCAAGATGCCCAAGGCCCAGATCGCCGAGCGGGTCGCCAAGGCCGCGGCCATGCTCGAGCTCGAGCCGCTGCTGGACCGCCGGCCCAAGCAGCTCTCGGGCGGGCAGCGCCAGCGCGTCGCGATGGGCCGGGCCATCGTGCGCGAGCCCCAGGTGTTCCTCATGGACGAGCCGCTGTCCAACCTCGACGCCAAGCTGCGCGTCCAGATGCGCGCCGAGATCTCGGCGGTCGTGCGCTCGCTGAAGACCACCACCTTGTACGTCACCCACGACCAGACCGAGGCCATGACGATGGGTGACCGCATGGCGGTCATGAAGGCCGGCTACCTCCAGCAGCTGGGCAGCCCCACGGAGTGCTACAACTCGCCGAACAACATCTTCGTCGCCCAGTTCGTCGGCTCGCCCCCGATGAACCTTGTGACCGGCGAGCTGATCGACGCCGGCCACGACACGGTCGTCCTGCGGATCGGCCGGGTGCCGCTGACGCTGCCGGCAGCACTGCTCGCCGAGAAGCCCGCCATCCGCAAGTACCTGGGCCGCAAGGTCGTCGTCGGGGTGCGCTCGGAGGACATGGAGGACGCCCACCTGCGCCAGGTCCCCCAGGACGAGCGGTTGCAGGGCAAGGTGGCGCTCACCGAGGCCCTGGGCTCGGAGATCGTCGTGCACTTCACGTTCGACGCCGAGCCGGTCGAGACCGCCGACACCAAGCTGCTGGCCAAGGAGGCCGGCGAGGAGGAGCTGCACACCCTGACCGAGGGCGTGAAGTGGGTCGCCTCGTTCGGCCCGAGGTCCGGAGTCAAGCCCGGCGACGTCATCGAGATCGCCATCGACCTCGAGCGCCTGCACCTGTTCGACCCGGACACGTCGGAGGCGATCCGCAGCTGAGCATCGTCGGGCGGCAGGAAGCCGCGACACTGCCTGGTTCGCGATGGTCGACCACGAGCAGCCGCTCGTCCGCGGGCGCCTCGCCAACGTAGCTCGACCCGTCGACTTCGACGCCGACGGCCGTCGGCGCAGCGCGGGGGTGCAGGTCTGGACAAGCTCGACCGACGGGTGGTCCGGAGGCTCGAATCGGTCGCGCCTGAGCCCGGTCTGAGCTTGTCGAGACGGCTCAGGCCGACGCGGCCCGCGCGGTGGCCACCGCGTACAGCGCGACTCCGGCTGCCACGCCCGCGTTGAGCGACTCCGTGGCGGCGTCCATGGGGATGGCCACCAGGTGGTCGCAGGTCTGCGAGACCAGGTGCCCCAGACCCTTGCCCTCAGAGCCGACCACGACCACCAGCGGCCCCGACGCGGTCGCCGGGTCGAGCGTCGGCAGGGTCAGATCCCCGCCCATCGCCAAGCCGATCACCGTGGCGCCCTGACGCTGCGCGCCCACCAGCCACCGGACCAGGTTGGTCACCTGGGCGACCGGCACCCGGGAGGCCGCACCCGCGGAGGTCTTCCACGCCGAGGCGGTCATGCCGGCCGCCCGACGCTCCGGGATCACCACCCCGTGCGCCCCGAACGCCGCCGCCGAGCGCACGATCGCACCCAGGTTGCGCGGGTCGGTCACCCCGTCCAGCGCGACAATCAGCGGCTGCTCGCCGGCGTCGAACGCGCTCTCCATCAGCGCGGTCGCCTCGGCGTACGTGTACGCCGGGATCTTCAGCACCACGCCCTGGTGGACCGCGCCGTCGCTGAGCCGGTCCAGGTCGCCGCGCGTGGTCTCCAGCAGCGGGATGCCCCGGCCCACCGCGAGTCGCATGGCCTCACGGACTCGGTCGTCTGCGTCCAGGTACTGCTGGACGTGCAGCGCGCTGGCCGGGATCTCCGCCTGCAGCGCCTCCAGCACCGAGTTGCGCCCGGCCACCGACTCGGCCCCGGAGCGGCCCTTCGGCCCGCCCTTGCCACCGCCCTGACCACCCCGCGAACCGGGTCCGCCCTGGCCACCGCGCGAACCGGAGCCGCCCGGCCGCCCGCCGCCCTTCTCGGCCGACTTCGACCGCCGGTGCGCGACATGCCCCGGCCGGTCGGCCGCCTTGGGCGTCGGCCCACGACCTTCCAGCTTCTGGCGCCCCTGACCGCCGGACCCGACGACCGCGCCCTTCTTCGTCCCCGTCTTGCGCGTGGCGCCGCGGCGCTGCGAGTTGCCGGCCATCAGGCGCCCACCGTCCAGCGCGGGCCTGCGGGAGTGTCCTCGATGATGATGCCCGCCTCCTTGAGCGACTGCCGGATCGCATCCGCCGCGGCGAAGTCGCGGGCCTCCCGCGCAGCCTGTCGGGCGGCCAGCCGCTCGGTGACCAGCGCACCCAGTGCCTCAGTGGCCTGCTGGGCACCGGCGCCTTGCGCCCATTGGGGGGCCAGCGGGTCCACGCCCAGGATCGCCATCATCGCCCGCACCGAGGACAGCAGCCCGGGCAGCGACTCGGCGTCGCCGTCCCCGGCCAGCACCCGGTTGCCCTGCGCCACGGTCTCGTGCAGCACCGCCAGCGCCGCCGGGACCGACAGGTCGTCGTCCATCGCCGCCACGAACGCCGCGGGCAGCTCGCTGGCGGGCTCCCCCGCGCCGACCCGCTCGGCGGCGCGCAGCACGAAGCCCTCCAGCCGACGGAACCCGGCGGCTCCGTCGGCCAGCGCCGCTTCGGAGAACTCGATGTGCGACCGGTAGTGCGCGGCGGCCAGGTAGTAGCGCAGCTCGACCGCGCGCACCCGCTTGACCACCTCGGCGACCAGCAGCGAGTTGCCCAGCGACTTGCTCATCTTCTCGCCGGCCGTGGTGACCCAGGCGTGGTGCAGCCAGTAGCGCGCGAACTCGTCACCCGCCGCCTTCGACTGGGCCACCTCGTTCTCGTGGTGCGGGAACACCAGGTCCAGCCCGCCACCGTGGATGTCGAACGAGGGCCCGAGGTACATGCCGGCCATCGCCGAGCACTCCAGGTGCCAACCAGGCCGCCCGACCCCCCACGGCGTCTCCCAGCCGGGGCCGTCATCGTCGACGCCCTTCCACAGCGCGAAGTCGCGCGGATCCCGCTTGCGTCCGCGCAGGTCGGCATCGGCGCTGGCATGCATCTCGCCGGGACGCTGACCGGACAGCGCCCCGTACTCCGGGAACGACCGCACGTCGAAGTACACGTCGCTGTCCACGGCGTACGCGTGCCCGCGGTCGATCAGGCGGCGCATCAGCTCGATCATCGCCGGCACGTGCCCGGTCGCCCGCGGCTCGACGGTCGGCGGCAGGCACCCGAGGATCTCGTAGGCGCGCGTGAACTCGCGCTCGTAGTGGGTCGCGACGGCCCACCACGGCCGGCCCTCTGCCTGCGCCTTGGCCAGGATCTTGTCGTCGATGTCGGTCACGTTGCGCACGTAGGTGACCTCGTAGCCCGAGTGCTCCAGCCACCGACGCAGCACGTCGAAGCTCACTCCGGAGCGGATGTGGCCGATGTGCGGCGCGGCCTGGACAGTCGCCCCGCAGACGTACATCGACACCCGCCCCGGCTCACGTGGGACGAAGGGACGCGTCGTGCGCGTCGCGGTGTCGTGCAGGACCAGGCTCATCCGAGGATTCTACGGGCGCCACCCAAGCCCACCACCCGCGTCGGCCGAGCCCCGGCGCCCCCACCCCAGCGCGCTGTTGCTCCCGCGTCGCGACAGTGTGCTCCGATATCTGACAGATGCTCCGCCCCGGGGCGGAGCACATGACAGATACCGGAGCAGATCTGAGGACGTGGGCTCAGCGCCGGAGCACCAGCGCCGTCGCGATTGCGGCCACGCCCTCGCCGCGGCCGGTGAGCCCGAGTCCGTCTGTGGTGGTGGCGGACAGGCGCACGGTCGCCCCGCCGAGTGCCGCGGACAGCGCGGCCTGTGCTTCGTCTCGCCGGGTTCCGATCCGCGGGCGGTTGCCGATCACCTGGACCGCGACGTTGCCGATCGTGAACCCGGCCTCGGTGACCCGGCGCAAGGTCTCGGCGAGCAGGGCCTGACCCGAGGCTCCTGCCCACTCGGGCGCACTGGTGCCGAAGTTGCTGCCCAGGTCGCCGAGCCCCGCGGCCGACAGCAGCGCATCACAGGCGGCGTGCGCGGCGACGTCGGCATCTGAGTGACCCTCCAGACCGGTCTCGCCCGGCCAGTCCAGGCACGCCAGCCGCATCGGTCGATCGGAGCCCGGCACCGCGAACCGATGGACGTCCACGCCCGTGCCGATCAGCGGAACACTCACGATCGCCCTCCCTCTCGAACGGACACGCTGCACCCGCAGAAGTCTCGACAAGCTCGGCCAGCGCCGGTCACCCGAGCACCCCACCACCGCTCGGACGATCCCGGACACCCACACCGCGGAGGTCTCGACAGGCTCGACCGGCAACAGCATGCGGAGTTGTGCCGACGGTGGGCCACGCGCCGGCCGTGTTCGGCCACTCGCCGGCCGGGTTCATCGGCCCGCCTTGCGGTCGGCCAGGAGCGCTTCGGCCAGGAGCAGATCCATCCGGGTGGTGACCTTGAAGGCGCGCGGGTCACCGTCGACCAGTTGCACGCGATGGCCCAGTGCCTCGACCATGCCGGCGTCGTCGGTGGCGTGCTCGATCCCTGCCGCATGGGCCTCGCGCAGCACGTCGGTGGCGAAGCCCTGGGGGGTCTGGACCGCCCGCAGCACCGAGCGGTCCACGGTCACCGAGAGATCCAGCGCGGCCGAGCGATCCACCGCGGCCGGGTCACCGGCGGTCACCGAGCGATTCCACGAGGCTGAACCGTCCACCGGGGCCGGGCGGTCCGTCAGGGCCGGCCCCACGGTTACCGCGCGATCCACCGGGGCCGAGTCCACAAGGGTCGCGTCGCCACCGATCGCCGAACGGTCCGTCAGGGCGGCGTCACCCGCGGTCACCGAGCGACCCAGCGCGGCCGGGGCCATCGTGGGCGCGGGGCCTTCGGTGCGGAACTGCCGGATCGTGTCGATCACCGGCACGACGGGGACCGCGCCCGGCGCCCCGGCCAGCACCGCGTCGGCCACCCTCGCGACCACGCCCACGGGCACCAGGCAGCGCGCGGCGTCGTGCACCAGCACCACCGGCACCTCGACCGGAACCTGCGCGAGCGCGGCGGTCACCGACGCCACGCGAGTCGCGCCGCCGGTCACCACGCGGACCGGGACCGAACCGGCGGCTGCGGTCGCGACCCGCTCCAGCTCGGGCTCCAAACCCGGGGGTGCCGCGATCACGACCAAGCCCACCCGCGGCTCGGCCACCAGCGCGCGGACCGCGTGCGCCAGGATCGGCTCCCCACCCACGAGGGCCAGTGCCTTGGGAATCCCCGCACCCAGCCGCTCACCTGAGCCCGCAGCAGGCACGACGGCCGCGATCAGAGGGGTCACGAGCCGAACCTAGTCGCGCACATGCCCAGAACGGACACAGGTGTCCGATCAGCGCAGGTCGATGTCCGTTCTGCGCAAGTCCGCGCGCAGGGCCTTCGCGCAACCTGCGCAGAAGCATCACCAGTCACGGATTCGCGCACGCCCGTGATGGATTCGCGCGGGTTCGCCCGGGCAACCCCTACGCGACCTTCCGGGCAGGCCCTGGCTGCCGCCACACGCGACGACGCCCACCGGCCGGATCGGCGGGTGGGCGTCGCAGCGTCTGGGTGCAGCGTCAGGACTGCAGGACCTCGTCGAGGATGGCCTCGGCCTTGTCCTCGTTGGTGCGCTCGGCCAGGGCCAGCTCGCTGACCAGGATCTGGCGGGCCTTGCTCAGCATCCGCTTCTCGCCCGCGGACAGGCCGCGCTCGCGCTCGCGACGCCACAGGTCGCGGACCACCTCGGCGACCTTGATGACGTCACCCGAGGCCAGCTTCTCGAGATTCGCCTTGTAGCGGCGCGACCAGTTGGTCGGCTCCTCGGTGTACGGCTGGCGCAGGACGTCGAAGACGCGGTCCAACCCTTCGGCGTTCACCACGTCACGGACGCCGACCAGGTCGACGTTGTCGGCGGGAACGCGGACGGTCAGGTCACCCTGAGCCACGCGCAGGACCAGGTACTCCCGGTCGATGCCCTTGATGGAGCGGATCTCGATGGACTCGATGAGCGCGGCCCCATGATGGGGATACACGACCGTGTCGCCAACCTTGAAAGTCATAGAGTGGGGACCCCTTTCGGCGGACACCAAGTTTACCACGCGCTTACGCGGCCTCCTGTGACGCCGATCACCCCGGTAGGGTGCCGCCCGTGAAGCGATCGCGCGGCTCCGCCACCCTCGTCGCCTGTCTCCTCGTGCTCCCGGTCGCCGGCTGCTACCAAGGATCGGGCAAGACCGTCAGCCACCAGGAGCCGACCGGGAACGGCACCTACCTGACCGTCTCGGACACCCTCCAGATCGAGAACCTGGTCGTGGTGTCCGGCGGCCAGACCAGCAAGGCCGGCTCGGTCGTGCTGACCCTGGTGAACAACGGCGACACCGCCGATGCGCTCGCCGAAGTGCAGGTCTCGGGTGCCCCCGCCACCGTGCGCCCGGTCCCGATCACCGTCGCGCCGAGCACCGCGGTCGCGATCGGCGGGACGTCGAGCAACCAGGTCCAGGTCGAGGATCTGGCCACTCCGGCCGGCTCCTACGCCAAGGTCGTCCTGAAGTTCCAGCGCGCCGGCGTCGTCAACGCCGACGTCCTGGTCGTCCCCCCGACCGGCTTCTACGAGCCGTACGCGCCGGCCCCGGCGGCCAGCCCGACGGACGCCGCCTCGCCCAGCAGCTGACCCGGGTCGAGGCGAGGGCTCAGACCTCGAACTTGTACCCCAGCCCGCGCACCGTGAGCAGGTGCACCGGGTTGGCCGGATCGGTCTCGACCTTGGCGCGCAGCCGCTTGACGTGCACGTCCAGGGTCTTGGTGTCCCCGACGTAGTCCGCGCCCCAGATCCGGTCGATCAGCTGGCCGCGGGTCAGCACCCGGCCGCTGTTGCGCACCAGGTACTCCAGCAGGTCGAACTCCTTGAGCGGCATCCTCACCGTCTCGCCGCGCACCTCGACCGTGTGCCGCTCGGTGTCGATGCGCACCGGACCGGCCGCCACGCTGCCGCTGTCCTCGACGTCGTCGGCGTTGCGGCGCAGGACCGCCCGGATGCGCGCGACCAGCTCGCGGCTGGAGAACGGCTTGGTCACGTAGTCGTCGGCGCCGAGCTCCAGACCCAGCACCTTGTCCAGCTCGGAGTCCTTCGCGGTGACCATGATGATCGGCACCTTGGAGCGGGAGCGCAGGCTGCGGCACACGTCGGTGCCCGACATCCCCGGCAGCATCAGGTCCAGCAGCACCAGGTCGGCGGGCTCCCGGTCGAATCGGGCCAGCGCGTCCGGGCCGGTAGCCGCCAGGCTGACCGCGAACCCCTCCTTGCGCAGCATGAAGCTCAGCGCGTCGGAGAACGACTCCTCGTCCTCCACCACCAAGATCCTGGTCACGCAACTGCCTCCTTGGCCGAGCCGTGCCTGCTGGGGTGCTCCGAATGGTCGGTCAGCTCGGGCAGCCGCATCGTGAACGTGGAGCCCTCCCCCACCCGCGACCACACGTCGCAGGCCCCGCCGTGGTTGGCGCACACGTGCTTGACGATCGCCAGCCCGAGCCCCGTGCCGCCGGTGTGCCGCGACCGGGCCTGGTCGACCCGATAGAACCGCTCGAAGATCCGGTCCTGCTCGTCGACCGGGATCCCGATGCCCTGGTCGGTGACCGCGATGGTGACCGACCCCTCGACCACCGCGGTCGTGACCGCGACCTTCGTCGACGACGGGCTGTAGCTGATCGCGTTGGCCAGCAGGTTGCGCAGCGCGGTCACGAGCTGAGCCTCCACGCCCATGACCCGGATGCCGGTGACGCCGCCGCGCAGGAAGGCGATGCCCTTCTCCTGGGCGGGCAGCCGGGTGTCGTCGCAGGCCTGGTCGACCACACTGTCGACCGACACCGGGGCCATCGGGTGCAGCGGGTCGATGCCCTCCAGCCGGGACAGGTCCATCAGGTCGTTGACCAGGGTGGTCAGGCGGCCGGTCTCGGTGACCATCCGCGCGGCGAACCGCTGGACGGCCTCCGGGTCGCCGGTCGCCTCGGCCACCGCCTCGGCCAGCAGCGAGAGCGCCCCGATCGGCGTCTTGAGCTCGTGGCTGACGTTGGCCACGAAGTCGCGGCGGACCCGGTCCAGCCGCTCGGCCTCGGTCACGTCCTCGACCAGGATCAGCGCCGACCCGTGCAGCATGGGGGCCACCCGGACCCGCAGCGTCAGTCGCGGCTGGCGGCGCCCGGGCCGCTTCACCGGGACGTCTCGGTCCACGACGGTGTCGGACGCCCGCGCCTGGTCGAGCATCGCGACCACCTCCGGCAGCCGGATGCCGCGGCGCCGGACCACGCGCAGCGCCTCCATCGCCGGATGCGCCCACAGGACCCGGCCGGCGTCGTCGACCCACAGGCTGGGGGTGCGCACGGCGCGGACCACGCGGGCGATGTCCTCGGGCAGCGACTCGTGCGGCTCGTGGGACTCGTGCGCGGCGAGCGCCGGGGCGAGCGGGGCCGCCGCCGCGGCGCGGGAACGGCGGGCCGGTGTAGATCGGGCCGGGCGGGCGGGCGGGGTGGTGGTGGTGGTGGTGGTGGTGGCGGCGAGAGAGGCGCCGGACGGGGCGAGGACGGCGCTCGGGGCGGGGACGGCGGCCGAGGTGAGGTCGGTCGCGGGGCCGGGGTCCGGAGCGGGGCCGGGGTCCGGAGCGGGGCCGGCGGCCGAGGTGAGGTCGGTCGCGGGGCCGGGGTCCGGGGCGGGGTCCGGGGCGGGGTCGGCGCTCGGGGCGGGGACGGCGGCCGAGGTGAGGTCGGTCGCGGGGCCGGGGGCCAGGGCGGGGTCCGGGGCGGGGTCCGGGGCGGGGTCGACGCTCGGGGCGGGGCCGGGGTCCGGGGCGGAACCGGCGCTCGGGGCGGGGTCGACGGATGGGGCGGGGTCGACGGATGGGGCGGGGTCGAGGGACGGGGCGGGGTCGACGGACGGGGCAGGACCGCTGACCGGAGCCGAGCCGGCGTCCGAACCGGAGTCCGAGTCCGGCGCGGCCGGGCTGCCCTTCCCGGCTGTCGTTCGACGACTCCGCCGCGCCGGGCGAGCCGCCTGCGTACCCGCCACCCCGGCCGCACCCGGCACGCCCGGCGTGGCCGGCACCGGGCCGGCGCCGAGCATGCTGACGCCGATCGGGAAGATCCGGCGCCGCGTGGGCGCGCTGCCCCGCTTGGGCTGGCTGGTCACGCTGGCCAGAATAGGCGCGCGCCCGATCCGCGCCACCCTGCCAAGAGGCGCACAGCGGTGAGTTCACGGGGGCAACAGGCACTGTTCATCTGCCGAACACCACCCCGTCACGCCGATCCGGTCCGCTCCCTGCGACGCAGTTCTAGACTCACCGCCAGGAGGATCGACATGCGCGTGGCATTCCATGAACAGCTTGACGAGATCAGCGATCTCCTCGCCGAGATGGCAATCGCGGCCGGCGCGGCGATGAACAGCGCGACGATGGCCCTGCTCAACGCGGACCTCACGCTCGCCGAGGCGGTGATCGAGGGCGACGACCACATCGACGAGCTGACAAGCGAGGTCGAGCGGCGCTGCTACGACGCCGCCGCCTTGCAGCAGCCGGTCGCCACCGACCTGCGGATCGTGATCGGCTCGCTGCGGATCTCGGGCTCCCTGGAGCGGATGGGCGACCTGGCGGTGCACGTCGCCAAGCAGGCCCGGCTGCGCTACCCCAACCACAGCATCCCCAACGACCTGCGCGCGACCTTCGCCGAGATGGGCGCACTGGACGACGCGATCGCGGCCAAGACCGCAACCGTCATCTCGACCAAGGACGTGACCCTCGGCCCGGACATCGAGCGCTACGACCAGGAGGTCGACCGCCTGCATCGGGAGCTGTTCACGGTCGTGCTCTCCCCGTCCTGGGCGCACGGCGTGGAAGCGGCGATCGACGCGACCCTGCTGTCGCGGTACTACGAGCGCTACGCCGACCATGCCGTCACCATCGCCCGCCGGGTGCTGCACGTCGTGACCGGCGAGCCCTACGCCGAGACCTCGCTGATCGAGCCCAGCTGAGCTGGACGGGGCGGTGTCTGCTGCCGGCCGGGAGCGGATTTGCCCATCCGCGGGCCTCGGCTGACCATGGCGGCATGACCTCTCCGCTTCGCCTGCATCGGGATCCCCGGCGCGTGGCCATGCTCAGCGTGCACACCTCGCCCCTGGACCAGCCGGGCAGGGGCGACGCCGGCGGGATGAACGTGTACGTCGCGGAGGTCGCCCGACGACTCGCCGCGCTGGGCACCCGGGTCGACGTCTTCACCCGGGCGAACCGCCCCGAGCTGCCCGCCGTCGTGGAGCTCGCGGACGGGGTCCAGGTCCACCACGTCGACGCGGGGCCGCGCAGCGGGCTGGCCAAGGAGGACCTGCCCGGGCAGCTCTGCGCGATGACCGCCGGTGTGCTCGATGCGGCGGCTGCGCGCGAGCGCCACTACGACCTGGTCCACTCCCACTACTGGCTGTCCGGTCAGGTGGGGTGGCTGGCCAAGCAGCGCTGGGGGGTGCCGCTGGTCCACACCATGCACACGATGGGCAAGGTGAAGAACGCCGACCTGGCCCCGGGCGACCGGCCCGAGCCCGCGGTGCGGCTGATCGGCGAGCAGCAGGTCGTCGAGGCCGCCGACCGGCTGGTGGCCAACACCGAGCTGGAGCGGGCGGACCTGATCTCCCTGTACGGCGCCGATCCCCGGCGCGTCGACACCGTGCTTCCCGGGGTCGACCTCTCCGGCTTCCACGGCCGCGACCGGGACGCCGACCGGGCAGCGCTGAGCCTGGGGCCTGGCGACCTCATGGTGCTGTTCGTGGGCCGCATCCAGCCGCTCAAGGCCCCCGACCTGGTCGTGCGGGCGATGGCCCACCTCGGCGCCACCGATCCGGGCCTGGCCGCGCGGGTCCGGCTGGTGTTCTCCGGCGGGCCGTCCGGCTCGGGAACCGAGCACCCGACCGCGCTGGTCGATCTCGCCGGCGAGCTGGGGGTGAGCGCGCAGTTCAAGCCGGCCCTGGACCGGGAGGCGCTGCGCGCGCACTACGCCGCCGCCGACCTGCTGGTCGTCCCGTCGCACTCGGAGTCGTTCGGGCTGGTGGCGCTGGAGGCCCAGGCCTGCGGCACGCCGGTCCTGGCCGCGGACGTCGGCGGCCTGCGGGTCGCGGTGGCCGACGGCCGCTCGGGCGTCCTGGTCCCCAACCACGACCCGCAGGAGTGGGCTGCCCGGCTGCGCGCCCTGCTCGCCGACGACGACCTGCGGCGACGGCTGGCGGGCGGTGCCCGGGCGCATGCGGCGACCCTGTCTTGGGAGCACACCGCGCAGAACCTGCTGGCCTCGTACCGGGCAGCGCGCGGCGATGCCCGCGACGCGCTGGGGCAGGCCTGCTGATGGGCGCCGCCGAGCTCAGCACGCGGCTGGCCGCCTGGCTGGCCGAGTCCGGCATCGAGCACGAGATGGTCGATGAGGGGCAGTTCGTCGTCGTGCTGCCGGGGCAGGCGAAGCTGCGCACGACCGTGAGCCTGTCGGTCGGCCGGGACACGCTGGTCGTCAACGCGTTCGTCTGCCGACGGCCCGACGAGAACGCCGAGGCGGTCTACCGCTGGATCCTGCGGCGCAACACCAGGCTGTTCGGGATCG
Source organism: uncultured Bifidobacteriaceae bacterium (assembly GCA_964418695.1). Classification (GTDB taxonomy): domain Bacteria; phylum Actinomycetota; class Actinomycetes; order S36-B12; family CAIYMF01; genus Prado023. The sequence continues at coordinate 7,286 of CAYQMN010000025.1, read as the reverse complement.
CGTTCGCCCTGGACCATCTGGGCGACATCTACCTGGTCGGGCGGCTGCCGTTGACCGACCTCACCGAGGACGACCTCGACCGGCTGCTCGGCTCGGTGCTGGCGACCTCCGACGAGTCGTTCAACACCCTGCTCAAGCTCGGCTTCGCCTCGGCGATCCGCCGCGAGCGGGCGTGGCGGGAGTCACGCGGCGAGTCCCTGGCCAACCTCGCCGCCTTCGACGACGTGCGCTGACCGCGCCTGGCCCGCCCGATCGTCGCCCGCGGCCCGGCCGATCGTCGCCGAGCCTCGGACCGCCTCGCTGGGCCAGTATGTGCGCCATGACGTACACGCTGATCCTGCTCCGTCATGGCGAGAGCGAATGGAACGCCCTGAACCTGTTCACCGGCTGGGTGGACGTGAACCTGACCGCGAAGGGTGAGGCCGAGGCCGCCCGCGGCGGCCAGATGCTCGCCGAGAAGGGGTTGCTGCCCGACGTCGCGCATACGTCGCTGCAGAAGCGCGCCATCCGCACCAGCCAGATCGCGCTGGAGAACTGCGAGCGGCACTGGATCCCGGTGCGCCGCTCGTGGCGGCTCAACGAGCGTCACTACGGCGCGCTGCAGGGCAAGGACAAGAAGGAGACCCTGCAGAAGTACGGCGAGGAGAAGTTCACCGAGTGGCGTCGCTCGTACGACGTGCCGCCGCCGGACATCGATCCCGAGGACCCGCACGCGCAGACCCACGACCCGCGCTACGCCGACCTGGCCCCGGAGATCCGGCCCGCGGCCGAGTGCCTCAAGGACGTCGTGGCCCGGATGCTGCCCTACTGGTACGACGGGATCGTCCCCGACCTGCGCAACGGCAAGACGGTCCTCATCGGTGCGCACGGCAACTCGCTGCGCGGGCTGGTCAAGCACCTGGACGGGATGAGCGACGAGGCCGTCATCAAGCTCAACATCCCGACCGGGATCCCGCTGGTCTACGAGCTCGACGAGAACCTGCGGCCCACGGTGATCGGCGGCGAGTACGTGGATCCCGAGGCTGCCGCGGCCGCGGCGGCGGCGGTGGCCAACCAGGGCAAGTAGCTCGACTTGTTCGTCAGGGCTCGGGCGCCACGGCGCTCGGGCCCTGACGCATGTTCCGGAGGCAAGCCGGGAGCGGGACAGGACCGGGTGCGGGGTGCGGGGTGCGGGGTGCGGGCTGCGGGGTGCGGGGGCAGGACCGGGAGCGACCGTGCGCGAACGTGCAGCCGGGCTCCTGGCCGGTGCGGCCGGGCGAGGTGCGCGGACGTTCGCCGGCCTCCGCGTCAGACTCCAGCCGGGCCGGGCGCGACCACCGACCAGGCGACGGTGAGCTCGCCGAGCCGCCACCGCGCCGGTCCGTCGCCCAGCGGCCAGCCGGCCTCGCGCAGCCCCCGCGCGGTCGCGATCCAGCGCTGCCGCGGGCCGAACACGCCCTGCGGCGCGGCCCGCTCCCACTCGCGGTCCAGGTCGGCGAGCAGCGAGTGGATCGGCTCGCCCGGCTCGTTGCGGTGGATCAGCGCCTTCGGCAGCCGGGCGGCGACCTGGGACGGGCGGGCGAGGTGGGCGGCCGAGCCGACATGGACCCGACGCCGCCTCCGGCGGCGCACTGTGACCATCCGACCAACTCACCCGGCCGGCACCCTCACAGGGCTGCTGTGGGTACGCCACGACCGCGGCGACCTCACCCCTGGGCGCCCCCTCCACCAAGGCACCACCGGCACGTCGCCCTGCGCGTGCTTCTGGTGTTGGTCGTGATCGCGACCCTAGGCCCGATCGTGCTCATGCTGTTTGCCGGCCGCCAAGCCCGGCGCAACCTCTACCCCGGAACCCCTCTCAGCGGGATCGCCATCGCCGAGAGCCGGATCGTCCTCGTTGGTCTTTGAAGTTCTGAGGCAAGCCAGGCCGGCCGGATGTGCCGGCACACATAGGTTCCATACCAGATTCCGTCACCTGGTGTGGACCCCCGGTGCAGAAGAGGCTGTGATCTCGGTTACAGTGACCACGCGGAAGTCCAGCCGCATAGACGGAGGACAACCTGAACATCCGCGATCGCCTGCGCCCGAAAATCGGCCGCACGGACGCTGTTCCGGCAATTCAACCCAAGCACTATGGGAGGGCAGCATCCCTGACGCTGTTGGCCCTTGCGTGCGCCCTCACAGCAACTCCAGCGCAAGCGCAACCCAAGGACTCCTCGGATGCAACCCAGACAAGCACTCAGTGCAGTGTTGCGACTCCACGGGAGACCGGGGCCGATCTCGTCGACTTCGACGTCGTGCACGAGTCATCGTGGAGGGTGGGTGCGAACTGCCAACTGACCGTGGACAAGCCGACGACGAGCAGTTCTGGTGCCAGTCGATCCGGCGGGATCATGGCAGCTGCCGGCACGACGTTCGGGAATGTCATCCACGGCTCGCAGACGCTGCAGGATGTCGTCAACATCGACATCGGCCGTTACCGCTATGGACACGACAGGAACTGGGACACGGCCACCGGCAAGACCAAGTTCATGAGCGGCTGGTGGATGAACTCCGCGACAGGCACCTCCTGGAACCATGCCAGCACTCCGGTCAGCGACGGCTACGACAGCTCGTGGACGTCGACCGCTGCCTACGCCGACGGACACGGCTCATTCCACAGTGACTTCCTGTGGTGCAACATCCAGCCGGGGCGGAACTACACCTTGTACACCACCCTGAAGTCGAGCCCAGGAGGTGGGTACAACGCGTACTTCACCCAGTCCCGGACGTGCAGTGCCACTCACATGGCCACGGCGAAGAAGGCGGACCTGAACCGGGCTGCGTGGTAGGTCCACCCTATGAACCGCTCGCTTACCGCCGCCTTCGTAGCAGTCACCCTGCTATTGGCTGCTTGCGGCGGTCCAGTCGGTGAGGCAGAGAGCCCAGCATCAGAGGTTGAGGTTCGATTGGAGCCAATGGTGCTGGGCTCTCCCATCGCGGGCTTCTCTCTCAATGGAGCAGTGGGATTCCCTTCATCGGGCGAGCAGTCGGGAGCTGCGTACTCCTTCACTCTGTACCAGATGCCAGAGACGGACGACATCGACCTAGGGATCTTCAGGATCACGTCTCAGAACCCAGGGCAGGCAGCGCCTCAGTCGGTGCATGTAGGCCCCGGTGGCTTGGAGGGATTCTTCGTGGATGGCCAAAGCGATGACTTGGTGCTCGCGAGCCGGCGGATGTCTAGCCACGACCTTCGCGAACTTGCCCAGAAGACCCCCCACCAGCTCGTCGAAGCCCTCGCCAATTCCCGGACCATCGCCCACCAATCTGCTGCCACCATTCCGGGCATCGGATCATTGCCCATCGCGACTCAGCGTCCCGGCTACGCCGTCTCATATACCAAGGACGAGGTAGATTCCGCCACCGAAGACCAGGTATCCATCGTGATCGGCGCCTACGAAGGAGCCAGTTCAGATCTACGGGTTCTCGATTGGTGGTTCGGGTCCCATGAGACACCGGAGGCCGACCATCACACATACACGTTTCCGAACCTGAACGCTGCTGACGACGAACCAGTCGCCAAGGCCACCCTGGATGTCTGGGCAACATCGGGCATAGTCAAGATGATTCGCACGACCGGACTATCTGCACTCGAAGCGACCGCTTCCCGTGATGTCCGGTCTGCCACTCCGTCGGAGTGGCAGACCATCCTCTCAAGCGTGAAGGACTGAGATCATGTCCGTACAATCGAGCGCACTAACGTCGCGCATGGTTGCTCTCAGAAACGTTGAGGCCATCTTCCTCGCCCTCAGCGTCGTCCTAGGCTGGCTCAACACGGTGCAACAAATCCACTCAGATGGCTGGAGCAGCGGCTCGGCCTGGATGGTTGTTCTAGCATCAGCCGCAACCCTCGGCGGTTCCCTGTGGTTTGGGAATCGACGGCACGCATCTGCCGGGCGCATTGTAGTTGCCTTGCTGCTGGTGGCAGCGAGCCCCGTTGTATTCGCATATCCGATAACACTGGTCGTTCTGTGTCTGGCGATCGTAGAACTGGTTCTGACTCTGCGAAGCGCCCATAGGCGTGGCGCAGATCTACGTTACGACCAATGAGCGACGGCACTCTCACGCTGAGCGTAGTTCCTTACCCGCACCGTCTGACCTGAGTTGGGTCAAAGGGCTTAGACGGTATGGGGGTGACTCGCTGCTCTGGGGTCGGAGAGGGTGGACCGGGGGTCCGGCGTTCCTCGTTGTCGATGATGGTGTGCCGGCGCTTGGTCGGTGTCAACGTCGTTCATGCTCGCTGCGCTGCGCGTGCTCCACGTTGACCCCTCGGGCGCACCGGCAGGTCGCCGGTGATCGAGGAACGCCGGGGGGTTGTGGTCCGGGGCCTCGCTGACACAGATTCGTGGGTTACCGAGCAGGAGGGACCTGCTCGGCCTATCCGACATGTGTAGGGAGGCCCCGGTGTTCACTGAGCGTACGAGTGTGGGTCTTGACGTTCACGCGCGATCGGTCGCGGCTGCGGCGATCGACGGCGTGACCGGCGAGCTCGTCCGGGCCACGCTGACCCCGTCCTCGGATCACATCCGTTCCTGGATCGTCGATCTGCCTGGCCCGGTGGCGGTGGTCTACGAAGCCGGCCCGACCGGGTTCGGGCTGTACCGGCACTTGACTGCGGCGGGGATCCGCTGTCAGGTCGCCGCACCGAGCAAGCTCACCCGTCCGGCAGGTGACCGGGTGAAGACCGACGCCCGCGACGCGCTGCACGCTTGCGCGTCGACAGGCTCGCCGCGACCCGCCCGAGATCGGCCAGGACCCGGTCGACGTCCAGCAGCGACGTGGGCTCGACCACTCGCGCGATCACCAGGTCCCGGAACCCCTCGTCACCCACCGCGTCGAAGCCGAGGTCGGCATACACCCCGGCCAGCACGTCATACGTTGCGCGTCTGAGTTCGCTGACCAGTTGCCGGTTCTAATTGCCCTCACTCGGGCTGGTTGAGTACCTGCCAGCAACAGGAGTGTTCAGATGAGTGAGAAGAAGGCTACGGCGACCGGTTCGACCGGTGCGTCTCGGGCGAGGAAGCCGCGTACGAGGTTGGCGCCGTCACAGAAGTACGAGGTGTTCACCGCGGTGTTGACCTCCTCGGCGACCCAGCGTGAGATCGCCGAGAAGTACCGGATCGACCGGTCAACGATCCAGTCGATCTGCCGGACCGCGAAGGCGGGGGCGATCGAGGCGTTGGCTGCGGCGGTGCCGGGTCGGCCGCGTGGGGCTTCCTCGGAGGCGGTCGAGCTGGCCGAGGCCAAGGAGCGGATCGCCCGGTTGGAGCGCACGATCGCCGAGCAGGCGATGCGGCTGCACCTGATCGAGGGAAAAGAAGGATGGGACTGAACGCCGGACCGGTCCCTGTCCGTGTCGCTGGTCCGGTCAAGACAGGGCTGCTCGGACTGGTCGATGACGCGATCGGTGAGGGGTTCTCGCTGCGTCAGGCGGCTCGCTGGCTCGGGATCAACCATGCCCGCCTGCTGCTTTGGCGCGCGCACCGGGACAGCGGGCGTGGCCTTGATGACACCCCGGCCGGCCCGGTGGCAGGTGAGGTGCTGCATGCGTTGCTGGACTGGGAGAAGGAGGCGATCGTGGCCTTGGCCAAGCAGTGGGAGCAGGTCGATCTGTCGCACCGCAAGCTCGCCCACCGCGGCTCACGCCTGGACCTGGTGTTCGTGTCCGAGTCCAGCGTGCTGCGCGTGCTCACCGAGGCCGGGGTGCGCCTGCCGGGCCTGCCCCGGTCCGCCCCACGCGAACGCACCCCGTTCCCCGACTGGGCCGAGCTGGTGCCCGGCGTTGTCTGGGTCTACGACTTCACGCACTTCTCGGGCCTGCACGGCTGGTGCGCGATCGCGGTTGTCGATGTGGTCTCGAAGTACTGCCTGGCGTTGAACCTGTCCCCGGAAGAGACCTCCGTGCAGGTCGAGACCGCGTTCATCGACGCCCTGACCGTCGACGGCAAGGCCTGGCTGCTCGATGACGCCGGCTTCGCCGCCGAGCTGGCCAGCGGGCACGTCCCCGACCCCGACTACGAGCACATCACCGGCCACCAGGACGGCGCTGGCGCGGTCCCAGTGCTGCTCGCGGTCTCCGACAACGGGCCCCAGATGACCTCGAGTGCGACCGCGAAGTTCATGGCCGCAGCCCGCATCGGCCAGCACTTCGGCCGACCCGGGACTCCGAACGACCAGGCCTGGATCGAGTCCTTCTTCGGGCACCTGAAGACCGAGCACCCGCACCTGGACACCATCGACGACCCCGCCGTGCTGCGCGTCGAGCTCGATCACCTCCGCGACCACTACAACGAGGTCCGCCTCCACGAGGCCATCGGCTACGTCACCCCCGCCGACGAGCACCACGGCCGCGGCCCGGCCATCCGCAAAGCCCGACAGGAAGGACTGAAACGAGCACGAGCCCAACGCATTGCCACACGACGACAAACACGACAGAATCAAGACACCGAACCAAGCACCAGTGAGGGTATTTAAACCCGCGAACTGGTCAATTTACTCAGAAACGCCTCGTCATACAGCAGCGCCGAGGACGTGCGCAGCACCCGCGGCGCCGCCACCACCGCCGGGCGCTCCCACGAGGGCGCCTGCTGCTCCTGGAACAAGGTGTCCGCCGGCGCGGGGACCATCGCCGCCCGCAAGGTCGGCAGCGACAAGCCCAGATCCAGCTCACCCTGGGCGTCGTCGCGGAGCAGACGCTGCGCCGCGGCCATCAGCAAGCCCAGCTCGACCTCGTCATGCGCTGAGCCGACATGACGCACGATCCGCCGGCGCCCGGCCACGGACTCGGCGATCTGAACCGCGGTCGCCCCCGAGGCCGTCCGCACCCGCCGAACCCACGCCACCACCCGATCCTAGGACCCCCGATTAGTGCCTTGACCGAGCACCAAACCGACACATCACCGCAGGTCACAGCCCTTTGGCCTGCAGAAGCGACGATCGGTGACCCAACTCAGGTCTGAACCGCGGTCGCCCCCGAGGCCGTCCGCACCCGCCGAACCCACGCCACCAC
>CAYQMN010000025.1:0-156 GCA_964418695.1 uncultured Bifidobacteriaceae bacterium | reverse complement strand
GTGCCTTGACCGAGCACCAAACCGACACATCACCGCAGGTCACAGCCCTTTGGCCCGCAGAAACGACGATCCGTGACCCAACTCAGGTTTCAGCACCCGGGTGTTGGCGGTCACGAGAAACTGCCTGGAGACGGCCACGAAGCTGCCCGTTGGCGG
>CAYQMN010000024.1:16687-38883 GCA_964418695.1 uncultured Bifidobacteriaceae bacterium | reverse complement strand
CGTCCTCTCAGCCGTCATCACCTGGCTGAAGACCCTCATTGGAGACACGCCCTAGACGATGGGTCCGGGCCGGAGGCGATGAGTCCGGGCCGGCGGGAATGGGTCCGGGCCGGCGACGCCCCGGTCGCCCCCTGAACCCCGACCTGACCCCCCGGTCGAGCTCGCTGAGATCCCACCCAGGGCGCCGATCGGCCACACGCTGGCGCCGATCGGCCACAGTTGGCCGAATCCCGCCCGCCAGAACCGGACCGCCGGCACGCGAACCGGTCGATCGGCGGGCGCCACCGTTGCGTGGCTAGCATGCCCGCGCGGGGCCGCCCCGCCCCCCGATCCCACGGAGCACCGGTGTCCACTTCCCCGACAGGCCGTGACCGCGACGACCTCGGACGTCCGCGCCAAGCGCGACCCCGGGACGCCCTCGGCCGTCCGCTGCCCTACGGCGCCACCGGGGTGACCCCCGTGTCCGAGGAGCCGCTGCCCCCCGACCAGACGCTGGCCGAGTCGCGCCGGCTGCTCGCCGAGGGCCGGCCGTTCGCGGCCCACGAGGTCCTGGAGGCGCGCTGGAAGGATGCCCCGGACGCCGAGCGCGACCTCTGGCAGGGCCTCGCCCAGCTCTGCGTCGGCCTGACCCACATGGCTCGCGGCAACGTCGACGGCGGTCGCCGCCTGCTGGAGCGCGGCGCCGGCCGGGTGACGGCTTACCAGGCCACGGACGGCCCGCGATACGGGCTGGACCTCGACCGGGTCCTCGGGTTCGCCCGCGAGCAGCAGGAGCCGGGAGCGCAGATCCTCGACCCCGACGGTCCCCTGCCCTGGTAGTCCACTCGCCGCCGGTCGAGACCCACCCGGACGTCGAGACCCGCTCGGACGTCGAGACCCGCACGGACGTCGAGACCCGCTCGAACGTCGAGACCCGCGCGAACGCCGGGCGGACCTACGCGGGCGTCGACGACGGCCCTGCCGTCCGCGATCAGGGACACCCTCAGGCGTCGACCAGGACCAGATCCTCCAGGCGGGCGTAGCTGGTCTCCATGCCGTCGACCATGCCGGTGGCCAGGACGATGTCGCGCACCTCGGCACTCGGATACGTGACGACGATCGAGAGCAGCGTCCCGCCGGCGACCGGAGTGAGGGTCAGCTCGTTGACGGTTCCAGGGCCTTCCATGCCGATCATCTGCTCGGTCGTCACCGAGCGCCGGGGCGGCACGCTCTCCAGCAGCTCGCCGGTGAAGCCGAAGCGCTGGCCGGGGTCGTCGTCGCGCTCCCACTCGTACCGATACGACTGCCCGACCTCGGTCGCCACCTCGCAGACCGGCATGCTCCAGCCGTCGGGGCCGAGCAGCCAGCGCTGCAGCAGCGAGGCATCGTGGTGAGCCCGCCACACCTGCTCGACCGACCCGCGGATCACGCGCGCGACGCGCACCTGCGTGTCGGAGAGGATCTGCGACTGCGTGCCGCGGTCCGCCGCGAACGCGGCCAGGTCGGCCAGCACCGCGTCCATCTGGCCCATCGCCTCGCGCATGCCCTCCTCCATGCCCATCCCGATCAGGCTCTCCAGGTCGGCCAGCGACGCGAAGGTGGAGACCGTGGTGACCCGCGAGCCGCTCGCGGTCTGGTCGAACGTGAAGACCATCCGGGTCGTGGGCAGCTCGGCGTTGGCGCTGCCGTCGGCCTGGGCGAAGCCGTCGAGCACGGCGAACGAGCGCAGCGGCTCGACGCTCTCCCATTCCCAGTAGCCGCGCGAGACGTCGCCCTCGGGGCCGGTCATCGCGTAGTCACTGCGCCCACCGGGCCGCACGTCGTGCCGGGTGAAGGTGGCGGGGTAGGTGGGCGGGCCCCAGAACCGCTCGAGCTGTCGTGGGTCGGCGTACGCGTCCCAGAGCCGCTGAAGCGAGACGTCGAAGTCGGCGACCACCGTCATGGTGAGGGCGGAGGGATCCTTGGTGACCGAGGTGATGGGCATGGGCTCGTCCTGTCAAGTGAGGGGGTGGGTGGGGCGGAAGGGATCGGGGTCGGTGGAGTGGCCGGCAGCGGGGTCGCTGGAGTGGCCGGCAGCGGGGGCGCCGGGACCGTCCGCGAGGTCGCTGGAGGACCGGCAGCGGGGGCGCCGGGACCGTCGGCGGCGAACAGCGCGTCGAGCCGGCCGACCCGGTCGCGCCAGACCTGCTCCAGCTGGTCGAGCAGGGCCTGGGCACGCCGGAGCGCATCGGGACTGCCGCGCACCAGGCGCTCGCGGCCGTGGGGATGCTTGCTGACCAATCCGGCCGCCTCCAGGACGGCGACGTGCTTCTGCACCGCCGCGAACGACATGGCGTAGCCGGCGGCCAGCGCTGAGACGCTGACCTCGCCGACCAGGGTCCGCGCCACGATGTCTCGGCGGGTCCGGTCGGCCAGCGCGCGGAAGATCCGGTCCACCTCGTCGTCGGAGAGCCGGAGCTGCGGGTCGATCTGATTTACAACCATTAGGTTGTACGTTAGCGCGTCCGAGGGACCAGACACAACCCTGAGCGACCGACGTCGGCGCCGAGCAAGCCGACTTCCGCAGGCGACGCACCTCATGTTTCGCATCTCCGCTCCCGGGGAAGAACCCCGGCAAGCCGCTTCCCGGCCACCTCGGCCGGGAAGACCCGGGGGGGTCGCGGCTCGCCGACCGAGGACCGCTCGATCGGCAACCAGCCTCGGAGGGCTTGCTCGTCCAGCCCGCCGAGCCTGAACGAAGGAATGACATGAAGAGACGCGTGCGCGTGATCACCGGTGCGGTGGTCGGCTCCGCCCTGGCGCTGGGGAACGCCCTGCCCGCCATGGCCGGGATCGGGACCGCGGAATCGGAGTCGGGGAAGTGGGCCATGGCCGTGCGGATCCAGGACTACACCTGGCAGAACCCGAACTCCTCCGACTGCGAGGAAGCCCCCGTCGACGTGGCGACCGAGGGCTGGGGAGCTGACTACTGGGCGCTCGACGCCGATGTCCGGCCCGCCGGTAGCTCCACCCCCGTCACGGGACTCCTCGCCGAGTCAGACGCCGACCCGGGCGAGAACGTCGACGCCTACGTGTGGACGACCACGCTGGAGCTGTGCCCCGGGTTCGCTCCTGGCAGCTATCTGATGGAGGGCACGGCCTACTACGGACTCGAGTCGGACTATGAGGACGCCGATGAGGGGCTGGCCGCCGTCGCCACGAGCTTCAAGCTCGCCAAGATGACCTCGACCACGACTCTCAACCCGGTCAAGAGCGACGGCAAGACCGCCGTGGTCTCCGGCAAGGTCGTGGGCAGCTCCTCGACCGGCCAGGCCGGCGCCCCGAAGCAGGTCGGCGTCGCCAAGCAGAAGGTGACCGTGCAGCGTCTCGTGAACGGGGCCTGGCAGAACGTCGCGACCACCACGACGAACGCCTCGGGCAACTTCAGCGTCGTGGTCTCCGGTGCCACCGCGGCGGTCCCCTACCGGGTCGTCTACGGCGGCAGCCAGAAGGTTGCCGCGTCCACCAGCGCCAAGGTCACCGCCACCGTGCCCAAGCCGAAGCCGACCGTGTCGGCGAAGGCAGTCAGCAAGAAGGGCAAGCTGAAGGTCGACGTGAACCCCAACAAGGGCAAGGGCTACTGGACCTTCACGGTCGAGAAGAAGGCCGGCAGCAAGTGGGTCCCGCAGAAGACCTACAGGACCGAGGGCTCCAAGGAGACCAAGACCGTGAACCTGCCCAAGGGCACCTACCGGGTCAAGGTCAACGCCAAGTACGGGTACGCCTCGACGTACTCGGCTCCGGTGACCCTGGTCAAGTGACCATCGCGTGGGCTGAGCGCGCCGTTCACGGTGAGCTCAGCCCACGCGGCCGAACAGCCCCAGCTGGTACAGCCGGGCGATGCGGCGCACGACCCACGGGTGCGAGGAGTTGAGCTGGGCCAGCTCGACCCAGAACCCGCCCAGGTTCTGCCCCTGGTCGACCACCTCGTGCAGGGTCACCTGGTCGTGGGCGTAGCGGCCGGCGGCCAGCAGCACCAGGCCCCGCTCGCCGCGCGGCTCCATGGCGGCGCCGTTGCGGTCGCAGGAGTACTCGCGCAAGCGTGAGAGCGTCGGGCCCAGGATCGGCACGTACTGCGAGTAGCAGATGGTCAGCTGGTACCACAGCGCCACGTGGTCCAGCCGCACGTGCGCGCACTCGTGACCGATGATGAAGCGCAGCCCCTCCCGGTTGCCGTCGCGCAGGTTCGCGAACAGCTCGTTGGACAGCACGACGTAGTTGTTGTTCCACCCCGACTGGGCAGCGAACGCGTTGAGCGTCCCGTTGCCGTTGGCCAGGAACACCGCCGGCGGCTTGGCCATCCCCAGCCGGGCGGCGATCTCGGCGACCCAGGCGTGGATCTCGGGGAACTGGGTGTGCGACAGCTCGATCGCCGAGCCGCGGATGGCGGCGCGCTGGATCTGGCGGATGATGACCAGGCCCGGGATGAAGGCGATGACCACGTAGGCCGCCATCTCCACGACGCGCGTGAACTCCTCGGCGTCCAGATGGGTCAGCAGCTCGCGCGGTGCGCTGGCGACCCAGATCAGGAACAGCAGGATCAGCACGTTCAGCACCACCATCAGCGCGTACATCGGCAGCTCGCTGGGGTGGCGCAGCGGAACCTGCTGGCCGGGGGTCACGGGGATGCTCACCGGCCCACCTCATCATGCCGAGCCCGTCACCGCCGCGCCGGGCGGCGTGGCGCGCTCGGGCAGAGGCGCCCACCCGGTCCGTCGTGGCCCGCGGCGTCGCGCCCGGGATCGCCCGGTAGGTTGACGCCCCCATGCCGACCGAGGTGACCGAACAAGGACTGGCGGACGATCCCCGCCGCCCACGCGACCCCCGACGCCCCAGCGACGAGGAGCGTCGCCTGCTGTGGCTGCTCGGCCCGGCGTTCGTGGCGGCGATCGCCTATGTCGACCCCGGCAACGTGGCCGCGAACCTCACCGCGGGCGCCCAGTTCGGCTACCTGCTCGTCTGGGTGCTGGTGGCGGCCAGCGCGATGGCGGTCCTGGTGCAGTACCTCTCGGCCAAGCTCGGCATCGTCACCGGGCGCGGCCTGCCCGAGCTGCTCGGCCGGCGCTGGGGGCGCAAGCGGCGGCTCGCGTTCTGGGCCCAGGCCGAGGTGGTCGCCGCGGCCACCGACCTGGCCGAGGTGATCGGCGGGGCGATCGCGCTGAACATCCTGTTCGACCTGCCGCTGCTGCTCGGCGGCCTGATCGTGGGTGCGGTGTCGATGGGCATCCTGCTCGTGCAGTCGCGGCGGGGGCAGCGGACGTTCGAGCTCGTGGTCATGGGTCTGCTGGCGATCATCACGATCGGGTTCATGGCCGGACTCGTGGTCAGTCCCGTGGACTGGGCGTCCGCGGCCCGCGGGCTGGCCCCGGGATTCGAGGGATCGCAGAGCGTCCTGCTGGCCGCCTCGATGCTCGGCGCCACGGTCATGCCGCACGCGATCTACCTGCACCCGTCGCTGGCCCGGGACCGGCACGGCAGCCACCTGCCGCCCGAGCGGGTCCGCCGGCTGCTGCGGGTCACCCGGTGGGACGTGCTGCTGGCGCTGCTCGTCGCCGGCACCGTGAACATCGCGATGCTGCTGATGGCCGCCGCCTCGCTGCCCGGCATGCCCGGCACCGACACGATCGAAGGGGCGCACCAGGCGATCGCGTCGGTCCTCGGGCCGGCGGTGTCCACCGCGTTCGCCATCGGACTGCTCGCCTCCGGCCTGGCCTCCACCTCGGTGGGCGCCTATGCGGGAGCGGAGATCATGTCCGGGCTGCTGCGGGTGCAGGTGCCGATGGTGCTGCGCCGCCTGGTCACGATCACCCCCGCCCTGGTGATCCTGGCGATCGGCATGGACCCCACGCGCGCGCTGGTCCTCAGCCAGGTGGTGCTCAGCCTGGGCATCCCGTTCGCGCTGATCCCACTGGTGTGGCTGACCAGCCGGCGCGAGGTCGTCGGCGTGCACGCGAACTCGCCTCGCACGAAGGCCGCCTCAGTGGTGGTGACCACGCTGATCGTCGCGCTCAACCTGGCGCTGCTGTGGCTGGTGGCGACCGGCGCAGGCTGAGCGCGGAGGCGCCAGCGCGACCAGCCCCCCGCTGCGAGCGGGCCGGCCCGCCCCCGACCGGCCCACGATCTGCTCATTCCCTCTATAGTCCGTCGGGATTGCATAGATTGCCCGCCGACAGGATCCCGCGATGCCGTCCCCACCCACGAGCAGCTCGCATGCTTCGATGCGCCCGTGCGCGCCTCGGATCCGGCCATGAACACGACCCCCGCAGACCAGGTGGAGTACCACGCCTCGGCCGGGCCGACCCTGGGCGTGGAGGTCGAGCTGGGCCTGGTCGACCGCACGACCCTGCAGCTGGTCCCCGCATCCGCCGAGGTTCTGCGGTCCCTGACCCCGCCCGGCGCGGACGAGCATCCCAAGGCCAAGCACGAGTTCTACGGCTCGTCGCTGGAGATCATCACCGGCATCTGCCCCACGGTCGCCGACGCGCGCGCCGACCTGCTCGCCACCATCGCCGAGGTGCGCGCCGAGCTGGAGCCGCGCAACCTCGCGATGCAGCCCGGGGGCGCCCACCCCCGCGCCCACTGGCAGGACCTGGTCGTCACCGACAAGCCGCGGTACCAGGAGTTCGCGCACTGGATCCAGTGGCCGGCTCGGCGGTCGATGTGCCACGGCATCCATTACCACGTGGGCGTCCGCTCGGCCGATGCCGCCGTCGCGATCGCGCACTCGCTGGCCGTGAGCATCCCGCTGCTGCTGGCCCCCTCCGCGGCCAGCCCGTTCTGGGGCGGGCACGACACCGGGATGGCCTCCTCGCGCACCAAGGTGTTCGAGGGCATGCCGACCGCCGACCTGCCCGCCGACGTCGCCGACTTCGCCGCCTTCCAGCACCTGATGGCCCAGATGCAGGCGGCCGGGGCGATCCGCACCGTGCGCGAGCTGTGGTGGGACATCCGCCCGCACCCCGGGTTCGGCACGGTCGAGCTGCGGGTCTGCGACGCGATGGGGACGCTGGACGAGGTTCTGGCCCTGGCCGCGCTGTCGCAGTGCCTGGTCGCCGACCTCAACGAGCGCTTCGACGCCGGCCAGCCGCTCCCGCGGCTGCCGCGGTGGGCGCTCAAGGAGAACAAGTGGCGGGCGGCCCGGTGGGGGATGGACGCCGAGGTCATCGAGGTCGAGGGCGGGAGCCGGCCGGTGCGCGAGGCGCTGGCCGCCGAGATCGAACGGCTGGCCCCGGTCGCGGCACGCCTGGGCTGCGCCGACGAGCTCGCCGCGGTGGCCGCCGTCGCGGCGGCCCCCGGCTACGAGCGGATGCGCCGGATCGCCCGCGAGCACGACAGCCTCGACGCGGTCACCGCCGACCTGGTCGCGCGCTGGCCCTGAGCGCGGCGCCCCGGGGCCCCGGGCGTCGGTGCCGCCGACGGACCGGGGGGCGGTACGCAGGCGCCGCCTCGCTCGTGCTCGGCATTTCGGCAGGCCGTTGCAGGTGAACTAGACTTCTTGGGCCACGGGGCGTAGCGCAGTGGCTAGCGCGCCTGCTTTGGGGGCAGGAGATCGGGAGTTCGAATCTCCCCGCCCCGACAGCAGTCCCCGAACCACCATCGATCGCCTAGGAGTGCGCCGCTGTGAAGAGCGACGTCGAGAACCTCTCGCCCACCCGCGTCAAGCTGACCGTCGACGTCCCGTTCGAGGAGCTCAAGCCCCAGCTCGACGCCGCGTACCAGCGCATCGCCAGCCAGGTCAATGTCCCCGGCTTCCGCCGCGGCAAGGTGCCCGCGCGCGTCATCGACCAGCGCTTCGGGCGGGCCGTCGTCCTGGAGGACGCGGTCAACGAGGCCGTCCCGGCCGCCTTCGAGGCGGCCGTCAAGGAGCAGAGCCTCAAGCCGGTCGGCGACCCCGACTTCGACGTCAAGGAGCTCAACGACGGCGAGGCGCTGGTCTTCACCGTCGAGGTGGACATCCGCCCCGCGTTCGAGCTGCCCGACCTGGACGGGTTCACCGTCGAGGTCGAATCCGCGCAGGCCGACGACGCGGCCGTGGCCGAGCAGCTCGACGAGCTGCGCACCCGGTTCGCCACCCTCAACGACGTGGACCGCCCGGCGGCCGACGGCGACGTCCTGCTGGTCGACCTGGCCGGCACCGCCGGCGACGAGGAGGTCCCCGACCTGACCGCCAGCGCCCTGAGCTTCGAGGTGGGCGGCAAGGAGGAGCCGATCCCCGGCTTCGACGAGGCCGTGCGCGGCGCGTCGGCCGACGAGGTCCGCAGCTTCACCTTCACGGCCGAGGCCGGGCAGTACGCCGGGCAGGAGATCACCGTCATCGTCACGGTGCAGAAGGTCCGCGAGCGGATCCTGCCCGAGGCCGACGACGACTTCGCCCTGATGGCCAGCGAGTTCGACACGATCGACGAGCTGACCGAGGACCTCCGCGTCAAGCTGGGCCGGATGCGCCGGCTGGAGCAGGGCGTCCAGGCCCGCCAGCGGCTGCACGACGCGCTGGTCGACTCGGTCGACTTCCCGCTGCCCGAGTCGCTGGTCAGCCGCGAGCTCGAGGAGCACTTCCACGACGGGCATGGCGACGAGGAGCACAAGTCCGAGTTCGAGACCGAGGCCCGCGGGCGCATCAAGAGCGCGCTGCTGATGGACCGGATCGCCGAGGAGGCCGAGCTCCAGGTGGGCAACCAGGAGCTGTCCGCGTGGCTCATGCAGCAGGCCCCGCGCTACGGCATGACCCCCGACCAGTTCGCCGACGAGCTGGTCAAGGCCGGCCAGGTGAACATGGCGATCACCGAGGTGCGCCGCGCCAAGGCGCTCGCACACGTGCTGGACAAGGCCACGATCGTCGACCCGTCCGGCACCGAGATCGACTTGGACGCGCTCAACGCCGATCTGGCCGCGGCCTACGCCCAGGGCGGCCTGGGGGGCCTGGAGGGCTGAGCCGCCGAGTCGCGGGCGGGGACGGAGCGCCGGGGTGGAGGCAGCGGTCTACCACGAGTACGGCCCGCCGGAGGTCGTGCGGCTTCGGGAGGTCCCCCAGCCCACGGGAGGCCCTGCCGACGTGCTCGTCCGCGTTCGCGCGACGACGGTCACGATCGGCGACACGATCATGCGCAGCCTGCGGATCCCCGGCCCCCGATGGCGGCGGCTCCCCGCTCGCCTGTATCTGGGCTACCGGCATCCGAAGCGGTCCATCCTGGGGATGGAGCTGGCCGGCGACGTGGTCGAGGTCGGCTCGCGCGTGACCCGCTTCGCCCTCGGTGACCCCGTGCTCGCCTCCACGCTCGACGCCGGGTTCGGCGGGCATGCGCAGTACGCCCGCCTCCCGGAGACCGGGGTGATCGTGGCCAAGCCCGACCTCCTCAGCTACGAGCAGGCGGCTGCACTGCCGGGCGCCGGGATGACCGCGCTGCGCTGCCTGCGCAAGGCCAGACTCGAGCCGGGCCAGCGGATCCTGGTCTACGGTGCCTCAGGGGCGGTGGGATCGAACGCCGTGCAGCTGGCCGCCCACCACTTCGGGGCGACCGTGACCGCGGTATGCAGCACGGCCAACCTCGACTGGGTACGTGAGCTCGGCGCCGCCGAGGTCCTCGACTACACGCGGCCCGGCCACGCGCTGGGCGGGCCGGTCCACGACGTCGTGTTCGACGCGGTCGGCAAGCTGGCACCGGATTCCGCTCGCGGGGCGCTGCGCCCGGGCGGGATCCGGCTCAGCGTGCTGAAGGCCTCCAGTGGCCACGAGAGCCGCGGGGATCTGCAGCTCCTGGTCGACCTGGTCGTGGCGGGCCGGCTGCTGCCGGTGCTCGACAGGAGCTACCCGCTGGACCGGATCGTCGATGCCCACCGCTACGTGGAGGCGGGCCACAAGAAGGGCAACGTCGTCATCACCGTGGCCTGAGTCCCGCGCCCCCGCCGGTTGAGCCTGACGAGACCAGCGGAGGTCTCGACACCCTCCACCAGCCGCTGCGGACGGTTCCCCTGGGCCGCCCAAACGCCCTGAGCGAACATCGGACCGCGTCGGGAACGCGCTGTCAGACCCCGGCGTTAGGGTCGTCGCAGACGCGATCCGGCGAGGGCACGAGGTGCCCGGCCCGCAGGTCGCCCGAACGCGGAGGACCCCGTGAACCCACAGCCCTACCAGCCGCTCTCGGCCCCGCTCCTGGCCACCCAGCCCGAGCTGCGCGCGCCCGCGTCCACCGGGCCCGGCTTCGACGACTCGGTCTACCAGCGGCTCCTGCGCGAGCGGATCATCTTCCTGGGCACCCAGGTCGAGGACCAGATGGCCAACGCCATCTGCGCTCAGATCCTGCTGCTCTCCGCTGAGGATCCGGACAAGGACATCTACCTCTACATCAACTCCCCCGGCGGCTCGGTGTCCGCAGGCATGGCCATCTACGACACCATGCAGTTCGTCAAGAACGACGTGGCCACGGTCGCGATGGGGCTGGCCGCCTCGATGGGGCAGTTCCTGCTCTGCGCGGGCGCCGCGGGCAAGCGCTACGCCCTGCCGCACGCGCGGATCATGATGCACCAGCCCTCCGGCGGCATCGGTGGCACCGCGTCGGACATCAAGATCCAGGCCGAGCAGATGCTCTACACCAAGAAGAAGATGGCCGAGCTGATCGCGCTGCACACCGGCCAGGATCTGGAGACCGTGACCAACGACTCCGACCGTGACCGCTGGTTCAACGCGGCCGACGCCAAGGAGTACGGCTTCGTCGAC
Source organism: uncultured Bifidobacteriaceae bacterium (assembly GCA_964418695.1). Classification (GTDB taxonomy): domain Bacteria; phylum Actinomycetota; class Actinomycetes; order S36-B12; family CAIYMF01; genus Prado023. Next base: position 28,151 of record CAYQMN010000024.1, on the reverse strand, counting down.
CATGTGGTGCACAGCGCCCGCGACGTCGCCGGCGAGGGCGGCACGGCCTGAGGCCGGGCCCACTGCCACCCAGATCCGTGACCGCCACCCACCCCCAGGAGTCCCTCGTGACCAGCACCTACCAGCCGGCGGCCCGCTACATCCTGCCGGAGTTCCGCGAGCGCACCGCCAACGGCGAACGCGTCCACAACCCCTACACGAAGCTGTTCGAGGAGCGCATCATCTTCCTCGGCGTGCAGATCGACGACGCGTCGGCCGACGACGTCATGGCCCAGCTGCTCACGCTGGAGTCCATCGATCCGGAGCGCGACATCTCGATGTACATCAACTCCCCCGGCGGCTCGTACACCGCCATGACGGCCATCTACGACACGATGCAGTTCGTCAAGCCGCAGATCCAGACCGTGTGCCTGGGCCAGGCGGCCTCGGCCGCCGCGGTGCTGCTCGCGGCCGGGACGCCCGGCAAGCGGTTCGCGCTGCCGCACGCTCGGGTGCTGATCCACCAGCCGTACACCGAGGGCGGCGGCCAGGGATCGGACATCGAGATCCAGGCCAACGAGATCCTGCGCATGCGCGTGGAGATGGAGGGCATCCTCGCCCACCACAGCGGCCGGACCCCCGAGCAGGTGGCCTCCGACATCGAGCGCGACAAGATCCTGACCGCCGAGGCGGCCAAGGAGTACGGGATCATCGACCGGGTCATCACCTCCCGCAAGGCGGTGGCGGCGCAGGCGGCCAGCTGACCCGGCACGGCAGCACGGCAGCACGGCAGGAGCGCACAGCAAGGTCACGACGACACAGGCGCAGCCGCGACGGCCCAGCCGACGCGGGCTACGCGCAGGGCGTAACACCAGAGCGCAACCCGACGGAGTGGGGTCTGGGCACCATCCGGACCGCGGGGTACCGTCGGCGAGAAGCACGAGGAGAGGACGGACGTGGCTCGGATCGGCGATGGTGGTGATCTGCTCAAGTGCTCCTTCTGCGGGAAGAGCCAGAAGCAGGTCAAGAAGCTGATCGCGGGCCCCGGGGTCTACATCTGCGACGAGTGCATCGACCTGTGCAACGAGATCATCGAGGAGGAGCTGCAGGAGTCCTCCGAGCTCAGCTTCGACCAGCTGCCCAAGCCTCGTGAGATCTGCCAGTTCCTCGACCAGTACGTGATCGGTCAGGACAGCGCCAAGAAGAGCCTGTCGGTCGCGGTCTACAACCACTACAAGCGGGTGCAGGCCAGCGCGAAGACTCCCGACCGGCACCGCGACGAGCATGTCGAGCTGGCCAAGTCGAACATCCTGCTGCTGGGCCCGACCGGATCGGGCAAGACGCTGCTCGCCCAGACCCTCGCGCGCCGGCTCAACGTCCCGTTCGCGATCGCCGACGCGACCGCGCTGACCGAGGCCGGGTATGTCGGCGAAGACGTCGAGAACATCCTGCTCAAGCTCATCCAGGCCGCGGACTACGACACCAAGAAGGCCGAGACCGGCATCGTCTACATCGACGAGATCGACAAGGTCGCGCGCAAGAGCGAGAACCCGTCGATCACCCGCGACGTGTCCGGCGAGGGCGTGCAGCAGGCGCTGCTGAAGATCCTCGAGGGCACGACCGCGTCTGTGCCGCCGCAGGGCGGGCGCAAGCACCCGCACCAGGAGTTCATCCAGATCGACACCACGAACGTGCTGTTCATCGTGGGCGGGGCGTTCCCGGGGCTGGACAAGATCATCGAGTCGCGGATCGGGCGCAAGTCCATCGGCTTCGTCTCCGACGACCTGGACGGGCCCGTCGACGGCGGCGACACCAACCCGTCCGAGATCTTCGCCAAGGTCATGCCCGAGGACCTGCTCAAGTTCGGGATGATCCCGGAGTTCATCGGCCGGCTGCCGGTGTTCACCTCGGTCAACAGCCTCGATCGCGATGCACTCGTGCAGGTGCTCACCGAGCCGAAGAACGCCCTGGTGCGCCAGTACCAGCGGCTGTTCGACCTCGACGGGGTGCGCCTGGAGTTCTCCCCGGACGCCCTGGACGCGATCGCCGACCAGGCCTCCCTGCGCGGGACCGGTGCCCGCGGGCTGCGCGCCATCATGGAGGAGGTCCTGCTCAACGTGATGTACGACGTCCCCTCCCGCAAGGACGTGGGGCGCGTGGTCATCAACGGCGACGTGGTGCGCAGCAACGTGAACCCGACGCTGCTCCCTCGCGAGGCCCCCACCCGCCGCCCCCGCCAGGAGAAGTCGGCCTAGTCCGAGTCCGGCGACGGGCAGTTCGCAGCGGCAGTTCAGGTGAGGCGAACCACCGCCAGCGACGCGTGAATGGGGAGATCCTCGGGCAGGCCGGGCAGTGCCTTCACCCAGTCGAGGACTGGGGGTCTCTCGGCCAGATAGATCGCCGCGGCGCACATCCCCTCGAACTGGCCCTGCGGGATCGTCACCTTGAAGCTGACAGTGGCGTCGCCACCAGAGTCGGGGCCCGCCTGCTGCCATGCCAGGAGCCCGGCGGAGGGGGGCAGCTTCGCCGGGTCCGTGGTGAGCCGAGAATCGACGCAGGCAGGCTCCAGCTCGGACATGCTTCCATCCTCGGGGAAGGTCGCCAGACCCTGAAGCTGCACCAGCATGTCCTGGTCTGCGCGCAGCCCCGCCGCTTTGGCGTCGACCGTCACGAGGTATCCGTTCTCGGTGAGCTCCGCCGAAGCGGACACCGACGGGGTCTCGCTCAGCGCCAGAGACGCGGCACCGAAGAGGACGGCGTAGATGCCGGCGAGGGCGAGCACTCCCGTCAGGATCGCGAGCCCGTGCCTCTGCGCCCGCCAAGCACTCCCCACAAGAGCAACGGCGGGAACAAGAATCGCCACCGAGACGACGAGGGCCATCAATCCGGGGGAGTTCCGGACCGCCCGAGCCAGCAGCGCACCCGAGACACCCACCGCCGCAAGAGCGGCCACGAGCAACGCGACCGCGGCTGCTATCTCCGGCGACACCTTGAAATCCCGGGTGTCTTCCTTGAAACCCCGGGTGTCTTCCTCCTCGCCCATGGCGCGATCTTGCACGAGGCGATGCGCGGCTGGTCGATCGGACGTGCCGTCTGGTACGTGGTCACCCGCCTTGGGGCCAGTCCGGCGGGTAGTCGCTGGCCACGTCCTCGTGGTCGCGCAGCAGGCGTCGGCGCACCCGGCCGGGGAGCCGGTCGCCGAACACGACGCCGCGCAGGTGATCGGTCTCGTGCTGCAGGCAGCGCGCGAGCAGGCCGGTCCCGTGGATCTCGACCGGCTCGCCGAACTCGTCCTGGCCGCGGCAGGTCGCCTGGTCGGGCCGGGCCAGCTCGGCGTGGGCGCCGGGCAGGGACAGGCAGCCCTCCTCGCTGACCTCCAGGTGACGGTCGCGGCCCAGCGGCAGCTCCAGGACCGGATTGCACACCACGCCACGACGGAATTGGTGGTCGTCGTCCGGGCAGTCGTAGACGAACACCGCGAGGTCGACTCCCACCTGGGGCGCAGCCAGGCCGACACCCTCGGCGGCGGCCATGGTCACGACCATGTCGGCGACCAGCGCGCGCAGCTCGTCGTCGAAGGCGGTCACCGGTTGGCAGGGCGTGTGCATGACTGGCGTCCCCCAACGCACGATCGCCCGCACGGCACCGCCGGCCCCGCCGGCCTCGACCACCTCGTCACCCGGCTCTCGGGCCTCGCCCGGCTCGCCACTCGCGCGAGCCACGCCGGCCTCGTCCGACTCTCCAGGGGCCGGGTCCGGCGCTGTGGAGGCCAGCGCCACAGTCGGATCACTCGTGGGCTCGTGCACCATGCCCCTCACCCTCCCGCGCGGCCATCCGGGGAGCAACTCGGCCCTACCGCCGCCCAAGACGGTCAGACCCGATCCCCGCACCCGCCAGTCACCAGGACACACACCAACCCGACCCCCCGCCGGTCGAGCCCATGGGGACCGTCCTCGCCCAAGGCGCCCGTTCCGGCACGCTCCCCCCGGCGCTTGAGCCTCACCCCCAGGGGGCGCGGGGGACTGGATGGCTCGCGCGTAGGGTCCACCTGTGCGTGCGATCACCGTCACCGAGCCCGGTGGCCCCGAGGTTCTCGTCGAGTCCGACATCGCCGACCCCCGGCCTGCGTCCGGCCAGGTGCTCATCGACGTGGCCGCGGCGGGAGTGAACCGAGCGGACCTGCTCCAGCGCCAGGGCCATTACCCGCCGCCGCCGGGGGCGCCCGAGACGCTGGGCCTGGAGTGCTCCGGGTTCATCGCCGGGCTCGGCGAGGACGTGCAGGGCTGGCGGATCGGCGACCGGGTGGCCGCGCTGCTCGACGGCGGCGGATACGCCAAGCTCGCCGTCGCGCCGGTGGAGCAGCTGCTGCGGGTGCCCGACGAGCTGGACCTGATCGACGCGGCCGGGCTGCCCGAGGCCGTGTGCACCGCGTGGTCGAACCTGGTCATGGTGGCGGGCCTGCGAGCGGGTGAATCGGTGCTGATCCACGGTGGCAGCGGTGGCGTGGGCTCCGCGGCGATCCAGCTGGCCCGTGCCCTGGGCGCCCGGGTGCTGACGACCGCTGGCGGGCCCGAGCGAGTGGCCCGATGCCTGACTCTGGGCGCCGACGTGGGGATCGACCACCGGGCCGACGACGTGACCGCCCGGGTCAGGGAGGCGACGGACGGTCGCGGCGCTGACGTGATCCTGGACGTGCTGGGCGCCGGCGGCCTGGTGGCCAACGTCAAGGCATTGGCGACCGGCGGGCGACTGGTCGTCATTGGGATGCAGCAGGGCCGGCGGGCCGAGCTCGATGTCGGACTGCTCCTGGCGCGGCGGGCGTCGGTCCACGGCACCACGCTGCGCGCCCGGCCGCTGCGTGAGAAGGCGGCGATCGTGGCCGAGGTCGCCGAGCATGTCTGGCCGCTGCTGGGCAGGGGCGCGCTGCACCCGGTGATCCACGAGCGCATCCCGTTGGCGCAGGCAGGCCGGGCGCATCGGGAGCTCGAGGCCGGGGGCGTGTTCGGCAAGCTGCTGCTCATTCCTTGACCGCGCCGCCCCTGGCTCAGGTCGGGAGCCTCGGCGGCCTCGGCCGTGACCAGGATCGCAACCCTGGCGGAGGGTTGGGCCCCGGCCACCCACGGACCCGAGCGGGAGACCTGACCACCCGCGCAGCCCCATCGGTCCGCGGAGGGCGTGGACCCCAGCCACCCACAGACCCCCATCGGTCCGCGGAGGGCGTGGGCCCCGGCCACCCACGGACCCGAGCGGGAGACCCGACCACCCGCGCAGCCCCATCGGTCCGCGGAAGGCGTGGACCCCAGCCACCCACGGACCCGAGCGGGAGACCCGACCACCCGCGCAGCCCCATCGGTCCGCGGAAGGCGTGGACCCCAGCCACCCACGGACCCGAGCGGGAGACCCGACCACCCGCGCAGCCCCATCGGTCCGCGGAAGGCGTGGACCCCAGCCACCCACGGACCCGAGCGGGAGACCCGACCACCCGGGCAGCCCCATCGGTCCGCGGAAGGCGTGGACCCCAGCCACCCACGGACCCGAACGGGAGACCCGACCGCCCGCGGTCGGCGGGGGCGTGGACCCCGACAGCCCACGGGCCCGAGTGCGGTTGCGGCGTGACGGCGGCTGATCGAAGGCTGAGCCCCCACGAGTGCCCGCCCGTCTCGCCGACCCCTCGATCCGCCATCCGCTCGGCGATCGCGCCATCCTGGCCAGGTGAATCCCTCGACGTGGCTCACGCCTCTCCAGCGCGGGCTGGCCGGCTGGCACCCAGGCGTCCAGATTCTCTGTCGGGCGCTCCTGGCCGCGGCCGTCATCGCCGGCGCCTGCGGGGTGCTCGGACCGCTCATGCGCTGGGCCGACACGGACCCCTCGGTCGTCCTGTTCGGAGTGGCCGGCACGCCGGCGCGCTTCGGGGAGCTCGTCAAGCTCCTGCCGGCTGGACCGTCCTCCCTGCAGGCAGCCTTGGTGAACGACTTCGCGCTCATCGCGGCGTACACGGTCCTGGTCGCCGTGGCTGCGCTCGTCTTCGGTCCCTGGGGCTACCGGATCAGCGCGCTGACCGGCCGGTCCACCCTGGTCGCCCGGGCGGTGGTGACCGCTGCCGCCCTGGACGTGGTGGAGAACGTTCTGCTGCTGTGGCACCTCCGGCAGGTGCCCGAGCCGCCCTACGTGCCCCCTCCTGGCACGGCGATGACCGTTGCCACACTAGCGCTGGCGCTGGCCGCCGCGGCAGCCTGGGCCAAGTTCCTCCTGTTCGGTGTCGCCATCCTCTACGTCCTCGGCGCGCTGGGTGGATTCGTGGTCCGGCCGGGCTGGATCCCGCCGCCGAGCGCACCTGACTGGACCAAGGTGCCGGTCACGGTCCCGCCCCCGGCCGCCCCCACCCGCCGCGTGCTGGCCCTGTCCGGCGGCGGCGTCCGGTCCGGGACCTTCGCCCTGGGGGTGCTGCAACGGCTGGAGCGCGGTGTCGGCCGGAGCGGTGGTGGTGGCGGCGCGCACGGCGTCGACGCCACTCGCTCGACCGAGCTGCGCTGGGATGCCGTGGACCAGGTGACCGCCGTGAGTGGCGGGTCGTACATGGCCGGCGCCTGGCTGGTGGCCAGGCCCCCCGAGACCTCACCGGCCGGCGAGGCTTCGCCGGCAAGTCGGCCCTCGTCTGCCGGCCAGGCCTCATCCGTCGGCCAGACCTCGCCTGTCGGCCAGACCTCGCCTGTCGGCCAGACCTCGCCTGTCGGCCAGGTGGGCAACCTGGACAGCGAGCCGCCGCGGCCGTGGGCGCGCCGCAGCCCGGACGGCGTCGGCCCCGAGGAGCTGCACCTGCGGGTCAACTTGGGCTACCTGCTCGACCCGGCGCCGGCCGCCGCCGAGGATCTGCCGGAGCCGACGGCCGCCGTCGAGGACGCGTCCGCGCCCGCCCCATCGCCCGGCACTCCGCCCGGCACTCCGCCCGGCACTCCGCCCGCCCGGCCGATGGCGACCGCCGGCGGTCGCACTCGGCAGTTCCCCCAGCCCACGCCTCGGGGACCCGCCGGCGGGGTCGCCACGATGGTCGCGGGGCTGCTGGTCAACCTCGCGGTCCTGTTCGCCCTCCTCGTGATCGTGGCCGTGCCGGTGGGCTGGCTGGCCGGGTCCAACGCGATCGCGCCCATGCCCGCAGCCGGGGCCGGAGCCGAGCCCGGGTCCGCGTCCGGAGACATTCCCTGGGATCGGCTGGTCCCACCGGTGACCGTCTGGATCGCTCTCGGCGCGGCCTTCCTCGTCATCTGGGTGATCGGGCGGCGGCTGGCCTCGACGAGGCTTCGGTGGCTGGCCGGGCTGGGCAGCTGGGCCGAGCGGCACGCGTGGGTCCTCGGCCGGGTCGCCCTGGCGTTGTCGCTGGCGCTGGCCGTGCTGCTCCTGCTCATCCCCTGGGCGCTGCACGATCTGACCGCGCTGACCGGGTTCACCGCGACGGTCACCTGGGTCCAGGCCCTCACCGCCTCGGCGTTCGTGGGGACGGTCCTCAAGACCTTCTCCTCGCTGGCGAAGTCCGGGCCGCTCAAGCCCTGGATCGCCCGGATGGGCGGGGTGCTCCTGGCCCTCATCGCCGCGATCGTCGGAGGATGGTTCGCCCGGGCCGCGGCGGTGGCGGGCCCCGGCCAGCTCCCCGGGCCGAGCTGGCTGAACGGCAGCTGGACGCAGGCCGGGATCGTCGCGGCATTGGTGCTGATCTACGTGGCCGCCAACCCCGAATGGTGGGCGCCCGCCTCCTTCTACCGGGGCCGGCTGCGGATGGCGTTCGCGCTGCGCCGCGAGCCCGCCGGGACCGGCGAGAGGGTCCGGGTGCAGTCGTGGGGCGGGTCCGACGAGCCCCTGCTCGCCGACTATGTCCCGAGCGGCAGCGGACCCGACCGGTCAAGCCCTCGCACGTCGCCTCCCGACGACCCAGGCCCCGGCGCCCCGAGCCCCGGCGCCCCCAGCTCCGGCGGGTCACCGGCCGATGCCCAGACGCCCGCACGCGGCCCTCGGCTCGTGGTGTGCACGGCTGCCAACGTCTCGGACCGCGCCGAGCACACCGTCTACGGGATCCCGGCCTGGAGCCTGACCATGACCCCCGACGAGCTGTGCCTGAATCGGCCTGTCCTGGGCGGGCCGGGCGCCCAGCGCAACCGGGTTGCGACCCGCTGGGTCGAGCGGCTGTGGACCCGCCCGGACAACCCACGCCTGACCGTGATGGCGGCCGTCGCGATGTCCGGTGCGGCCGTCGCCCCCGGCTCTGGCCGGTTCAGCAAGGGGTCGACCAACTCGTTCCTGGCCCTGCTCAACGTGCGCCTGGGCGTGTGGCTGCCCAACCCTCGGCATGCGGCGATCTACGCCGGCGCCCGGCGGCACTACCCGTACCCCGCCGAGTCGCCGCGGGCGTCGGCCGCGGCACCGGGGGCACCGGGGGCACCGGGGGCACCGGGGGCACCGGCCCCAGCGGGAGCCCCGGCCGGTGCACCGGCAGCGCAGCCGACCCGCCGCGCCTGGCCCGAGTTCCCGCGCGTGCGGATCGGCTACCTGCTCAAGGAGCTGTTCGGCGTCTTCGACCCTGACGACCCCTATCTGTACGTGACCGACGGCGGGCACTGGGAGAACAGCGCAGTAGTCGAGCAGCTGCGCGACCAGTCTGCGCTCGAGCTGGTCGCGGTCGACGGCAGCGGCGCAGCGGCCGGGCGAATGGGCACCCTGGCCGACGCGATGATGCTGCTCTACGAGGAGGTCGGCGCCCAGATCGACCTGGACTTCCGACCCTTCCGGATCGCCGCGGACGGCACCGCCCGGGCGGCCGGACTCGGGCTGCTGCGCTATCGCGAGCCCGGGCAGCTGGGGCTGATCTGGTACGTGCGCCCGGCGATCACCCCGGACGTGCCCGCGCTGGCCGCCGCGTACGCCGAGCAGAATCCCGGGTTCCCGAACGAGCCGACGACCGACCAGTTCTTCTCGAACCTGCAGTTCGAGGCCTACCGAGAGATGGGCGACCACGTCGCCGCGACGATGCTCAAGGGCCGCGACCGGCTGTTGGCAACGCTGCACAGCAAGCACGCTCTGGCCGACTTCCGCGCGGCTGCCGAGGCGCCCGACGCCGACCTGTGGGCAGTCCGCGACCTGGCCGGCTGTCTCACCGACGAGGACGACACCGCCTACGGCACTCTGCGGTCGCAGTTGCTGCCGAGCGAGCCGGGATCCGGGCACCCCAAGGGTGCCGACGGCGGCGAGTGAGCAGCGACCCCGGGCGGGGCCGCATCAGCCGATCTCTGGGTCCGTCGCACCTGACTCGATCAGCGTCCAACCTCTGAAAGTGAAGGCGCACCGGAGCCTGGTGACGACCTCGGCGCGCGATCGACAAGGCAGGTCGGGGATCGTCGCAGCATCGAGGCCGATGTCCGACCAAGGCTTGCTCGTCGCCTCTGCGAAGATCGCGACGGCGCCATCCGCATCCCGGTACTCCAGTCGAGTGCGCCCCAGGAGTCGACGGGGTAGCCCTGCGAGGAATGAGCCCAGCCCCGCCGACCGGGTCGGAAGGTCTCCGTCACGTGACCTTCGAACGCTGTCACCCGTCCGCGGTGCCCGTGGTCGAGGCGAGCAACCGGCGCGCACGGCGCCCGAGGTCGGCCAGGTCGACCCGCCCAGCGTCCGCAGCCGCTGCCAGGCGCGCAGCCAGGTCGAGTGCTTCGTCGAGCAGCGCCGGCGTCGCGGCGTCCTCCCCCATGTCACCGAGGATGGTGCGCTCGGTGCGGGAGGCGACCAGCGGCTCGGCGATCCCCTCGACCCACACCAACGTGCGACTGCGCTCGGTGCGCCGGTCGCCGCGCAGCGGCTCCAGCGCGTACACCCGATCGGCTCGCACATAGGTGCCGAAGCCGAGCGGCACCATCCGGATGCCCGTCACCTCGTCATGGTGGCACGCGAGGCCGGCGCGCAGCCCGCCCAGCGCCGCCCGTGAGGCGTGCTCGTCGGCTTCGGCGCGCGTTGGGTCGGGCTCTGCGCCGCGACCTGCACAGAACGGACAACGACCTGCGCGGAACGGACACCTGTGTCCGAACAGCGCAGGTTCTCACCGGGACGTCCAGTCCAGGAGCTTCTCGACCGGCCAGGTGGTGAGCACGCGCTCGAACGGCACCCCGCACTCGACCGCCCGGGCGGCTCCGTACGGCTGCCAGTCCAGCTGCCCCGGCGCGTGCGCGTCGGTGTCCAGCGAGAACCAGCACCCGGTCTCGACGGCCAGTCGGAGCAGGTCGCGCGGCGGATCGCGGCGCTCGGGGCGGGCGTTGATCTCCACCGCCACGTCGAACTGCCGGCACGCCTCGAACACGATCTCCGCGTCGAACGTGGACGGCGGCCTGGTCCCGCGGCTGCCCTCCACCAGCCGGCCCGTGCAGTGGCCGAGGATGTCCATGTGCGGGTTGGCGATGGCCCGGACCATCCGGCGGGTCATCGTGTCGCTGTCCGAGCGCAGCTTGGAGTGCACCGAGGCGACGACCACATCCAGCCGATCGAGCAACTCGGGCTCCTGGTCGAGCGTGCCGTCCTCGTTGATGTCCACCTCCATCCCGGTGAGCAGCCGGAACGGGGCCAGGTCGGCGTTGATCCGCTCGACCAGGTCCAGCTGCTGGCGCAGCCGCTCGGGCGAGAGGCCGTTGGCCACGGTCAGGCGCGGCGAGTGGTCGGTCAGCACCATCCACTCGTGGCCGAGGTCGCGGCCGGCCCGCGCCATCGCCTCGGGCGGAGCGTGGCCGTCGGACCAGTCGCTGTGCGTGTGGCAGTCGCCCCGAATCAGCGCCATCAGCGCCTCGCCCCCGGTCGCCACCGGGGCGGCGGTCGCCTGCAGGTCGGCCAGGAGAACGGGCGGCTGGCCGGTCCGCAGCACCTCCTCGGCCAGGGCCGCGGTCTTCTCCCCCACGCCGGCCAGGTCGGTGAGCCTGCCCTGCCGGGCCAGGTCCGCGACCCGGTCCGGGCCAGCCGTGCGCAGCGCGGCGGCGGCCCGCCGGTAGGCCCGGACCCGGTAGGTGCTCTCCCGGGTGCGCTCGAGCTGGAACGCGATCTGTTCCAGGGCGTCCGCCGGATCCACGCACGCGATCCTGCCCGACTTGGAGGGACGGGTCATCTGGGACGGGGCCATCTGGGGACATGCGCGAAACGGACATGGGTGTCCGTTCAGCGCAGGTCTTGGGGCGATTCCCGCAGGTCTGCCGACGGGCGGCCGGTCAACGCCTCGTGATCTCGCGGCCGACCGGCGCGCGTGAACGGGCGTAGAGCGTGGGCGGACGTAGAGCGTGGGCGGGTGGGCGCACGTGGGCGGACCGGCGCGCGTGGGCAGACCGACGCGCGTGGACGGAACGGCGCACCTCGGCGGACCGGCGCACGTGGACGGAACGGCGCCGTGGGCAGACCGGCGCGCGTGGACGGGCGGGCGCGCGTGGACGGGCGGGCGCGCGTGGACGGGCGGGCGCGCGTGGACGGGCGG
>CAYQMN010000024.1:0-16587 GCA_964418695.1 uncultured Bifidobacteriaceae bacterium | reverse complement strand
GCGCGCCTGGGCGGAGGGGCGATCCGGCGCGCCCGCCGCTCGTGGTTGGGTGTGCGGCGTGGGGTTCACGCGCGAGCAGGTGGCGTCCTTTGCCGGCGCCTCGGTCCCCGACCTGGTCGGCCCCGGCCTGCGGCTGCTGTTCGTCGGAATCAACCCCGGCTTGTGGACGGCGGCCACCCAGACGCACTTCGCGCACCCGGGCAATCGCTTCTACCCCGTGCTGCGCCAGGCCGGCATCGTGGACCGCGACCTGGACCGGGCGGGCGGCCTGACCGACGACGACCGCGCCTACCTGATCGCCCGGGGCATCGGGATCACCAACCTGGTCAACCGGGCCACGGTCCGGGCCGACGAGCTGTCCGCCGACGAGCTGCGCGCGGGCCGGGGCCGGCTGGAGGCGTTCGTGGAGCGACACGAGCCGCGGGTCGTCGCGGTCGCCGGGATCGGGGCGTACCGCACGGCGTTCGCCCGCCGGGGCGCGACGGTGGGGGAACAGCGCGAGGGGATCGGGTCGGCCCGGCTCTGGGTCGTGCCCAACCCGAGCGGGCTCAACGCGCACGACACGATCGCGACGCTCGCCCAGGCCTACGCCGCCCCGGCCCGCGCAGCAGGTCTGTAGACCCATCCGCGCGCCGAGCCGCGTCCAGGAGGACCGCCCGCCCGTGGACCGCGGGCGGCCGGCACCGCAACGGCCCACCCGGGCACCTCACGCACGATCCGGGGCACGTCGCCAGCCTGGGAATGTGAGGGATCCCTCGCCCAGCACGGGGAATCCCGAGTCGTGCGCAGGCGGTTGAACCGTCACAAGGCGTATACCTGACTGATGGATCTCGCGACCTGGACCAGAGGATGAATGACGTGGCGAGCAAGGCTGTATTCGTGGATGTCGACGGAACGCTCATCAATCATCTGGGGCTGATCCCCGAGAGCGCGCGCGAGGCCGTGCAGGAGGCGCGAGCCAACGGGCACCGGGTGTTCCTCGCGACGGGTCGCGCGATGGCCGAGCTCTGGGACGAGCTGCACGAGATCGGCTTCGACGGCGTCATCACGGGCGCCGGCGCGCACGTCGAGGTCCGCGGCGAGGTCCTCACCAGCACGAACATGACGCCCGATCAGGTCACTCGCGTGGTCGACTACTTCGAGGCCCATGGGGTCGAGTACGTCCTGGAGTCCCATCACGGTGTGATCGGCAGCCCCGGCGCGGCGGACGCGCTGCGCGAGGGGTTCGGGTCGGCGCTGACCGACGAGGAGCTGCTGGCCCAGGCCGAGGGCGGCTACAACGGGTTCCTGGAGATGATGCAGGTCGGCGCGGACCCGCTGAGCATGCCGATCCACAAGGTCTGCTTCTTCTCCGCGCCGGTGTCGCTCGACCAGATCACGAGCGCGTTCGACGGGGAGTTCGTGATCGTTCCGTCCTCCATCGAGGCGTTCGGCCCGAACAGCGGCGAGCTGGCCCCCGCGGGCATCCACAAGGCCATCGGCCTGGACCTGATCTGTGCGCACCTGGGCATCGACCGGGCGGACACGGTCGCGATCGGCGACGGCATGAACGATCTGGAGATGCTGGCGCACGCGGGCATCGGCATCGCGATGGGCGGTGCTCCGCAGGCGGTGCGCGACGCCGCCGACGCGGTCACCGGCACCCCCGACGAGCACGGGATCCGCGATGCGTTCCTCCGGTTCAGCCTGATCGAGGCAGCCTCCGCACCGGCCTGACTCCCGGTCGAGCCGCCCCGCACCCAGCGGTCGAGGCCAGCGCTGCGTCTGCCTGACCGCCGGTCAAGCCCGGCGCTGCTGGCATACCCTGGAAGCAGCCCGACGTGGGGAGGGGACGATGCCCAGCACCGAGGCCAGCCGCCAGCCCATTCCGCAGCGCGGCCTGACCACCGTCCTGGCGTTGGTCGTGCCGGCGCTGATCGCCGTGGGGTCGGCGGTGCTGGCGCTCTCGTGGCGCGCCGAGCTCCCCGATCCGGTCGCCGTGCACTGGGACACCCAGGGCGTGGACGGGACCGGCTCGCTGTCGGTCCTGGTCGCCGCGGTGACGCTCCTGAGCCTGCTGTGCAGCGCGGGCGCGTGGGCGCTGGCGTTCCTGGCCGGGCGCGACGCGATCACCCGCCGAATGGCGATCGGCTTCGCCCTGGGCATGGCCACGTTCCTGGCTGGCACGCTCATCGGCACGCTGGTCATCCAACGCGGTCTCGACTCGGCCTGGGATTCGCCCAGCGCGGTCCTACCGCTGACGATCGCGATGCTCGCCGGGGTGCTGGTCGGCGTGGCGGGCGCGTTCGCCATCCGCCCCGACCCGCACCAGCCGGCCGCCCGCCGCGACCTGCGGGCCGACGCGGTGCCGCTGCCTGCGGGCGCGGACGTCCGCTGGGTGCGCTCGGTGACCTCCGGGGGCCTGAGCCTGACCGGCGCGCTGATGGGTCTGGGGTTCGCGGTGCTCGGCCTGATCACCGGAGCCGCGCTGATCCTGGTGCCGCTGGGCTGCGGGCTCGGGCTGCTGCTGGCCACGATGTCGCGGTTCACCGTGCGCGTGGACGCCGCCGGGCTGGCCGTGCACGGCGCGTTCGGGTGGCCCAGCCTGGTGATCCCCGCCGACGAGATCCTCGACGCCGGCACCACCGAGGTGAGCCCGCTGCGCGACTTCGGCGGCTGGGGCTACCGCGTGGGCCGCGACGGCGCGATCGGGATCGTAGTGCGCACCGGCGAGGCGATCGACGTCGAGCGCACCGGCGGCCGCCGGGCCGTGGTCACCGTCGACGGCGCCGCCGAGGGCGCCCGGCTCCTGCGCACGGTCGCGGTCAGCGCCCCCCGGGAGTAGTCCGGCGCTGGTGCAGGTCTGGACAAGCTCGACCGACGAGTGGGTCGGTCGAGCTCGAAGGGAGCGAGCCTGCGCTGCGGCGCGCTGATCCCCGCGGGAGAACGACCGCTGCCCTCCTACCGGTCCGGGGCCGCGCCCCAGATCCGGCGCAGGTAGTCGCGCATCGAGCGGTCCGAGGAGAAGAACCCGGTCCGGGCGACGTTGAGGATCGCCGACTTCGTCCACTCCTCCGGCTCGGCGTACCGGGCCTCGACCCGCGCCTGGGCGTCCAGGTAGGACCGATAGTCGGCCAGCACCATGAACCGGTCGTCGTGCAGCAGGTTGGACACGACCGGCTCGAAGGCGCTGCGGTCGCCCCCGGAGAAGGCGCCGGACGAGATCAGGTCGATCGCACCCTTGAGATCGGCGTCCGCCTCGTAGAACGCCGAGGGCCGGTAGCCCTTCTCGGCCAGCGCGGCGACCTCCGGCTCGACCATGCCGAAGAGGAAGAAGTGCTCGTCGCCGACGAGCTGGCGGATCTCGACGTTCGCCCCGTCGTCGGTGCCGATCGTCAGGGCCCCGTTGAGGGCGAACTTCATGTTGCCGGTGCCCGAGGCCTCCATTCCGGCCAGCGAGATCTGCTCGGAGAGGTCCGCGGCCGGGACGAGCTTCTCGGCCAGCGTCACGTTGTAGTTCGCCGGGAATGCCACGCTGATCCGCCCCGCCACCCGCGGGTCGGCGTTGATCGTGGCGCCCACCTGGTTGATGAGGTAGATCGTCTCCTTGGCCATCCGGTAGCCCGGCGCGGCCTTCGCGCCGAAGACGACCGTGCGCGGCGTGATCGTCTCGGGGTCGACCCGACCGGAGACGATCTGGTCGTACAGCGTCACCAGGTGCAGCAGCTTGAGCGACTGGCGCTTGTACTCGTGCAGGCGCTTGACCATCACGTCGAGCAGGTGCCCGTCGGGCAGGTCGATGCCGTCGCGGGTGCGCAGCAGCGCGTAGAGGCGGGTCTTGTTCTTCTCCTTGGCTGCGCGGAAGTCGCGGCGGAAGTCCGCGTCCTGGGCGTACGGCTCCAGCTCGGCCAGCCGCTCGAGGTCGGTCACCCAGCCCGGGCCCAGCGCGTCGGTGATGAGGTCGGACAGCCACGGGTTGCTCATCTTGAGGAAGCGCCGCGGGGTCACGCCGTTGGTGACGTTGGTGAACTTCTCCGGCCAGTGCGCGGAGAAGTCGGGCAGCACCTTGTCGGCGAGCAGCTGGGAGTGCAGCGCGGCCACGCCGTTGACCTTCGTGCCGGCGACTGTGGCCAGGAACGCCATGCGCACCGAGCGCTCCGGGTAGTCGGTGATGATCGACATCCGGCGCACCCGCAGCTCGTCGTCGGGGTACGCCGCCCGGATCTCGGCGAGGAACTCGGCGTTGATCCGCTCGATGATCTGCAGGTGCCGGGGCAGCAGCCGCCCGAGCAGGTCGGTCGACCAGGTCTCCAGCGCCTCGGGCAGCAGGGTGTGGCAGGTGTAGGCGAAGCACTGCTGGGTGATCGCCCAGGCCTCGTCCCACTCGAACCGCTTCTCGTCGACGAGCACGCGCATCAGCTCGGGCACGGCGATGACCGGGTGGGTGTCGTTGAGCTGGAAGATGATCCGCTCGGGCAGCCGGTGCAGGTCGAAGCCCTGGTCGAGGATGCGCTCGATGAAGTCGCGGATCGAGCAGGCGACGAAGAAGTACTGCTGCTGCAGCCGCAGCTCCTTGCCCTGCGGCGTGGAGTCCTCCGGGTACAGGACCTTGGTGATGTTCTCGGCGAACGTCTGGGCGCGGACCGCCTCGGCGTAGTCGCCGGCGTTGAAGATCTCCAGGTCGAAGGCCTTCGTGGCCCGCGCGCTCCAGAGGCGCAGCGTGTTGACCCGGCCGTTCTGGTAGCCCGGGACCATGTAGTTGTAGGGCACGCCGAGCACGTTCCAGCCCGGCACCCAGCGGGTGCGCTGGACGCCGTCGTCGTCGTACTGCTCGGTGTGGCCGCCGAAGTCGACCTGCACGGCGTGCTCGGGATGCGGGAACTCCCACGGGCTGCCCAGCGCCAGCCAGGTGTCGGGCTGCTCGACCTGGCGACCGTCGACGAAGGTCTGGCGGAAGATGCCGTACTCGTAGCGGATGCCGTACCCGATGCAGGGCACGCTCATGGTGGCCAGCGAGTCGATGAAGCACGCGGCCAGCCGGCCCAGGCCGCCGTTGCCCAGCCCGGGCTCGACCTCCTGCGCCCGCAGGGTCGCCAGGTCCAGCCCGCAGCCGGCCAGCGCCTTCTCGGCCACCTCGTTGAGATCGGTGGCCATCAGCGCGTTGCCCAGCTGGCGGCCCAGCAGGTACTCCGCGGACAGGTAGCCGACGACCTTGGCCTGCGACTCGCGGTTGTGCTTGACCGTCTCCAGCCAGCGGGTCATCAGGTACTGGCGCACGGTGCGGGCCAGCGCCAGGTACTGGTCGTTGACCGTCGAGCGCGAGAGCGCGACACCCTGCCCGGTGTTCAGCTCGCGCAGGAACTCGCGCACGAATCCGTCGACGGAGTGGGGCGGGGAGGCGACCGGCGCGAGGGCCAGCGGATGGGTGGGCTTGAGCATGGGCCCGAGGCCGCCGTAGCCGGTCGCGGGCGTCTCGTCGGCCGGGATCGGCGAGGTCGGGATCGGCGAGGCCGGGAGGGAAGTGTCCGAAGATCGTTGAGCCGTCACCGGGTTACCGTAGTGGCGTCGCGCTTGCGACGCCCACGATCAGGGTCGGGCAGTAGCGTGGTCGAGCCCACTGCCCCTCGGAAGGCCTGTGATGGATGCCGCTTCCCCGGAGCACACGTTCGCTGCGCCCTTGTGGATCTGGCAGGAGCGCCGGGACACGTGGACGTTCGTGACGCTGCCTGAGGAGGCCTCCGAAGCGGTCCACGAGGCGTCGCTGGCCCGCGGGCCGCGCGCGGGGTTCGGCAGCGTCCGGGTCGAGGTCCGGATCGGCGCGAGCACCTGGCGGACCTCGGTGTTCCCCGGCCGGGACGGGCTGTTCGTCCTACCCGTCAAGCGCTCGGTGCGCGAGGCCGAGGGGGTCGAGGCCGGCGACGACGTGCGGGTCGCGCTGCGCGTGGTCTGACGCCCGGGCGGAGAAGAGCCGCTCGCGCAGGAGCATCGGCATCCCGCCTTCCGGGCGCAGCGTGACCGCCGGCCTGAGCCTCGCATGACGGCCGGGCACGGACGCGGGGGCGAACCTCGGCGCCAGGGTCGCCAGGACCAGGACCGCCTCGGTCCAGGCGAACTGGTCGCCGATGCAGCGCCGGGACCCGAAGCCGAACGGGAACCACGCCCCGCGCGGCTGACCGGGCGCGTTCTCGTCGAACCGTCCGTCGGCGTCCAGCCAGCGGTCGGGGCGAAACACCATCGGCTGCGGCCAGAACCGCTCGTCGCGGTGCAGCGCGAACGGCAGCGCGAGCACGATCGAGCCAGCCGGGAGGCGCCAGCCCGCGACCTGCAGGTCCTCGCTCAAGCTTCGCCCCAGGATCCACGCGGGTGGGTAGATGCGCATCGTCTCGGCGACCACGGCCCGGGTGCGCGGCAGCCGCGGCAGGTCCGCGACCGTCGGGGCCCGGCCGCCCAGCACCTCGTCCAGCTCCGCGCGCAGCAGCTCGGCCTCGCCGGGGTGGTCCGCGAGCAGGTGCCACGCCCAGGTCAGCGCCATCGCCGTGGTCTCGTGACCGGCCGGGACCAGGGTCATCGTCTCGTCGCGTACCTGGGCGTCGTCCATGCCGGCGCCATGCTCGTCGGTGCTGGCCAGCAGCATCGAGAGCAGGTCGCCGGTGTCGCCGCTGGCCCGGTGCTCGGCGATCATCCGGGCGACCACGTCGTCCAGGTCGCTCATCGCCGCGTCGACCCGGCGGATCCACGGCACGCGCAGCAGCTCGGCGAGCCGGGCACCCGGCAGCAGGGTGCGGTCGAAGCTGCCCAGCACCTCGGTCAGGGCGTGCCCCACCTCGGCGGCATCGCCGGACAGGTCGGCGCCGAACAGCGTGCGCCCGACGATCGACAGCGTGAGGGCGGACATGTCCTCGGCCATGTCCAGCTCGGTGTCGCCGGCCTCGATGCGCCGCTGCCACTCGTCCCCGTGCGCCTGCGCGGCCGTGACCATGTCCGTGGCGTATCCGGCGATCCGGGCGCGGTGGAACGCGGGCATCACCAGCGAGCGCTGCCGGCGGTGCAGCGCGCCGTGACTGGTCAGCAGGCCCTCGCCCAGCAGCGCCTTGGTGAGCAGCAGGGCGCGGCTCTTGGTCGTGTGCTTGGCCTGCGTGAGCAGCACCTGGATGACCAGCTCGGGATCGGACAGGACGTAGAGATGCTCGCGGCCGATCCGCAAGTGCGCGATGCCGGGATAGTCGCGGCTGATGCCGCCGAAGATGTCGGTGCGCCGATCGCCGCGCAGCATCCGGGCCAAGGTGCGCGCACCGGAAGGTCCGGGCGGGCGCGGGAGCCCACGGGGCTGCGGGCGGCGCAGGGCCTTGACCGACTCGCGGGCGGCCTGCTTGCGCGCGGCGAGATCCCAGGGCCTGCCGTCGCGGGTGAAGGCGGGGGCGGGGCCGGATGACCGACGGTCGGGGCGGCCCGCGGCCCGGGCCCGCGACGCGACGGCTGGGGCAGCGTCTGGCACCGACCCGAGCAGCGCATCAGGCGCGGTCGAGGCAGGGGTCACGGACGAGGCCATGCCGCCAGTTCTACGCCTTCCACTGCCCGTGCGCACTGCCGGCCGTGGGCGTCGTCAGTACCCGAGGAGCCGGGCGGCGAGGTCGTTGAGGACCTCCGTGGCGCCGCCGCCGATGCCCAGGATGCGGGCGTCGCGGTAGTGGCGGTCGATCTCAGACTCGCGCATGTAGCCCGCGCCGCCGTGGATCTGGACCGATTCGCTGACCACCCACTCGACCGCCTCCACCGCGGTGTTCTTCGCCAGCACGGCATCGACGACGACGCCGGGATCGGTCGCCGTCCCCTCGACCGACCGCTGGATCGCGGCCCGGGTCACAGTGCGCGCGGTCGCCGTGCGCCGGTGCATCTCCACCAGCTTGTGCCGGATCACCTGGCGGCCGGTCAGCGGCTTGCCGAAGGTCTCGCGGTCCCGGGCGTGGCGGACGGCCAGGTCGAGGGCGCGCTGGGCGGTGGCGTAGGCCTGCACGGCCAGACCGAGGCGCTCGTCGACGAAGTGCTGCATCAGCAGCACGAACCCGCCGTTCTCCTCCCCTACCAGGTTCGCCGCGGGGACGCGGACGTCGGTGAAGCTCAGCTCCGCGGTGTCCGAGCAGTGCCAGCCCATCTTGCGCAGCGGCCGGGCCACCTCGAATCCGGGCGTGCCCTTCTCTACGACCAGCAGGCTGATGCCGCCGAAGCCGGGCCCGCCCGTGCGCACGGCCGTGGTGACGAAGTCGGCGCGCACGCCGGAGGTGATGAACGTCTTGGCGCCGTTGACCACGTAGTGCTCGCCGTCGCGGACCGCGCGGGTGGTGATGCCGGCGACGTCGCTGCCGCCGCCCGGCTCGGTCACGCCCAAGGCGCCGATCAGCTCACCGGCCAGCGTCGGCCGGACGAACCGCTCGACGAGCCCGGGGTCACCGGCGTCGAGGATGTGCGGGATCGCGATGCCGTGGGTGAACAGCGACGCGAGCAGTCCGCTGCTGCCGCCGGCCTCGATGATCGCCTCGGCGACGATGGCCGAGTCGATCGCGTCGCCGCCCTGGCCGCCGACCTCCTCGGGGAATCCGACGCCCAGCAGGCCGGCGCCGGCCGCGGACCTGCTCAGGCTTCGCGGGAGCTGACCTTCGTCCTCCCACCGCGACAGGTGCGGCACGATCTCGCGCACGGTGAAGCGGGTGACGGCGGCGCGCAGGGCGGTGCGCTCAGGGGTGTTCCAGGCGTCCATGCGGGTCCTTGGCTCGGAGGTCGGAGGGGTTCGGTGGTGGGGCGGGGCTCGGCGATCGGACGGGCTGGGCGAAGTTCCGACGGTGACGTCACGCCGACCGTAGCGCGTGCGCCGATCGCGTCCGGGCAGCGGCCATCAGCGCGCAGGACCGAAGATCGACCAGCGGTGATCGACGAGCGCCGAGGATGCGACGCGCGGGCCGCACGCGCGTACCGTGGTCGGATCAGCCGCGCACAGGAGGCGCAGACGTGGCCAGCAGACGTCACGGGGTGCATGCCGAGGAGTCCGCGGCTGCCCGTGCCGAGGCTGCCCAGGCCGGTGCCGCGCCGACTCGCCTGCCCGCGCCGCCGCGCAGCGTCGAGGGGGCGATGCTCCTGACCTCTTCCAGCGTGCACGCGCTGCAACGGCTCGCCGGGAACGCCGCGGTGACCGGCGCGGTCACCTCGGCGCGTCGCGAGGTCCCCGTCGTCCAGCGCGAGTTCGAGGACTTGGGCCAGGCTGGCGAGGGAACCCTGGAGCCGACCGGCGCCGGGACCCAGCCGAGCCTCGCCGAGGGTGCCGGCGGCGCCGAGCTGCAGCCGCAGGGCGCCAACGAGTTCGGGGAGATGGACGGGCTCCTGACGACCGGCACCGAGGTCCACGCCTTCGTCGACCGGGGCAAGGTCGCCTCCGGACTGTGGCATCACTGCGGCGGCACCGGCGGCAAGGGCAACGAGAACACGGGAAGCAGCACCGTGGTCGCGCCCGTCTACGAGTCCTCGCCGCCGACGCCCAAGGGCGGTCCGGCGAAGGCCTGGGTCCGCAAGGGCACCGGCACGGTCAAGGTGTCGCGCTCCTGGAACGGGGTCCCGAGCGGGAACAACGGCGCGGCGACGTGGGGCGGCAGTGGCGGCACGCTGGTGTACCTACGGTCCTCGGCCGTCGCCCGGATGGGCAAGCACGAGAGCGGGCACGTCAAGGAGACCAAGAAGATCCACGACGTCGACATCAAGGCGCTGGAGAAGCGCGTCAAGGAGAAGCGGACCGCCGCGACCGAGGCCGACGCCGTGCTCGCGCTGCAGACCCACGTGGACTGGAACAACGCGCTCACCACCTTCGCGGCCAAGGACACGGCGATGAACGCCCCCGGTCTGACGTTCGACACGACCGACCAGGCGAAGGCGGACTTCTACCACGACAAGGGCGCCAAGAAGATCAAGGGCGTCGACTACGGCCACCTCATCGAGGCGCCATGACGGCCTCCCTGCACCTGGAGCTCAGCGCCCCGGAGCCCGACGATGACGGAAACGTGCTGGTCCGGCTGCTCGTCGTCAACGCCGGCACGAAGGACGTGCGGGTGGACCGCGCACTGCTCTGGGGTCCGCACCCGGAGTCCGGCGTGCCCGGGTTGCTGGCCGGCGAGCCCGGGGGCGGCAAGTCCGCCACCGTGCTCCTGCACCCGGGCGGCGTCGTCGGTCGGGAGCGCCAGTACCAGTACGCGCCCGGCGAGGTCGTCACCTTCCACGGCTACCTGCTCACGAGGGCCACGGACACGCTGCTGCCCCAGGGTCCGGGGGACGCCGATGCGCTGGCGGCGGTCGCGACCCCGCTGGAGGTCCGGTTCGGCTGAGGCGCGCCGCACCCCCTACCGGTTGCGGCCCAGGCGCTCGTGCGAGGTGACCCAGTCGCCTGCCAGCACCGCGCTGCCCAGGGAGATGTCGCCAGCCAGCACGGTCGCCGCGCAGATCTCCGCGAGCTTCGCCGCCTTGCCGGGGCCGGAGCACCCGAGCAGCTCCAGGCACTCGCGCTGGGTGGCCAGCCCGGTGCCCCCGCCGACCGTGGCCACGATGAGCGCCGGGAGCGTGACCGACCAGTAGTAGTCGCCGTTGTCCAGCAGCTGCGAGTACGTGATGGCAGCCTGGGACTCGGCGACGTTGGCCGCGTCCTGCCCGGTCGCGATGAACAGCGCCGCCAGCCCGTTCGCCGCGTGCGGGCCGTTGCTGGCCGCGCCGGCCAGGAACGAGCCGGTCATCGAGATCTGGCGCATCCGGAAGAGCAGCTCGGCGCTGACGCCCATCCGGGTGAGCAGCGCCGCGGGGATCGTCGCCTCGGCGACGACCCGCTTGCCGCGGGTGCGCAGCACGTTGATCTGCGAGTGCTTCTTGTCGGTGTCGATGGACCCCGACAGCAGGAACCGGGGGCGCAGCGGATGGTTCGCCGAGATCCACTCGCAGCCGGCCAGCGTCGCCCGGCCGACCATGTTCTGCCCGGCCGCGTCGCCGGTGGTGAAGTCGAAGCGCAGATAGCGCAGCGGGCCGACCGGGTACTGCTCGATCTCGACCAGCCTGCCGACCCGGGTGGTCGCCTCGGCGGCCGCGGCGACGTCGGCGAAGTGCTCGACCACCCACGCGCCGAACTCCTTGGCCTCCAAGGCGTTGTCGAACAGGAACACCGGCGCCCGCTGCATCCGGTCGTCGACCACCGTCGCGCGCACGCCGCCGGCCGCGGACAGCAGGCGCATCCCGCGGTTGTAGCTGGCGACCAGCGTGCCCTCGGTGGTGGCCATCGGGATGTAGAAGTCGCCCTGCGCGTGCTCTCCGTTGATCCGCAGCGGACCGGCGATCCCCAGCGGGACCTGGGCGACGCCGGTGAAGTTCTCGATGTTGCCCGGCAGCGTCGCCGGGTCCAGGGAGAACTGGCCGACGTGGTGCAGCTCGGCGCCGGTCCGCTCGCGCGCGAACGCCCGGCGCGCGGCGGCCTGCTCGGCGGTGTGGTCTCCCTCGCGCAGCCGGGGGACGGACGGGGCTGGGGTGGCGTCGGGGCTCATGTCTGCCTCTCGGGAGGGGGCGGGGTCCGGTGGTGGGCGGTCGTCCGGCCGGCGGTCGGGCGAGCGGACGGGCGGGCGGGCGAGCCACCCCGCCTTCCCAGAGATTCGCACGTACGCGACCCCGATGCGCCCGGGCGCGACACATGCGACGCTTTCCGTCGGATCTCTCGGTGGTCGGGGCGGGTGAGAGCCGTCCCGCGAGGTGGCCCAGGCGTCCCTTGGGGAGGCCACTGCCGCGTCATGACCACGACGGAGTCGAGCAGGCCCGCCCGGCGGATCGAGGGCGCGGCTATATTCACCGCCACTGCACCAACCCTCCCCAGCCCAGGAGCCGCCATGAGCCAGGACGCCTCCCGTTCGGTCGATCTGGACGGCCCGACCCACTACCTGGACCTCGGCGGCCCCGACGATCCGCCGCCGCTGGTCTGCGTCCACGGCCTCGGCGGGTCGCACGCGAACTGGAACGCGGTGGCGCCGGCCCTGGCCGAGCACCAGCGCGTCTACGTGATCGACCTGGCCGGCCACGGGCTGACCTTCCCTGACCACCGGCCGACCGACGTGGACGCCAATCAGCGGCTGCTCCACCGATTCCTCACCGAGGTGGTCGGGCGTCCGGTCGTCCTCATGGGCAACTCGATGGGCGGGATGATCAGCATCCTGCAGGCCGCCCGGCACCCGGACAGCGTGGTCGGGCTGGCGCTGGTGGACCCCGCGCTGCCCGGGCCGCCCGGACGGCTGGACCCCGGTGTGGCCGCTCGGTTCGCCGGCTACGCGGTGCCCGGCCTGGCCAACCAGCTGCTGGCTCGGCGGCGGGCGCGGCTGACCCCCGCCGAGCAGGTTCACGAGGTCCTGTCGATGTGCTGCGTGGACGTCTCGCGCGTGCCCGAGGACGTGATCGAGGACCTGGTCGCGCTCGCGAGCACGCGCCAGGGCCTGCCCGGCCTCGACTCCGCGTTCCTCGACGCCGCGCGCTCGGTCCTGGTGCACCTGGTGCGCCGCGACCGGTTCCAAGCGCACATGCGCGCCATCGAGGCACCTGTCCTGCTCATGCAGGGCGACCAGGACCGGCTGGTCCCGGTCGCCGCCGCGCACCACGCGAGCAAGCGCCACCCGGAGTGGGAGCTGCGGATCATCGAGGGCGTCGGGCACGTCCCGCAGCTCGAGGACCCGCAGTGGACGATCGACACCTACCGCGCCTGGGCCCGCCCACTCCCGCTCATGCAGGCGGGCTGACCCGGCCATGCACCTCTCGGGAGCGGTGGCGGTCGTCACCGGGGCCGGGGGCGGGATCGGGGCTGCGCTCGCACAGGCCCTGGTGGACCGGGGCGCGAGCGTCGCGCTGACCGACCTGGACGGTGACCGGGTGGCGGCGGTCGCCGCGGAGCTGGCGACGCGCGGCGGGCGGGTGCTGGCGCTGCCCGGCGATGCCGCGAGCGAGGACGCGCTGCGCGAGCTGCTCGCGATCACCACCGCCGAGCTGGGCCCGGTAGACCTGTTCGTGGCCAACGCGGGCGTCCTCCGGGGCGCCGGGCTGGCGGCGTCCGAGGCCGACTGGGCGCTCAGCCTGGAGGTCAACGTGATGGCCCACGTGCGCGCCGCCCGGCTGCTCGTCCCGGGCTGGCGGGAGCGCGGCGGCGGGCACTTCCTGTCGGTCGCGTCGGCGGCGGGGCTGCTCACCCAGGTCGGCTCCCCGACCTACTCGGTGTCCAAGCACGGGGCGGTCGCCTTCGCGGAGTGGCTGGCCGTGACGTACGGCGCCGAGGGCATCGGGGTGACGTGCGTCTGCCCGATGGGCGTGAACACCGACATGCTCGCGCGCGGCCGGGCATCCGCCGACCCCCAGGAGGTCGCGGCGACCCGCGCGGTGCTCGCGGCCGGGGCGGTGGTCGAGCCCGCGGATGTCGCCGCTCAGGCGCTCGACGCGGTGCAGGCCGGCGAGTTCCTCGTCCTCCCGCACCCCGAGGTCGCCGGGTTCGTAGCGCACAAGGCTGCCAACCACGAGTCCTGGATCGCCGGCATGCAGCGCCTGGTCACCGCGGTCGGCTGACCGAGCGGCTCTGCCCACGCCGACCACCGGGGTGACCGACCCGCCCTACGGGTTCACCACGATCTTGCCCAGGACCTGGCGCGACTCCATCCGGGCCAGCGCCTCGGGCACGTCCGCCAGGCCGATGCGCTCGGTGATCGGCGGGCGCACGGTCCCCTCGGCCAGCCACTCCTGCAGCTGGCGCATGTTGCGCACGTGGCCCCTCGGGTCGCGCGCGGTCCAGTCGCCCCAGTAGACGCCCAGGATCTGCCGCTCACGCAGCAGCGCGAGATTCAGCGGGATCGCCGGGATCCGCCCTGCCGCGAAGCCGATCACCAGCAGTCGGCCGCGCCACCCCAGCGACCGGACCGCCGGCTCGGTGTAGTCCCCGCCGACCGCGTCGAACACCACGTCGGCGCCCGCCCGCCCGCACAGCCGGGCCAGGGCGGACTTCAGATCCTCGGTCGCGTAGTCCACCAGCTCGTCGGCGCCGTGCTCCCGGCACAGCGCGAGCTTCTCCGCACTTGACGCGCAGGCGATCACCCGGGCTCCCATCGCCTTGCCGCACTCGATCGCCGCGATGCCGGTGCCGCCGGCCGCGCCGAGCACCACCAGGGTCTCGCCGGGCTGCAGCGCCGCCACTTCCTGAAGGGCGTGCAGGGCGGTCCCGTGGGCCAGCGTGAGCGCGGCGCCGGAGTCGAAGTCGACGTCGTCGGGCAGCGGGGCGGTCCGTACGGCGTCCACGACGCACAGCTGCGCGCACCCGCCCGATCCGCTCAGGGCCACGATCCGGTCGCCGACCGCGGGCCGGGTGACCCCCTCGCCCACGGCGACGACCTCCCCGGCGAGCTCCGCCCCCGGCGAGAACGGCAGCGGCGGCTGCACCTGGTAGCGGCCGCGCACCATCAGGGCGTCGGGGAAGTTCAGGGAGGTGGCCCGCACGGCGACCAGCACCTGCCCCGGACCGGGCACCGGGTCGGGCACCTCGCCGACGACCAGGGCCTGCGGCCCGTCCAGGCTCGTGCACGTCACAGCCAGCATCGCGGGGCTCCTCGGGGGATCGGGTCGCACGCCCTGTCGAGGGCGGCGCGCCCCAGTATGCCGACGTGGCCCGGACGGGCGGGTCCCGCCCTGGCCAGCCCCTTGACTGGGCTTGCTCGTCAGCTGCCGCCTCGGTACTTGCGGTGCACGGCTTGGCGGGAGACGCCCAGGAGGGTGCCGATCTCGGCCCACGACAGGCCCGCGTGCCGGGCTCGCCGCACCGCCCGCTCCTCGCGCTGGCTCAGCTCACGCCGGGCCTGGGCGACCGCAGCCAGCTCGCGGATCGGGTCGTCGTCTGTCGCCTGCGCGGTTCTCATGTTGTCATCATATGTTGACACTGGACATGCCGCGGGCACGGAGGCGAGCCAGTGCGCGGCGCGATCGGGCAGGGAGTGCGACCCGTTCGGCGGGTGGAGGCACACCGGGCAGGTCGTCACACTGGGCGCATGGGCAGAACCCGGCACCCGGAGACAGAGCACGTGGGCCCGGAGGCGCTTGCCGTCCTGACCGCGCATCGACCCCCGCCGACCGCGTCGATGGCCACCATCGCCCCGCAGCGGGCGCCCGCCGCGAGCCGTCTGGACGCGCAGACCGTGACCCATCTTCAGCGCCTGGTGGGCAACCGGGCGGTGGCCCAGATCCCGACCGTCCAGCGCGGCAAGGGCACCGGCGGTGGCAAGTTCACCGGACACGCCGCCGAGCGCGGTCAGCAGCGCGGGATCAGCAACACGAAGATGCGCGAGATCATGCGCTCCGGAAACCGTGGTGTGGTGAAGTACGACGATCCGGACTACGACGGATCCACGGTGTACTTCGAGACTGCGACCAGCTGGGCGGTGATCGTGAGTGGGGATGGCCGGGTCATCACGACCTACAACACCGGCGGATTCCCGAAGGCCAGGTGGACCCCCCGATGAGCCCGACCACCTGCGTGCCGACGACCCCGACGGCCCGATGACATGGCCGACCTGACCAACCGTGCCCCGCAGGACCCGTGGACGATCCGCCTGACGACCGCCCCCCCGGACGCAGAGGGCTGGCGGCACGGGCGGCTCGTCCTGCGCCGCGGTCAGGCCGACCCGCTGGTCGACCTCGAGGCCAACCTCTACGGCGACGAGCTCGTGCGACTGGCCCAGGCGCTGCGCGAATTGGCCGACGGGAGCACGAGCCCCTTGTCTTGGGAGCCCGTGGAGCCCTCGTTCCTGCTGCGCGGCCGGCACTGGTCGCCCGGCGAGATCGAGCTGTCCTGGTTCGCCGACCAGGGCGAGCTGACCGCCAAGGTCTCCACCGACTCGGGCGTGGGCGTCATGATCCGCGTGGACGCGCAGGCCCTCGTCGCCTTCGCCCGCTCGCTCGTCGCCGAGGGCAGCACGTGATCCACCACCCGACCGCGGCGGCGCTGCTGGTCTTGGCGATCTTCGGCATGGGCGCATGCAGCCTCCCAGGGCAGTCCGGTAGCGCGGGCGCGCCGGTCTCGCCGACCGCGACTCCGGGATCCAACTGGGAGGAGGAGTACAAGGCAGCCGGCATCGCCCAGGGTGACGCGCTGGGCATCCCCTGCGACGAGTTCTCCTCCCAGGGAGCGACCACGGTTCAGGCGATCTACGAGCTCTCGATCACCACGCTCTACCCGGACGGGATCCCGTCCGGCGCGACCGCCTCGTCAGTGGCGGGCCTGGCCCCGGCCATCCAGGCGGGCCTCGTGCCGGCAGACGCGCCCGTCACGACCATCCTGACGCTGCAGTCCGAGGTGGCCCATGAGGTGTGCGGGTTCTGAGCAGGGCTAGCAGACGATGACGTCCTCGCCTGCTAGCCGGCGTCCAGCGCGCGCAGGTCCGCGATCGTGTCGGGACGCACCTGGTCGGCAAAGCGCTCCAGGATGTCCACGCGCTTGGCCCACTCCTTCGCAGCATGCGAGCCAGGCGCGGCTCTTCAAACTTGGGCGGGCAACTCGGTTCTGGCTGCTGACTCCCGTCGCTG
>CAYQMN010000023.1:0-44784 GCA_964418695.1 uncultured Bifidobacteriaceae bacterium | reverse complement strand
TTTCCGTCCTACGCCACGCTCACCAAACCCAACCCAGTCGGTGGATCAGGGCTGAGCCTTCGGCCCTATTGCCTCAACCGCTCATACAGCTCGACGATCAACTTGCGGTCGTAAGGCCGCAGGTGGGGGTCGCCGCGTAGGAGCTTGGCCACGTCTGGGTCGGGCTGGGCTGGGGCGGGCTTGGCCGGCAGCGGGACGGTGCTCATCGCGAGCACGTCGGCGATCGACTTGTCGAACAGGGCCGCGAGCGCAGTCATGGTCTCCAGGCTCGGCGCGCCGGTCCCGCCGCTCATCAGCCGGGAGACGGTGCTGCGGCTGACCCGCAGATGCGTGGCGAGGTCAGAGTAGTTCCACCTGCGCGTGTCCATCTCGCCCTGGAGCCATTCGGTGAGGGTGGGTGGCACGGGTCGATTGTGTGCGTGCGTGCACGCAGTTGTCCAATCGTCTGGCCGGCGTTGCGCGGTGTATGCGTGCACGCTACGATTGCGCAACAACGACACGAGGAGGCGACGGGCTTGCCCTGGGGACCCTGCCGCACACGCACCCCGCCAACCTTCGCCATTCTTGCGCAACGGGACGTCGCCGGGCGTGCTCGTCGCAGTGGGCCGCACGGCCGTCGACGAGAGTGGGGCAGTGCGGGGCGAGGCAGAGTAGCGCACGCCGATCACCCGTCCCCTTTGCACCAGTTGTGCGCACCTCTGGGCTCATGTGTGCGCATGCGCAGCGCTGCGCGCGTGCAGCACTCAGAACCCACACGCGGCGCGGTTGCGCCGGTGCACACGCGCACCATCCGGACCATCCCCGACAGGGCTCGGAGGGGGCCGGGTCAGGCCGGCACCGGAGCCGGCGCGTGGGCCGCCACCAGCGCCTCGACCCGCTCCCGCGCGCGCTCCCGCCAGGCCGGGACCAGGTCCAGGCGCAGCCGGCCGTCCAGCACGTCCTCGGCGCTCAGGGCACCCTCGGCCCGCAGGGCCCAGAGCACCTCGACCCCGAGCTGCGGCTGACCAGGCACCAGGGGGGCCAGCAGCGCCGGGTCGCCGCCCGCCAGCGCCGCGACCTGCTCGGCCTCGGCCGCGAACCGGCGCAGCAGGCGCGCCGGGAGCCCCGGGAGCCCGGACGGGTCGGGGCGCTGTGCGTCCCGAGCACCGACCAGCGGCAGCGAGGCGGTCGAGCAGGGCACGTCGCTGATCAGGTCGACGACGTCCTGGGCCATCCGGCGGTAGGTGGTGAGCTTGCCGCCGGTGACCGTGATCGCGTCGCCGTGGCGCAGGACCGCGTGGCGGCGCGAGAGGTCCGCGGTCGCGGGCTCGTCGGACTCTCGCCCGTGACCCGGGTCCGGCGCGGCACCGGCCACCAGCGGGCGCAGCCCCGCGTAGGCGCCCAGCACGTCAGATCTGCCCAGCGGCCGGTCCAGCGCGGCGGAGAACGTCTCCAGCAGGAAGTCGATCTCGGCCTGGGTGGGCACTGGCACGTCGACCACCTCGTCGGCGGGCTCGTCGGTGAGCCCGAGCAGGGTCAGCCCGTCGGGCTGCGGCAGGCTGAACAGGAGCCGGCCGAAGTGGTCGGGCACCGGTGCGCACAGGGCGGTCCGCGGGTCGCCGAGCAGCGCCGAGGGCAGGACCACGTGCGTGCCACGCGACGGGCGCAGCGCGACGGCCGGGTCCAGCTGGCTGGCCCAGACGCCGGTCGCGTTGACCACGTGCCGCGCGCGCAGGTCCAGACGCGATCCGGTGAGGTGGTCCAGCACGGTCGCACCGCCCGGACCGGTCTGGGTTGCCGAGACCCGAGTGAGGATGCGTGCGCCGTGGGCGGCGGCCGTGCGGGCGACGGCCACCACCAGCCGGGCGTCGTCCTCCAGCTGGCCGTCCCAGTGCACCAGACCCCCGCGCAGCCCGGCGGTGCGGATGCCGGGCACCAGCATCCGGGCCACGTCGGCCTCGACCCGGTGCGGGGCGGGGAGGATGCTGGCCGGGGTGCCGGCCTGACGGCGCAGCAGGTCGGCGCCATGCAGGGCCGAGGAGGTGGCCGCGCCCATCACCCGGGACATGCCCCCGGGCCCGAGCGGGGTCAGGAAGCCCAGCGGCCGGATCAGGTGCGGGGCGACCGCCGTGGCCAGGATCCCGCGCTCCCGGGTGCTCTCGGCCGCGACCGCCACCTGCCCGCTGGCCAGGTAGCGCAAGCCGCCGTGCACCAGCTTGGACGAGCGCCGGGAGGTGCCGGCCGCGAGGTCGCAGCGCTCGACGAGGGCCACCGACAGGCCCCTGCTGGCGGCGTCCAGGGCGACCCCGGCGCCGGTGATCCCCCCGCCGATCACCAGGACGTCGAGCACGACTCCACCGGCCAGCTCGTCCAGCTCGCGCGCGCGGCGGTCGGCGGTCAGGTGGCTGGCATCCGGCCACGCCGCGACGGCGGTCATGGGGCCAGGTACCGGTGCAGGATCACCGGCAGCTCGGCGCGGATGGCCGCGGCGGCGGGTCGAGTGCCGATCGCGCGAGCGGAGAAGATGAACGACTGGGCCACCAGCAGCACCCCGCCGGCGGCCGCCTCCGCCGCCAGGTCGGCGCGCACCGAGCCGTCGGCCTGACCGGCGCGGAGCAGCTGCTCGACCTCGGCCAGCACGGCCTGCTGACTGGATCCGAAGCGCGTGAAGACCAGCGGGAGCAGCACCTCCGGATCCAGGTCCAGCGCTTGCTCGAACAGCGCATGCTCGGGCACCTCGCGGACCAGCAGCTCGGCCATCGCGACCAGGCGGGCCCGCGCGTTGGGCTCCTGGGCGAGCTGCTCGCGGGCCTGCCCGACCAGGCCGAGCAGCTCGTCGGTCAGCAGGCGCGACCAGATCGCCGAGAGGTCGGGGAAGACCCGATACACCGTCATCCGCGACACCCCCGCGCGCCGGGCGACATCGGCGACGGTCGAGCGCCGGAAGCCGACCGCCAGGACGAGCTCCCGCGCCCCGGCCAGGATCAGCTCGGCGCTGGTGGCGTCGTCGCCGGCATCTGAGGCGGCGGTCGAGACGGACGGCGCGGGGACACCACCGAGCTCGCCGTCAGGACCCATGTGACTGATAGACGTCATGTGTCACACTGTAACGCGTGACTGACGTCCTGAGCCCGCGTACCGAGGCCGTTCCCGAGCACGTCTCCGCCTCCGAGCCCTTCTCCGCCTCCGAGCACGTCCCGACCCCCGAGCACGTCCGCGCGCCCGGCCCCGCCCGGCCGTTCGGCCGGTGGGCGGACGAGCCGGCCGCGCCGCTCGAGCCGCATGCCCTCGCCTGGCTCTCCGAGCGGCTGGGTGAGCTGCACCCGGCGCCAGCCGCCAGCCCCGCGGACTTCGAGGTCCCCGAGTCGCGCCTGACCGCCGACGCCCGGGCGGCGCTGGACGCGGCGGTGGGGGCCGACCAGGTGCGCACCGACCGGCTCACCCGGCTGCGCAGCAGCGCCGGCTCCTCCTACGACGACCTGCTGCGGATGCGCAGCGGCCAGGATCTGAGCGTCCCGGACGCGGTCGTGAGCCCGGCCGACGAGGCGCAGGTCGCCGCAGTGCTGGCCGCAGCCGAGGCCCACGACCTGGCCGTGGTGCCGGTCGGCGGCGGCACGAGCGTGGTGCGTGGCGTGGAGCCGAGCGCCGGCCACCGCGCGGCGGTGATCGTGCTGGACCTCGGCGCCCTGAGCGGGCTGGTGGACCTGCGCCCCCTGGACCGGCTGGCCACCTTCCGGGCCGGGACGACCGGGCCGCAGGCCGAGGACGCGCTGGCCGAGCAGGGGCTGGTGCTCGGCCACGTCCCGCAGTCGTTCGCGCGGGCGAGCATCGGCGGGTACGCGGCCACCCGGTCCTCGGGCCAGGCCTCCACCGGCTACGGGCGGTTCGACGCGATGGTCGCCGGCGCCCGCATGGTCACCCCGCGCGGCACGCTGGTCACCGGCACGGGGACCCCGAACGCGAGCGGCCCGGACCTGCGCCACCTCGTGATCGGCTCCGAGGGAGCGCTGGGGGTCATCACCGAGGTCACCGTCCGCGTGCGCCGTCTGCCCTCGGTGCGCCGCTACGACGGCTGGATGCTGCCCGACTTCGCCACCGGCCTGGACGTGCTGCGGGGCATGGTGCAGTACGGGCCGCGCGCCGACACGATCCCGGACATCGCCCGGCTGTCCGACCCGCAGGAGACCCAGGTGCAGCTGGCCCTGCGCGGACCCGGGCTGCAGAGCAGCGCGCTGGACGCCTACCTGCGGCTGCGCAAGCGCGACGATGGCTGCCTGGCGATCCTGGGCTGGGAGGGCGAGGCGCGCGGCGTCGCGGCCCGGCGCCGCGAGGCGGTCGGCTGGCTGCGCCAGGCGGGCGCGGTCTCGCTGGGGACCACGGCCGGCGAGGCGTGGCGGCGCCACCGGTTCGACGCCCCCAGCCAGCGCGACGCCCTGATGGACGCCGGCGTCCTGGTCGAGACCCTGGAGACCGCGACCACGTGGTCGAACGTCGCGCGGCTGCGCGCGGCGGTCCGCGAGGCGATCGAGAGCGAGCTGACCCTGCGGGGCACCCCGCCGGTGGTCATGGTGCACCTGTCGCACCTGTACCCGACCGGCGCCTCGCTCTACGTGACGGTGCTGGCCCGGCGCGCCGAGGGCGACGTGGCGGCGGCCCGCGAGCAGTGGCGGGCCACCAAGCAGGTGGCGATGGAGGCGATCCTGGCCGGCGGCGGGGCGCTGACCCACCACCACGCCATCGGCCGCGACCACGCCCCCTGGCTGGGGCGCGAGATCGGGCCGCTGGGGATCGACGTCCTGACCGCGGCGAAGGTCGCCCTGGACCCCGCCGACATCATGAACCCGGGCGTGCTGCTGACCTGACCTGCGCGTCGGGGGACACCCCCGCGACCGCTTAGGATCGAGCCCCGACCATCCGGAACCCTCCCCCGGAGGCCGCAATGCTCTTCCTCGTAGCCGCGCACTTCGTCGCCGGAGCCCTGGCCCCGGCGGCCGTGCGACGGCTCGGTCGTCGGGCGTTCCTCCTGCTGGCCCTGGTGCCGCTGGCGGCGTTCGCCTGGGCGACCTCCCGGACCGTGCCGGTCCTGCACGGCGAGCCGCCGACCGAGACGTTCCGGTGGGTGCCCACCCTGGGCCTGGAGCTCGCCCTGTCCATGGGCACCCTGCAGTGGGTCATGGTGCTGCTGGTGACCGGGGTGGGGTGCCTGGTCCTGGGATACTGCGCCCGCTACTTCGCCGACGGCCAGGCGGGCTTGGGCGGCTTCGCGGGGGTCCTGGTCGCGTTCGCCGGGGCGATGCTCGGCCTGGTGCTGTCCGACGACCTGCTCCTGCTGTACGTGTTCTGGGAGCTGACCACGGTCTTCTCCTACCTGCTGATCGGGTTCGACCCCACCAGCCGGGCCAGCCGCAACGCTGCGATGCAGGCGCTGCTGGTCACGACCGCGGGTGGGCTGGCGATGCTGGTGGGCATCGTCGTGCTCGGGTCGCAGGCGGGCACGTACCGGATCAGCGAGCTGCTGGCCGACCCGCCGTCCGGCGCGCCGGTCACGATCGCGGTGCTGCTGCTGGTGGTCGGCGCCCTGTCCAAGTCCGCCCAGCTCCCCTTCCACTTCTGGCTGCCCGGCGCGATGGCGGCGCCCACCCCGGTCAGCGCCTACCTGCACGCGGCCGCCATGGTGAAGGCCGGCATCTACCTGGTCGCGCTGCTGGCCCCGGCGTTCGCCCTGGTCACCGGCTGGCACGGCGTCCTGCTGACCGCCGGACTGGGCACGATGCTGCTCGGCGGCTGGCGGGCGCTGCGTCAGGTGGACCTCAAGCTGCTGCTGGCCTACGGGACGGTGAGCCAGCTGGGCCTGCTCACGGTGCTGGTCAGCATGGGCACCCGGTCGGCAGCCGTCGCCGGGGTCGCGATGCTGGTCGCGCACGCCCTGTTCAAGGCCACGCTGTTCCTGACCGTCGGCGTGATCGACAAGCAGACCGGAACCCGGGACCTGCGCGCGCTGTCCGGCGTCGGGCGGGCGATGCCGGTGCTGGCGACCGGCTCGCTGCTGGCCGCCGCGTCGATGGCCGCGCTGCCCCCGATGGCGGCGTTCGTGGCCAAGGAGAGCGCATTCGGCGCGCTGCTGGACGTGAGCAGCGGCGGGGACGGCACCGGACTGCCCGCTTGGGCAGGCTGGGTGGTGGTCGCCGGGGTGACGGCCGGCTCGGCGCTGACCGTGGCCTACACCGCGCGGTTCGCCTGGGGGGCATTCGCCACCAAGGCCGACGTGCCCGCCACGAGCGCGACCGCGCCGAGCACCGGCTTCGTCCTGGCACCGGTCCTGCTCGGAGCACTGGGGCTGGGGCTGGGCTTCCTCGGCGCTGTGGAGACCGAGCTGCTGGCCCCCTACGGCGATCAGTTCCCGCCCGGCGCGCACGACCCCGAGCTGGCGATCTGGCACGGCCTGGGCCCGGCACTGACCCTGACGGTCGCGGGGACCGTGGTCGGCCTGGCGCTGTTCCTGGCACGGGGCCGGGTCGGGCAGGTGCCCACCCCGTGGACCGTCACGGCGGGCGCCGAGCGCTCCTACCGCTGGGTGCTGCGCCAGCTGGACCGGGCCGCCGTCGAGGTGACCGGCGTGACCCAGCGGGGCTCCACGTCGTTCTACCTCAGCGTGATCCTGACCGCGGTCGTCGGGGTGCTCGGCTGGGCACTGCTGGCCAGCCAGGGCGGCGGGGCGGTGCTCGACCTGGCCCGCGACGCCACGCGCTGGGACACCCCGGCGCAGGCGGTCGTCGGCGCGCTCGTGGTGGCCGCCGCCGTGCTGACGGCACGATCACGCCGGCGGCTGCGCGCCGTGGTCCTGGCCGGGGTCACCGGGTACGGGACCGCGATGCTGTTCATGCTGCACGGCGCCCCGGACCTGGCGCTCACCCAGATCCTGGTCGAGACGGTGAGCATCGTCATCTTCGTGCTGGTGCTGCGCCGGCTCCCCACGTACTTCACCGACCGCCCGCTGACCAGCGGCCGCTACTGGCGCATGGGGATCGGGTTCCTGATCGCCGGCGCGGTGACCACCGTGATGCTGATGAGCGCCGACGCACGGACGGCGGTGCCGGTCTCCGAGGCCTTCCCCGAGCATGCCGTGCAGTTCGGCGGGGGACACAACATCGTCAACGTGACGCTGGTGGACATCCGCGCCTGGGACACGATGGGCGAGCTGGCCGTGCTGATCGCCGCGGCCACCGGGGTGGCGAGCCTGGTCTTCCTCGACCCGCGCAACTCCGGCATCCGCCGGGTGGCCGACGTCGCCCGGCCCCGGCCGCGGGTACCGGGCGCCCGGCGCCGGCCGGTGTGGCTGCCCGCGGGGCGAACCGTCGATCCCGAGCGCCGCTCGGTGATCTTCGAGGTGGTCACCCGGTTCATCTTCCACACGATCATCCTGTTCTCGCTGTGGCTGCTGTTCACCGGGCACAACAGCCCCGGCGGCGGGTTCGCGGCCGGCCTGGTCACCGGCCTTGCCCTGGTCGTGCGCTACTTGGCGGGGGGCCGCTACGAGCTGGACGAGGCCGCCCCCATCCACGCCGGCGTGCTGCTCGGGACCGGGCTGTTCGTGGCCACCGCGTCCGGGCTGGCCCCGATGCTGCTGGGCGGTGCGGTGCTGCAGAGCGCGCTGCTGGACCTGCACCTGCCCGTCTTCGGCGAGGTCCACCTGGTGACCTCGGTGATCTTCGACGTCGGGGTCTACCTGGTCGTCGTCGGCCTCATGCTCGGCCTGCTGCGCAGCCTCGGGTCCGGCATCGACGACCACATCGCCGAGGACCTCGACGGCAGCACCCTGGCGGAGGTCGGCAGCCCGTGACCGCCAATCTCTCCCTCATCCTGACCGCCGGCGGCCTGATCGGCTGCGGGGTCTACCTGCTCCTCGAGCGCAGCCTCACCCGGGTGCTGATCGGGCTGATCCTGCTGTCCAACGGGGTCAACATCCTCTTCCTCGTCTCCAGCGGACCGGCCGGTGG
Source organism: uncultured Bifidobacteriaceae bacterium (assembly GCA_964418695.1). GTDB lineage: Bacteria > Actinomycetota > Actinomycetes > S36-B12 > CAIYMF01 > Prado023. The sequence goes on along the minus strand of CAYQMN010000023.1, from coordinate 36,808 downwards.
CGCCCCGATCGTGGGGCTGACCCCGACCGGTCAGATGAGCGACCCGCTGCCCCAGGCGCTGACGCTGACCGCCATCGTCATCACCCTGGGCACGACCGCGTTCCTGCTGGCGCTGGCGTATCGCAGCTGGCAGATCCGCGGTCACGACGACGTGCAGGACGATCCCGAGGACGCGGCGATCCGGCGGCTCGCGGCGCAGGACCAGGTCCCGGACAACCCCGACCTGGACGACGACCGAGACGACGACCGGGACGACGACGGGCCGATGCCATGAACCTGCTGGTCCCGCTCCCGGTCATCATCCCGCTGGTCGGCGCCGCGCTGAACCTGATCCTCGGCCGGCGGCCCAAGGCGCAGCCGTGGGTGAGCACCACCGCCCTGATCGCGGTCGTCGCCGTGGCCGGCCTGCTGGTCCACCAGTCCGACGCGCACGGCCCGCAGGCGCTGTGGATCGGGGCGTGGCCCGAGCCGCTGGGCATCGCGCTGGTGGCCGACCGGGTGTCCGCGCTGATGCTCCTGGTCTCGGCCGTGGTGACCCTGTTCGTTCTCGTCTACGCCATCGGCCAGGGCATGACCGCCGACGGGGCCCGGGCGCCGCTGACGGTGTTCCACCCGACGTTCCTGGTGCTGGTCGCCGGGGTCTCCAACGCGTTCCTGGCAGGTGACCTGTTCAACCTGTTCGTCAGCTTCGAGATGCTGCTGTTCGCCAGCTACGTGCTGCTCACCCTGGGTGGGACCGAGCCGCGCGTACGGGCGGGCACGGTGTACGTGACCGTCGGCATGCTCTCCTCGATGCTGTTCCTGATCTCGCTGGCCGCGATCTACGCGGCCACCGGGACGGTCAATCTGGCCCACCTCGCCGGCCGGCTGGCCGAGCTGCCGGACCACGTCGCACTCGCGCTGCAGGTGCTGCTGCTGGTCACCTTCGCGGTGAAGGCCGCGGTGTTCCCGCTCTCGCTCTGGCTGCCCGACAGCTATCCGACCGCGCCCGCGCCGGTCACGGCGGTGTTCGCCGGCCTGCTGACCAAAGTCGGGGTCTACGCGATCCTGCGCACGCAGACCCTGCTGTTCCCGGACAGCCCGCTGACCGACCTGCTGCTGGTGGCGGCGCTGTTCACGATGATCGTGGGCATCCTGGGCGCGGTCGCGCAGTCCGAGCTCAAGCGCATGCTCTCCTTCACGCTGGTCAGCCACATCGGCTACATGGTCTTCGGGATCGGCATGGCCACCCGGGCCGGGCTGTCCGGCGCCCTGTACTACGTCGTGCACCACATCACGATCCAGACCTCGCTGTTCCTCGTGCTGGGCCTGGTGGAGCGCCGCGGCGGCAGCACGTCCCTGCTCAAGCTGGGCGGCCTGGCCCGGATCGCGCCGGTGCTGGGGGTGCTGTTCCTCGTGCCGGCGCTGAACCTCGCGGGCATCCCGCCGATGTCGGGCTTCCTGGGCAAGGTCGGGCTGTTCGAGGCGGGCATCCAGGAGGGCACGCCGCTGGCCCTGGCGCTGGTCGTGGGCGGGGCCGTGACCAGTCTGCTGACGCTGTACGCGGTGGGCAAGGCCTGGAACCTGGCCTTCTGGCGCACCCCGGAGCAGGCCCACGAGGCCACGCGCAGCCAGGGGTGGGTGGGCGCCGACGAGCAGCCGGTGACGGTGGGCGCGGCGCGGCGCCACGGTGCCGCGGCAGGCATCGTGCGCAGCGACGGCGCGGACGGCACGGGGGTGGACGTCGACGAGGAGCGGACGGCCTACGACCGTGACGAGTCCTCCCCGCGCGATCTGTACCAGCTGCTGGCCGAAGGAGCGCTGCCGACCCGGCTGCCGCGGACGATGGTGTGGGCCACGGGCGGGCTCATCGCGTTCAGCCTGGCGCTGACCCTGGTCGCCGGTCCACTGTTCGCGTTCACCTCGCGGGCGGCCGACGGCCTGCTCGACCCGACCCCGTACATCAGTGCCGTCCTGCCGGAGAGCACACCGTGAGCGCGCGCGATCCCGGGCACGTCATGGAGCCCGAGCCCACCCCGCCCCGGCGCCTGTCGCGGGAGTCGATCCAGCCCGCGGTCGTCGCCTGGCTGACGCTGGTCTGGGTGCTGCTGTGGGGCGATCTGTCGGTGGCCAACGTCGTGGCCGGCGCCGCGCTGGCGACGCTGGTCGTCGTGGTGTTCCCGCTGCCCGCCCTGCGGATGCGTTTGAAGGTCCGTCCGCTCTGGCTGGTGTGGCTGATCGTGCACTTCTTGGGCAGTGTGGTGCTCGCCACGGTCCAGGTGGCGTGGACCACGGTGAGCTTCTGGCGCGTCCCGCGCAACGCGGTCATCCGGGTCACGCTGCTCACGTCGTCGGACTTCGTCCTCACCGTCGTCGCCGAGCTGACGTCCCTGGTCCCCGGATCGATCGTGCTGGAGGCTGACCGGGCCGCGCACAGCCTCTACATCCACGTGCTCGACGTGCACACCCGGGCCGATGTCGAGAAGGTCCGGGCTGCGACCATGGCCCTGGAGCGACGGGTCGTCATGGCCCTGGGCGCCGAGATCGACCAGCTCGAGCTCGCCGCCGCCACTTCGGCCCCGCAGGAGGCGCCATGATGCCGGTGCTCGTGATGGCCGGCGGCCTGCTCACCGTGGCGGCCGTCGTGCTGCTCATCCGGATCTCCCGCGGCCCGACCATGCTCGACCGGATCGCGGCGCTGGACGTGCTGGTGGCCGTGCTCATCAGCGGCCTGGCCATCGAGGCGGCCGTCAACCGGCACACCACCACCCTGCCGATCCTCGTGGTGCTGGCCCTGGTCGGCTTCGTCGGCTCGGTGACCGTGGCCCGGTTCGCCGAGGTGTCCCCGGAGGTCCAAGAGGCCGAGGCCCGACGGGAGCAGCCATGACCGCCGACCTCGCGCTCGACGCAGCGGCAGCGATGTGCCTGCTCGTGGGGGCGGCGCTCACGCTGGTGGCCGCCATCGGGATGCTCCGGCTGCCCGACCTGCTCAGCCGCATGCACGCCGGGACCAAGCCTCAGGTCGCCGGACTGCTGATGGCGCTGCTGGGGCTGGGTCTGCAGCTGCGCCAGCCCCACGTCGTCGGCCTGCTGCTGATCGTCGGCCTGTTCCAGCTGATCACCTCGCCGATCGCCAGTCACATGGTCGGGCGGGCGTCCTACCGCGCGGGGCACATGCGCTCGGACCTGCTCATCATCGACGAGATCAGCGACCCCGGCCCCCACCCCGAGCACCGAGCAGGCACACCCTGAACCGGGGTCCTCGTTCTGGTGGTCCTCCGTAGAAGCCTCCCAGACCCTTCTGCTCCACTCAGATCGCTCATCGCCCGTAGTCAGCGCAAGACGCACTCCCCCACCGCTGGCCCCGAGCGACCTACCCGAGGCGATCGCCCAGGGGTAGCAGGAATCAATCTCCCATTGGAAGTCATCGAGCTTCTCGATCCAGGCATTGGCTTCACCAACCGCGTCCTCAAGTGCCAACCCGACGCCAGCGGAGGCGGCCGCCCGGTTGTAGTCGTCTTCCCTATGACCGTATGCGACGAGGGCTGGCGGCCAGTTCCTTGTCAATCGCCCGAGCTTGGCGGCCTCGGCTGCCCTGGCGTCGAACACGGCGACAGCTGCCTCTCGCACCTCTGCCAGCGTCGGCATGCCGGTCGTGGCGATGAGGTCACGGAGCAGGAGTAGGTCAACGACATCGCGAGCGCGGTCGTTGATCGATCCCGGCGGCTCGTGCGGGTCGGAGACAGCATGGAGCTCCGGCGCGATCTGGAACCGCATCGCGATCCCCACCAGCACGTCAGGATCGGGCAGCCGAAGCCTGCCAACGGAGGCGGCTCGATGAGCTCGCGCTCACCGCCGATACCGGCCTCGTCGGGCGAGACCTCGAACTGGATGCGCCGCCAAGTCACACCTCGCAGGTTGAGGATGATGTGGAACTGGCGTGGCTTGATGAGCTTGGTCGGGACATCGATCACCTCGACTTCACCGCGGCGGAGCGTCAGCGGTCCCCACGGCTCATCGAGCACGTCTTCGAGCACTGCGAAGAACGCATCCATGTCGCCGCGGACCAGACCATCGACGTCCTTGGTCGTGCGGGCTGTCGCGTTGAGTCGGTGCTGAAGCAGGGTGCCGCCCTTGAGTAGGAACAGCTGACGCCCATCCTCGTCGAGCGCACGCTGGACCGCGCCGACAGCCACCGATGACGCGATCAGCCAACCAAGCCGTCCGCCCTTGGCCTCATCGCCGAGCTGACCCTCTGCTTGAGCGATCCAGGTGTTGAGGACCTTGGCCGAGACCGGCTCCATCGTCTTCGGCTTCAACGTCCTCAGCAGCGCAGCCAGCTTCGAGCGAACCTGATCATCGGTCATGGCGAGCCTCCAGCGCTTCCGTCAGCGCATCGCGCTCTCCTGTCTTGAGATACCCCTGTGCATACCCGCGTTCGATCGCCTGCCGAAGCAGATAGGTCGGCGTCCCATAGACGAGGCACTGCTCGATCGCCGTCATCGGGGTCACCGTCGGAATCTCTTGCCACCACCCCACCTGCCTGGGAGTGAGGTCCTGATAATGGACGACGTAGTCCTCCCCACCCGCGCGACGGAACCGACGATCCTTGCCGACAGTGACATGGATGCGATTCGGGTTGACATCGCTGATGCCGTAGGCGTCGAGCGCCGTCTCGTGGGACAACGCGGCCTCGGGCACCCGCGTCCAGAGCACCGCCAGCATGAGTTGGTCGTACTCGCCAACGGGATACTGCGGGAAGCGGTAGACACCATGCGCGGCTCGCTCCAACGTGCCACGATGCACCAGCATCTGAAGCGCGTGCTTGCTCACACCCACATCGCCAGCCTGTTGCGCCGTCACGAAGCCGTGCTGCGCATCAGCCATGTCCCACAGGACGTCACGCGCCAACAGCATCTTCATGGCAATAGGGTAACGAAACCGTAATACTATTGCCGCAAGGTCGGAGCCCATTCACGCACGAGCCCCCTTCGTCGGGAGCCCGACCGTCGCACGCCTTCATCTCCGGCTACGCCCGCTGAGGTGTCATAGTGGACGTCGGCCGGGGTGTGCAGGCCGTGCCCGGAGTGCCGGTGCTCGTGGGCGTACCAGGTGAAGAAGCGGTCGCAGAACTTGCGGGCGTCCTCGAGGCGAACCGGTCGGGGAGTTGGGCGGTGCTTCAGGGTCTTGAACTGGGCCTCGCTGTACGGGTTTGTCGTTGGACACGTGGGGACGGGAGCGGGACGAGCAACTCAACCGAGCAGTATTCACTCGCGTCCTGCTCGGCCCTGAGGCAGACGACATCCGAGTCGCGTTGAACGAGCCGCACGCCACGCTCTCAGCCGAAGAGCCCGACCAAGGACACGCTGCATAGGATCAGAACCTCGCGCAGCAGGTCGCTCCACGAGGTTCTGACAAGGACGTCAAGTGGAGGTGCCGGGAATCGAACCCGGGTCCATCGGGCGGTCTTCGGGTCTTCTCCGGGCGCAGCCACGCTGTCGTGGTCTCGGCCTCCGCGCTTCGTGTGGCACTGCGCGGAACACGGCCCAGCAGCTGTCAGATGTTCCGTCCCACCCCGCTACCGGGTGAGTTGGTAAGTCCCCTTGATGACGCCAGGTCCGGGGCGGGGACGCACCCGGGCTGACGGACTAGGAGCCTCGCTCAGACGGCGAGGGCGTAGTCAGTGCGATTGGTGTTCGCATTTGTGTTGTGGCACGCGTTCTCGAGATGAGTGCCATCCTCGGCCCGCTTCATCCGTCGACGATCGACCGACGTCGAAACCTGTCACCCCCTGTTGAGTTGTCACCGCTGGGAGCCGGTCACGACCGGACTCTTCAGCAGCCCATCAAGGCTAGCGGGAACGGCTCGAACGCGCCAGCGGCTGCCACGGACGGCTCGCTGCTGCCCGCGCAGCGCGGCTACCGGCCCTGCTTCATCCGACGGCCCATGGCCACATCGATGTCGCGCTTGGCGTCGCGCTCGGCCAGCGACGCGCGCTTGTCCCAGCTCTTCTTGCCCCGGGCCACGGCCAGCTCCACCTTCGCCCGGCCCTCGCTGAAGTACAGCGAGAGCGGCACCAGGGTGTACCCGCTCTGCTCGGAGATCCGCTCCAGCTTGCTCAGCTCGTCGCGGTGCAGCAGCAGCTTGCGGACCCGGCGCGGGGCGTGGTTGGTCCAGGTGCCCTGCGTGTACTCGGGGATGTGCAGGCCGTGCAGGAACAGCTCGTGCCCGCTGAACTGGGCGAACGCGTCGACGATGCTGGCGCGGCCCTCGCGCAGGGACTTGACCTCGGTGCCGACCAGGACGATCCCCGCCTCGTAGGTGGAGTCGACGAAGTAGTCGTGCCGGGCCCGCTTGTTCTGGGCGACCAGCGTGCGGCCGCCCTTGCCGGTCATGCGCAGCTCACCTTGGTCTTCGACCCGCCGAACCAGCCCATCGGGTCGTAGGGCACGGACCCGACGTGGATCTCGAAGTGCAGGTGCGGCCCCGTCGAGTAGCCGGTGGAGCCGACGTAGCCGATGACCTGGCCGGCCTTGACCTTCTGGCCGGCCCTGACCCCGAACCGCGACTGATGGGCGTACATCGAGAAGATCCCGCCCGCGTGCATGATGAGCGTGTGGTTGCCGTAGGGCCCACCTGAAGCGGTGCTGATGACCTCGCCGGCGGCGGTCGCGCGGATCGGCGTGCCCGAGGACGCACCCAGATCGACGCCGGTGTGGCAGGACCGATAGCCGTACACCGGATGCACGCGCGCTCCCACACCCTGGTTCACCCGGGCCCCGGCGATCGGCCAGAGCAGCCCACCGGAGCCGGTCCCGCCGGTCGGCTTCCCGCCCGCGGCCACCCGCGCCGCCTCCTCGGCGGCGGCCTTGGCCAGCAGCGCGGCGATCCGCTCCTGCTCGGCCTGCACGCTCTTGTACTGGGCCAGGACCGAGGCCCGATTGGCCGAGGCGACATTGAGCGCAGTCGCCTTCTTCGAGACCAGAAGGTCGACCTTCGCCTTGGCCTGCGCCGCCTGGTCGCGGGCGATGTTCGACTCCTTCAGCGAGATCGCCGCCTGCTGGCGCTTCTCGTCGACCTGCTGGCGCAGCACCTCGAGCCGGGCCTGCTTGAGCGCGAGCTCGGCGCGGACCTCGCCCATCTTGGACAGCGTCTGGTTGTTGACCCGGGAGACCGCGGTGAGGGCGGCCGCTCGATCCGCCAGCTCGGTGGGCGAGCCGGCGGTGATCATCAGGTCGAAGTCGGCGAACGCGCCGTTCTGGTACACCTCGCGGGCCAGGTTGCCGACCCGGCTCTGCAGGTCTTCGATCTGGAACGCGACCTCCTGACGCTCCTGCTCTGCCCGGATCGCCGCGGCGTTCGCCTGGTCCAGCTCCAGCTGGGCCTTGCGATCGGCCTCCGCGGCCGCGTCGGCGGCCTCGCGGGCCGAAGTCAGGGCGGCCCGAGCGCCGGGCAGCTCCTCCTTGGCCTCGTTCAGCTGCTTGATCGCGGCGGCGACGGCCGCGTTGGCGTTCTCCAGGTCGTCGCCCGCCTCCGCGACGGCGGAGTCGATCTTCCTCTTGTCGTCGTTGATGTCGGCCGAGGCGGTGCGCACTCCGACGCCGATCGTGAGCGTCACGCAGGCGGCCAGGGCGATGGCTCTCACGGAACGCATCGCGGCCTCCCTCCCTGCACGACTTCCCGAGGCCCGACGGGCTCGGCTTCGGCCGCCCAGGCTACTCCGATCGTGGGCGATCCCGAGCCAAGGCCGTCCGGACTACACCCGCAGGTAGCGGCGCAGCGTCACCAGCGCGGCCAGCGAGGCCAGGGCGACGCCGGTCACCAGGACGATCAGCGAGACCTGCGCGACCACGTCCCAGCCGACGAAGTTCGTGAACCGGAAGCTCGGGGTGAGCACCCCGTCCACCAGGATCGCCTTGCCCAGCGCCAGCAGCCCGATCGCCACCAGGGCGCCCACGAGCGCGGCCAGCGCGGCCTCTAACAGGAACGGCAGCTGGATGTAGAAGCTGGACGCGCCGACCAGGCGCATGATGCCGGTCTCCCGGCGTCTGCTGTACGCGGCGACCCGGATGGTGTTGGCGACCAGCAGCACGGTGGCCAGCAGCATCAGCCCGGCGATCACCAGTGCGCCGGTCTGGAAGCCGTTGAGGATCGCGAACAGCGTGTCGAGAACGCGGCGCTGGTCGTTGACCGAGTCGATGCCCGGCCGACCGATGAACGCGCTGGCCACGACGTCGTACTTGGTCGGGTCCGACAGCCGCACCCGGAACGACTCGGGCAGATCCTCCGCGGTGATGCTGGACAGGATCGGGGCGCCCTTGAACTGCTCGGAGAACCGCTGGTAGGCCTCGGCGGAGGACTCGTAGTAGACCTCCTGCACCAGCGGCTTGAGCGACTCGAGGTCGGCGCGGATCTCCTCACGCTGGGCGGCCGTCACCGGTCCCTGCGCGCAGGACAGCACCTCGGAGGTGGACCCGCACAGGTAGATCGAGACCTGGACCTTGTCGTACCAGTAGTCCTTCATCAGCGAGACCTGCGAGCGGACCAGCAGCCCGGCGCCGAACAGTGCCAGGGACACCGCGACCGTGATGACGACCGCCACGGTCATCGTCACATTGCGCCTAACCCCCGTGGCGACCTCGCCGAGCACGAACCTCACCCGCATGCCAGAACCCCCTGGGTCGTCGAGCGCACCGCGGCGCGGTGCGAGGAGTGAGCTGATCGACCCCCCGCCCGGCGCGCAGCGCCCAGGGGGGTCGGGCGGCGAGCCCCGCAGCACCGCTGCCCAATCATTACCGCGCCACCCCGTACACGCCGCGGGTCTGGTCGCGCACGACATGTCCGGAGTCCAGCTCGATCACGCGCTTGCGCATCTGGTCCACGATCGCCGCGTCATGGGTGGCCATCACGACCGTCGTGCCGGTGCGGTTGATCCGGTCGAGCAGGCGCATGATGCCCACGCTGGTCGCGGGGTCCAGATTCCCGGTGGGCTCGTCGGCGATCAGGATCATCGGCCGGTTCACGAACGCCCGGGCCACCGCGACGCGCTGCTGCTCGCCGCCGGAGAGCTCGTCGGGGAAGCGCGTCTCCTTGCCGGCCAGGCCGACCAGGTCGATCACCTCGGGGACGACCTTGCGGATGTGCGTGTTCGGCCGGCCGATCACCTGCAGGGCGAACGCCACGTTCTCGTAGACGGTCTTGTTGGGCAGCAGCCGGAAGTCCTGGAACACCGCGCCGATCTGCCGGCGCAGGTGCGGGACCTTCCAGCTGGGCATCCGGCCCAGGTCCTTGCCGGCCACATGCACCGAGCCGCGAGTCGGCCGGTCCTCGCGCAGCACCAGGCGCAGGAAGGTCGACTTGCCCGACCCAGAGGCACCCACGAGGAACGCGAACTCGCCCTTGGTGATCTCCAGGCTGATGTCGTCCAACGCGGGCCGGGTCTGGGTGGGGTAGTGCTTCGTGACGTTCGCGAAGCGAATCACGAGCAGCTCCCAGAGGTCGATCGGCCGGACCGGCCCGGTCAGGGCCGCGGACAGTGTACGTGCGCCACCTGTGAGTCTCGGTCAAGCCAGGTCCGGCCAGACTCGACAGGCGGGTGGTTGCCTCACGCTCGTCGGAGCACGGCCCGAACGGCGGAGATCACGACACGACTGGGCTACGCCGCCGTTCTGCGCCAGCGGATGCCTGCCTCGATGAAGGCGTCGATCTCGCCGTCGAGGACCGCCGAGGTGTTGCCGGTCTCCTGCTCGGTGCGCAGATCCTTGACCATCTGGTACGGGTGCAGGACGTAGGAGCGCATCTGGTTGCCCCACGACCCCGAGCCTTCGCCCTTGAGCGCGTCCATCTCGGCGCGCTCCTCCTGGCGGCGGCGCTCCAGCAGCCGCGACTCCAGCACGCGCAGGGCCGCGGCCCGGTTCTGGATCTGGGACTTCTCGTTCTGGCAGCTCACCACGATGCCGGTGGGCAGGTGGGTGATCCGCACGGCGGAGTCGGTGGTGTTCACGCTCTGTCCGCCCGGGCCCGAGGAGCGGAAGACGTCGATGCGGATCTCGTTCTCCGGGATCTCGACGTGGTCGGTCTGCTCGGTGACCGGCAGCACCTCGACGCCGGCGAACGAGGTCTGCCGGCGACCCTGGTTGTCGAACGGGCTGATCCGGACCAGCCGGTGGGTGCCCTGCTCGACCGACAGCGTCCCGTAGGCGTAGGGCGCCTTGACCGCGAAGGTCGCGGACTTGATGCCGGCCTCCTCCGCGTAGGACACGTCGTACACCTCGATCGGCCAGGAGTGCCGCTCGCAGTAGCGGGTGTACATGCGCAGCAGCATCTCCGCCCAGTCCGCGGCGTCCACGCCGCCGGCCTCCGAGCGGATCGTGACCAGCGCCTCGCGTGCGTCGTAGTCGCCGGAGAGCAGTGTGCGGACCTCCAGCTCGGAGATGGCCGACTGGAGCTCGGCGAGCTCGCGACCGGCCTCGGCCAGCGAGTCCTCGTCGCCCTCGGCCTCGGCCAGCTCGACCAGGATCGGCAGGTCGTCCAGACGCTGGCGCAGCGAGCCGATCCGGCGCAGCTCGCCCTGCACGAACGACAGCCGTGAGGTGACCTGCTGGGCCGCCGCCGGGTCGTCCCACAGGTTCGGGGCGGAGGCGGCCTCCTCCAGCTGGGCGACCTCGGCCCGCAGACGCGGCGGGTCCACCACGGCCTCGATGCCCGAGAGCGTGGATTCGAGCTCGGCCTGGGCCGCGGGAAAGTCGATCGCCATGAGGGTCAAGGCTACCGGCGCGCCGGGGTACGTCGGGCCGGTCCCAGGGTGGGAGGGGTCGGCCCCAGCGCGGCCCCCATCCCAGCCCGGGCCCGTCAGTCCCCCTGCTGGGCCAGGGTGCGGAAGGTGCGCAGGGCGACCGAGAGCGTGGCCAGGCCCGGCTGGTCGCCGTCGATCACCTCGGTCAGCGTCGCCCGCGACCGGCTCAGGCCCGCGGCGTGCCGCTGCTCCCAGGCCCGCACCCCCTCGCGTGGGTCGCTGTCCGGGTCCATCGCCCTGACCACCTTCGCGGTGAGCCCCGCCACGGCGCTGTAGAGGTCGCTGCGCAGGGCCGAGCGGGCCAGCGTGCTCCACCGGTCGGTCCGCGGCAGGGCGGTGATCCGGGTGAGGAAGCGGTCGATCTCGAAGCGCTCGGAGATCGTGAAGTAGGTGCGGGCCACCAGCGCGGGATCGCGGTCGGTGCGCCGGGCCACCTCCACGATGTCCAGCATCGGATACACGTCCAGCAAGGCGGCCACCTGCGCGGCCAAGCCGGCCGGCGCGCCCAGGACCGCCAGCTCGGTGATCCGATGGTCCAGCCGCTGGCGCTCCACCCCGATCAGCCAGTCGGGGACCTGCCCGGCCAGGTCGTGCACCGTCGGGCCGAACCGCTGGACCAGGCCGGGCACGTCCAGCGCGCCGCCCCGGGTCTGCAGCAGCCAGCGGGTCGACCGGTCGAGCAGGCGCTGCGCCTCGGCGCGCAGCGCGTAGAGCGCGGGCTCCGGCACGGCGCCCTCCCGGGCGTCGATCCGCTCCCAGAGCTCCTCGAGACCGAACACCCCGACGGTGACCGCGAACGCGCGGGCCACGTCGCCCGCGGCGGCCCCGGTCTCCTCGCACGCTCGCTGGACGTAGGAGATCCCACCCCGATCGACGAGCTGGTTGACCATCGAGGCGGTCAGGATCTGCCGCCTCAGCGGATGCTGGGCCGCCTGCTCGGCGAACCGCTGCCCCAGCAAGCCGGGGAAGTACCGGGTCAGCCAGGGCTGGGCGAAGGGCTCGTCGGGCACCGCGGACGCCAGCAGCTGGCTCTTGGCGTCCAGCTTGCTGTAGGCGACCAGGACGGCCAGCTCGGGCCGGGTCAGGCTGCGCCCGCCCTCGGCACCCGGTGCCAGCGCCGCATCCGGGGGCAGCGCCTGCAGCGCCCGGTTCAGGCCGGTCGAGGCCTCCAGCGCGCTGATGAGCCGGCGATGGGCCGGCAGCAGGGCCGCGCCCAGATGCTCCTCGAAGCCCAGCAGGAGGTTCTGGGCGACGTTGTGCGCCAGCACGGCGGCGGCCACGTCGCCGGTCATGGAGCGCAGGAGCTCGTTGCGCTCCTCGTGGTCCAGCACGCCCGCGCGGACCGCCTCGCCCAGCAGGATCTTCAGGTTCACCTCGTGGTCGGAGGTGTCCACGCCCGCGGAGTTGTCGATGGCGTCGGTGTTCAGCCGCACCCCGTGGCGCGCCGCCTCGATCCGGCCGCGCTGGGTCAGCCCGAGGTTGCCACCCTCCACGACCACGGCCGCCCGCAGATCCGCGCCGTCGACCCGGACCGCGTCGTTGGCCCGGTCGCCCACCTCGGCGTCGCTCTCCGAGCTGGCCTTGACGTACGTGCCGATCCCGCCGTTGTAGAGCAGCTCGACCTGGGCGGTGAGGATCGCGCGGATGACCTGCGTGGGGGTCATCGTGGCCGGCGGATCGGACATCGCGAGGACCTCGGCGACCTCGGCCGAGATCGGCACCGCCTTCGCGGTCCGCGGATACACCCCGCCGCCGGATGAGATCAGCGCCGGGTCGTAGTCGGCCCACGACGAGCGGGGCAGCGCGTACAGTCGCCGGCGCTCGGCGAACGAGGCCGCCGGGTCCGGATGCGGGTCGAGGAAGACGTGCCGGTGGTCGAACGCGGCGACCAGCAGCATCGACTCCGAGCGCAGCATCCCGTTGCCGAACACGTCCCCGCTCATGTCGCCGATGCCGACCACGGTGTAGTGGTCGCGCGCGGCGTCCACGGCCCGCTCGCGCAAGTGCGCGACCGCCGACTCCCACGCCCCCCGCGCGGTGATGCCCATCTCCTTGTGGTCGAACCCGGCCGAGCCCCCGGAGGCGAACGCGTCGCCCAGCCAGTAGCCGTGCGCGTGGGCCACCGAGTTGGCCAGGTCGGAGAAGGCGGCGGTTCCCTTGTCGGCGGCCACCACCAGATAGGGGTCGTCGCCGTCGTGGCGCACGACCCGCTCGGGCGGGACCACCTGCCCGGCCACGAGGTTGTCGGTCAGATCCAGCAGCGCCCCGACATAGACGCGGTAGGCGGCTTGGCCCTCGGCCAGCCAGGCATCCCGGTCGGCTGTCGGGTCGGGCAGCTGCTTGGCGAAGAAGCCGCCCTTCGCCCCGTCCGGGACGATCACCGCGTTCTTCGCCTCCTGGGCCTTCACCAGCCCGAGCACCTCGGTGCGGAAGTCCTCGGCCCGGTCCGACCAGCGCAGCCCGCCGCGGGCGATCCGGCCGAACCTCAGGTGCACGCCCTCGACGCGCGGGGCCTGGACCCAGATCTCGTGCGCGGGCCGCGGCTCGGGCAGCTCGGCGAGCAGAGTGGGGTCCAGCTTGACCGCCAGCGCCTCGCGCCCGGCCCGGTAGTGGTTCGTGCGCACGGTCGCCATGACCAGGTCGAGCAGGGAGCGCAGGATCCGGTCACGGTCCAGGCTGGCCACCCCGGCCAGGCCTGCGACGATCTCCTCGACGACCACTCGGGCGCCGGACTCGCGATCGCCCTCGTGATCGGGGTCGAACCGGATCGCGAACAGTCGCACGAGCGCCTCGGCCAGGGCCGGCTGTCCCAGCAGGGTCGCCTCGACCAGCTCCTGGCTGAACGTGGAGCCCACCTGGCGCAGGTAGCGGGCGTAGCAGCGCAGGATGGCGACCTGGCGCCAGTCCAGGCCGGCCCGGGTGATCAGCGCGTTGAAGCCGTCCGGCTCGGCCAGCCCCCGCCAGACGGCCAGGAACCCCTCCTCCCAGAGCTCACGGACCTCGCGCAGCTGCCCCGGCACCTGGCAGCTCAGGCCCAGGTCGAACAGGAACTCCCCGCGCGGGTCGCCCTCGGCGTCGGTCCCCTCGAAGCGGAACGGCTGCTCGGTGACCAGCTCGACCCCGAGGCTGCCCAGCACCGGCAGGACGTCGGCCAGCGCGATGTCGTCCAGGGAGTAGAGCTCGAGACGGGCGTTGGCCTGCTCGCCGCTGTCCCGGCTGACCGGCTGGAGGAGCACCCGCAGCGGCTGGCGCGGGCTCAGCGCGGTCAGCTCGGCGAGGTCGATCACCGCCTCGTCGGTGGTCGTCGCGGCGCGGTACACCTCGGGGAACCCGTGCGGGTAGCGGCGCAGGATGCGGTGCGCGTCCGCCTCGCTGGTCTCGGTGACCAGCCGCTGGGTGACCCGGTCCTCCCAGGTGCGGACCACCTCGGCGACCTGGGCCTCCAGCGCCGCCTCGTCGACCTGCGGGACCGGCACCCCCCGCGGCATCCGGACCACCACGTACAGCCGGGCCAGGACCGACTCGGTGACCCGCGCGGTGTAGTCCACCGACTCCCCGCCGACCGCCTCGCACAGCACCTCCTGGATGCGCAGCCGGATGTCGGTCGTGTAGCGGTCGCGCGGCACGACGACGAACGCCGACATGAACCGCTCGTAGGTGTCGTGCCGCACGAAGACCTTGGTGGTGCGCCGCTCCTGCAGGCTCAGCCAGGACTGGGCCATCCGGGTCAGGTCCTCGGTCTCGATCGCGAACAGCTCGTCGCGCGGGAACGTCTCCAGGAACTGCATGAGGTCCCGGCCGCCGTGCGAGGCGCGGGTGTAGCCCAGCTCCTCGCACAGCGCGCGCACCTTGGCCGAGATGACCGGGATCGTCTCGACCGACTCGGTGTAGGCCGAGGCGGAGAGCAGCCCGACGAACCGGTGCTCGCCGATCACCCGGCCGGTCCGGTCGAACCGCTTCACCCCGATGTAGTCCAGGTGGACCGCCCGGTGGACCGTCGAGCGACGGTTGGTCTTGGTGATGATGAGCGGCCGGGGCTCGTCCGCGCGCACCCGCACGGCGGTGGGCAGATCCCGGAAGGCCACCGACTCGCCACCGGAGTCGCGCATCAGGCCCAGGCCGGAGCCCGGGACCACGGCCAGCGCGTAGTCCTCGCGCGGGCCGTCCAGGCCGACCAGGTCGTAGGCGCGATAGCCCAGGAAGGTGAAGTGGTCGGCGGCCAGCCAGGTGAGCAGCTCGATCGTGCTGCGCACCTGCTCGGCCGGGACCCCGCGCGGCGGCGCAGCCACCAGCCCGGCGGCCACCCCGTGCACCTGGGCGACCATCGCCGGCCAGTCGCGCACAGCCCGGCGCACGTCGCCGACGACCTCGGCGATGCATCGGGTCAGCCGCTCGTGGGCCGCACCCTCGGGCTGCCAGTCCACCTCCAGGTGCATCCACGACTCCAGGATCACGTCCTGGTCACGCCCCTGGTCGCCGGTCTGGCCAGGCTCCGCAGGACCACCCGCGGAGCCGTTCTGAGCCGCGGGCAGGATGCGCTGCAGCCGGCCCTGGTCGTCGCGGATCACCGCCACGACCGGGTGGATCACCAGCTGGATGGTCAGCCCCAGCCGCGAGAGCTCGGCGTACACCGAGTCCACCAGGAACGGCATGTCCTCGGTGACCACCGTGACCACCGTGCGCCCGCACGTCCACCCGTCGCGATCCTCGTCCGGGGTGCTCACCGCGACGATCGGGTGCTCGGCCGGCCGGTCCTGGGCGATCGCCAGGGTGTGGCGCACCGCCCCGGTCCGCGCACTGTCGGGCCGGCCATGGAGGTCGGCCCGATCGACATGGCGGTAGAACACCCGGGCCGCCTGCGCCTCCAACGGCGTCGCCCACTCCAGGTCGGTCGCCCACTCCTGGGTGCCGGGGATCTGCGCGCCCACCGTGACCTCCTCGCGATCCAGCCGGCGGCGCACTGACCGCCGCCCCGACCACCTTCGCACCAGCGAGGGCGTCGGTCGACCCGGGCACGGGCGGCCAGGCAGACCGGCGACGAAGCGACGCGGCACCTATAGTCCCTGGCGTTGCTGGCAGGCCGCCACGAGGAGGACGCATGGCCAAGGAGTTCCGCGGACGGATCAAGTTCGACCAGCCGCCGGACATCGTGTTCGACGCCCAGTGCGACGCGGAGTACGTGGCCTGGAAGCACGAGAACATGGCCGCCTTCGACATCAGTGCCGAGGTCGAGGAGGACGGCGAGAAGGTCCGCATCTCGTCGGGTCGCAAGCTGCCCGCGGTGATCCCGTCAGCCGCCAAGAAGTTCGTCGGCGAGTCGATCACGGTCGACGAGGTGCACACCTGGCGCCAGCCCGACGCGAGCGGGAGCTACCAGGGCACGGTCGAGGCGTCGTTCGGCGGCGCGCCGATGGCCGTCGAGGGCACCCTCGATCTGAACCCGGACGGCACCGGCAGCGTTCTCGAGGTCTACATCAAGGTCAAGGCCAGCGTGCCGCTCGTGGGCGGCAAGCTCGAGCAGATCGTCGGCGACCAGTTCATGCGCGCACTGAACAAGGAGCAGGAGATCGCCCCCCGCTGGTTCAGCGCTTGATTGGGCAGCCGTGCTGCGGGGCTCGCCGACCGACCCCCCTGGGCGCTTCGCGCCTGGCGGAGGGCCGATCGACTCACTCCTCGCACAGTATCCATTGGCAGCTGCGCTGCGGGGCTCGCCGCCCCCGCGCCCTTGGCGCTGCGCGCCTGGCGGGCGTGGGGTCGACTCACTCCTCGCACAGCGCCGGGTGGTTCACCTGATCAGCTGTCGAGCAGGCTGCTTGCCTCTTGGACTCCGAACCAGCCCAGCTCCTCGGTGAGCAGAGCGGCGACGTCGCGGCGGCGCACGGGGCCCGGTACCTCGACCCAGCCGTCCTGGGACTCGCCTGCCTCGTCCAGGTCGATGGCCAGCAGCACGCCCGGGCGCTGCGCGAGTGCGTGAGCGGCCAGCAGCTGGGCCTCGTACTCCCACTCCTCCTCGTCGACATCCGGGGCGCCGGCCCGCCAGGCCGGGTCGACCGCGCACGCGCGCAGTGGCCCGGGCAGCGCGCCGGTCTCGACGAGCTCGCCCAGCTGGGCCCAGGTGACCGGTCCGTAGGCGCGCATCAGCCCACCGAGGACAGGTGGTCCGGGCCGAGATGGTCCGGGTCGCGCAGGGCCTCCAACGAGGTGTGGATCGAGTTCTCCAGCACCGCCAGGCGCTTGTCGAAGTCCATCATGTTGCCGCCGATCAGGGTCAGGTCCTCGGCGCCGGGCCCCAGCACCGTGACGTCGGCTCCGGCGGCCCGCACCTTGGCCACCTCGGACAGGCAGCGCTTGGTCACCTGGACCCGCCAGGTCCGCTCCAGCCGAGCCAGCAGCCGGTCGGGGCGGTCCAGGTGGAAGCTCACCATCGGGGCGATGACGAAGACCTCGTCGAGCTCCATGTCGGCGAGCAGATCGACGGAGGTGGCCGACCAGGCGCCCCCGTCGACGTAGCGCCGCCCGTTGATCGTGACCGGCGAGTACCAGGCGGGGATCGAGCACGAGGCCTGCACGGCCAGCGAGAGCGGCGCCGGCGGCGCGCTCGGATGGCCGAACGGCACCCGGCGCCCGGTGTCGTAGTCCATCGCCACGATCCAGGTGTTCGGGTGCGGGGACCACTCGCCGATCGGGGTGAATGCCTCGACGATATGCGCGATCCGGCTCAGGCTCTTGGCGCCCGTGGGCAGGAATGCGGAGAGCACCGCCGTCGGGGGAAGCTTGCGCATCCTGCGGATGCCGCTGCGCATGAGGGTCCGGGAACCGGGCTGCATCTTGGGACGGCCCGGCCGCGCGCCGCCGGTGACCGCCTCGATGTCCCAGTGGAAGCCGGCGGTCGGGCCGGTGGCCACCCGGTCGCCTCGCTCGTGGGCGATCAGCTCGTCGACCGTCGCCCCGGCACCGAGCAGGGCAGCCAGCACCGACCCCGCGGACGTTCCGACGATCACGTCGGCATCCCGGGGCTCGAAGCCGTGGACCTGGCGCAGCGCGGCGAGCGCGCCGACCGACCAGGCGGCGCCCAGGACGCCACCAGCGCCCAGGACCAGTCCACGGCGGCGAGCAGGCTGCGCCATCTCACACCTCCGCGGGTTCGACTCTGCCACTCGCGGGAGGCACGGGCGCGCCAGCCACGCCGCGAAGGCTGTCTCGGCACACTACCTCGCGGCCCCGGACGGGTCGCGCGGAGCGGTGGAACCGCTACTGCGTGGCCCTTCTGGTGCGCCGGCGCGGGCGGCCAGCTGGTGTGACGGTGGCCAGCAGCTCGGCCATCGCGTCCTCGATGCACTGAGCCAGGATGTCGACGTCGGGCATCGCGTCACGGTCGGCGTTCAGGCCGATGTAGATCCCGCCGTCGTAGGACGTCAGTCCGATCGAGACCACCTGGCCGCGCGCCAGCGGCACGACCGGATAGGCCGCGACCATCCGGGCCCCGGCCGCGTAGAGCGGGAACTGCGGACCGGGCACGTTGGTGATGACCGTGTTGTAGACCCGCCGGGACATCGCCGAGACCACCCGGGCACCCAGCGAGTGCACCGTGGGCGGAGTGAACGAGGCGACGCCCACCAGCGCCGCGGCGCCCAGCATCTGCCCGGTCTCCTTGAGCATGTCCATCTCGAACCGGATCCGCTCCAGGCGCACCACCGGATCGGGCTCCCCCGTCGGCAGGTCGCACAGGAATGCCGCGACCTGGTTGCCGCCACCGTCACCAGATGTGCGCACGCTCACCGGGACCATGACGCGCACCGAGCTGCGGGTCGTGACCGTCTCGCCGCGGGTCATCATCCAGGAGCGCAGCGCGCCGGCCATGATCGCCAGGACGACGTCGTTGATCGTGCCCCCGTGCGCGCGCTTGACCCGCTTGAGGTCCTCCAGCTGGGCCTGCGCGGTGCCGAACCGGCGCGCCGAGCCGATGGACGCGTTGAGCGGCCCCGAGCGCGCGGGGTTGGACATCGTGCGCACCGCGGCGGTCAGGCCGACGATGTTGCGCCCGATCTGGGTGACCGACTCGTGGACGTCGCCCAGGCCGGTGCGGATCGTGTCGACCGCGGCGATCGGCGAGCGGGCCAGCTCGTTGACCGCGGAGGCCACGAGCTCGGCCGACGACGGCTCGCGCTGCGGTCGCCACGAGTCCACCGGCGTGACCCGCGGCTCCGGGGAGTCGTCGAGGATGACCTGGCCGATGTCGACCGCGGTCAGCCCATCCACCATCGCGTGGTGGGTCTTGGTCAGGACCGCGAACCGGTCGTTCTCCAGGCCCTCGACCAGGTACATCTCCCACAGCGGACGGTCGCGGTCCAACGGCCGGCTCATGATCCGCGCGGTCAGCTCGTCGAGCTGCTTCTGCGTGCCCGGCCGGGGCAGCGCCGACCGGCGCACGTGGTAGGTCACGTCGAAGCTCTCGTCGTCGACCCAGACCGGATTGGCCAGCCGGCCGGGCACCCAGCGGATCCGCTGGCGGTAGCGCGGCACCAGGCTGATCCGCTCGCGGATCAGGTGCACCAGTCGGTCATAGTCGAAGCCGTCCTCGGGCTGTTCGAAGACGGCCACCCCACCGACGTGCATCGGCGTGGTCGGCTCCTCCATGTACAGGAAGGAGACGTCCAAGGGGCTCAAGCGGTCGGGCATGTCACTCCTCGCAGCGGCCGGGCCGTGGCGGTGCCCGGGCGATCCACGGGGGCAATCCTCGCGCATGGGCGAGGGTGCCCGGACCGGGCCCGGCCGCCGTGGCGGGAGCGGTCCCCGGGTTTGGGAAACCCCACGCGCTCGTCGTATGCTTCACGTCGTTCCAACCGGGCGCACAGTCCGGAGGGATCGAGTCCAGCACCACCGGCGGCCCCATCGTCTAGCGGCCCAGGACGCCGCCCTTTCAAGGCGGTAGCGCGGGTTCGAATCCCGTTGGGGCTACGTCCGCCCCGGCGGTCGGCACGAACAGCACGTCGGCACGACAGCACGACAGCACGGACCGTGGCCCCCGGGCCAGGGAGCAGTACCTGTCAAGGAGCAGTACCTACAGCCTCGCGGCAACGCAAGGCCCCGTAGCGCAGTTGGTTAGCGCGCCGCCCTGTCACGGCGGAGGTCGCGGGTTCGAGTCCCGTCGGGGTCGCTGGCAGTCAGGTCACCCACGTGACCCTGGCCAGGTAGCTCAGTTGGTACGAGCGTCCGACTGAAAATCGGAAGGTCGGCGGTTCGACCCCGCCCCTGGCCACCCCTTCTCGAAGGCCCAGCAGAGTCCCTGCTGGGCCTTCGTCGTGCGCGGGCCCCCTCAGCTCTTGGCACGGGGTTGCGCTGCGAGTGTTGACGATATATCGTGATGCTCACACGAACGAACGTGATCCTGAGGAGGACACCATGACAGCATCATTCGCATTCGGCAGCATGCCGCACGAGAGCCAGTGCGGCCCCTGGACCAGAGACGACCTGCGCGAGGCCAAGCGCGCGCTGCGCGAGGCCTGGCTGGCCGCGGCCAGCGACCGGACCGAAGCCCCCTCGCGCCCCGGACGGGGTGGCGGCCGCGGGCCCGGCGGCGGCGGGCAGCGGGGACCGGGCGGCGGCTGGGGGCCATGGGGCCCGCCGATGGGCTTCCCGTGGGGGCCGCCCGGCGGCCATCCGCGCCGAGGCTCGGGCGACCCGCGCCGAGGTCGGGGCGGTCGCGGTCGCGCCTCCCGCGGCGACGTCCGGCTGGCCATCCTGGCCCTGCTGGTCGAGGGCCCCCGGCACGGCTACCAGCTCATCCAGGACATCGCCGAGCGCAGCGGCGGCGCGTGGAGCCCGAGCCCGGGCTCCATCTACCCCGCGCTCTCGGCCCTGCAGGACGAGGGCCTGATCGACGACGAGAAGATCGACGGCCGCAAGGTCTTCAGCCTGACCGAGGCCGGTCAGCAGTACGCGCACGAGCGCGCCGACGACCTGAGCCGAGTCTTCGTCGACAACACCGCCGAGCCCGAGCACGAGGATCTCACCGATCTGCGCGAGCTCATCTGGGGCGTCGGCGGCGCTGCCCTGACCGTGCTGGGCTCGGGCACCGAGCAGCAGCGCGAGGCAGCCCGCGAGATCCTCAAGGGTGCTCGCCGCGACCTCTACCGGATCCTCTCCGAGGAGGAGCAGGACGACGCGGACGAGCAGGACGACGCGGACGGCAGCCGGCCGTGAGCTCGGCGGCGGGGTCCGAGCCGGCCGAGCCCGGTGGGGTGCAGCCCTACCGGCTCAGCGACCAGGAGCGGTCCGAGGCGATCTCCGCGCTGGCCGACGCCTACGCGGAGGGTCGCCTGGACGTCGACGAGTTCCACGCCCGGATGGAGGTGGCCAGCCAGGCACGGCTGGCCACCGACCTCGACCCGCTGTTCGCCGACCTGCCCCGCCGCGCCGTGCCGCCGGCCCGCCCGGCGCTCCCCGCAACCACCGCCCCGACTGGCCCGCCCTGGGCTCAGCGGGGCGCTGGCGTGCCCCACCATCACCGGCAGGGGCCGCCGCGCGGCTTCCCCGTCATCCCGGTGCTGTTCCTGCTCGTCGTGCTGACGCACGCCTGGATCCTGGTGCCGGTCCTGATCGTGGCCATCGTGGTCGTGGTCGGCCGGTCGCATCACCATGGCGGTCGCGCGCACGGTACCCACTGCCCGCCCCGCGACTTCAGATCTCCGTGGCCGTGAGTCGGCCGGCCGCCAGCTCGACGACCAGGTCGACGTCGATGCGGCCGAGCAAGTCGTCGTCGTGGCTGACCACGAGCAGCCCGCCCCGGTAGTCCGAGAGCGCGCCGACCAGGGACTCTCGGCTGTCCAGGTCGAGGTTGTTGGTCGGCTCGTCGAGCAGCAGCAGCTGGTGCGGCGGGTCGGCGAGCAGCAGCCGCGCCAGCGCCACCCGGAAGCGCTCACCCCCGGACAGCGACCCGACCGGCCGGGCCACCGCGTCGGCCCGCAGCAGGAACCGCGCGAGCTGCGCGCGGACCTCACCGGGCGGCACGCCGGGAGCCGCCGCACGGACGCAGTCGAGCACGGTCGCGTGGTCGTCCAGGTCGTCGAGGCGCTGGGCGAGCAGCCCGATCCTGTCGGTGTGGGCGACGCCGGAGACCGGGAGTCCGGCCGCGCCCCCCGGATCGACCAGCGACTGCAGCAGCCGGGTCTTGCCCACGCCGTTGCGGCCGACGAGCGCGACCCGCTGCGGGCCGCGCAGCTCGACTGACCGCTCGGGGTCGTGCAGCGTGGCCAGCCTGCGCGACGCCGCGACCCGCGGGTCGGGCAGCCGGACCCGGATCGCCGCGTCGTCGCGGATCCGCTCCTGGGAGCGGGCCACCGCCGCGCGGGCCTCCTCGACACTGGCGTCGGCCTGGTCGCGCGCGCGGCCGGCGGTGACCTGGGCCGCGGCCTTCCGCGAGTTCAGCACGATCTTCGCCGCGACCTTGCGCTGCGCCGAACGCCGACCCTGCTGGGCCCGACGCGCGAGCTTCGTCTGGGCCTCCGCCCGCTGCCGCCGCTCGACGCGCAGCCGCTGCTCGGCCGTACGCAGGGCCTGCGCGGCCGTGTCCTGCTCCTCGGCCAGCGCCGCCCGGAACTCGGAGAGCGGGCCACCGAACACACTCAGCTGACTGGCGCGCAGCTCGGCGGTCGCGTCCATGAGGTCCAGCAGCGTGCTGTCGTGGCTGACCACGACGAGCGCGCCGCGCCACCCCACGACCTGCGCGTAGAGCCGCTGGCGGGCCACCCGGTCCAGATTGTTCGTCGGCTCGTCGAGCAGCACGACCGGCGCACCGCGCAGCCGCAGCCCGGCCAGCGCGATCAGCACCGCCTCGCCGCCGGACAGCCGGCCGACCGGCCGGTCCAGCTCGACCTCGCCCATGCCGAGCTCGTCGAGCAGGCCGCCGGCCCGCGCTTCGACGTCCCAGTCGTCTCCGAGGGCCTCGAAGTGCCGGGGATCGGCATCCCCGTCTGCCAGCGCCCGCAGTGCGTGCACCGCCCCGGCGACGCCCAGCAGCTCGGCGACCGTGTCGGCGGTCCGCAGCGTCAGCTCCTGGGGCAGCAGGGCGACCTCGCCAGCGGTGGTGATCCGGCCCGAGGTCAGCCGGAGTCGACCGGCGATCAGCCGCAGCAGGGTGGACTTGCCGGAGCCGTTGGCCCCCGTCAGCCCGGTCCGGCCCGTCGTGAACGACCCGGAGATGTCGTCCAGCGCGCGGGAGCCGTCAGGCCAGGTGAAGGTGGCGCGGTCGAGGACGACCGCGGGGGATTGCGGGAACACAGCGCTCCTGGAGGTCAGCGGGGGCACTGACGCGGGCGCTCGGAGAGCGAACGGACGCGTCAGCGCGCGGGATGCGGCGCGAAGCGGTCGCTGATCGTCACCGGGACTCCTCGGGAGCGGGGCTGTGGTGCCACAGTAACGCGATGCCCGGCCTGGGGATTCCCACACCCACGCGCGCCCGGCGGCAGTGGCATCCTGGCCTCCACCTACCGTGACCTCAGGAGGAGCCCGATGGACAGCGTTTCGCTGGAGACAGTCGCCGAGGAGCTGCTCGCCGACGCCCGAGCCGCTCGCGCTGGACGGGCGTCCCGCACGATTCACGGCGGCCACGAGCACGCGCTGCGCCAGACGGTCGTCGCGCTGGCCGCCGGCCAGGGGCTGGGCGAGCACGACAGCCCCGGTGAGGCGACCCTGCAGGTGCTGCGCGGCCGGGTCGAGCTGCACGCCGGCGACGAGACGTGGCCCGGCAGCGCCGGTGACCTCGTGACCATCCCGCCGCGGCGCCACTCGCTGAGCGCGCTGACCGACAGCGCCGTGCTGCTCTCGGTCGCAGTGTCGGTCGCGCCCGAGTAGCCGAGGCGCCGCGCGCGACTCGGCCTCGCCGCCCGACCGGCGCGTCTAGGGTCCAGGGCGTGGCCTCCGACCTGTCCGCGCACACCTCCAGCCAGGCGATCCTGCGCCTGGCGGTGCCGGCATTCGGCGCCCTGGTCGCCCAGCCGCTGTTCACCCTCATCGACGCCGCGATCGTCGGCACGCTGGGCACCGCGTCGCTGGCCGCCCTCGGAGCGGGGGCCCAGGTCTTCACGACGCTGACCGGGGTCGCGGTCTTCCTGGCCTACGGCACGACCGCCGTGGTCGCCCGGCGCGTGGGCGCTGGTCAGGTCGCACGCGGGATCACCGACGGGATCGAGGGAATCGGCCTCGGACTCGGGTTGGGCCTGCTCGCGATGATCCTCACGTGGCTCTCGGCGCCGGCCCTGCTGGACCTGCTCGGCACCTCGCCCGAGGTGTCCCACGAGGCCCTGGGATTCCTGCGCACGATCAGCGTGGCGTTCCCGTTCGCGCTCGTGGCGCTGGCCGCCATCGGGGTCATGCGCGGGCTGCAGGACACCGCCACCACGCTGTGGGTCACGCTGATCTCGGTGCTGACCAACCTCGTGCTGGCCGCCTACCTGGTGCTGGCAGCCGGCTGGGGCATCACCGGATCAGCCTGGGCCACCGTCGCCGCGGAGCTGGTGCAGGCGGTGCTGTACCTGCTCGTGCTGGCCCGCCGCGCCCGGCTGGCCGGCGCGTCGCTGCGCCCCAGCCGCACCGGCGTGCTGGTCGCCGCCCGGGGCGCGGTCCCCCTGTTCTGGCGCACGGTCGCGCTGCGCGGGGTGCTCGTGCTCGCGATCGCGGTGGCCGCCCGGCTGGGCGACGCCGAGCTCGCCGCGTACTACGTCACCTTCACGGTTTGGTACCTGCTCGCGCTGGGGATGGACGCCCTGGCGATCGCCGGCCAGGCCCTGCTCGGCCACCGGCTGGGCGCCGGGGCGCTGGGCGCGGCGCGGGCGATCACCTGGCAGATGGTCCGCTGGGGGGTCGTCCTGGGCCTGCTGCTGATGGTCTTGGTGCTGCTGGCACGGCCGTGGCTGCCGGGCCTCTTCGGCGACGACCCGGCGGTCCACGTCATGGTGCGCTCGGCGCTGGTCGTGCTGGCGCTCATGCAGCCACTGGGCGGGCTGGTCTTCGTGCTCGACGGGGTGCTGCTGGGGGCGGGCGACGCGGTCTATCTGGCCTGGGCGCAGCTGGCCGCGCTGGTGTGCTTCATCCCGGCCGCGCTGTGGGTGCTGCGTGCGCACGGCTCGGTGGCCGACCTGTGGTGGGCGATCACGGTGTTCATGCTGGCCCGGGCGGTCGCGTTCACCTGGCGGGTTCGCGACGACCGCTGGCTGGTGCCCGGGGCGGCCCGCTGACCTCGACCGGGGCGCTCGCGGCTGCCGGGACGGTGACGAGCACGGCCGGAGCCGGGCTCACGTGTCCTGTGGGTCGGCCGGCCGCGGCGACGGGATGTTCTCCAAGAGGCTGCGGACCTCGCTCTCCAGGTAGCGCCGGTGACCGCCCAGGGTGCGGATCGAGGTCAGCTTCCCCGAATTCGCCCAGCGGGTCACCGTCTTGGGGTCGACACGGAACAGGGCCGCCACCTCGGCGGGAGTGAGAAGAGACTCGACCGCCTGCTGCCGACCCGCCATCGCTGCACCTCAGTTCCCCGAAAGTCCGGAACTTCATGAATTGGACATGCGAAGAATGGCACCGGGCGCGGAGGTGCATCAACACGAACAGGGCTTTCGGCCCAAGATACTCCGCATTGGGTCGATCACGGCGTAAGATGCGCGATCTGCTTGCTGCCTGTTGCGAACTCCTCACGCACCGTAGCCACTTGCCCCTGCCCCGTCTGGCGCAGCGCGACCCGTTCGACTCGCCGGCTTGCGCGTGACCATCCTCCCCATGGGTAAGATGGGGGCCTGATCCTGCGCGAGACCGACCGCTGAAGGGCGGTCAGGACCGGGCAGGCTGTGGCACGTCGGAGCACCGGCACCGAGCACACGCACCGCCCGGGACAGCACCGGAGGAGGGGGTCGAGCCATGGGGCGCGGCCGAGCGAAGGCCAAGCAGACGAAGGTGGCCCGCCAGCTGAAGTACGGCGGCCCGACGACCGACCTGGAGCGACTCCAGGCCGAGCTCGCCGGCTCCTCCCCGGAGACCGACGAGGACGAGGACGAGTTCGACGACGATCTCTACGCGAAGTACGCGGGAGACGACGAGGACGACGACGAGGACGACGAGCCCGCGCGCTGAGCTTGCGTCGACCGAGTCCGGGTGCACGTCGGGACGACGGTGACTCGCGCGCCGGTCCGCACCTTCAGCGGTGCTCGCCGACCAGCCGCACCGACCCGCCGACCCCACCCTTGGCCGGCGAGTCCGAGTGGTCGGACTCTGTGCGCGCGCGGACGTGGCCGCACACCCAGGAGCGGATCCCCGCCTGGTTGAGCCGGCGCACGCCGTCGGCCACCCGGTCCGGGGCCATCACGGCGATCATCCCGATGCCCTCGTTGAACGTGCGCTCCCGCTCGATCAGGGCGACCCCGCCGAGCTCGCCGATCAGCGCGAAGATCGCCGGCGGCAGCCAGGTCGCCCGGTCCACCTCGGCGTGCAGGTCCTCGGGGAGCACGCGCGCCAGGTTGGCGGCCAGCCCGCCCCCGGTGACGTGCGAGAGGGCGTGCACCCCACCCAGGCCGATCAGGTCCAGCAGGTCCAGGGTGTAGATCCGGGTCGGCTCCAGCAGCTCCTCGCCGAGCGAGCGACCCAGCTCGGGCACGTGCCGGTCCAGCCGCCAGCCGGCCCGCTCGAACAGGACGTGCCGGGCCAGCGAGTAGCCGTTCGAATGCAGCCCCGAGGACTCCAGGGCCACCAGGACGTCGCCGGCCAGCACCCGCTGCGGGCCCAGCAGCTCGTCGGCCTCGACGACCCCGGTGCCCGCGCCGGCCACGTCGTACTCGTCCGGGGCCATCAGTCCGGGGTGCTCGGCGGTCTCGCCGCCCACCAGGGCGACGCCCGCGCGGTGGCAGCCCTCGGCGATCCCGGAGACGATGGCGGCAACCCGCACCGGGTCCACCGCGCCGACCGCGATGTAGTCGGTCATGAACAGCGGCTCGGCCCCGCAGACGACCAGGTCGTCGACGACCATCGCGACCAGGTCGATCCCGATGGTGTCGTGCACGCCCATCCGGCGGGCCACCTCGATCTTGGTGCCGACGCCGTCGGTGGACGTGGCCAGCAGGGGCCGGCGGAAGCGCAGCAGCGCGGAGGCGTCGAAGAGTCCGGCGAAGCCGCCGACCGCGCCGACCGTCTCCGGGCGCTGGGCGCGCGCGAGGCTCTCGCGCATGAGCGTCACGGCCCGCTCCCCCGCCTCGACGTCGACCCCCGCGTCGGCGTAGGTGGCCCCCGGCTCGCTCACCGGCTCGCTCCGACCGGGGTGATCTCGAGCAGGTGCTTGCCGAGCAGCTCGGGCTCGGGCAGCGCGATCGGGTAGCGGCCGTCGAAGCAGGCGCGGCAGAGCCGCGTCTCGCTCAGGGTGGTGGCCTCGGTGAGCCCCTCCAGGGACACGAAGCCCAGGGAGTCCGCGCCGATCGACTCACGGATCTCCTCGACCGTGCGCGTGCTGGCGATCAGCTCGTTGCGCGTGGCGAAGTCGATGCCGTAGAAGCACGGCCACATCACCGGCGGGCTGGAGATCCGCACATGGACCTCTCGGGCGCCGGCGTCGCGCAGCATCTTCACGATGGCGCGCTGGGTGTTGCCACGCACGATCGAGTCGTCCACCACGACCAGCCGCTTGCCCTCGATCACCTCGCGCAGCGGGTTCAGCTTGAGCCGGATGCCCAGCTGGCGGATCGTCTGGGAGGGTTGGATGAAGGTCCGGCCGACGTACGCGTTCTTCACCAGGCCCTGGGCGAACGGCAGCGCGCTGCCCTGGGCGTACCCGACAGCCGCCGGGGTGCCCGACTCGGGGACCGGGATGACCAGGTCGGCCTCGACCGGGTGCTCGGAGGCCAGCGTGCGCCCGATCTGGACGCGGGTGGCGTGCACGCTGACCCCGGCGATCCGGGTGTCCGGGCGGGCCAGGTAGACGTACTCGAACAGGCACCCCTTGGGCTCGGCCCGGGCGAACCGGTCGGAGCGGACCCCGCGCTCGTCGATGGCCAGGACCTCACCGGGCTCGACCTCCCGCACGAACACCGCCCCCACGATGTCCAGCGCGGCGGTCTCCGAGGCGACCGCCCAGCCCTCACCCTCCAGCTTGCCCAGCACCAGCGGGCGGATCCCCTGCGGGTCGCGGGCGGCGTAGAGCGTGGTGTCGTCCATGAACACGAGGCTGAACGCGCCGCGCACGTGCGGCAGCTCGTCGACGGCGGCCTGGAGCAGCGACTCGCCCGGGTGGGCGGCCAGCAGGGCGGTCAGCAGCTCGGTGTCGGAGGTGGCCGAGATGACCGACCCCATCGGCAGCGCGCCCGACCCGGCCTGGACCTCGGCGACCCGCACGGCCAGCTCGTGGGTGTTGGTCAGGTTGCCGTTGTGGGCCAGGGCGACATGCCCGGTGGCCGTCGCCCGGAAGGTCGGCTGGGCGTTCTCCCACACGCTCGACCCGGTGGTCGAATAGCGACAGTGGCCGACCGCGACGTGGCCCTGCAGCGAGCCCAGCGCCCCCTCGGTGAACACCTGAGAGACCAGGCCCATGTCCTTGTAGACCACGGTCTGGTGGCCGTCGCTGACCGCGATGCCCGCCGACTCCTGGCCGCGGTGCTGGAGTGCGTAGAGGCCGAAGTACGTGAGCTTGGCGACCTCCTCGCCGGGGGCGTAGACGCCGAACACTCCACACGCGTCCTGCGGTCCCCTGTCCTGGGGGTCCAGGTCGTGGGTGAGCCTGCCGTCGCCGCGCGCCACGGGATGAGTGTAGGTGCCCCCACCGACAGCGACTGACCTCCGATCGGCCGGTGTGGGCCGTTCCACATCGCCGCCGGGGGCATGGTGCTCGGAACTCCCGATCCCGTGGTGGTATTGCGCCGTGCGAGAGGTTCACGCGGTGCTGTTCGACCTGGACGACACGCTGCTGGACGCCGGGGCGGCGTGGCGCAGCGGCGTGGGCGAGCTGGTCGCCGACCGCTGCCCGGACCGGGATCTCCAAGCCGCTCTGCTGGCCTGGGGCGCCGCCTTTCCCGGCTGGTTCGAGGCCTATCTCGTGGGCGAGATCAGCCTGGAGGCCAGCCGCGCCGGTCGCATCCGCGACTGGGCCGCGGCCCTGGACGTCGCGGTGCCGGACGGCGAGGAGCAGTCCTGGTTCGGCTCGTACGTGACCGGATACGAGCGCGGGTGGGTCCCGTTCGCCGAGGCCCCGGACGTGCTCTCCGCGCTCGCCGGGATTCCCGGCGTGCCGATGGGGATCGTGACCAACGGCGACAGCGTCCAGCAGCGCCAGAAGGTCGCGGCACTGGATCTCGACGGGCTCGTCTCCGTGGTCGTCGTCTCCGGCGACCTGGGCGTGCCGAAGCCCGATCCGGCGCCGTTCCTGGAGGCCGCGCGACGGCTCGGGGTCGACCCGGCGGACTGCCTGATGGTGGGCGACCGCGTCGACGTCGACGTCGTCGGAGCGCTGGACGCCGGGATGCAGGCGGTGTGGGTGCGCCGGCCGCAGACCGCCGAGCCGCACCGCGAGCCCCCGGCGGACCTCGCCGGGAGATTCCGCACGATCACGTCCCTGACCGAGCTGCCCCCGCTCCTCGGCCGGCATGCCGCGCCGCCGCGAGACTTGGACGTGCCCTGATGGCGGTCCGCGCCGCGGTGCCCGACGTCGAGGGCATGGCCGCCCTGCGTTCGGTGCATGCGGCCTACGAGCAGGGCGGGGCCGTCGAGCGGGTCACCGCCCGGACGGCCGTCAAGTACACGCTTCAGCTGCTGGCCGCCCAGGCGCCCGGGCACTCGGTCGAGGTGCGGATCCCACCGCTGGGCGCGGTCCAGGCAGTCGCCGGGCCGGTGCACCGGCGCGGCACCCCGTCGGCAGTCGTCGAGATGGACCCGCCCACGTGGCTCGCGCTGACGCTCGGCGACCTGACGTGGGAGGACGCTCGAGCGGCCGGACGAATCCGAGCCAGCGGCCAGCGAGCCGACCTCTCCCCCTGGCTCCCGTTGATCCCCCCTGGCTCCCGTTGATCCCCCCTGGCTCCCGTTGATCCCCCCCGGCGGCTGGCGCCAGCACCCCGCGAGCCCCGCGCAGGTCTGACGCCGCCCCCGCCAGAGCGACACCCGCCCTCGCTGCCCGGCCCACCGGCCGATCGAGCCCGTCGAGTCCCACCCCGGTCGCCCGCGTCACACTGCCGCCGGCCGTTCACGGCGGTCGGGGCTCGCGTCGGCTCTCACACGTTGCCCAGGATCAGCCCGATCCCGCCGAGGCCGGCTACCACCAGGACCGCGTGCCGCGCCGCCTCGTGCGGGATTCGCGGGG
The DNA here is from genome assembly GCA_964418695.1 of uncultured Bifidobacteriaceae bacterium. GTDB lineage: Bacteria > Actinomycetota > Actinomycetes > S36-B12 > CAIYMF01 > Prado023. The sequence continues at coordinate 6,716 of CAYQMN010000023.1, read as the reverse complement.
CGGCCCAGGTGCCCACGAGGGCGCCGGTCAGGAGGGCGACGAGCATCGCCGGGGTCGGTAGGGACACCCCGAGGACCGCGACGGTCACGATCCCCTGGGCCAGGAAGAAGCCTTGCAGGGTCGCGCGAGTGCGGTGCGGATCCCAGCCCGCGTTGGCCGCGTACAGGGCCACGGGCGGACCGCCGACGCCGCCGACCACGTTCAGCGTCGCACTGGCGATCCCGGCCCCGATCGCGCCGGGAGCCGAGTGCAGACGCGACCAGCGCAGCCCCCGCCAGAGCGCCGCGACCCCGATCAGGACGCCGATCCCGGCAGCGACGGCCAGGACGCTCGTGTCCGCACCCGCCACGATCAGACCCACGACCGGCGTGGCCAGCAGGGTCGGCACCAGCAGCGTGAGGCCGTCGCGCACGAGCACGTGACGCCACTGATGCGCCAGCGGGATCACCGAGGCCAGGGTGCCGAGCAGCACGACGACCGCGACTCCGTCGCGCGGTCCGAGCAAGGCGATCAGCCCCGGGGCTGCGACCAGCGAGAACCCCAGCCCCGTCACCGACTGGGCCAGCGCTCCCGCCCCTACCCCGGCAACGGCCACGACCAAGAGCGGATCCACCCGGCGATCCTCGCCCCGATGCCCCGCACGCTCCACCCGGGGGCATCTGCTCCACTCCGCGGCATCTGCTCCACCCGTGGGCGGAGCAGATGCCGAAGAACGGAGCAAATCGCGGGAACGGGAGCAGACGCTGGGCGCCGCGGGCTGCCCCGCTCGTCCGCGGACGGGTCCTGACCAGACGCCCGCGCGGAGTCCACAGGCATTGGGCTCCAGGGGGTGGACCGCGTGTCCGCTCGGGGGCACCCTGCGCGCGTGCAGCTACCTACGATCTCCACCCATCGACAGGCGGTGGCCGAGGGCGTCGGCGACCGCGATTGGCGGTCCCATCGGCGCCCGCTCGACCGCTTGACCACGGGCGCCTACGCCGCCGCTCGCGAGCTCAACCCGGAGGACCTGCACAGGCTGCGTGTCCGAGCGGTCGTCGACCGGTTGGCGCATGTGGCGGTGACGCACACATCGGCGGCGACGTGCTGGGGGCTGCCGGTCACACGGGAGATGCTCGGCTCGGTGCACCTCTCTCCGACTGAAGAACGCAAGGGTCGGCCCAAGTCGGCCCCGGGGTACCACCTGCACTCCCGTCCGCTGCCGTCCGAGCATCGCCGCCTGCTGGGCGGGCTGCCTATGTCCGATCCCCTGCTCACCGTCCTGGACAGTGCCCGCGTCGTGTCGCCGGACTGGGGAGTCGTCATCGCCGATGCAGCCCTCCACCTCGGCCTGATCCAGGCGGAGGAGCTGGGCGAGGCCGCCGCGCGAGTCCAGCACAGCACGGGTGCAGCGCGTGCGCGGCGACTCCCCGGCCTCGCCAGCGCGCTGGCAGAGAGCCCCGGCGAGACTCTGACCAGACTCAGGCTTCGGCGGCTCGGCTTCCAGCCCCGTGAGCAAGTCGTGATCGGACGCTACCGGGGGGACTTCCTCGTGGAGGACTGGCTGCTGGTCGAGTTCGACGGCCGCGCGAAGTACTCGATGGACGGATCGCCCGAGGCCGCCCACTGGAACGAGAAGCGTCGCCACGACTACCTGGTCGAGCTTGGGTACGAGATCGTCCACGTCACCTGGGACCAGCTCTGGGACGAGCAGCAGCTGGCGGATCGGATCTTCCGGGGGCTGGCCAGAGTGCGACAGCGCCATCAGTGATCCGGTTTTGGCCCGGTCCCGCCCAATCTGCTCCGTGAACTGTCATCTGCTCCACCCGGGGGCGGAGCAGATGACGAAGAACGGAGCAAATGCGGGGGCGGGGGGGCGGGGGGGCGGGGTGGGGGGTGGGGGTGGGTCACACTGCTCGGAGGTTGTGGGCTGCTGCTTCTGCGACCTTGGCTACTCGGGTGGCTCGGGTGGCTGGGCGCTTGGCGCTGGCGATGAACCACAGGGCCTGCTTGCGGGCGCTCGGCGGGAAGGCGTCGAAGTGCTCGCGGGCGCTCGGGCGGGCCGCTAGGGCGTCGGCCAGGTCGTCGGGGATCTCCAGGCGCTCCACGGCGTCCAGCGCCGACCACGACCCGTTCGCCTTGGCGACCTCGATCGCGCGGAGCCCCCGCTCGGTCATCAGGCCCTGCGCGAGGAGCAGCTCGACGCGCGCCTTGTTCGTGGCGGCCCAGGTCGACTGCGGCTTGCGGGGTGTGAGCAGCTGCATCGAGGTGCGCTCGTCCCGCGTGCGCAGCGTCGAGTCGATCCAGCCGAAGCAGAGGGACTCGAGGACGAGCTCCTCGTACGACGGGGCCGGCTCACCGGTGGCGCGCTTGTAGGTGACGGCCCAGACTCCCGGAGCTATGTCGGCGTTCACGGTCAGCCAGCCGCGCAGGTCGGCGCGGGAGGTCAGCAGCACCTGCTCGTAGTCGTCGATGCCCACACCCCTGATGGTGACAGGTCAGCGGCAGACCGCCGTGGCCTCACGCACCCTCTCAGCGGGGCCTCGACAGGCTCGACCGGCATGGGGCTCGGCCCCGAGACCCGCCGACGCACGCGGCAGACCAGCCGTCGCCAGCCCCCACAGCGGCCCCGTGTCGAGCGCGGGGCTAGCCGAACAGCGCTGGGAGCGTGGCCTCTCGGGATTCGCGGATCTCGTCCAGCGGGAGGACGACGGACTCGCCGAAGACGCCGTCGATGACCAGCGCCTGAGCGTCCGCACCGTGGCCCGACTCCCCCAGGCCCGACTCCGCGAGGCCGGACTCCACGCGGCCGGACTCCACGCGGCCGGATTCCGCACTGGGACCGGACTCCGCGCTGTGGCCGGACTCGCTACCCAGCCCGGACTCGGCGCCGATGCCGGAGTCGACCACGCCTATGCGCGTCGCCGGGAAGTCGCGGGCTGCGCACATCTCGGTGAACCGCAGCTCCTCGGAGCGCGGGACGACGACGATCGCCCGGGTGACCGACTCGGAGAGCAGGAACACGAACGGATCCAGCTCGGTGGGCACCCAGCAGCGCGCGCCGGTGCCGGCCCGCAGCGCCATCTCGACCAGCGCGACCGCGACCCCGCCCTCGGAGACGTCGTGCGCGGCGGTGAACAGCCCGTCGCGCGAGCCGGCGACCAGGATCTGCCCGAGCACGCGCTCGGCGTCCAGGTCCAGGTGCGGCGGCATCCCACCGAGGTGGCCATGCACGACGTGCGCCCACTCGGACCCCCCCAGCTCGTCGCGGGTGGCGCCGAGCAGGTAGATCAGCTCACCGTCCGGCCCCCAGGCCATCGGGGTGCGCCGGGCCACGTCGTCCAGGACGCCGAGCATCCCGACGACCGGCGTCGGGTGGATCGCGACGTCGCCGGTCTGGTTGTAGAACGACACGTTGCCGCCGGTGACCGGCGTGCCGATCTTCTGGCAAGCGTCGGCCAGGCCGGTGACCGCCTCCTGGAACTGCCACATGACCGCCGGGTCCTCGGGCGACCCGAAGTTCAGGCAGTTGGTGACCGCCAGCGGGATCGCGCCGGTGACCGCGACGTTGCGGTGGGCCTCGGCGAACGCCAGCTGTGCGCCCGCGTACGGGTCCAGCGCGGCGAACCGGGCGTTGCAGTCGGTGGCCAGCGCGACGCCCCGGCCGGTCCCCTCGTCGACCCGGATCACGCCGGCGTCCTCGGGCTGCGCCAGGACCGTGTTGCCCTGCACATACCGGTCGTACTGGTCGGTGATCCAGTCCTTGGCGGCGAGGTTGGGCGAGGCGAGCAGGCGCAACAGCGTGCCGCGCAGCTCGGCTGCCGTCTCCGGCCGAGCCAGCCGGGCGGGCGTGGGGGCGTCGTCCTGACGCGCGGTCAGCCACTCGGGACGCGCGATCGGCCGTTCGTACACCGGGCCCTCGTGGGCCACCGTGCGCGGCGGCACGTCCACGATCTGCTCGCCCCGCCACTCGATCGTCAGGCGCCCGGAGTCGTTGACCTCGCCGATGACCGCGGCCTCGACGTCCCACTTCGCGCAGATCGCCAGGAACTCCTCGATGCGGCCGGGGTGGACGACCGCGGCCATCCGCTCCTGCGACTCGCTCATGAGGATCTCCTCGGGCGAGAGCGTGTGGTCGCGCAGCAGCACCCGGTCCAGGACCACATGCATGCCCCCCTCGCCGTTGCTGGCCAGCTCCGACGTGGCACACGAGATGCCCGCCGCGCCCAGGTCCTGGATCCCCTCGACCAACCCGGCGTGCAGCACCTCGAGCGTGCACTCGATGAGCAGCTTCTCCATGAACGGGTCGCCCACCTGCACCGCGGGCCGCTTGGTCGGGCCGGTGTCGGTGAACGTCTCCGAGGCCAGGATCGAGGCGCCGCCGATGCCGTCGCCGCCGGTGCGCGCCCCGTACAGGACCACCAGGTTGCCCACGCCGTGAGCACTCGCGAGGTGGATGTCCTCGTGGCGCATCACGCCCACGCACAGCGCGTTGACCAGCGGATTGCCCTGGTACACCGCGTCGAACACGACCTCGCCGCCGATGTTCGGCAGGCCCAGGCAGTTGCCGTAGCCGCCGATCCCAGCGACCACCCCGGGCAGCACTCGGCGGGTGTCCGGGTGGTCCGCGGCACCGAACCGCAGCGGGTCCATGACCGCGACCGGGCGGGCGCCCATGCTCATGATGTCGCGGACGATCCCGCCGACCCCCGTCGCGGCCCCCTGGTAGGGCTCGACGTACGAGGGGTGGTTGTGCGACTCGACCTTGAACGTGACCGCCCAGCCGTCGCCGATGTCGACCACGCCAGCGTTCTCGCCCATGCCCACGAGCAGCGCGTCGGAGTGCGGCTTCTTCTCGCCGAACTGGCGCAGGTGGACCTTCGAGGACTTGTACGAGCAGTGCTCGCTCCACATGACCGAGTACATCGCCAGCTCGGAGCTGGTCGGGCGCCGGCCCAGGATCTCGCGGATGCGCGCGTACTCCTCGGCGCGCACGCCCAGCTCGGCGTAGGGCTGCGGCTGGTCGGGCGTGTCCTCGGCGCGGGTGACGGTGTCGATCATGCGGGGCTCCCCACGGCAGCCCCGGCCAGCGCCGGCTCGCGCACGCTCCCGGTCGCGGTCAGGTGGGCCAGGATCGAGGTGAAGAAGCCCAGCCCGTCGGTCCCCGGACCGGTCAGCGACTCGACCGCGTGCTCCGGGTGCGGCATCAGGCCCACGACGTTGCCCGCCTCGTTGCACACCCCGGCGATGTCGCGCTGGGAGCCGTTCGGGTTGCCCACGTAGTAGGCGACCACCCGGCCCTCGGCTTCGAGCTGGTCCAGCGTGGCCTCGTCGGCCTGGTAGCGGCCCTCGCCGTTCTTCAGCGGGACCACGATCCGCTCGCCGGCCTCGTAGTCCCGGGTCCACGGGGTGGCCGCGTTGGCGATCTCCAGCACCTGGTCGCGGCACACGAAGTGCAGCCCGGAGTTGCGGGTCAATGCGCCGGGCAGCAGGTGGGACTCGCACAGCACCTGGAAGCCGTTGCAGATGCCCAGGACGGGCAGCCCCTCGCCGGCCGCGGCGATGACCGACTGCATCGCCGGGGAGAACCGGCTGATCGCGCCGCACCGCAGATAGTCGCCGTAGGAGAACCCGCCGGGCAGCACCACCGCGTCGACGTCCTGCAGGCTGGCGTCGCCGTGCCAGAGCCGGACCGCCTCGGCGCCGGCCAGCTCGATCGCGCGCGCGGCGTCGGCGTCGTCCAGCGAGCCGGGGAAGGTGACGACCCCGATCCGGCTCACGCCGGACCCTCCACGACCACGTCGTGACCGCAGGCGCAGTCCTCGCCGCAGCCTTCCTCGTCGAGCTCCTCGTACACCTCGTAGTCCTCGATGACCGGGTTGCTCAGCAGCGAGCCGGCCAGCTCGTCGAGGCGGGCCGCGAGGTCGTCGTCGAGCTCGCCGTCGACCTCGATCTCGAAGCGCTTGCCCTGGCGGACCGAGGCGATCTGGTCCAGGCCCAACCGGCCCAGCGCGCCCATCACGGCACGCCCCTGGGGGTCGAGGATCTCGGGCTTGAGCATGACGTCGACGACAACGCGGGCCACAGTGCGCTCCTGGTCAGGCGGGGGGCTGGACGCGGGCCGATTCTACCGGCGCCCGACGACACCCCCGTCGCCCCGCACCCGGCGTGAGAGCCTGCCCACATCCGGGTTTGCCGATCCCGGTGGCCGGGCAAGACAACGGCATGGGAATCGTCGACACCTCACGAGCCAGGGCGAAGGCCGCGGTCTCCGCGGCTGAGGCCAACGTCACCGAGATCCAGGCCGAGCTGAAGCAGGCCCAAGCGCTGCAGGAAGGCTCCGCGGCCGCCAACGAGCTGCTGGGCAGCCTGTCCGGCGTCGCCTTCATCGGTGGATTGGCCGACGCACTGCGCGAGGACATGACCGTGGACCGCGCGAAGCTGAACGCCGAGATCGACCGGATCACCGCCGAGCTGCGGGCCGCCGAGAGCAAGCTGAACATGGCCCTGAAGACCCAGGCCGCGCTGCTCGCGGTCGTCGGGCCGGACCCGGCTGACGCGTACGCCGGCAGCCGCTGACGCCTCACGAACCTCGAACCCGGACCGCCCGGGGCACCGGCCGCTCTGGCACGGGCCCCGGGCGGACGTCTGTCCGAGGGCAGGCCAGGGTGCGACCGGTCTGGCCCTAGGGCGTGTCTCCATTGGGTGAGCACGTCTGCCCGGTTTGATCGGGGCATGTC
>CAYQMN010000022.1:0-48148 GCA_964418695.1 uncultured Bifidobacteriaceae bacterium | reverse complement strand
GCCGGGGGGCGGGGGAGGGGGGGGGGGCGGGGGCGGGGGCGGGGGCTACTCCCACTCGATCGTGCCCGGGGGCTTGCTCGTCACGTCGAGCACGACCCGGTTGACCTCGCGGACCTCGTTGGTGATGCGGTTGGAGATCCGGGCGATCAGGTCGTAGGGCAGCTTCGACCAGTCGGCGGTCATCGCGTCCTCGCTGGACACCGGGCGCAGCACGATCGGGTGGCCGTACGTGCGCCCGTCGCCCTGCACGCCGACCGAGCGGACGTCGGCCAGAAGCACCACTGGGAACTGCCACACCTGCCGGTCCAGCCCGGCCGCGGTCAGCTCCTCGCGGGCGATCAGGTCCGCCCGGCGCAGGATGTCCAGGCGCTCCTGGTCGACCGCGCCGATGATCCGGATGGCCAGCCCCGGCCCGGGGAACGGGTGGCGCCAGACCATCTCCGGGGGCAGCCCGAGCTGCTCGCCGACCATGCGCACCTCGTCCTTGAACAGCGTGCGCAGCGGCTCCACGAGCGCGAACTGCAGGTCGTCGGGCAGCCCGCCGACGTTGTGGTGGCTCTTGATGTTGGCGGTCCCGGTGCCGCCGCCGGACTCGACCACGTCCGGGTACAGCGTGCCCTGCACCAGGAAGTCGACCGTCCCCCCGCCGGCGTCGCCCTCGGCGACGAGCGCGGCCGCGGCGTCCTCGAACACCCGGATGAAGACCCGGCCGATGATCTTGCGCTTGGTCTCGGGGTCGGTCACCCCGGCCAGCTCGGCCAGGAACCGCTCGGCGGCGTCCACGACCACCAGCCGGATGCCGGTCGCGGCCACGTAGTCGCGCTCGACCTGCTCGCGCTCGCCGGCCCGCAGCAGGCCGTGGTCTACGAAGACGCAGGTGAGCTGGTCGCCGACCGCGCGGTGCACCAGCGCCGCCGCCACCGCGGAGTCCACGCCGCCGGACAGCCCACAGATCACTCGGTGATCGCCGACCTGCGCGCGGATCGCCGCGACCTGCTCGGCGACGATCTCCGAGGTCGTCCAGTCCGCCGCGATGCCGGCCACCTCGTGCAGGAACCGCTCGAGGATGCGCTGGCCGTGCTCGGTGTGCAGCACCTCGGGGTGGAACTGGACGCCCGCGCAGCGCGAGCCCAGATTCTCGAACGCGGCGACCGGCGCGCCCGGCGAGGTGGCGGTCACGGTGAAGCCCTCCGGGGCGCGGGCGACGCTGTCGCCGTGCGACATCCACACCGACAGCTCGTCGGGCAGCCCGGCGAACAGGGCTCCGGGCTCGGCGACCGCCAGCGCGGTACGGCCGAACTCGCTGCGCCCGGTGTGCGCGACCTCGCCGCCCAGGGCCTGGGCCATCGCCTGGAACCCGTAGCAGATGCCGAACACCGGCACCCCGGCGCCGAACAGGGCGGAGTCGATGCCCGGGGCGCCGGGCGCGTACACGCTGCTCGGCCCACCGGAGAGGATCACCGCCGCGGGATCCTTGGCCAGCATCTCGGGCACCGGCATCGTCGAGGGCACGATCTCGGAGTAGACGTGCGCCTCGCGCACGCGCCGGGCGATCAGCTGGGCGTACTGGGCACCGAAGTCGACGACCAGGACCGGGCGGGGATGCGTCACGAGGCAAGCCTACGGGCGCGTTCACAGCGGCTCGGCCGGCCGTCGCGTGGGGGCGGCTACTGGGCGGCGGAGGGCACCTTCGGAATGCCGAGGTCGACCTGGCGCAGCGCGCCGGGGGCGCTGTCCGGGACGATCGGGTTCTTGGGGGCCACCGGGCGCAGCTGGGCGTACTGGCCGCTGCCCTGCTCCGGCCGGGGGTCGGCCTCGCCGGCGTTGGGCCAGAACGACATCGCGCGCTCGGCCAGCGCGGTGATCGTCAGCGACGGGTTCACGCCCGGGTTCGCGGTCATCGTCGAGCCGTCCACGATGTGCAGGCCGGGGTAGCCGTGCACCCGGTGGTACGGGTCGATCACGCCGTCCTCGCCGGTCATCCCGATGATCGCGCCGCCGATGAAGTGCGCGGTCATCGGCGCCTCCAGCACGTCGCCCCAGGTGCCGGCCGGACGAGCGTTGAGCCGGGTCGCCAGCCGGCGCACGACATCGTTGGCCACCGGGATCCACAGCGGGTTCGGCTCGCCCTCACCTTGCTTGCTGCGCAGCCGGAACCGGCCCGAGCGGGTGCGCTCCCCGCTGATGGTCAGCGAGTTGTCCACGTTCTGCATGACCAGGGCGACGATGCCGCGCTCGGACATCCGCCGCTTGTTCAGCGAGGCGAGCAGGTCACGCGGACTCCGGCGAGCCGCCCGCAGCCACACCCGGTATCGGCGCACCCCCTCGACACCATCGGTCATCAGCGTGCCCAGCAGGAACATCGCATTGGAGCCTTTGCCGAACCGGACCGGCTCGACGTGCGTGTGCGGCTCGGGGAAGAAGGACGACGTGATGGCCACCCCGTGCGTGAAGTCGGGGTCGGGGACCTCGTCCTTCATGACTCCCAGCAGCGACTCGGAGTTGGTCCGGGTCAGGTGGCCCAGCCGCGGGGACAGACCGGGCAGCACCCCGTCCGTCCGCATCTTGTGCAGCAGCGCCTGGGTGCCGTAGGTGCCCGCGGCGAAGACCACATGCCCGGCCGTGAAGGTGGCCGGGGCACCGGGCCCGGCATCCGCGTCGTCCCGGTCGGACCGGAGCGCTCGGACCGTGCGGCGCGCCCGGTCGGCCGCGGTCCCGGCCACGGACGTCGTGACCCGGGCGTCCACCGCCCAGCGCCCGTCCGGGGTCGGTCGCACGGTGGTGACGGTGGTCAGCGGATGCACGACCGCGCCGGCCCGCTCGGCCAGCCCGAGGTAGTTCTTCATCAGCGTGTTCTTGGCGTTGTGCCGGCAGCCGGTCATGCACTCGCCACACTCCAGGCAGCCCGTGCGGTCGGGTCCTGCGCCGCCGAAGAACGGGTCGGGGTCGGTCTGGCCGGGTGCGGTGCCGAAGTACACCCCGACCGGGGTGCGTCGGAATGTCTCGCCCACGCCCATCTCGTCGGCGACCGCCTTGAACGCGACATCCGCCGGGGTCATCGTGGGGTTGGTCACCACGCCGAGCATCCGCTGGGCCTGGTCGAAGTGCGGGGCCAGCTCCGCCGACCAGTCGGTGATGCCCGCCCACCGCGGGTCCTGGTAGAAGCTGTCGGCCGGCTGGTAGAGGGTGTTCGCGTAGACCAGCGACCCGCCGCCGACCCCGGCACCGGCCAGCACGATCACGTCGTTGAGGACGTGGATGCGCTGGATGCCGTAGCAGCCCAGCTGTGGGGCCCACAGGTAGTCGCGCACGTGCCAGTTCGTCTTGGCGAAGTCCGCGTCCTCGAACCGTCGCCCGGCCTCCAGGACGCCCACCCGGTAGCCCTTCTCGGAGAGCCGCAGCGCCGTCACCGACCCACCGAAGCCCGAGCCGATGACGAGTACGTCGTAGTCGTGCGTGTCGTGCGCGGGCCCCTGGACGGGGTCGGGCCCGGCCTGCCTCATCTCCGGTGCGGTCATGCGCGCACGATATCGGCGAGCCGGTGGGCCGTTCCGGCGGGCAGGGCGCGGGCTGCGCAACCGCCTCGCACCCGGCGCCCGGCCGCCCGCGCCCAGCGCGACTACGCCGGTGCGATCTCGGGAACCGCCGGCTGGTCGGCCAGCAGGCGCTCGGTCTGAGCCCGGACCTCGGCGTCGTCCCAGCCCAGGATGGGGGCCACCAGGGCGGCCGTGTCGGCCGCGCACGCGCTGGCCCGGTCGCGGGTCTGGACCGCCAGCCGGGTGCGCCGGATGAGGATGTCGGACAGGCTGCGGGCACCCTCGTCGCGGGCGGCGACGACCGCCTCCGCGCGCAGCACCCGGCCTTCGGGGTGCAGCGGCTGGGCCAGCGAGGGGTCAGCGGCCATCAGCTCGAGGACGTCGCCGGTCCGGTCGCCGTGCCGGCGCAGCAGCCGCTCCAGCGCGGGCACCGGCAGCCCGGTCTCGCTGGCCAGGCGGACCCGCCCGGCCCAGACCGTGCGGAACCGGTCGGCACCGACCAGCGGCAGCTCGGCGGTGCGCGTGGCCGGCACGTCGCCGGGCAGCTGCGCGGCCACCGCGTCCACCGCGTCTGCGGCCATCACCCGGTAGGTCGTGTACTTGCCGCCGGCGATCGCGACGAACCCGGGCACCGGAGTCAGGACCGCGTGCTCGCGGGACAGCTCGGCGGTCTGCCCGGGGCCGGCGGAGAGCAGCGGGCGCAGCCCGGCGTAGACCCCCACGACGTCGTCGCTCACGAGCGGGCGCACGAGCCAGCGGTTGGCCTGCTCGATCAGATAGGTGACGTCCTGGGCATCGACCCGCGGGCTGCGCCGGTCGCCCGCGTCGTCGGTGTCGGTCGTGCCGACCAGCCAGTGCTCGCTCCACGGCAGCAGGAACAGCACGCTGCTCGGGGTGCGCGCGATCACCGCCGAGGTCGACCGGAACACCGAGCGCGGCACCACCAGGTGCACGCCCTTGCTGCGCCGCACGGTGGAGGTCGCCTGCGTCCCGGCGGCCATCGCGAGCAGGTCGTCGGTCCACACGCCGGCCGCGGACAGCACGACCCGGGCGTGCACGTCGAGCTCCTGGCCGGTCCCCTCGTCGCGGACCCGGGCGCCGACGACCGGCCGCGCACCGCCGCCGGGAAGCCCGTCCTGGTCCGCCGGGCCGTGCAGCAGGCTGACCACCCGCAGGCCGGTCACCAGCGCGGCGCCCAGACCCGAGGCGGTCCGGGCCAGCGCCACGGTGTGCCGGGCGTCGTCGATCTGGGCGTCGTGGAACCGGACCGCGCCGCCCAGCGCGTTCAGCCGCAGGCCGGGGGCCAGCCCGTGGACGGCCGAGCGGGACAGGTTGCGCGGCCGGGGCATCGAGCCGCCGTACGCGCCGATGCGGGAGAGCATGTCGTAGAGCTGGACGCCGGCCCCGAGATACGAGCGCTCCATCGTGTTGGCCACCGGGAGCAGGAACGGGACCGGGCGCACCAGGTGCGGGGCCAGCCGGTCCAACAGCAGGCCGCGCTCGGTGAGTGCCTCGTGGACCAGGCCGAACTCGCGCTGCTCCAGGTAGCGCAGGCCGCCGTGGGCCAGCCGGGAGGAACGGCTCGACGTGCCCGCGGCGAAGTCGCCCGCCTCCACCAGGGCGACGGACAGCCCACGCGCCGCCGCGTCCAGCGCGGCCCCGCAGCCGACCACGCCGCCGCCTACCACCAGGACGTCCAGCGGCTTTCGCGCGGACGTGCGGCGCAGCCGATCCAGCCCCGCCGCGCGCTGCGCGGGCCCGAGGGAATCCGCTCCTCGGGGTGCGCCCAGATCCTCGCTCACGTCGTCCATTGTGCCCACGCCATCGGCCTTTTCGGCATTCGGGCCCCTGTGGAGAAGAGGTACCCGAGGTGGCTGGGAACGCCCGAAGCGTGCTCAGCTTCGCAGACGAAGCCTGTGGATAACTCTGCCGAACCTGTGGAGATCATCGGAGGGAGGAGACGGTGACGTCCACCCTCTGGAACTCCTTGAGCTCGGAGTAGCCCGAGATCGCCATCGCTCGGCGCAGCGCGCCGACCAGGTTCATCGTGCCGTCGGAGACCGTGCTCGGCCCGTGCAGGATCTGCTCCAGCGTCCCGACGGTCCCGGTCCGGTGCCGCTCGCCCCGAGGCAGCTCGGCGTGCACCGCCTCCATGCCCCAGTGCCAGCCGCGCCCCGGCGCCTCGCTCGCCCGGGCCAACGGGGAGCCGACCATGACCGCGTCCGCGCCGCACGCGACGGCCTTGACGATGTCGCCGCTGCGGCCCATCGCCCCGTCGGCGATCACGTGCACGTACCGGCCGCCGGACTCGTCCATGTAGTCCCGGCGCGCGGCGGCGACGTCGGCGACCGCGCTGGCCATCGGCACCCGCACGCCCAGCACCGAGGCGGTCGTGTGCGCCGCGCCCCCGCCGAAGCCGACCAGCACGCCGGCCGCACCGGCGCGCATCAGGTGCAGCGCGGCCCGGTAGGTTGCGACACCGCCCACGATCACCGGTGCGTCGAGGGTGTAGATGAAGTCCTTGAGGTTCAGCGCATCGTCACCGTCGCTGACATGCTCGGCCGAGACGGTGGTGCCCCGGATGACGAACAGGTCCACCCCGGCCTTGGTGACCACCGGGGCGAGCTCGCGCACCCGATTGGGCGAGAGCGCACCGGCCACCACCACGCCGGCGGCGCGGATCTCGGCGATCCGGGCGGCCACCAGGTCCGGCTGCACCGGTGCCTCGTAGAGCCGCTGCAGGCGGGCGGTCACCTCGGCGTCGGGCGCCTGGCAGATCTGTGCGAACGCGTCCTCGGGCTGCTCGTGGCGGGTCCACAGCCCCTCCAGATTGAGCACGCCCAGGGCACCGAGCTCGCCCATCCGGATGGCGGTCTGCGGGGAGATGACCGAGTCCATCGGGGCGCCGAGCAGCGGGGTGTCGAACCGGTAGGCGTCGATCTGCCATGCGGTGCTCACCAGCTCGGGCGCCCGGGTGCGCCGGCTCGGCGCGATGGCGATGTCGTCGAAGCTCAGTGCCGCACGGCCCCGCTTGCCCAAGCCGATCTCGATGTCGCTCACGCGTGTCTCCTTGTCCTGGGGTGACCGCGCTCAGCGGCTCTGGTAGTTCGGCGCCTCGACCGTCATCTGGATGTCGTGCGGGTGGGACTCCTTGAGCCCGGCGGCCGTGATCCGCACGAACCGGCCGCGGGACTGCAGATCGGGGACCGTGCGCGCGCCGACGTAGAACATCGACTGGTGCAGCCCGCCGACCAGCTGGTGGGAGACCGCGGCGAGGGGGCCGCGGTAGGGCACCTGGCCCTCGATGCCCTCGGGGACGATCTTCTCGTCGGTGTCCACGTCGGCCTGGAAGTAGCGGTCCTTGGAGTAGGAGACCCGGCCGCGGGAGGCCATCGCCCCCAGCGAGCCCATCCCGCGGTAGTGCTTGAACTGCTTGCCGTTGACGAACACCAGATCGCCCGGCGACTCCTCGCAGCCGGCCAGCAGCGAGCCGAGCATCACCGAGTCGGCACCGGCCACCAGGGCCTTGGCGATGTCGCCGGAGTACTGCAGGCCGCCGTCGCCGATGACCGGCACGCCGGCCGGGCGGCAGGCCCGCGAGGCCTCGAAGATGGCGCTGACCTGCGGCACCCCGACGCCGGCCACCACGCGGGTGGTGCAGATCGAGCCCGGGCCCACGCCCACCTTCACCGCGTCGACGCCGGCGTCGACCAGCGCCTGGGCGCCGGCCCGGGTTGCCACGTTGCCGCCGATGACCTGCACGTGCTCGGTGGCCGGGTCCTTCTTCAGCCGGCGGACCATCTCCAGCAGGAGGGTCGCCTGGCCGTTGGCGGTGTCGGCGACCAGCACGTCCACGCCGGCCTCGGCCAGCGCCGTCGCGCGCTCCCAGGCGTCGCCGTGGAAGCCGACCGCCGCGCCCACGCGCAGGCGGCCCTCGCCGTCCTTGGTGGCGTGCGGGTACTTCTCGGACTTCACGAAGTCCTTGACCGTGATGAGGCCGGTGAGGCGGCCGCGCTCGTCGATCAGCGGCAGCTTCTCCAGGCGGTGCCGGGCCAGCAGCGCCTGGGCGGCCTCCCGGGTGATCCCCTCCGGGCCGGTGATCAGCGGCAGCGGGGTCATCACCTCGCGCACCCGGGTGCGGCCGAAGTCGTCCGGCCGCAGGAACAGCAGGTCCCGGTTGGTGATGATGCCCAGCAGCGTCCCCTCGGCGTCCACGACCGGCAGGCCGGAGACCCGGTAGCGCCCGCACAGCTCGTCGAGCTCGGCGACGGTGGCATCCGGGCCGACGGTCAGCGGGTCCAGGATCATGCCGGACTCGCTGCGCTTGACCATGTCGACCTGCTGGGCCTGGTCGGCGATCGAGAGGTTGCGGTGCAGCACGCCCATGCCGCCCTGCCGGGCCATGGCGATGGCCATGCGCGCCTCGGTGACGGTGTCCATGGCCGCGGAGACCAGCGGGATGGCCAGGCTGATCTCGCGCGTGAGCCGGCTGGACGTGTCGACCTCGGACGGGATCACGTCGGTGTGGTCGGGCAGGAGCAGGACGTCGTCGAACGTGAGACCGACGTAGCCGAACTTCTCGTCAGCTGCCGCCCGGTCGGCTGGATCGATCACGGGTTCTCCTCGCTGCTCGCCGCTGGGAGCAGGGTAGCCGCCCGGGACGCATCGGCCGACCGTTCGCTGCGATCCCCCAGGCCGGCCCCGCACCGGACGCCGCGCCGGCACTCGCGCCGACCCGGGCCTGCTCAGCCGCCCATCCCGGCCCGGACCGCGCCCAGCGCCTCGGCCAGGTCACGTACACGCCGATGGCCCGTGGCCGGTCCCCAGCCGGGGCCGCCGAGCAGGACCGTCGGAGCCGGGCGCATGCGGGGCAGCGCCGGCTGCCAGTCGGTCGGCAGCTGGGCGAACAGCACCACCACGGGCGACCCGAGCGCCAGGACCGCGTCGGTCAGGGCGGGCTCCGGGGTCCGCGCGCCCAGCAGGTGCGCCCCCACCCCCAGGTCGGCCAGGCTGGCCTGCAGCGCGACCAGCGGCAGGTCGTGCAGCTCGTCGGGAACGCTGGCCAGCAGTGCCGGCCGGGCGTTGCGGGGGTGCTCCAGGCGGCACACGTGGGCGCCGAGGACCGCGGAGGCGATGCCGCTGAAGGCGTGCTCGATCTCGACCCCGCGCTGGGTGCGCCCCCAGCGCTGGCCGATCGCGCGCAGCACAGGGCGGATCAGGCTCTCCCATGTCACCTCGGCGCCTGCCTGCTCCAGCGACGCGGTGAGCGCGGCGCGGCAGGCGAAGCCGTCGAGCGCCTGGGCCGAGCGGGCCAGGCCGCGGACCGCCGCGGACTGCGTGCCCAGCGGCAGCACCCGCCCGCCACCGGGGCTGGCCCGGCGCGCCGACCTGCCCGCCTCGCTGGCGTTGGGCTCGTCGTCGGCAGGCGGCAGCAGGGGCCGGACCGGTAGGCCGGCCAGGGTCAACGGCGCGGCCAGCGCGACCCCATGCCCTTCCCCATCTGCCACGGACAAGGCGGTGCGCAGCGCCAGCGCCGCCGCCTCGGCCGGTGGCACGCCGTCGCGGACGAGCCGGTTCATCAGCTGCAGCCGGGCGAGATCCGCGCGGGAGTAGCGGCGGTGCCCACCGGCCGTGCGCACGCTCGGGGCCAGGCCGTACCGGCGCTCCCAGCTGCGCAGCGTCGCCGGGGCGATCCCCAGCCCGCGCGCCGCGCCGGCCACGCTCAGGGCGCCCGGGCGACCGGGCTCCGCGCCCGGATCGGGGATCGGACTCGGGTCAGATCCTGGCCCCTCCGGCCCCGGGATCCGGCCGACGTCCACCCGGTCTCCCGGCACCATGTGAATAGTGTGCAAGACCTGTGCAAACTGCGCCCGATTCCGGCCCCCACCTCTTTCCCCGAGCCCGGAACATGCGCAAGGTTGTTGACGTTGCAGCAGACAGAGCCGTTGACGACTCAATCGCCTCCGGCCTCTTGCACAGGTTTCGCACAAGTTCTAGGCTCAAGGAGACGAGGTCGAAGTGAGAGGGCCAGCCATGGCGGACGTGTCGAGGCTCCCAGGTCCGAATGCGGACTTCTGGGACTGGCAGATGAAGGCGGCCTGTCGGGGGCTGGACTCGGAGATGTTCTTCCACCCCGAGGGCGAGCGGGGCACGGCCAAGGAGGTCCGCGAGCGGGCCGCCAAGGCGTTGTGCGCCACCTGCCCGGTCATCGAGCAGTGCCGCGCACACGCCCTTCGGGTGCGCGAGCCGTTCGGGGTCTGGGGCGGCCTGACCGAGTCCGAGCGCCAGGTGATCTACGACAGCGAGGAGCGCGGGGTCACCATCCCCCAGCCGCGCCCAGCCCGAACCGCACGCACGGCAACCACGACCGCGGGCATCTCCTGAGACCCCGCGCGGCAGCAGACGAGCCCGTCAGCCGGCCTCCCGCTGGCGGAGCTCGTCGTAGGCGACGGCGAGGTGCTCGAGGAACAGCTCCCGGAAGCCCGGCCGCTCGAAGAAGGCGTTGAAGAGCACGCCGTTGGCCTCGTGGCGGTCGATGATGGCGTCGGTCGCGAACTCCTCCAGGAAGATGCGGAACTGGTCGCGGTCGTTGTTCTGGGCGACCACGCGCGCCTCGTCCGAGTCCAGGACGACCTGCAGCTGCTGCTCGAACCAGATCTGGTCGGCCTCGGTGAGGTTCATCCCGAACTTGTCGTTGAGCGTCTGGATGAGCACCGAGAGGCGCTCCCGGGGTGGGTCGTTCTGCGGGCCGGCCCCATCGCCGGGCAGCGCGACCCCGGGCTCGTCGTCACCCGCGTCGAGTCCGGCGTCGACCTCCTGGGCCGTGGCCTCGGTGCGCAGGTGGGTCAGGACGACCGCATCGGTGACCGGCAGCGGCTCGCCGGGGGCGGCCGGCAGCTTGGTGGCCAGCATCCGGGCGTAGAGGTAGAGCTCCTCGAGCTCCCGGTCGGTCCAGGACATCACCTGGGCGAGGAAGCCGTAGGCGCGCACGTACCCGACGAGGGTGTCGCGGAACTGCTGGCGCGGCTCGACGTCGAGCCCGACGAACCGCTCGACCGCGGGGTCGAGGTTGGCGTTGATCACCGCCTGGTTGGGCGCCCCGCCGGTCAGCAGGGCCTGCACGGCGGCGGCCATCTCGCCGGGGTGGATCACCCCGGCATCCATCAGCGTGCGCTGCTGGGCGTAGAGCAGGTTCGCGTCGGTCGGGGTCGCGGCGGTGCCCTCGAAGAACGGGGCGAACGCCTCCTGGATCTCCTCGACCGAGTTGGCGAAGTCCAGCACGAACGTGTCGTCCTTGCCGGCATGGGTGCGGTTGAGGCGCGACAGGGTCTGCACGGCCTTGACCCCGGCCAGCCGCTTGTCCACATACATGGTGTGCAGCAGCGGCTGATCGAACCCGGTCTGGTACTTCTCGGCCACCACCAGCACTTGGAACTCGTCACCGGCGAACCGGGCCGGGAGCTGGGTCTCGGCGAACCCGTTCATCGCCGCTTCGGTGAACGTCTCCCCCGAGCCGTGCGGGTCCTCCACCGACCCGGAGAACGCCACCAGCGTCCGGACCGGCCGCTCGCCCTTGTCGTAGCCGTGCTTGGCGATGTAGACGTCGATGGCCTGCTTCATCCGCACGGCGTGCAGTCGGGAGCGGGTGACCACCATCGCCTTCGCCCGGCCGCCGATCTTGGCCGCGGTCTTGGCCCGGAAGTGCTCGATGATGATCTCCGCGCGCTGCTCCAGGTTCGTCGGGTGCAGCGAGACGTAGCGGGCCAGGGCGGCGGCGGCCTTGCCGACCGGCACCTCCGGATCCTCCGGCTCGGTGTTGGCCAGCCGGTAGTAGGTCGCGTACGTCGTGTAGTTGGCCAGCACGTCGAGGATGAAGCCCTCCTCGATCGCCTGGCGCATCGAGTAGACGTGGAACGGCCGGTGCTGCTCCTCGCCGCCGGGCAGGGTGACCTGCTCGCCAAACAGCTCCAGCGTCTTGGGCTTCGGGGTGGCGGTGAACGCGAAGAACGACAGGCGCTCGTGCCGCCCGCGGGCCCGCATCGACGCCTCCAGCAGGTCCGTGGCATCCGACACGCGGGCCTCGAAGGCAGCCTCCGCCTGGGTGGCCGCGCTCAGCACCGCGGCGTCGTCTGCGGCATCCACCCCGGTCAGCACCTTCTTCAGGTCGGCCATCGCCTGGCCGCCGGTCGAGGAGTGGGCCTCGTCGACCAGCACCGCGAACCGGGCGCCCGCGACCCGGCCCGCCGATTCGGCGACCACCGGGAACTTCTGCAGGGTGGTCACGATGATCCGCGCGGTGTTGCCCTCCAGGGCCGCGCGCAGCTGCTGGGAGTCCTGGTCGATCGCCACGATCGTGCCCGGGGTGTGATGGAACCCGGCCACGGTCGCCTGCAGCTGGGCGTCGAGCACCCGCCGGTCGGTGATCACCACGACCTTGGAGAAGATCGGCTGGTTCGCGCCCAGCCCCGCGGCCCGCAGCCGGTCGGAGACGGCCGCCTGGTCGCCCGGGGTGTGCAGGCGGGACAGTCGGTGCGCGGTCCACGCGATGCTGTTGGACTTGCCCGAGCCGGCCGAGTGCATCGCCAGCCGGTTCACCCCCGGGCCGTCCTGGCGGGTCGCCGCCAGCAGCCGCTCCACCAGGTCCCACTGGTGGAACCGCGGGAACAGCAGTCGCCGGCCCACCTTCGCGCCCCGCGCGTCCAGCACGTCCTCCTCGTGGACGAACTCGCCCAGCAGGCTCAGCCACGCGTCCCGAGCCCAGACCCGCTCCCACAGGTAGGCCGTGCGGTAGCCGCTCGGATTCACCGGGTTGCCCTTGCCGCCGGGGTTCCCCGGACCGGCCGAGCCCTGGTTGAACGGCAGGAACCGGGTCCGCGCCCGGGCCAGCGCGGTGGTCATGAACACCGCATCCGGGTCGACCGCGAAGCTCACGACGACCCGGTGCTTGAAGATCAGGTCCGCGGGGTTCCGGTCGGTGCGGTACTGCGCCATCGCGTGCGCGACCGTCTGCCCTGAGGTCGGATTCTTCAGCTCCGCCGAGGCGGTCGGGATGCCGTTCACCAGCAGCACCAGGTCCAGCGAGTCGCCCGGGTTCGACTCGGAATGGTGCAGCTGGCGCATCACCGCCAGCCGGTTCGCCTCGTACCGTTCCCGAAGCTGCGGGGTCAGGTCGTTCGCGGGCGCGAAGAACGCGACCCGGAAGGAGACCCCGCTCATCTTGGTCTCGCGACGCAGCACGTCGACCGTGCCGCGGGCGGTCAGCTCCTTGGCCACCCGATCGGCCACCTTCGCCGCGGCCTTGTCCTCGCCGCCCAGCTTCAGGACGAGCTGGTCCCACTCGTCGGGCTGGGTCGCCCGGATGAACGCGATCAGCTCGGTGGGCTCCAGACCCAGAGCGCGGTCGTAGCCCGCGGGGCCCACCGACGCCCAGCCGTTCGCCAGCAGGTGCGCCTCGATCGACTCCTCGAACGCCAGCTCCTTCAACACGTTGTTCACACCGGCACCCTTCACTGCTGTCCTCGGCGGCTCGACGGTACTGGCGCACCGGGACAGATGACCGAACAGGCTCAGGCGACGAGCCGAAGACCGAGCAGGCGGTACAAGCGGAACGGGTCGATGCAGGCCACGCCCAGAGCGCCGCAGGCATCCGGAATCTTGATCTTCTTCTGCGCGCCTGGCGCCGGCCGCTCACGGGTCACGATGGTGGAGCCCGTGGCCAGCGCATGGGCGATCAACCGGTAGTCCGCCGAATCGAAGAACTCGTCGACGGCCGCCTGACGGTAGCCGCGTGCAGGTTCCACCGCCCAGCCCGAGAGCCGAGCCATTGCAGCGACGACCTCGTCTGACTCTGGCAGCCAGAATGACTCGGGACGCTCCTGTGCCCAGCTGACGAGATCGCCGGTTCCCCTCACGATCTCGTCCTGGACCGCCTGCACGGAGGCAACCTGGCCAGCCAGTGACGGGCTCGCGAGCCAGGTCCAGAAGCCGGGGGCGATATCGAAGGCGTAGTAGTGGCGGCTCGCCTCGATGAGGACATCGGAATCCAGGAGATACATCAGGCAGCTCCGAGACGCCGTGCGTACTCGTCGAACGCGCTGACGGACTTCATGGACATGAGATGCATCGCCTCGGTGATCGGCGTCCCACCCTCCAGGGCGTCGGCGATGAGGGCCCTGGACAGCCGCTCGCCGATGCGGAACGGCTGGTTGTTGTAGTGATCGCCACCACCGCTGCTCGTGGTCGCCGCAACGGTCCGAAGCCGCTGGACCTCTGTGTCGTAGGCGGAGGCGAAGTCACCGATGCGACGGACACCGGTGCGATGGAGCGCTTGAAGCACGACGAGGGTCCCGCACCGGAAGTCGTGCGCCAAGGCGTCGAGCGCTTCGGTCAAGGGGTCGGCCGCGACCGCGGCGTGCCGTGCGACCAGATCGGCACGCGGCACGAGAACCTCGGACGCGACCGCATTGCACCACCGCTCGATGGAGGAGCGGCCTGCAGAACGAAGATCCTCGTCGCCGATCCCCCCTACGCCCCGCCACACATGCGCGAACTCGTGGGCGAGGGTGAAGATCTGGCCGTTGTGGGTCTGACGCGTGTTGACGAAGACCAGTGGAGCGATCTCGTCGACAAGGGTGAATCCGCGGAACTCGTTCTCGTCGAGCGACCGCCTAGTGTTGTTCTCGACCATGGAGGTGGCGACGGTGAGGCCTCCGAGTGCCTCGAAGCCGCGCAGCAGTGCCTTGCGGGTGTCGCTCCACGTGCCATGACGATCGGAGACCTCGAACGTGAGGGCCCGCCGAATGTGCGCGGCGGTCTCCGCGGGGTCCAGATCAGCTGCAGACCCCACGAATCTCAACGGCTCGACCCCGAGCGCCAGGGCGTAGTCGCGGTACCACTCCTGCCTTCGCTGAGATTGCCCGATGACCGCGATGAGGTTTGCGCTGGGCTTGGGGGCACCGTCGAACCCCTCGCGGAAGTCGGGGATCGGAAGCGTCCATGCAGGGGGTTGGGGCAGCAGCAGGTAGCCGAACGGCACGCCGGCCGCTCGCGCGAATCCCTGGAGCTGCTTGAGCGTCGGGCGGGTGTCACGGATGATCCATCTGTCGACGTCGAACCGTCCCTTGAGAGCGTCGGGATCGGCTCCGGACACACTCAACGCCCAGGAGAGCACGGAAGGCTCGACGTCGACTCGTACGGTCATCGCCGCTCTCCCTCCTGAATCGTGTCGGTTGGCCTCCGGCTCGTGCGCCTACGAACACCGCGATCCTGCCGCACCGACAGCTGGTTCCCCGGAATGATCGAGGCCGCGGCTCCAGTATGGGCACCTGGTAGGACACTGCGTCCCCGGATTCGCCGACCCCGGTCACCCAGGCCACCGGCGGCTCACTGCGCAGGGAGGGCAGGGATCTCCCGCTCACTGGGAGCGTCGGTCATCGAGGTCGGGATCGGACCGGCAGAAGCCTGTCACGCCGGCACACCCCGGCCCGAGGACGCGGACACGTCGAACTCCCCCGACACCGCCGCCGAGATGAGGGAGCGCTTGAACTCCTGGAGAAGGGTGATGGAGTCGGTGAGGGCCGATACCGCTCGACCGATCGACTCGGCCGATCCCCGCAGGTTCTCAGCTACGCGCGCCTGCTGGGCGAGCCCATGAGCAGGGACCGAGTGGGATCCGATCTGCTCACCGCTGAGATGCGGCACAGAAAGACCGGTCAACTCCGATTCGACCGCTCCGCGGAATGAGGCCGCCTGGTAGGCCCAGTAGAGATACTCGGTCGTGACGTTCGGGCCAGGCATGATCTTCGCGACCCGCTGAAGGAGGAGACACGGCAGATCCTCCGGGGCGACCAAAGCGACTCGGGTTCCGCCTCCGATCCAGGGCCGGTCCATCCCGATCACGAGGTCGCCCACTTCCAGAGCGAACTGCCGAAGCCCGTCGACGCGATCGGACGGCCAGTAGACGGTCTCGGTCCAACGGAGTCCGCCGATTCCGACGTTCACCCCGCGCAGCAATCTGATGCCAGCGGGATCGTCGCTGAACCCCTGACTCGGGAAGGCCCAACCCGGCAGCACCCGCACCCAGCGCGAGAGCCGAACACCGTCTCGACCATGGACGTCGAATGCGCTGTCAACAGCGGATTGATGGGTCGCCCGAAGCAAACGCTGCTGCGTCATGCGAGCGGCGATGATCTGGTCGATGCGGGTGGTCTGGTCGTCGAGGAAGTCCGCGATCTGCCGCTGCTCCTCCAACGTCGGCAAGGGGATGCGGGTCTGCCGGAACTTCCCTGCGCTGTAGTTGTCGATCGTTGATCGGACTGCCCCTGTTTCGATCTGGTCAAGATGATGCTGAGACAGAGTCCAGTAGGCCGCGAAGCGTCCGACGAGGCGTGTGGGGTCTGGTCGGAATCGAACGAGGTACCCGGCGTAGCAGGCGGGTTCGTGGCCGTCGAAGGAGTAGGAGGTGCCCAAGCTGCCGGCCGCCGTCATGAGGATGTCTCCGGGCTCAAGCATCGCCTTGGCCGATACCGCCGGGGGGAGCGTTACGCGCTTGCTGTTGTCGAGGCTGAACAGCGATGCGATGTCGGTCGTGCGGATGTAGCGGGCCCAGTTCTGTTCGCCCTCTGCTGCCGCCTCACCCAATCCGTTGGTGATGGGGATGGACGAGACGAACGTCAGGGGCACCTCCGGGTACTTCACCTCGCCAAGCCCTTCATCCATTCCTGGATCTGCTGTTCCAGGGCGCCGATCTCGGCTCGGATCTCGGCGACGGGGCGGGGCGGGGTGTAGACGTAGAAGTGCCGGGTGAAGGGGATCTCGTAGCCGATCTTCGTCCTGGAGTGGTCGATCCAGGCGTCCGGGACGTAGGGGCGGATCTCGCTCGTGAGGTGCTCCTCGGCGGCGAGCAGCACGGCCTGGGTCTGCTCGGCGGCGGTCATGTCCAGGTAGCCAGCAGGGAGCGGGATGTTCTCGGCGTCGCGCAGGTCGGAGTCGGGCTCGAACCCGGGGCCGCGCTTGGCCACGATCGGCGCCCCCTCGGGATCGGGGACGGACAGCGCCTTGACCACGGCATTGCGCCGGCGGGTGTCCAGGACGAGCCCGACCAGATCCTCGTGGGCCGCGAGCTCGGTCGCCCACGACTGCCCGACCAGCGGGGCGAGCGCCTCCCGCGCCGACTCCGGGACGGCCGCGAGCGTGGTCTCGTCGATCACCCAGCGCCGGCGCAGCGGGCGCTCGACGGTGATCCGGGCGAACCCGAAGTCCTGGTTGGCCAGCACCTTGACCCGCGGATCGGGCTCGCCCCCGTCTGCCAGCTCCAGGGCGTCGGAGTAGAGCCGGGTGATCTCGGCGATCGCCGGCTCGGTGAGCTCCTTGCGCTTGTCGCCCAGGCTCTTGCGCATCTTGGTGCCCAGCTCGCGGGCGTCCACGAGCGTGACCTTCCCGGCCCGCTCGGGGCTCTTGCGGTTGGTCAGGATCCACACGTAGGTGGAGATGCCGGTGTTGTAGAACATCTGGTCGGGCAGCGCGACGATCGCGTCCAGCCAGTCGCTCTCGACGATCCACCGGCGGATCTCCGACTCCCCCGAGCCGGCCGCACCGGAGAACAGCGGCGAGCCGGAGAGCACGATCCCGATCCGCGAGCCGCCGTCGATCCACGGCGTCCGCGGGTCGTCGGCGACCGGCTTCATCTTCGAGAGCATGTGCTGCAGGAACAGCAGCGACCCGTCCGAGACCCGCGGAGTCCCGGCGCCGAACCGGCCCGTCCAGCCGAGCTGCTGGGCCTCCTTCTTGATCGGGTCGGCATAGCTCGCCCAGTTCACCCCGTACGGCGGATTGGAGAGCATGTAGTCGAACCGCTGCCCAGCCCACCCGTCCTCGGTCAGCGTGTTGCCCAGCACCATCCGCTCCGGCGGCACGCCCTTGATCATCAGGTCCGAGCGGGCGATCGCCCAGGTCTCCGGGTTCAGCTCCTGGCCACGCACCTCCACCCGGATGCCCGGGTTCAGGTCCTTCAGGTGCGCGGTGGCCACGGTGAGCATCCCGCCGGTCCCCGCGGCCGGGTCGTACACCGTGCGGATCGGCGCCGCCCCGGACAGCGCGTCGGCGTCCTGCGCGAACAGCAGGTTCACCATCAGCCGGATCACCTCGCGCGGCGTGTAGTGCTCACCCGCGGTCTCGTTGCTCATCTCCGAGAACTTCCGCAGCAGCTCCTCGAAGAGGTAGCCCATCGCCTCGTTGCTGACCGTGTCCGGATGCAGATCCAGGTCGGCGAAGTCGCCCAGCACCTGGTACAGGATCCCGGCCCGGCTCAGGCGCGTGATCTTGTCGTCGAAGCGGTACTCCTCCAGCACCTCCGTCGCCGCCGGCGAGAACCCGCCCACGTAGGCCCGCAGGTTCGATGCGACGTTCTTGTCGTCCTGCAGCAGCGTGGTCAGCGTCAGCGGGGAGACGTTGTAGAACGGCTGCCTGGCCGCCCGCTGCAGGATCGGGTCCACGTTGCCGATGCCGGACTTCTCCAGCGACTCGGCCTTGGCCAGCACCGCGGGCTTGGTCCCCTCCAGCACCGCGTCGAACCGGCGCAGCACCAGCAGCGGCAGCATCACCGACCCGTACTCGTGGGGCTTGAAGTGCCCGCGCAGCCGGTCGGCCACCCGCCACACGAACGCGACCTTGTCCTCGAACCCACGCGGCTGACTCACGAACGCACCTTCCCCGTCAGGGCCCGTCGGGACCGGGTGACCTCGGCAACCCCCCGATTGTGGCGCCGAGGCGCGACTCAACTCATCGCGGGCTGGCGGGCGGCTCCGGCCGACCTGGATGCCGGGAAGCCTCTCCCCCGGCCGCAGACGCGAGGAGGCCCTCCCGGGTTTGGGCCGGGAGGGCCTCCTGCTGCGTGCGGTGCGTCAGTGCGCGTGCGTGTGACCGCCCGGGCCGTGGCTGTGGCCGTGGCCGTGCGCGTCCTCGTCCTGCTCCTCGGGCTTCTCGACCACCAGGGCGTCGGTGGTGAGCAGCATCCCCGCGATGGACGCGGCGTTCTCCACCGCCGAGCGGGTGACCTTGACCGGGTCGATGATGCCCGCGGCCACCAGGTCGCCGTACTCGCCGGTCGCGGCGTTCAGGCCGTTGCCGACCCCGAGCTCGCGGACCTTGCTGACCACGACGTAGCCCTGCTCGCCAGCGTTCTCGGCGATCCAGCGCAGCGGCTCGTCCAGGGCCTTGCGGACCACGTTGACGCCGATCTTCTGGTCGCCGGTCAGGTCCAGCCCGTCGGCCAGCGCCGCGGCCGCGTGCACCAGTGCGGTGCCGCCACCGGCGACGATGCCCTCCTCGATCGCGGCCCGGGTCGCCGACACAGCGTCCTCGACGCGGTGCTTCTTCTCCTTGAGCTCGACCTCGGTGTGGGCGCCGACCTTGATGACCGAGACGCCGCCGGCCAGCTTGGCCAGCCGCTCCTGCAGCTTCTCGCGGTCCCACTCGGAGTCGGTCTCCTCGATCTGCCGGCGGATCTGCGCGATCCGGTCGGCGACCGCGTCAGCGGTGCCCGCGCCGTCGACCAGCGTGGTGGTGTCCTTGGTGACGACCACGCGACGCGCGGTGCCCAGCACCTCCAGCCCGACGCCGTCGAGCTTCAGGCCGACCTCCGGGGAGACCACCGTCGCGCCGGTCAGGATCGCGATGTCCTCCAGGATCGCCTTGCGGCGGTCGCCGAACGCCGGGGCCTTGACGGCCACGGAGTTGAACGCGCCGCGGATCTTGTTGACCACCAGCGTGCTCAGCGCCTCGCCCTCGACGTCCTCGGCGATGATGAGCAGCTGCTTGCTCGCGGCGATGACCTTCTCCAGCAGCGGCAGCAGCTCGGCGACCGTGGCCACCTTGCCCTGCACCAGCAGGATCAGCGGATCCTCCAGGACCGCCTCCATCCGCTCGGGATCGGAGACGAAGTACGGCGAGAGGTAGCCCTTGTCGAACTGCATGCCCTCGGTGAACTCCATCTCCAGCGAGGTGGTGGAGGACTCCTCGACGGAGATGACCCCGTCCTTGCCGACCTTGTCGAACGCGTCGGCGATCAGCCCGCCGATGCCCGCGTCCTGCGAGGAGACGGTGGCCACCTGGGCGATCTCGTCGCGGCCCTCGACCTCGCGGGCCTGCTCGGCCAGCGCCGCGGTCACCGCGGCGACCGCGGCGGTCATGCCCTTCTTGACCTCGACCGGGGCAGCGCCCGCGGTCACGACCTTGAGGCCCTCGCGGACCATCGCCTGGGCGAGCACGGTCGCGGTGGTGGTGCCGTCGCCGGCGATGTCGTTGGTCTTGGTGGCGACCTCCTTGGCCAGCTGAGCGCCCAGGTTCTCGTACGGGTCGGCCAGCTCGATCTCGCGCGCGATGGTCACCCCGTCGTTGGTGATCGTGGGCGCGCCCCACTTCTTGTCGATGACGACGTTGCGCCCCTTGGGCCCCAGGGTCACCTTCACGGCGTCCGCCAGGGCGTTCACCCCCCGCTCCAGGGAGCGCCGGGCGCTGGTGTCGAAGTCCAGGATCTTTGCCATGTGTCTGTCGTGCTCCTGCTCTGTTGAGCCTCGAATGTGGCAGACGCCCCGAGCCCCGAGCGGGGGTCGGGGCGTCTGTCGGGTGGATCGACTACTTCTCGACGACCGCGAGCACGTCGCGGGCCGACAGGAGCAGGTACTCCTGGCCGTTGTACTTGATCTCGGTGCCGCCGTACTTGGAGTAGATGACGACGTCGTCGACAGCAACGTCCAGCGGGATGCGCTTGTCGCCGTCCTCGTCGAACCGGCCCGGACCGACAGCCAGGACCTTGCCCTCCTGGGGCTTCTCCTTGGCCGTGTCCGGGATGACCAGCCCGGACGCCGTCGTCTGCTCGGCGTCCAGCGGCTGGACCAGAATCCGGTCCTCGAGTGGCTTGATGGTGACCGCCACGGTCTGACCTCCCCTTTGCGGGATCTCGTCGGATGGTGTGCTGCGAGCGGGCCGTTCCGTCGTCGCGGTGCCGGCACGACCTGCCACAACAGGTAGCACTCACAGGTCTCGAGTGCCAGAGACAACCCTAGCATCCGCTGGCACTCGCGGCGTACGAGTGCCAGCGCCGCACAGCGGTCGCTCGGCGCACCAGAATGGGCCGGTGCCCGACCCCGACCCGGATCCGCTCGACACCCTCGCGGCGCTGCGCGGCCCATTGGGCCGGGCACTGGTCGAGCACCTGACGCCCTGGGACCCGCAGCGGGCACTGGTCGCCGTCGAGGCCGCCCGCCGCGACCCACGCTGGCGCGACCACCCCGGCCTGGTCTCGGCCGCGGCGACCCAGGCTCAGCTGCGCACCCGGGCGACCGCCCGCTTCCCCGGACCCCCGCGCTGGTGGACCCCCGACGGGCTGGAGCAGGCCACCCGACCGGTGGTGGCCGCCCGCCGCGCCGCCCGGCTGGTGGCCAGCGGCGTCACCGCCGTGGTCGACCTGGGCGCCGGCGCCGGCTCGGACGCGCTGGCCTGCGCCGCCGCCGGCCTGGACGTGCTCGCGGTCGACCTCGACGCCACGGCCCTGGCCGTCCTGGCCGCCTCCGCCGAGGAGCTTGGCCTGGCCGTGACCACCCTGCGCGCCGACGTGACCGACCCCGAGCAGCCGTGGAATCGCGGCCCGCTGGCCCCGGGCACCGCCGTGTTCGTCGATCCCGCGCGCCG
The DNA here is from genome assembly GCA_964418695.1 of uncultured Bifidobacteriaceae bacterium. GTDB lineage: Bacteria > Actinomycetota > Actinomycetes > S36-B12 > CAIYMF01 > Prado023. The sequence goes on along the minus strand of CAYQMN010000022.1, from coordinate 26,924 downwards.
CCGCGCCGGGCGGCGGGTGCTGACCCCCCAGGCCTGGTCGCCGTCCTGGGCGTGGGTGTGCGGGCTGGCCGCGCGCTCCCCGGCCGCAGCGGCCAAGGCGGCGCCCGGCATCGACCGGGCGCTGATCCCGCCCGACGCACAGGCGCAGTGGGTCAGCGTGGGTGGGGAGCTGGTGGAGGCGGCCGTGTGGTGGGGGGACCTGCGCCAGGGCGCCGGCCATCGCCAGGCCACGGTGCTGCGACCGACAGCGGACGCCGACTCGGGCCTCGGCGCGGATCCGGACGCGGACCCCGCGGTGCACCAGCTCGACGACGCGGCCGGCGTGCCGCCCCCGAGCGTGGGCCCACCCGGCGACTGGCTGGTCGAGCCCGATCCCAGCGTGCTGCGCGCAGGCCTGGTCACCGTCCTGGCCGGCGAGCTGGGCGCCCGCCAGCTGCATCCGCAGATCGCCTACCTGTGCGGTGACGGCACCGCTCCCACCACCGCCCTGGGCACCTCGTGGATCGTCCGGGACGAGGTGCCGTTCGGGCGCAAGCCGCTGCGGGCGTGGCTGCGCCGGGCCGGATTCGCCGACGTCGTGATCAAGAAGCGCGGGGTCGACCTGGTCCCCGAGGAGCTGCGCCGAGACCTGCGGCTGACCGGTCCCGGAGCGACCGCGACCCTGATCCTGACCCGGACCCCGCGCGGACCGCTGGCCCTGCGGGTCGAGCGCGCCGGGCCCGCGCCTAGTGGGTCGAGCAGCGTGCGGACACCGGCTCCAGCAGAGTGACCATCTGCTTCACGGTTGCGTTGGGATCGACCAGTAGCACGCGCAGGCCGGCCGCCACCTGAGCATCGACCCCGTCAGGCGCCTCCAGACGATCGGCGCGACGGTCCAGGCTGACAGACAGCCGCGCGGCGCGCGCGCGGATCAGTGCCTGGTCGGTCACGCTGTTGTCGGACAGCGAGCTCTCCAGGGCCCGAAGCGCCACGCAGGGCTGTGCGGGCTGCCGCGCCGGATCGTCCCAGGGCACGACCACCGCAGCCACCGACACCATGGCCGCGATCGCCACCAAGGTCGCGACCGACATCGTGCGCGTCACCAGCATCCACCGCCCCGGTCAGCGCCTCGGGCTCGGGTCCGCGGGCAGGAAGCCGTCCTCAATCGCGGCACGATGCATCTCGGACTTGGACCGGACCGACCGATGGGCTCCCGCGTACTTGGCGCGCACCCGATCCAGGTACTCCTTGGCGGTGGCTGGACTCACGTTCATCCGCCGGGCGACCGAGTCCAGCTTGAGCCCCGAGGCGTACAGGCGAAGCGCTGTGAGCTCCTGGATGCTCAGGTTCGGCACGTCCTCGGGCGCCTCGGCCATGATCGCGGCCATCTCCGGGGTGAGGAAGCCCTCGCCCGAGGCCACCGTGCGGATGGCCGTGAGCAGCTCCTCGGGGGCCTCGCGCTTGGACATGTACCCCAGAGCTCCGGCGGCCAGCCCCTGGCGGACGACCCGCGGGCTGCCCAGGGCACTGACGATCAGCACCCGGCAGTCGGCGGCACGAAAGTGGTCGACCAGGGCTGTCAACGGCGGCGCCTCGGGGCCCAGATCGAGGTCGAGCAGGACGACATCGGCCTGGTCGGCGGCATCCAGCGCGGTCTGCACATCCTCGCCGGAGTAGACGACCTCGATCGCCTCGTCGTGTGCAGCCAGCCAGGCTGCCAGCCCCGAATGGAACAACGCATGATCGTCCAGAATGACGACTTTCACCTGACCCGGCATAGGCACACGGTAATCCGCCGCCAGGACGGAAGTCAGCCCCGTCTCTGCCGCCATGCCCACTCCAGGTTGATCGTCTCGGGCTCGAAGTCGCCCCACGCATCGCCGCTGACCGCCCGCACGCGGTCGGCCAGGGCCGCCCCGCCGCGCTCGACCGCAATCCCGGTGGCCGTCACCGTGAGCGACATCTCGTCCGGGGAAGTAGGCCACGCCGAGATCGTGACGCGACTGCGCGGCGCCCTGGCGGCCAGCGTGTCGAGCACTCCACCCACCGAACCCACGACCCCAGGAGGCGGCAGGCATTCGGCGAACGCACCGCGCACGTCGATGATGCAGCCAGCTCCCCGGAGGATCCGAAGCCAGATGCGGGCCGGCCGGCGCAGTTCGTCGGGAGCCCGGCTGACCACCAGCAGGCCCCGCAGGAAGCCGGCCTCAGCCCCGCACAGCGCCTGGGTCATCGGGTGCGAGGTCGGCAGCTCACGGTCGGCCAACCGGGAGAGCAGCTCCTGGGCCGAGGCCAGCGTGTCCGCGACCCAGAGCTCCTCTTCGGCGCGCAGCATCAGCTGGGACCGGATCCGGACCTCGGCCTCGCGTTCCTGTCGGCGGATGATCCCGTACGTCGTGGCCAGTCGGTCCATGCGCCGAGCGAACATCCAGACTGCGACCAGGCCTGCGGAGACGAAGAGGGCCGAGCCAAGCGTGTTCTCCCCACAGCCGGACCATTGGGCGTGCCAGAGGATGGCCCCGCCGAGGTGGGCCACCAACACGGTGCCCAGCGCCGCGGCCAGCACCCAGCTCCGGGGGGCCAGGATCAGCAGGGTGGCCACCATGAGCGCCCGCGAGTCCAGGGCCCCGCCCTCTCCTACCAGTGATGAGCAGTAGGGATCGGCCAGGATCGCCGTGGAACCCGCGCCGATGTAGGCGGCGGAGACCGCAAGGACGTGGCCCACGCTGATCTGGCCTCCGGCCCGCACTTCCAGCATCAACCAGCCAGCGATGAGCGCGGGCACGACCGAGGCGACCAAGGCGGGCCAGGGATGCCCCAGGGCCGGCCAGCCCACGATGGTCAACAGGCTGGTCACACCCGCCACTACGGCGCACAGGACCGACACCACGCGGGCCGTGTTCAGCAGGAGATCCGCGGCCAGATGCGGGGGGCTCTCCGGGGCCGGCCGCCACGACAGGTCGACCACGGTTCCGACGCCACGTGGCCCGGGCGCCACCGTCCCCGATCCGCCGACCTGGGCCATCCGCTCGGCCACCGAATGGACCAGGCCGAATCCGCTGGGGCTGTCCATCGCGGACATGCCGATCCCCTCGTCGACGATCAGCAGGTGTGCCTCCTCGTGGTCGTGTGTGACCAGGATGGCCGCGGACCGCGAGCCCGAGTGCTTGACGACATTCGTGAGCGCCTCGCTGGCGGCCCCGGTCATGGCCCGCAGGACCACCGGGGGAACCTCGATCGGGTTCGCCTCGACGTCGACGTTGCGAACCGCGACCTCGAGCTGAAGGTGCGCGGCATGCTCCTCGAGCCGACTGAGCACCTCGCCGATCCCGACGAAGCCCGAATGGGACCGCCACTGGGACAGCTGCTCGACGTCGGAGCGGCAGCGCGCCACGACCACGTCGGGATCCAACACCGCGCCATGGGCAGCAACCGTCTCCAAGGTGTTCAGCGCGGTGTCGTGCAGAGCCCGCTCCACCTCGGCCTCCACCAGGGCGGCCGCACCGACAGCCCGCTCACGGACCAGGACCTCGTCGCGCCGGTCCAGCGAGGCCTGCAGTTGCTGGGCGCCCCGCTCAAGCCATTCCATCGCCAACGCAGCCGCCAGACCAGCACCCATGATCACCACGCCGGCGACGGTCGTCGCCAACGGCGTGCGCAGGAGGATCTCCGGGTCGGGGTTGGCCAACGGCGCGGTGAGCAGCAGGCCGGAGAGCACAGCACCGAGCAGCAGCCCCGCACCGACCCCTCGCCAGACCGCCATGGATGCCACGAGCAGCCCGGCCACGACGAGCTCGGCAGTGCTGGGGCTCGCCACGGGCGTGGGACTGCGCAGCAGCACGAGACTGGTCAGGCACCCGGCGGTGGTTGCGACCGGCAGCCACGCCGGCGGCGGGGCATCCCGCCCGTCGGGGCGACGGCCGCGCAGTACGCCCAAGGTCAGGCAGAACGCCATCCACACCATGCAGCTCAGAGAGCTCGCGACCTGAACCCCCACCGGAGCGCTCCACCGGCCCAGCGCCGAGGTCAGCGCGAGGCTGAGCAGGACCAGAATGACCAGCCAGTACACGAAGTACGCCACCGAGTCGGCAGTGACCAGCGCCAATGCCGCCGGTGAGGATTCGTCGGAACGCTGGCCCAACTCCCGGCGGACCTCCGCGTCAAGGTCCTCGCTCAGCCGGGTCGGGCGCTCCGACCGGTCCGGGCTCTGGTGGTGGCCCATCGCCACGACCCACCACCTCCTGGACCTGCCTGATCAGCCCCCGATGTCCAGTGACAGTCTTCCATGTCCGGTGAGGGCACCGGACAGGCTTCAGACCGAGACGATCTCCACGGGCAGTGAGGAGTCCGCTGCCAGGTCCAGCGCCGAGCCCGGCCGGCCGGCAGCCAGCAGCTGGGAGCCCAGGGCCGCCACCATCGCCCCGTTGTCGGTGCACAGTCCGGGGCGCGGGACGCGCAGCCGCACGCCGGCGGACTCGCAGCGGGCCTGCGCCAGGGCGCGCAGTCGGGAGTTCGCCGCGACCCCGCCGCCGATGAGCAGGTCGGGCACCCCCTCGCTGCGGCAGGCGGCCAGCGCCTTGCGGGTCAGCACGTCCACCACCGCCTCCTGGAACGAGGCGGCCACGTCGGCCACCGGGACCGGCTCGCCGGCCGCCTCCCGGGCCTCGACCCAGCGCGCGACCGCGGTCTTCAGTCCGGAGAACGAGAAGTCGAACCGGTGCTCGGCCTGGTCCTTCCCAGCGGTCAGGCCACGCGGGAACGTGACGTAGGCCCGGTTGCCGGTCCCGGCCACGCGGTCGACGTGCGGGCCGCCGGGGAACGGCAGGCCCAGGACCCGCGCGACCTTGTCGAAGGCCTCGCCGGCGGCGTCGTCGATGGTCGCCCCCAGCGGCCGGACGTCGGCCGTCACGTCGGGCACGAGCAGCAGGCTCGAGTGCCCACCGGAGACCAGCAGCGCGACGGTCGGCTCGGGCAGCGGGCCGTGCTCCAGGGTGTCCACCGCGACGTGCGCGGCCAGATGGTTGACGCCCAGCAGCGGCACCCCCAGCGCCAGCGCGAGCGCCTTGGCCGAGGACACCCCGACCAGCAGCGCGCCGGCCAGCCCGGGCCCGGCGGTGACCGCGACCGCGTCCAGCTCGGCCAGCCCGACCCCGGCGCGGGCACAGGCCCGCTCCAGCGTGGGCACCATCGCCTCCAGGTGCGCCCGGCTGGCGACCTCGGGCACCACCCCGCCGAACCGGGCGTGCTCTGCCACGCTGGAGGCGACCTCGTCGGCCAGCAGCACTCCGCCGCGCACGATGCCGACCCCGGTCTCGTCGCACGAGGTCTCGATCCCCAGGACCAACGGCTCGTCAGGCATCGGCGGCGTCCTTCCCGCAGAGCGCGGCGACGTCAGCGTCGCGCAGCGGAAGCGACATCAGCACCGCGTCCTGGCCGCGACCGTAGTAGTCCCGGCGGCGGCCGTCGGCGACGAACCCGAGCCGGTCGTACACCGCGCGGGCCGCCGCGTTGTCGGCGCGCACCTCCAGCTGCAGCACGATGGCGCCCCGCGCCCGGGCACGATCGACGAGGGCCTGCACCAGCGTGCCGCCCAGACCCTGGCCCTGGGCGCTCGGGGCGACCGCGACGGTCTGCACCTGCGCCTCCCGGCCTGCTTCGAACAGCCCCGCGTAGCCGACCACGTGCCGCTCGATCCGGGCCACCGCGTACCAGCGGGTCTCGGGAACCCGGGCCAGCTCGCCCCAGAACTGGCCGGCGCTCCAGGCATCGCTGGTGAACAGCGCCGACTCCAACGCGAGCACCTCGGGCAGATCCCACCAGCGCATCCGGTCCAGCGACACCGCGACGGCCACGCTCATGCCGGGGTCACCCGCTTGCGCTGGGCCGCGGGCACGGCGTCGGGCCGGCGCAGGTAGAGCGCCGAGACGTCGGGCTGCTGGCCCGCCGTCAGCTGGGCGGAGGCCAACCGGGCGATCCACGCCGGGTCCGGGCGCAGCGGCTCGCGGCGGTCGCCGAAGACCTCGGGGTAGAGCGCGGCCCCGGCGCCGACCGCCGGGCAGCCGGGCTCCTCGACGGCCACGGCCGGGCCGACGTGCGGGCCGTCGATGCGCCGGCCGTCCGCGTCGTAGCGCGCCCAGTGGACCTCGCGCCGGCGAGCGTCGGTGACCACCAGGAACTCGCCCGCCAGCCCCTCGGCCACCGCCTGCGCGGCCAGGGCGTCGTGGGTGACCACGCCGTGCACGGGGATGCCCAGCGCCCAGCCGAGCACCCGCGCGTGGGCCAGGCCCACCCGCAGCCCGGTGAACGGGCCGGGCCCGCGCCCGACGCCCACCGCACCGAGGTCCCCGGGTCGGGCTCCGGCCTGCGCCAGACTCGCGGCGACCAGCGGGGCCAGCTGCTCGCCGTGCGCCGCGGCGCCGACGAAGACCGCGCGGCCGAGGACGCGGTCGGTCTCGGTCTCCAGGACCGCAGCGCCGACCGCGTCTGTGGCGGTGTCCAGGCCGAGCAGAAGCACGCCACCCAACCTACCCACCGGCCAGGACCAGTCCGGACCAGCGCGGACCGATCCCGTGAACCCGCACCACGCGCGCCCCGCCCGCCGGGTCCTCGGCTGGATCGTCCGGGTCGGCCGGACCCTCGGGATCGCCCCCGACGTCGCCGGGCTCGGACCCCCCGGCGCCGCGCGCACCGATCACCCGGTCGATGCGCACCTCCAGGCGCGAGGGGGCCAGCCGCTCCACCTTGCCCGCGCCCCACTCGATGACGGTGACCGCCGAGTCCAGGTCCTCGTCCAGATCCAGGTCGTCCACCTCGCCACCGCTGGCCAGCCGGTAGGCGTCCACGTGCACCAGCGCCGGCCCTGGGCCGGGGTGCCGACGGGCGATCACGAAGGTGGGACTGGTGACCGCGCCCCGCACCGCGAGCGCGCGCCCGATTCCCTGGGTGAGCGTGGTCTTGCCCGCGCCCAGCGGACCGTCCAGCACCACGACGTCACCGGCCCGCAGGTGCGCCGCGAGCTGCCCGCCCAGCGCCCGCATCCCGGCGGCGTCCACCGCCACGGCCCGCCAGCCGGACCCGTCCGCTCGCCACGTCACGCGCGCCGGCTCCTGGCCTTGCGACGGGCGTCGCGGACCAGGTCGGCCCGCACCCGAGCGACCAGCGTCCGCAGCTGGTGGTTCACCTGCTCGTAGTGCTCCAGGATCATCATGTGCCCGGCGTCGGGCATCACCTCGAGCTCGGCCAGCGGCAGCTCCCGGGCCATCTCGATCGAGTGGCTCAGTGGGGTCATCCGGTCCTTCTCGCCGACCATGACGAGCGAGGGGATCGGCGCGATCGTGCGCAGCGCCGCACGGCGCTCGTGGTGCAGCAGCGCCGGCAGGAACTCGCCCACCACGTCGATCGGGGTCTCGCCGAGCATCCGGTGGGTGAAGTCGGCCATCGAGGGCGGGGCGGACGAGCCGAACGAGTAGAACCGGGTGAACAGCAGGCTCAGGTCGTTGACCCGCGAGCGGCCCTGCTCCACCAGGCTGGCGTTGCGCATGAGCACTGCGGCGCCGACCGGCAGGGCCCGCTGCACCGGCTTGGTCGTGATCGCGGGCAGCCCGAACGGCACCTTGTCCAGACCACCCGGCGACGTGCTCAGCAGCGCGATCCCGCGGACCCGCTCGGCGAAGAGCCGGGGCTGGGTCAGGGCCAGTTCCATGATCGTCATGCCGCCCATGGAGTGCCCGACGAGGATGATCGGCCCGTCCGGCACGACCGTGCGGATGACCGTGTGCAGGTCCTCGCCCGCCTGCTCCAGGGTGTTGGTCTCGGCCAGCGCGCGGTGCGACCGGCCGTGGCTGCGGTGGTCCCAGAAGACCATCCGACCCAGCGCGCGCAGGTCGCGGCGCTGGTAGTGCCAGCAGTCCTGGTTCAGCGCGTACCCGTGGGTGAACACCAGCGTGAGGTTCTCCGGGTTCTCCCGGGTGCACTCCTCGACCTCGACGTAGAGCCGCCGGCCGCTGGAGTCCAGGACCTCCACCGGGGTGCCGCGCAGCCGCCCGTAGGGCTCGTCGGACTCGCGGTCGGGTCGGCCCTGCTTGGCCACGACGGCCCGCTCGGTCAGCACTCCGGCCGCTGCCCCCAGGGCGAGCAGGCCGGCCGCGATCCCGAGACTGCGCAGCGCCGACGGGCCCCCCGAGTCGCTCATCGCCCGCGCCCGCGCACATGCGTGCGCGCCATCCGCGGGCCCAGCCGCGTGATGATCTCGTAGCCGATCGTGCCGGCCGCGACCGCCCAGTCCTCGGCGGCCGGCTCGCCCCGCGCGGGGTCGCCGAACAGCACGACCTCGTCACCGGCCTTGGCCGGGTCGTCGCCGAGGTCGAGCATGAACTGGTCCATGCACACCCGCCCGGCGATGGACCGGATGCGCCCGGCCGCCAGCACCGGCGCGCGTCCGCCGGCGGCCCGCGGGACGCCGTCGGCGTAGCCCAGGGGCACCAGGCCCAGCCGGGTCGGCCGGTCGGTGACGTACTCGTGGCCGTAGGAGACGCCCTGCCCGGCCGGCACCTCCTTGACCAGGGTCAGGCGAGCGCGCAAAGTCATCGCCGGGGCCAGCCGGTACTCGTCCGGCGGCCCGAGCTCGCCGCCCGGGGACACCCCGTAGACCGCGATGCCGGGGCGGACCAGGTCGTAGTGCGCCCGCGGGTTGACCAGGGTCGCCGCCGAGTTGGCGATGTGGCGGACCTCGGGGCGCAGCCGGCTCGCGGCGACCACGTCCAGCGCCTGGTCGAAGACGGCCAGCTGCGCGGCGTTGAGCTCGCTGCTCGGAGCGTCGGCGACGGCGAAGTGCGACCAGACGCCGGTCACCTGGACCCGGCCGGACGCCTCGGCTCGCTCGGCTTCGGCCACCAGCGCCGGCCACTGGGCCGGCAGGCAGCCGTTGCGCCCCAGGCCGGTGTCGATCTTGAGCTGCACGCGCGCCCGGCGACCCAACTCCAACGCGACCGCCTCGACCGCGCCCAGCTGCTCGGCCGAGCTGACGGTCACGTCGATGTCGCCCTCGACGCAGGCACCCAGGTCGTCGTCGCCGGGCGCCCAGAGCCAGGCCAGCAGCGGGACGTCGATGCCGGCGCGCCGCAGCGCCACCGCCTCGCTGAGCAGGGCGGTCCCCAGCCAGTCGGCGCCACCCTCGAGCGCCGCCCCGGCGACCGGGACCAGACCGTGGCCGTACGCGTCGGCCTTGACCACGGCCAGCAGCGCCGAGCCGGGCGCGCAGCGGCGCAGGACCTCGACGTTGGCGGTGACCGCGTCGAGGTCGACCTGGCATTCCGCGCGCGCGACCACGGGCCAATCCTGCCCCAACCGGGTCGGGTCAGGCGGGGTTCTGCGCAGCCGCCTCGGCGGCCACCCGCTGGGCGGCCGGCAGAGCGGCGAGGACGTCGCCGGCGGTGACGGCGCCGCCGCCGGCCGCCGCGAGCCGCCCGGCCAGGCCGTGCAGCCCGACCGCCCGGGCAGTCACGCGGCACGCTCGCTCCTGGTCCAGGACCCCGGAGCGAGCGGCCACCGCGAGCATCCCCGCGATCAGCCCGGCCAGGACGTCGCCGGTCCCGGCGGTGGCCAGGGCCGGGGAGCCGAAGGAGTCGACGAACGCGACCCCGCCCGGCGCGGCGACCACCGTGCCGGGCCCCTTGAGGACGACGACCGACGCAAGGTCGTCGGCGGCGCGCTGGGCGGCGACCAGCGGGCCCCCTTCGAGGTCGAACCCGAGCACCGCGAACTCGCCGGCGTGCGGGGTCAGCACGCTCACCTGGCCTCTCGCCGCACGACGCTGCAGCGCCTCGCGTCCGGCCGCGCGGCCGGCCAGCACGCCCAGCGCCGAGGCGTCCACGACCAGGGCCACGTCGTCGTCCAGGGCCGCGCGGATCGTCCCTGGCAGCGCCCGATCGCCCAGCCCGGGCCCGATGCAGCGCGCGTCGGGCCGCCGTCCGGTGTCCAGGACGACCTCGGGATGGGCGGCCACCACCATCGACGCCGCCGGGTTCTCCCCGCCGATCCCGGCCCCGGCGACCGCCCCCCGGTACGCGACCATGCCGGCCCCCGAGGCCAGCGCCCCGCCGACGGCCAGCACGGCCGCCCCGGGGTAGGCACGGCTGCCTGCCACCACCTCCACCAGGCCCTGCCGGTACTTGTGCGCGTCGTCGGGCCGCGGTGCCGCCGCCAGGTCGGCGGCGTCCAGCACCCAGGCGGCGGGGGGCAGGTCCGCCTCGCGCAGCCCGATGTCGGCCACGCTCACGGTCCCGGCACACGCCCGCCCGCCGGGCATCACGAGTCCGGGCTTGAGCACGCCGAAGCAGACAGTCACCTGTGCGCGCACCGCTGACTCCCCCACCTCGCCGGTGTCGGCGTCGACCCCGCTGGGCAGGTCCACCGCCACCACCGGCACGCCGCGCTCGGCCAGCACCGCCACCGCCGACGCCGCCGGCTCGCGCAGCCCCCCGGACCCGCCGATCCCGACGATGCCGTCGAGGACCAGCTCGGCGTCAGCCAGCGCCTGGTCCACGCGGGGATCCGTCCAGTCCAGGAGCGTGACGCCGGCGGCCCGCGCCGCGGCGGCTCCCGCGGCGTGCATCCGGTCGCCTGGGCCCACCGCCGTGGCCCGCACGCCTCGGGCGGCGAGGCGGGTCAGCGCCCAGAGTGCGTCCCCGCCGTTGTTGCCCGACCCGACGAGGGCCAGGACCCGGCGCCCGACGACCCTCCCACGGGTCCGGCTAGAGCGGCTGGGGCCACCGGCCAGCAGCTCCAGGCAGGTGGTCGCCAGGGCCGCCGCGGCTCGCTGCATGAGGACCGGCTCGGCGACCGGAGCCGCTCCTTCGGCAGCCCGCACCACCTCCACCGTGCACACCCGACGCATCCCGGCTCCCTCCGTCAAGGTCCGCGGCCAGCGGCCCGCAGTCCTGCCTACTGCACCGGGGCCCTGGGTCGCAGCCGGAGCCGGCCCGGCCTACTCCACCGTGACGGACTTGGCCAGGTTGCGGGGCTGGTCGACGTCGTGGCCCTTGGCCGTGGCCAGCTCGCAGGCGAACGCCTGCAACGGGACCGTGGAGACCAGCGGCTGCATCAGCGTGGGGCACGCGGGCACCCGGATCAGGTGGTCGGCGTAGGGGGCGACGACCTCGTCGCCCTCCTCGGCGATCACGATCGTCACCGCGCCCCGGGCGCGCACCTCCTGGATGTTGGAGACGATCTTCTCGTGCAGGATGCTGCGGCCCTGCGGCGGCGGGACGACCACGATCACCGGCACGCCGGGCTCGATCAGCGCGATCGGACCGTGCTTGAGCTCGCCGGCCGCGAAGCCCTCGGCGTGCATGTACGCCAGCTCCTTGAGCTTCAGCGCGCCCTCCAGGGCCACCGGATAGCCCACATGCCGGCCGATGAACAGCACCGAGCGCGCCTGGACGAACTGCCGAGCCAGAGCGCGCACGCCCTCCATCGTGTCCAGGACGAGGTCGACCTTCTGCGGCATGGTCGCCAGCTGGCCGACGATCGCGGCCACCTCGTCGCCGAACTTGTTGCCTCGGACCTGGGCCAGGTACAGCGCCACCAGGTACACCGCGACGATCTGGGTGAGGAACGCCTTGGTCGAGGCCACGGCGATCTCCGGGCCGGCCTGGGTGTAGAGCACCGCGTCTGACTCGCGCGGGATGGTCGAGCCGTTGGTGTTGCAGATCGCCAGCACCCGGGCGCCCTGCTCGCGGGCGTGCCGCACGGCCATCAGGGTGTCCATGGTCTCGCCGGACTGGCTGATCGCGATCACCAGCATCCGCCGGGTCAGGATCGGGTCGCGGTAGCGGAACTCGCTGGCCAGCTCGACCTCGCACGGGATCCGGCACCAGTGCTCGATGGCGTACTTGGCGACCAGCCCCGCGTGATAGGCCGTGCCGCAGGCGATGATGACGATCTTGTCGATCTCACGCAGCTCGGCGATCGGGATGCGCACCTCGTCCAGGCGCAGCCGGCCGTCCGGCGCGATCCGGCCCAGCAGGGTGTCGGCGACCGCCTTGGGCTGCTCGGAGATCTCCTTGAGCATGAACAGGTCGTAGCCGCCCTTCTCGGCAGCCGCGGCGTCCCAGGTCACGGTGAACGGGGTCACCTGCACCGGGCTCCCGGAGAAGTCGGTCACCTGCACCTCGCCGGCGCGCAGGTCCACCACCTGGTCCTGGCCCAGCTCGATCGCCTCCCGCGTGAACTCGATGAACGCCGAGACGTCCGAGGCCACGAACGCCTCGCCCTGGCCGACCCCGACCACGAGCGGGGAGTTGCGCCGGGCCGCGATCAGCCGACCGGGCTCGTCGGCGCGGACCGCCACCAGCGTGAACGCGCCGGACAGCCGGCGGCAGGTGGCGCGCATCGCGTCGGCCAGGTCGCCGGTCTCCTCCAGCGCGGACTCCAGCAGATGCGCGACCACCTCGGTGTCGGTCTCGGAGGCCATGACGACGCCGCGGGCGATCAGCTCGGCGGTCAGCTCGGCGAAGTTCTCGATGATGCCGTTGTGGATCACCGCCACGGTCCCCCGGCTGGAGACATGCGGGTGTGCGTTCAGGTCCGTGGGCCCGCCGTGCGTGGCCCAGCGGGTGTGCCCGATCCCGGTGGTCGTCGCCGGGACCGGATCGACGGCCAGCACCGCCTCGAGATTGGCCAGCTTGCCGGCCTTCTTGCGCACGGCGATCGCCTCGTCGGCCACCACCGCCACTCCGGCCGAGTCGTACCCGCGGTACTCCAAGCGCCGCAGTCCGCCGACCACGACATCGACCGCCGACCGATCCCCCACATACCCCACGATCCCGCACATGGGCGCAAGGGTAACCGGGCCCTGGAGCGCCTCCTGCGGTCTGGATCGTGAGGGGGGTTCCCGAGGCTCAGCCCAGCGGGATCTCCTGGGCCACCACGACGGCCAGCTCCTCGGCGAGCGCGCGCGCCTGGCTGTCCGAGGGGGCCTCCACCATCACCCGGACGACCGGCTCGGTGCCGCTGGGCCGCAGGAGCACCCGGCCCAGCCCGCCCAGGCCGGCCTCGGCACGCGCCACGGCCGCCGCCAGGCCGGGCGAGGTGCCCACCGCTGCGCGGTCGACATTGCGCACGTTGACCAGCACCTGAGGCAGCTTGGTCATCGCCGAGGCGAGCTCGGCCAGACCCTGCCCGGTGTCGGCCATCCGGGCCAGCAGGTGCAGAGCGGTCATCGTGCCGTCGCCGGTCGTGGCGAAGTCCAGCAGCACCACGTGCCCGCTCTGCTCGCCGCCCAGGTTGTAGCCGTTGGCCCGCATGGCCTCCAGCACGTAGCGGTCGCCGACCCCGGTCTCCACCATCTCGATGCCGGAGTTGCGCATCGCGAGCTTGAAGCCGAGGTTGCTCATCACCGTCCCGACCACCGTGTTCTGCGCCAGCTGGCCGCGGGCCTTCATCGCCGTGGCCAGGATGGTCATGATCTGGTCGCCATCGATGACGTTGCCCTGCGCGTCCACAGCCAGGCAGCGGTCCGCGTCGCCGTCGTGGGCGATGCCCACGTCGTAGCCGTGCTCGACGACCGCCTCGCGCAGGTCGGCCATGTGCGTGGAGCCGCAGCCCTCGTTGATGTTGTAGCCGTCCGGGCTGGAGTGGATGGCCAGCACCTCGGCGCCCATCCGGCGCAGGGCCCGCGGCGACGCCTCGGCCGCCGCGCCGTTGCCCGTGTCGACCACCACCCGCAGCCCGTTGAGCCGGTTGGGCGTGCACGAGAGCAGGTGCTCGACGTAGTCGGAGAGGGCATCGCGGTAGAAGACGATGCGCCCCACGTCGCGACCCACCGGCCGGCTCCAGCCCTCGTGCAGGCGCTGCTCGATCTGGTCCTCGACGTCGTCGGCGAGCTTGTGCCCGCCGCGGGCGAAGAACTTGATCCCGTTGTCCGGCATCGGGTTGTGCGACGCGGAGATCATGACGCCCAGGTCCGCGCCCAGCTCCGCGGTCAGGTGCGCGACCGCCGGGGTGGGCAGCACCCCCAGCTCCAGGACGTCCATCCCCGCCGAGGCCAGACCGGCCACCGTGGCGGCGGCCAGGAACTCGCCGCTGGCGCGCGGATCCCGGCCGACCACCGCCCGGGGCCGGGCGCCGGGCTTGCGGGGCGCGGCCAGCCCGCCGGACTCGCTGAGCACGTGCGCCGCCGCCCCGGACAGGGACAGGGCGAGATCGGCCGTCACGTCACGGTTGGCCAGTCCCCGGACCCCGTCTGTCCCGAACAGTCGCGCCACCTGATCCTCCTCCGCTGAGCCCCCGCGCGACTCTAGCGGCCGGGCGCGGCCCAGCGGCTGCTCACGAGCCGCACGCTCAAGGAAGCCGTACGGTCGAGGAATGGGAGTCGACGTCGCCGCCTGGTGGCGGGAGAACCGGGTCTTGGTCGTCGGGACGATCGCGGTCGGAGTCATCCTGGGGCTGGGAGCCTGGATCTGGGCGGGTCCCCGGGCCGGGGTGCTGGTCTGCGGGGCGGTGATCGCTCTCATGGGCGTGCTGATGGTGTCCTCGGCGAGCATGTCCGGGTCCAACCAGATCCTCGACCGCCAGATCGCGATGCGCGAACGGGACGAGGCCCGGGCGCGCGGCGAGCAGCCCCCGGGCTGACCGACCCCAGACTCGGACGAGGCGCCGCAGCGGGCGCGGGCTGCGCGACCCGGCCGGACGCCAAGAAGCCCCCGGCCGATGGCCGAGGGCTTCCAGGAAGGCAGGATCAGCGCTTCGAGTACTGGGGGGCCTTGCGAGCCTTCTTCAGGCCGTACTTCTTGCGCTCCTTGATGCGGGCGTCCCGGGTCAGGAAGCCGGCCTTCTTCAGCGCCGGACGGTTGGCCTCAACATCGATCTCGTTGAGCGCGCGGGCCACGCCCAGGCGCAGGGCGCCGGCCTGACCGGAGACGCCGCCGCCGTCGATGCGCGCGATGACATCGTAGGTACCCTCACGGTCCAGTGTCTTGAACGGCTCGTTCACCAGCTGCTGGTGGACCTTGTTCGGGAAGTAGTCCTCCAGGGACCGTCCGTTGATGGTCCAGGTGCCGGTGCCAGGCACGAGGCGGACGCGGGCGACCGCCTCCTTGCGCCGGCCGGTGGCCTGCCCCGGGCCGGTCGCGGCCGGCCGGGATTCCGGCGCGACCGCCTCGGCGGGGGTCTCGGTGGTGTAGCTGCCCTCGATGACCTCATCGACGGTCTGCGTAGTCGTAGTCACTGCCACGGGTTCCTTTCGTTGTGCCTGGGTCGCCGTGGCGCTACTGCGCGACCTGGGAGATCTGGAACTCGGTCGGCTGCTGGGCGGCGTGCGGATGCACCGGCCCGGCGTAGACCTTGAGCTTGGCGGCCTGGGCCCGGCCCAGCTTGTTGTGCGGGAGCATGCCCTTCACGGCCTTCTCCACCGCGCGGCGGGGATTGGCCTCGAGCAGCTCGGCGTACGTGGTCGAGCGCAGGCCACCGGGGTAGCCGGAGTGCCGGTAGGCCCGCTTCTGCTCGGCCTTGTTGCCGGTCAGCGCCACCTTGTCGGCGTTGATGATGATGACGAAGTCACCAGTGTCCACATGCGGGGCGAAGGTCGGCTTGTGCTTGCCGCGCAGCAGCACAGCCGTGTGGCTGGCCAGGCGGCCCAGGACGACGTCGGTCGCGTCGATGACGTGCCACTGGCGGGTGATCTCGCCAGCCTTGGGGCTGTACGTGCGCATCAGAGCCTTCGTTCGTTGCCGTTGGTGGGCGACCGGCCGATCCGGGGGATGCGCAGCGCTGCCGGTGATCCACCGTCAGGCCCTGCATCGGTCTCATCCCGGGACCGCTCGTCGTGCGCAGCGCTCACCCCGAAAGAGGGACGAGCCCACGCATGCTCGAACAAGGGTACCGGCGCAGACGCAGGCGGCCAAATCGCCAGCCGGGCACCCGGTGGCGGCGGGACGGCGGATCGGTTAGCCGAAGGTCCGCCGGGCGCGCGCGCCCTCGGCGATCGCCTGCACGTGCCCGTAGTGCTCGGTCCACCCGTCGGCGTCGAGCTCGGGCAGGTTGGAGAACCGCGGGTTGAGCCCGGCCGAGCCGTCGACCAGCTCCCGCACGATGTCGGCGTGACCGGCGTGGCGGTTGGTCTCGGCGACCATGTGCAGCATCACCTGGGCCAGCGTGGTGTCGGCATGCGCCGGCGACCACCACGGGACCCGCCCCGGCGCATCCGGCCCGAGCGCGCCGATGGTCGCGTCGGCCACCTCGCAGGCCCGGCGGTACCAGCCGAGCACCTGCTCGGGCGACTCCCGCGCCGAGGCGTACATGTCCTCGTTGCGTACCGGGTCGGACAGCGTCCACGCCAGCTCGTCGGGAACGGGCCGGTCGAACGTGACCGTGAAGTACAGCGTCTCCATCGCGGCCAGGTGCTTGGCCAGGCCGAGCAGGTTGGTCCCGGTAGGAACCAGGGGCCGCCGCTGGTCGTACTCGTCCAGACCGTCGACCTTCCAGACGATCGCCTCGCGGGCATTGCGCAGGTAGCGGTGCAGGTGGTCCTTGAGGTCGCTCACCGCGCCAGTATCGGTTCGGCCCCGGCCTGCCGCCCAGCAGAATCGAGATTCCCGCCGCCGCCCGGGACACTGGCCCGGTGCTGCCCACCCCGTTCGCCGAGGACGTGCTGGATCTGGTCGCCCGCATCCCGCCGGGCCGGGTGCTCACCTACGGCGACGTGGCCGCCCGCCTGGGCAGCCGCGCACCGCGGGCGGTCGGGACGGCGCTGTCCCGGTTCGGCGGCGGGGTGCCGTGGTGGCGGGTCGTGCGCGCGGGCGGGCAACTGGCTCCGGGGCACGAGCGACAAGCCGCGGAGCACCTGATCGCCGAGGGGGTGGCGCTGCAGCCCAGCGCCCAGGGCCTGTGCGTAGAGCTCGCGACCTACCGCTGGGCCGATCCGGACTCCGACGCCGGGTCGGGCGCACCGGGTTCGGGCGCCTCGGGTCCGGGGGGGCTGGGCGTGACCGGGCGCTGATCCTGCGGGCCGCGCCACCGGCGGGCTCGCCGGGCCTGTCCCGCGAGCTGGGCGTCGGGCGGGTAGCCGACCTCGACCAGCGTGAGGCCGTGCGCGGGGGCGGTCGGAATGGCCGACACGCGCTGCCCGTCGGCCAGCAGCTGCGCCACCCGATCCGCCGGCCAGCGTCCCTCGCCCACCGCGAGCAGGCTGCCGACCAGCGCGCGCACCATCGAGTGGCAGAACGCGTCGGCCTGCACGGTGAAGACAGCCAGGCCGCCGCGCTGCTCGTCGCGCGCCCAGCCCGCCGACATGACCGTGCGGACGGTGGAGGCGCCCGGACGAGCCCGGCAGAAGGGCGCGAAGTCGTGCTCGCCGCCCAGGGCGGCGGCTGCCTCGTCCATGGCGCCCACGTCCAACGGCCGCGGATGCCACAGGACGTGCCCGCGAGTCCGCGGGTCGGCAGCGCGCGGCAGGTCGGCCACGAGGTACTCGTAGCGCCGCCACGCCGCCGACCAGCGCGCGTCGAAGCCGAGCGGCGCCTCGTCGAGGACCGCCACGCGCAGGTCCGCGGGCAGCGCGCCGTTCACTCGCCGCAGGAGCGCCGCCGGCCCCCCGGCCCGCGCCCAGGCGTCCGCGGGCACGTCGCAGTGGCAGGACTGGGCCCGGGCGTGGACTCCGGCGTCGGTCCGGCCGGCCACCGCGACCCGGACCGGGAACTCCGGCCCGATCCGCAGGCAGGTGCCCACCGCGGCCTCCAGCTCGGCCTGCACGGTGCGCAGGCCAGGCTGGCGGGCCCAGCCGTGGAAGGCGGTCCCGTCGTAGGCGAGCACCAATCGCAGACGCGAGAGCCCGCCGGGCCCCGACTCCTCGGGGGTCCCAGCGGGCTCCTGCTCGACCAGGCTCACGCCTGGTCAGTGGCCTCGGGGTCGGTGGCCTCGACGGCGTCGGCGCTGGCCTGCACCGTCCCGGCGTCCTCAACCGCCTCGACCGGCTCGGCGACCGGCTCAGTCGGCTGCGCCGGAGCCGCGGTGGCGGCCGCGCGCCGGGTCGCGGCGGTCGCCTCTGCGACGACCTGCTCGGCCAGCGGCTCGCACAGCTCGATCACGGCCATGGGGGCGTTGTCGCCCTTGCGCGGCCCGACCTTGGTGATGCGCGTGTAGCCGCCCGGACGGGTCGCGAACCGCGGCCCGATCTCGGTGAAGAGCAGGTGCACGACGTCCTTGTCGCGGATCACGGTCATCACCTGACGGCGGGCGTGCAGGTCGCCGCGCTTGGCGAACGTGATCATCCGCTCGGCCAGCGGGCGGACCCGCTTGGCACGCGCATGCGTGGTCGTGATGGCACCGTGCTCGAACAGCTGGGTGGCGAGGTTGGCGAGCATGAGGCGCTCGTGCGCCGGGCTGCTGGCCAGACGGGGCCCCTTCGTGGGCGTGGGCATGATTCGTGGCTCCTACTGTTGTTCAGGTCCTGGCCGGGCTGGGCAGATCAGATCTGCTCGGTCTCGGCGTAGTCCCCGTCCTCTTCCTCGGTGTGGACCGGGACGAACCCGACCGGGCTGTCCTTGAGCGACAGGTTCATGGAGTGCAGCTTGTCCTTGACCTCGTCGATGGACTTGCTGCCGAAGTTGCGGATGTCCATCAGATCGGCCTCGGACCGCGACACGAGCTCACCCACGGTGTGGATGCCCTCGCGCTTGAGGCAGTTGAAGGAGCGCACGGTGAGCTCCAGCGCCTCGATCGGGATCGACAGCTGCTCGGCGGCCAGCTCGTCCTCCGGCGAGGGACCCATGTCGATGCCCTCGGCGTTGATGTTGAGCTGGTGGGCCAGCGTGAAGAGCTCGACCAGCGTCTTGCCCGCGGAGGCGACAGCGTCGGCCGGAGTCATGCAGGGCTTGGTCTCCACGTCGATGACCAGGCGGTCGAAGTCGGTGCGCTGCTCGACGCGAGTGGCCTCGACCTTATAGGTGACCTTGAGCACCGGCGAGTAGATGGAGTCCACCGGAATCCGGCCGATCTCCTGGTCGGGCAGCTTGTTGGCCGCCGCGGTGACGTAGCCACGGCCACGCTCCACGCGCAGCGCGATCTCCAGGGAGCCCGAGCCGTTCAGCGTGGCGATGTGCAGGTCGGGGTTGTGCACCTCGACGCCGGTCGGGCACTCGATCGAGGCCGCGGTGACCCGGGTGGCCCCCTCGCCCTGCGCACCCTGGGCACGCAGGTAGATGTCGACCGGCTCGTTGAGATCGGAGGAGACCACCAGCTCCTTGAGGTTCAGGATGATCTCGGTGACGTCCTCCTTGACGCCGGGGACCGTCGTGAACTCGTGCAGGACGCCGGTGATGCGGATGCTGGTGACGGCCGCCCCGGGGATGGTCGACAGCAGCGTCCGGCGCAGCGAGTTCCCCAAGGTGTAGCCAAATCCGGGCTCGAGGGGCTCGAGCACGAACCGCGACCGATCGAGGCGATCGTTGACGCGCTCCTCGGTCAGAGTCGGACGCTGGGCGATAAGCACGGGTAACCGTTCCTTTCCGTCGGCGCCCACCATTTGACGCCGCAGGGATGAGACTTGCGGAGGTCCGCCCTCGCACCGGCCGGCGGGGCCGGCGCGAGGGGGATCGGGACTACTTGGAGTAGAGCTCGACGATCAGCTGCTCCTGCAGCGGGACGTCGATCTGAGCGCGCTCGGGCAGCTGGTGGATCAGGATCCGCATCTGGGCGGGCACCACCTGCATCCACGCCGGGGTCGGTCGGTCGCCCTGGGTCTCCCGGGCGATCACGAACGGCGTGGTGTCCAGCGACTTGGGCTTCACGTCGATGATGTCGTACTGGCTGACGCGGTAGCTGGGGACGTCGACCTTGTGCCCGTTGACCACGAAGTGGCCATGGGTCACCAGCTGGCGGGCCTGCCGACGGGTGCGGGCCAGGCCGGCGCGGTAGACGACGTTGTCCAGGCGGGACTCGAGGATCTGCAGAAGGTTGTCGCCGGTCTTGCCCTGGCGGCGCACGGCCTCCTCGTAGTACCGGCGGAACTGCTTCTCCAGCACGCCGTACGTGTACTTCGCCTTCTGCTTCTCCTGCAGCTGGAGCAGGTACTCGCTCTCCTTGATGCGGTTGCGGCCGTGCTGGCCGGGCGGGTAGGGGCGGCGCTCGAACGCGCTGTCCCCACCGACGAGGTCGACCTTGAGGCGACGCGAGATCCGCGTCGCCGGTCCGGTGTAACGAGCCATCTCTTCCTACTCCTCTACACGCGCCGGCGCTTGGGCGGGCGGCAGCCGTTGTGGGCCATGGGGGTGACGTCGGAGATCGAGCCGACCTCCAGGCCGGTCGCCTGCAGGGAACGGATCGCGGTCTCCCGACCGGAGCCCGGGCCCTTGACGAAGACGTCGACCTTCTTCATGCCGTGCTCCATGGCCCGGCGGGCGGCCGCCTCGGCGGCCAGCTGGGCGGCGAACGGGGTCGACTTGCGCGAGCCCTTGTAGCCGACCTGGCCGGAGGAGGCCCAGGCGATCACGGCACCCGTGGGGTCGGTGATCGAGACGATCGTGTTGTTGAACGTGGACTTGATGTGAGCGTGGCCGTGAGCCACGTTCTTCTTCTCCTTGCGGCGGACCTTGGTCTTGGCCGCACCCTGTCGAGTCTTGGGAGGCATTGATGTTCCTTCGTTGAGGTCGTCGGTCCGCTGGTCGGCGCGTCGCGCCTGGCGGGAGGACTCCCGCACGGACCAGTGGGACTACTTCTTGCCGGCCTTCTTCTTGCCGGCGACCGTCTTGCGCGGACCCTTGCGGGTACGGGCGTTGGTGTGCGTGCGCTGCCCGCGGACGGGCAGGCCCCGGCGATGCCGGATGCCCTGGTAGCTGCCGATCTCCACCTTGCGGCGGATGTCCGCGGCCACCTCACGGCGCAGGTCACCTTCGACCTTGAAGCTGGCCTCGATGTAGTCACGCAGCGGGACGAGCTCGGCGTCGGTCAGGTCCTTGACCCGCAGGTCCGGGTTGACCCCAGTGGCGGCGAGGATCTCCGCCGCACGGGAACGGCCAATGCCATAGATGTAGGTGAGCGCGATCTCGACGCGCTTCTCGCGCGGGAGGTCGACGCCGACGAGACGTGCCATCGGGTGGTTTCCTTCTTCCTGTCACTTCCGGAGGTCTGGGCGCGACGCGGTCCCACCGCCCTTTGCGATGGGTCCCTGGCCTCCGGGCCGGGGGTGTCGTCACCGGCGCGCCCTGGCATGGGCTGCGCCGGGGGACGGCGTCACGTTCGAGTGCCCCGGGATCGGGGCGTTTCAGTTGTCCGGCATCCTCGCGGACGAGACCGGTTCGGCCGCTCCACTCTCGCGGGGCAGCCGGCGCGATCAGCCCTGGCGCTGCTTGTGCCGAGGGTTGTCGCAGATCACCATCACGCGACCGTGACGGCGGATCACCTTGCAGTGGTCACACATCTTCTTGACGCTGGGCTTGACCTTCATCGCACTTCCTCGCTGATTCCACCGAACCGATCCGACACGGCCGGGTCACTTGTACCGGTAGACGATCCGTCCCCGGGTCAGGTCGTAGGGCGAGAGCTCCACGACCACCCGGTCGTCGGGCAGGATGCGGATGTAGTGCTGCCGCATCTTCCCGCTGATGTGGGCCAGAACCTTGTGGCCGTTGTCGAGCTCGACCCGGAACATGGCGTTCGGGAGCGACTCGCGGATCGTGCCCTCGAACTCGATGGCACCGTCTTTCTTGGCCATGACTGTGGCAACCACACCTTGCGTGAGGAGACCGCGCCCCGCCCAGCGACCAGGGTTCCGGTCGGGTGGACGAGCCGCCGCCTCGATTGGCTACGGATCTTGCAGCTGGACGTCCCTCCCGCCAGGCCTCACGCCGGCGGACCAGCGCCAAGGGCCATGCGGGACTCGTACATGCTCAGCGGCCCGGCAATTCTACTCCCGCGGCCGGGCAAGCACCAAAACGGCGACCGCACGCCGCGTCGAGCCCGGGAGGGTCCACCCGACCGATCTCCGGTCGAGCTTGCGCAGACGCGCCCCGTCGCGGATCAGATCACCGAGAAGTAGCTGTCCACGGCACGGGCCAGCGACTCGACCGTCGCCCGTGGGGGCTCGCTGCGGTAGCGGGCGTCGTTGCGCACCTGCAGCAGCAGGTCCCGCGGGTGGCAGAACCGGAACGGCCGACCTTCGACCCGGTAGTGGTGCTGGATCAGCCGGTCCAGCGCCGCGGGGTCCACGCCGACCTCGAGCTCGGCGGCGGTGCGGGCGAACAGCTCCCGGAACTGGGACTCGGTGGGGTCCAGCACCGGAATCTTGTAGGGGATCCGGCGCAGCATGGCGTCATCGAGCAGGTCGTGCGGCTCCAGGTTGGTGGAGAAGACCATCACCTGCTGGAACGGCAGCTGGATGCGCCGCCCGCTGTTGAGGCTGTAGTAGTCGTAGCCGGTCTCCAGGGGCAGGAGCCAGCGGTTGAGCAGATCCGCGGGACGCATCCGATGGCGACCCAGGTCATCGACCACCAGGGCCCCGCCATTGGCCTTCACCTGCAGCGGTGCCTCGGAGATTCGAGTGCTCGGATCGGTCGAGATCTCCAGCATCTCCAGCGTGAGCTCGCCTCCCGTGGCCACCATCGGTCGCTCGATGAGCACCCAACGCCGGTCGACCGGGTAGGGCGAGTTGTACGGCGAGGACCAGTCGAAGGGCACGCGGACGTGGTGGTGCGGGTCGTAGACCCGCACGATCTGGCCGTCGGCACCCAGAGCTCGTGGCACCCAGATGGCACCACCGAGACTCCGGGAGATCCGGGTGGCGATGCTGGTCTTGCCGTTGCCCGAGGGGCCGAAGAGAACGATGCTGCTCCCTGAGGCGATCGCCGGGCCGACGCGCTCGAGCACCTCGACGTCCAGGAGCAGATCGTCGAAGGCGGTGCGCAGCTGCGCGGGTCCGGGCGCGGAGTCGGTGATCCCCTGGGCCAGAACGCTCTCGATGTAGTCGTCCATGCTCACCGGCGCAGCGCCGAAGTAGGTACAGGCTGCGGCCAGCCGGCCGGCCCGATCCAGCCCCCCCTCGGTGATCTGGTAGGCGAGGGAGTTGCCCCCGGCCGCTCCGCGATACGTGATGTGTCGGGCGGCCTTCAGCCGTTCCACACAGTCCAGCACCAACGTCGGGGGAAGCCTGATCTGGCTGGCGATGGCCACGTCCGAGGCATCGCCACGAGCCGCGAGGTACTTCAGGACGAGTCCGTCGACTTCGCTCTCGGTGAGCCCGGCTGCCTCCAGCGAGAGGGGCTCACTGGGGAAGAACGGCTTGGCCTGAAGGGGCTCGACGACCATGCCCTGTCCTCCTCGACACGACCCGTGGGGGCGAGAGCGACCCTACCTGCCAGCACGGATGCCGCGCGGCTCGTCCTCAGCCCAGGGACCCCAGCGACACCCCGAGGCGGGCCAGCTCGGCGGCTCCTCCGTCGGTCGCGGTGAGCACGAACGGTCCGGTCGCGGTGACGGCCACCGAGTGCTCCCAGTGGGCCGCGGTCAGCCCGTCGATCGTGACCACGGTCCAGTCGTCGGCCAGGATGTCGACCTCCGGCGAGCCCAGCGTCACCATCGGCTCGACGGCCAGCGCCATCCCCGGGCGCAGCCGCGGCCCGCGCCCGGCCGGGCCGACGTGCGGGACGTTGGGTGCCATGTGCATCTGCGAGCCGATCCCGTGGCCCACGAAGTCGCGCACGATCCCGTAGCGCCCCGCGATCTCGGCCTCGCACGCGGCCCCGATGTCGGTGAGCCGGCCGCCGGCCCGGACGGCGGCGATCCCGGCCCAGAGCGCGCGCCGGGTGGCCTCGCTGAGTGCCGCGACGGCCGGGCCGACCTCGCCCACCGGCACGCTGATCGCGCTGTCCCCATGCCAGCCGTGCACGATCGCCCCGCAGTCCAGCGAGATCAGGTCGCCCTCTTCCAGGACTCGGGCGCCCGGGATGCCGTGCACCACCTCGTCGTTCACCGAGGCGCAGACGACGTCCGGGAACCCGTGGTAGCCCTTGAAGTTGGAGGTGGCCCCGTGATCGCCGATGTACTCCTCGGCGGCCGCGGACAGCGCGCCCGTGGTCACGCCCGGGGCGACCAGCCCGCGCATCAGGTCCAGCGCGCCGGCCACCACGAGCCCGGCGGCGCGCATGTGGGCCAGCGCCTCGGCGTCCTTGACCTCGATCCGGCCGGGCCGGTTCAGCACGTCAGCCTCGGATGGCGGCCAGGACGCGGTCGCGGACCTCGTCGATCGTGCCCATGCCGTCGACGCGCAGCAGGATCCCCTGGCCGTCGTAGACCCGGGTCAGCGGCTCGGTCTGCTCGGAGTAGACCTCCATGCGCCGGCGGATGACGTCCTCGGTGTCGTCGGCGCGGCCCTGCTCCTGGGCGCGCTTGAGCAGCCGGACGACCACCTCGTCGGTGTCCACGGTCAGCTCCACGACGTAGTCGATCTTCAGCCCGGTGTCGGCCAGCATCTCGTCGAGGACCGCGACCTGGTCCAGCGTGCGGGGGTAGCCGTCGAGCAGGAAGCCGCCGGCGGCGTCGGGCTGGGCGAGCCGGTTGCGCACCATCGCATTGGTGATGCGGTCGGGCACGTAGTTGCCTCGCTCCATGTACATGCCCGCGGCGATGCCCAGCGGCGTGCCCTGGGACAGGTGTGCACGGAAGATCTCGCCGGTCGAGATATGCGGAATGGCCAGCTGCTCGGCCACCACGACGGCCTGGGTCCCCTTGCCGGCGCCCGGCGGACCCATGAGCACGATGCGCATCAGCGGAGGAACCCTTCGTAGTTGCGTTGCTGCAGCTGGCTCTCGATCTGCTTCACCGTGTCGAGGCCCACGCCCACGGTGATCAGCAGGCTGGTTCCGCCGAAGATGAAGCTCGAGGCGACCCCCAGTCCGTTGTACGCGAACACGGGGATCACCGCGATGAGCGCAAGGTACACCGAGCCGGGAAGCGTCAGCCGGGTGAGCACGTAGTCCAGGTACTCCGCGGTCGGGCGGCCGGCGCGGATGCCCGGGATGAAGCCGCCGTACTTCTTCATGTTGTCCGCCACCTCGGTGGTGTTGAACGTGATGGCGACGTAGAAGTAGGTGAAGAAGATGATGAGCGCCGCGAACGTCAGCAGGTAGAGCGGCTCGACGCCCCGCGTGAAGTGCCGGGTGATGAACTGCGCGACCGAGCTGGTCGGGTCCATGAACTGGACCATCAGCGTGGGCAGGAACAGCAGCGACGAGGCGAAGATGACCGGGATGACGCCGGCCATGTTGACCTTCAGCGGGATGTAGGTGGAGGTGCCGCCGTACATCCGCCGGCCGACCATCCGCTTGGCGTACTGGACCGGGATCCGCCGTTGGCCCTGCTCGACGAAGACCACGCCCATGATGACGAAGAACCCGATGAGCACCGTGATGACCGAGATGAAGGTGCCCCGGGTGGCGTGCACGGTGGCGATCTGGGAGGGCAACGAGGAGATGATCGAGGTGAAGATCAGCAGCGACATGCCGTTGCCGACGCCCCGGTCGGTGATGAGCTCGCCCAGCCACATGATGACCGCGGTGCCGGCGGTCATGGTCATGACCATGGTGAGGACCACGATCATGGAGTCGTCGGGGATCAGGTCCGCGCTGCAGCCCTGGAACAGCCGACCGGGCGTGCGGGCCAGCGCCACGATGCCGGTGGACTGCAGGATCGCCAGCGCGATGGTCAGGTAGCGCGTGTACTGGGTGATCTTCGCCTGACCGGCCTGCCCCTCCTTCTTCAGCGCCTCCAGCCGGGGGATCACCACCGTCATCAGCTGCAGGATGATGCTCGCCGTGATGTAGGGCATGATCCCGAGCGCGAAGACCGAGAGCTGGAGCAGGGCGCCGCCGCTGAACAGGTTGATCATCCCGTAGAGCGACTGGCCCTCGACGCTGGACACACAGGTCTGCACGGCGTCGTAGTCGACGCCCGGGCTGGGCGTCACCGATCCAAGCCGGAACAGCCCGATGATCCCCAGCGTGAACAGGATCTTGTTGCGGAGGTCCGGGGTGCGCATGGCGCTTCCGAACGCGGACAGGTTCAAGGGAGGTCCTCCTGGCGGGGCGCCCAGGTGCTGCGCCGAACGCCGCACAGACTAACAGCGCTATCCAGACCCCTCCCATCGTCGGATCCGCGGGCAGGCACCGGGCCCCGGGCGGTCAAGTCCCAGAGCCTGGGTGTGTCCTGAGTCAAACCCGGATGACCTGTAACGAGGACGGCCCGCCGGCCATCTCCCATCGTGGAGGAATCGGGCCCGCGCGGGGGGGCCAGTGTGATCTGTCTCACGCACTCCGACGTAACGACCATCCCTGAGACCCCATATACGACTGACAGCGCCTGGGCTGTCACGAGAGAAGGGCTCACACCATGAAGCGTGTGATCGCTGCCTGCGCGACAACGATCTTGGTTGTCATGTCTTCAGCGGTGCCGGCCGCTGGCTTGTCGAGCGTGCCCTGGGGGTCAGGCGGGACAGTCCGCGCGAAGTTCTACGAGCACGCGGGCTTCGCAGGCGCAATCGCGACCGCGTTCGGCAGCAGCGACTGCAGCACGGACTTGGCAGCGGTGGACAACTACTTCTCCGAGTCGGGCACGTTGGGCTCTTGGAGCAACAAGATCAGTTCGTCACGGGACTACGCACAGTGCGACACCAAGATCTACGATGCCGGCAACGGCACGGGACAGTACTACGGCTACTTCAACGCCGGCAGCGTCGGGATTGACTACTCCGCGGTGTCCTGGAACGATCTGACCTCCTCGATCAGGCTGAGTTGATGTCGGGGGTCATGAGCCGCCAGGCCCACTCCGCCGGCCGTCACACCGGCCTGCTGGCATTGCTCGCTGCTGCGTGTCTGACGGTGGTGGGCTGCGGGGGCTCGGGATCCGAGTGTCAAGGGTCAGTGGGAACTGCCCAGTGGCGGACATGAAAGCTGCCCGCTGGC
>CAYQMN010000021.1:0-48355 GCA_964418695.1 uncultured Bifidobacteriaceae bacterium | reverse complement strand
GGGCTCGGGTCTCGATGGGCTCGGGTCTCGACGGGCTCGGGTCTCGACGGGCTCGGGTCTCGACGGGCTCGACCGGCGGGTGGGTCTCGACGGGCTCGACCAGCGGCTCGTGGGAGGATCCGCGCGTGAGTGCCACGATCCTGGATGGCCGGGCCACGGCGGCCGCGGTGAAGCGTGAGCTCACCGCGCAGGTGGCGGATCTCTCAGCGGCAGGTGTGACTCCCGGGCTCGGGACGGTCCTCGTCGGCGACGACCCCGGCAGCAGGGCCTATGTCGCGGGCAAGCATCGCGACTGCGCTGAGGTCGGGATCGAGTCGATCCGCGTGGACCTTGCATCCTCGGCCTCGCAGGCAGACGTCCTCGCCGCCGTCCGCGAGCTCAACGCCGACCCTGCCTGCACCGGGTACATCGTCCAGCTCCCGTTGCCCGCAGGTATCGACGCCAACGCGGTGCTCGAGGAGATGGACCCCGCCAAGGACGCCGACGGCCTTCACCCGGTCAACCTGGGTCGGCTCGTGCTCGGCGCTCCCGCTCCGCTGCCGTGCACGCCGCGTGCCATCGTCGAGCTGCTCCGCCGGTTCGGGGTGCCGATCGCCGGGGCGGAGGTCTGCGTCGTCGGTCGGGGGGTGACCGTCGGTCGCCCGCTCGGCCTGCTGCTCACCCGTCGCTCCGAGAACGCGACGGTGACCCTGTGCCACACCGGGACCCGCGACCTCGCCGGGCACTGCCGGACAGCCGACATCGTCGTCGCCGCCGCCGGCGTCCCCCGCCTGATCACCCCTGACCTCGTGAAGCCCGGGGCGGCCGTCCTCGATGTCGGGATCACCCGAACGGCAGCGGGGCTCGTGGGCGACGTGCACCCCGAGGTGCGCGACGTCGCCGGATTCCTGGCACCCATGCCCGGCGGCGTGGGCCCGATGACCAGGGCGATGCTGCTGGCCAATGTCGTGGAGGCCGCGCGCCGGGCCCTCGGAGCCCGGGCGTGACCGTGGGACCCGATCCCTCCGGGGCCCCGGAAGCTGGCCCCCCGGCCACGCCGGAGGCTCCTGAGGTCGGCACACCCGAGCACCCGGACTTCTCCCGGGACAGGCGGATGGAGGCTGCCGCCGTCGCCCGCCGCGCGGCCCGGGCCAAGGTCGGCCCGCCGCTGCAGTGGCCGTTGACCCTGGTGATCTGCGGGATGGTCGCCGCCCTCGTGTGGGTGGCGGCGGATCACTTCCGGCGAGGCTCCGTGCTGTTCTCCGCCGTCGTCCTGCTCGCCTTCCTCATGCGCCTCACGCTGCGGGATCGCGACGCCGGATGGCTGGTCGTCCGTTCCCGCCGGGTGGACCTCATCTACCTGGGGGTGCTCTCGACGAGCCTCTGGGTGTTCTCGCTCATCGTCCCCCCGCCCAGCTGACCGGCAGGAGGAGGCGGCTCCCGCCCCTTCAGCGGGCTCGACCTGGCACGTCGCCCGATCTGGCCGGCCTCCGGGCGGCGGGCGCCCTGGCGGTACCCTGAGGCAGCATCCCGGCCGGCCGGGGGGAACCGCCCAGAGAGGATCGTGCATGTCGCGCAATGGCAAGGTCACTGTCGTCGGTGCCGGGTTCTACGGCTCCACCACCGCCCAGCGGCTGGCGGAGTACGACGCCTTCGACACGGTCGTCCTCACCGACATCCTCGAGGGCCGCGCAGAGGGCCTGGCCCTGGACCTGAACCAGTCGCGCCCGATCGAGGGCTTCGAGACGTTGGTGGTCGGCCAGACGACGGACCCGGCGTCGGGGGCCGGCTACGAGGCGATCGAGGGCTCCGATGTCGTCGTGGTCACGGCGGGCCTGCCACGCAAGCCTGGCATGAGCCGGATGGACCTCATCGGCGTCAACGCCAGGATCGTGCGCGGAGTCGCCGAGAACATCGCCAAGCACGCCCCCGAGGCAGTGGTGGTCGTCGTCTCGAACCCGCTGGACGAGATGACCGCCCTGACCCAGCTGGCCACGGGCTTCCCGAAGGAGCGCGTCCTGGGCCAGGCCGGGATGCTCGACACGGCCCGGTTCACGAACTTCGTCGCAGTCGAGCTGGGCGTCCCCGTCGGCTCCGTCCGCACGCTCACGCTCGGCTCGCATGGGGACACCATGGTCCCGGTCCCCTCTCGCTGCACCGTCGACGGGACGCCTCTGAACGACCTGATGTCGGCGGCGAGGATCGACGAGCTCGTCGTGCGGACCCGCAACGGGGGCGCCGAGGTCGTTGCCCTGCTCAAGACCGGCTCCGCGTTCTACGCGCCGTCTGCGGCCGCCGCACGCATGGCCAAGGCCGTCATCGAGGACACCGGGGCGGTCATGCCCGTGTGCGCCTGGGTCGACGGTCAGTACGGGATCTCCGGGGTGTACCTGGGCGTCGAGGCGGAGATCGGACGCGCAGGTGTGCGTCGGGTCGTCGAGGGCGAGCTCACCGCGTCCGAGCTGGCCGGTCTGCGTGCGGCTGCCGACGCGGTTCGCGCGAAGCAGGCAGACGTCCAGGACCTCTGAGCCCGCCCGCCTCGGGTCGCCCGGCGACCGGGGGGATTCGGGCTCGTGCTCAATGCATGGGAGACTTCTCCCGTGCAATCGGTGATCGTGAGCCGCGGGGGGCGAACCGGTGGCGTGGTGCTGCCCGACCCGGACCTGGACGCAGCGGTGTCCGCTGGCCTGGGTCAGGTCGAAGCCCTCCTGAGGGAGTCAGTCCGCAGCCCCCACCAGTTCGTCACGGATGCCGCGAGTCATCTGGCGGTCGCCGGTGGCAAGCGGTTCCGTCCGTTGCTGACCCTGCTGGGCGCGCAGTACGGCGACCCGCGGGCGCAGGGAGTGGTCCCCGCCGCGGTCGTCGTCGAGCTGACCCATCTGGCCACCCTGTACCACGACGACGTCATGGACGAGGCGCGCGTGCGCCGGGGGGCTGCGTCCGCGAACGCCCGGTGGGACAACACCGTGGCCATCCTCACCGGGGACTTCCTGTTCGCCAGGGCGTCCGACCTGCTGGCCGACCTCGGCCCTGAAGCGGTTCGGATCCAGGCGCGCACCTTCGAGCGTCTGTGCACCGGGCAGATCCGCGAGACGGTCGGCCCGGCCGCCGGCGAGGATCCCGTCGAGCATCACCTGTCCGTCCTCGCTGACAAGACCGGATCGCTGATCGCCACGGCGGGACGGTTCGGGGCGATGATGTCCGGCGCACCCGATCCCGTCGTCTCGACGCTGACCGAGTTCGGTGAGCGGATCGGCGTCGCCTTCCAGCTCGCCGACGACCTGGTCGACATCGTCAGCGAGCGCGGGCAGTCAGGAAAGACCCCGGGCACCGACCTGCGGGAGGGCATCGCCACGCTCGCGGTCCTGCACGTGCGACGATCGACCGACCCTGCGGATGCCCGGCTGGTGGAGCTGCTCTCCGGGCCGATCCACGACGACGCCGAGCACGCCCTCGCGCTGACGCTGCTACGGGAGCACGCGGCCGTGCGCCTGGCTCAGGCCGAGGCGCAGCGATGGGCGCAGAGCGCCCGTGACGCGCTGACGGCCCTGCCCCCGGGCCCGGTGCGTGACGCCCTGTCCATGCTCTGCGACTACGTCGTGGACCGCAACGGCTGATCCCCCGCCGCCCGGCCCGATCACCCGATGAAGCAGATCGTGGGCAGGATGGCGCCATGACTGACGCAGGCCCGCTGGCGGGCGTGAGGTTCGTGGAGCTGGGCGGGATCGGACCTGTCCCGCACGCCGGGATGCTCCTGGCGGACATGGGAGCCACAGGCGTCCGGGTGGATCGGCCCGGTGGGCAGGTCATGGGGCACGTCCCCGGCCGGGACCCGCTGCTGCGGGGGCGCACGGTCCGGGAGCTGGACGTGCGCTCCGATGAGGGTCGAGCCCAGGTGCGTGCCCTCGTCGCCGGGGCCGACCTGCTCATCGAGGGCTTCCGCCCGGGGACCACCGAGCGTCTCGGCCTGGGACCGACGGACTGCTGGGCGATCAACCCGGCCCTCGTCTACGGTCGCATGACCGGGTGGGGTCAGGACGGGCCGTGGGCCTCGACCGCCGGGCACGACATCACCTACAGCGCCATCGCCGGCCCGCTGCGCCACACCGCGCACGCCGGGGAGCGCCCTGTCCCGGCACTCAACCTGGTCGCCGATCACGGGGGCGGGTCGACGTTCCTGGTCATCGGGGTGCTCGCGGCACTGCTGGAGGTCGCTCGGACGGGACGCGGTGTCGTGGTGGACGCGGCGATGGTCGACGGCGCGGCCAACCTCATGACCCTCGTCCACGGGCTGCGAGCCCAGGGGCTGTGGCCGGGCCCACCGGGCACGAACCTGCTCGACGGCGGCAGCCCCTTCTACGACACCTACACGTGCGCGGATGGGCAGTACGTCGCCGTCGGCGCACTGGAGCCGCAGTTCTATGCCGCCCTGCTGGCGGGGCTGGGGCTTGTCGACGAGGATCTGCCCGAGCAGTACGACGTGTCCGGGTGGCCGGTCCTGCGGGGCCGGTTCGCCCAGGTGTTCGCCTCGCAGTCACGCGACCACTGGGCGGCCGTGTTCGAGGGCACGGATGCCTGCGTCGCCCCCGTCCTGGATCTCACCGAGGCCCCCCATCACCGGCACCTGCGCGCCCGGGCGACCTTCGTGACCGACGAGGTCACGGGCCAGCCGGTCCCGGGACCCGCACCCCGGTTCGGTCCCCGGAACTGGACGGCCACCGGGGCCCCTGAGCGTGGCGAATGAGGCCATTGCTGGGCACGATGGGATGAGGAGGTGCGCTGATGAGTGAGCAGGAGCAGGGTGCGCTGGTCGTCGGCTACGACGGCTCGCCGGATGCGACGGCCGCGCTGGAATGGGCGATCCGTGAGGCGGCGTCCCGACAGGCAGCCATCAGGATCGTCCATGCCGAGCCACCGATCTCAGCGATCGATGCGGTCGCGGGGACCTTCTCGGGGTCCCAGGCAGCGGCGATGCCCTTGGAGCACCACGGCCGGGAGCTGGTCGCCCGAGCCGCCGAGCGTGCCAGCCAGGCCGGCCTCCCGGTGACGACCCTGGCCAGCGAGGGGCCCACAGCGTCCGTCCTCATCGCCGAGAGCCGCAATGCCCTGATGCTGGTGCTGGGCTCCCGGGGGGTCGGCTCGCTGGCCAGCGTGATCCTCGGCTCCACGGTCTCGCACGTTGCCACGCACGCTGCGTGCCCGGTGATCGTGACCGCGGCGGGCGGCGACCCGCAAGGACCGGTGGTGGTCGGGATCGACGGCTCGAAGCAGTCACAGGTCGTGCTGGCCTGGGCCCTGGATCACGCTGATCGCCATGACCTGCCGGTCGAGGTGCTGCACTGCTATCAGGTCCCCGTCTATCCAGGGGTCGTTCCCTACGTGCCGCCGGTCGAGCTCACCGATGCGACCGCCGAGCATGAGGCCGACATCGCCCATGAGGCGATTGCCGGATGGCGCGAGCGCTACCCCGGCCTGTCCATCAGGGCGACGGTGCGGCATGGCCGGCCAGCTCAGCTCCTCGTCGAGGCATCGGCCGGCGCCTCGCTGACGGTCGTGGGCTCCCACGGTCGTGGGGCGTTCCTGGGGATGCTCATGGGTTCCACGAGCCAGTCACTCCTGCACCACGCAAGGGGTTCGGTCGCGGTCCTGCGGGTGCCGCGTTGAACCGGGGCGCCCCGTTCAGTGGGCGGCTCCGAGGAAGGGGCGCCGCTCGGGCGCGCGCAGGTCCGCCCCCACTCGGCGGGGGAGGTCAGGCGACGCCGGCTCCGACCGGTACGGGGGCCTCGACGGTCCACGTGTCCTTGCCGGCCAGGAGGGTGGACAGGTCGGCCGGGGAGGCCTCCTGCGCCTGCTCGATCTGCGCGGCGAGCTGGCGGTCGTAGACCGGTCGGCTCACGTCCCGGAAGACCCCGATGGCGGTGTTCTCCAGGTTGTCGAAGTCGGCCAGGCGCGACAGCGCGAACGCCGTGGACGGCTCGGCCGCCTGGGCATCGTGGACCCACAGCCGATCCTCGCCGAACTCCGCGACATCGACGACTGCGAGCATCCCGTCCGGGCGCCGCCCGAGACCCCTCTCCAGGTTCGCTCCGAAACGGACGGGCTTGCCGTGCTCGAGCCGGATCAGGTTGTCATCGCGCACGGACGGGTCCTTGAGGGGCTCCCACGCGCCGTCGTTGAAGATGTTGCAGTTCTGATAGATCTCCACGAGCGCCGAGCCCTCGTGCGCCGCGGCTGCGCGCAGCACCTCGGTCAGGTGCCTGCGGTCGGAGTCGAGCGTCCGTGCGACGAACGTCGCCTCGGCACCGAGGGCCACGGAGATCGGGTTGAACGGGTAGTCGATCGAGCCCATCGGGGTGGACTTCGTGATCTTGCCGGCCTCGCTGGTCGGCGAGTACTGGCCCTTGGTCAGCCCGTAGATCCGGTTGTTGAACAGCAGGATCTTGATGTTGACGTTGCGCCGCAGGGCGTGCATGAAGTGGTTCGTCCCGATGCTCAGCGCGTCGCCGTCGCCGGTCACGACCCAGACCGAGAGGTCCGGACGCGAGGTCGACAGGCCCGTCGCGATCGCCGGTGCCCGCCCGTGGATCGAGTGCATCCCGTACGTGTTGACGTAGTAGGGGAACCTCGAGGAGCAGCCGATCCCGGAGACGAAGACGATGTTCTCGCGCCGAACGCCGAGCTCGGGCAGGAAGGACTGGACCGCCGCCAGGATCGCGTAGTCCCCGCACCCGGGGCACCAGCGGACCTCCTGGTCGCTCTTGAACTGCTTGGCCGTCTGAGGCCCGTCCGCCTTGGGGACGAGGCGCAGTGACGGCGCCTCGACGAGGTTCGCGCTCACAACAGCTCCCTGATCTGGTCGGCCAGCTCCGTGGCCTTGAACGGCAGGCCGCGCACCTGGTTGTAGCCGACGGCGTCGACGAGGTACTTGGCGCGCACGAGCATCCGAAGCTGACCGAGGTTCATCTCCGGGACGAGCACGCGGTCGTAGCTGCGCAGGACGTCACCGGTGTTGCTGGGGAAGGGGTTGAGGTGGCGCAGGTGGGCCTGTGCCACCTCGCCACCCTCTGCCCGGATGATCCCGCAGGCCGCTCCGATGGGTCCGTACGTCGAACCCCAGCCCAGGACGAGCACGCGGGCCCGCCCGGAGGGATCCTCCACCTCGAGCGGAGGGATCGTCGCGGCGATCCCGTCCACCTTCGCCTGACGCGTGCGGACCATGAAGTCGTGGTTCTCCGGGTCGTAGCTGATGGCCCCGGTCCCGTCGGCCTTCTCGATGCCGCCGATCCGGTGCTCCAGGCCGGGCGTTCCCGGGATCGCCCAGGGTCGGGCCAGCGTCTGCGGATCGCGCTTGTAGGGCCAGAACACCTCGGAGCCGTCGGCCAGGGTGTGATTGGGCCCGGTCGCGAACTGGACGTGCAGGTCGGGCAGTGTCGAGACGTCCGGGATCCGCCACGGCTCCGAGCCGTTGGCCAGGTAGCCGTCGGAGAGCAGGAAGACGGGGGTGCGGTACGTCGTGGCGATCCGGACCGCCTCCAGCGCGGCTTCGAAGCAGTCGCTGGGAGAGCGGGGAGCCACGATGGGCAGCGGGGCCTCGCCGTTGCGCCCGAACATCGCCTGCAGCAGGTCGGCCTGCTCGGTCTTGGTCGGCAGGCCGGTGGACGGCCCACCTCGCTGGACGTCCACGATGATCAGCGGGAGCTCCATCGCCACGGCCAGCCCCACGGTCTCGGACTTCAGCGCGATCCCCGGACCGGAGGTCGTGGTCACGCCCAGGGACCCGCCGTAGGCCGCGCCCAGGGCGGCGCCGATGCCGGCGATCTCGTCCTCGAGCTGGAGCGTGCGGACGCCGAAGGCCTTGTGGCGGCTCAGCTCATGCAGGATGTCACTTGCCGGCGTGATCGGGTAGGAGCCGAGGAACAGCGGCAGCCCGGAGCGCTGGGATGCGGCGATGAGCCCATAGGCCAGTGCGAGGTTGCCGGTGATGTTGCGGTAGGTGCCCGGTGGCATGGGCGCCGGGGGCACCTCGTACTGGACGGAGAACTCCTCGGTCGTCTCGCCGAACGACCAGCCCGCCTCGAAGGCGGCGAGGTTCGCGGCGAGGATCTCGGGCTTGCCGCCGAACTTCGAGGTGAGGAACTCCCTCGTGCCCTTCGTGCTGCGCGCGTACAGCCAGGACAGCAGGCCCAGGGCGAACATGTTCTTCGCCCGCTCCGCCTCCTTCTTGGTGATGTCGAAGCCCTTGAGCGCGGTGACCGTCAGCGTCGTGAGGCTGACCGCCTGCACCGAGTAGGAGGCGAGGCTGTCGTCGGTCAGCGGGTCCGAGGAGTAGCCGACCTTCTCCAGCGCCCGCTTCGAGAACTCGTCGCGATTGATGATCAGCGTGCCGCCGCGACGGACGTGCTGGAGGTTGCTGCGCAGGGCTGCCGGGTTCATCGCGACCAGGACGTCGGCGGCGTCGCCCGGAGTCTGGATCGCGTGATCGGCGAAGTGCAGCTGGAAGGCGCTGACCCCGGGCAGCGTCCCGGCTGGCGCGCGGATCTCGGCCGGGAAGTCGGGGAGGGTGGACAGGTCGTTGCCGAACGCGGCCGTCTCGCTGGTGAAGCGGTCCCCCGTCAGCTGCATCCCGTCGCCGGAGTCCCCGGCGAAGCGGATGGTGACCTGATCAAGTTGGACGACCGGCTTGGCCACGACCTGGCCTTTCACGTGCGCGCAGGCGCGGCAGGCACCTGCAGGGAGCGATCACTTGTAACCCATTCTGTCCCATGTGAACACCGTGTGACGAACATGCCTTCCCATGCGTCGGGACGAGATGTGGGGATCGCGCAGCCGAAGTAGCCTGCCACGGTGGCCGTCGGAACCGCGGAGAGCATCGCCCTGACTGTGGCGGGGCGTCGCGTGAGCCTCCACCTGTGCCAGCTGGGCCTTGCCTGCTGCGGTCTGGAGATCCGCGCTGCCATGCGGCTTCCGGACCTGTCCGGCGCGATCGCCGCGGGCGTGTCGGGGTCCCCAGGGGGTGACGGACCTGCCCCGGCCGAGGCCGATCTCAACGTCCTGGTCGTGGCCGGGACCATCACCCTGGCCACCGCCGACGCGGTCCGCGAGGCCTACGAGGCCCTGCCGGAGCCACGTGCCGTGCTGGCCTTCGGTGCGTGCGCCATCAGCGGCGGCCCCTACTGGGACTCCTACGCCATCGTCCCCGGAGCCCATCGCCTGGTCCCTGTCGACGTCGTCCTGCCCGGCTGCCCGCCCCGACCTGAGGAGCTGCTCGGGGGACTGGCGATGCTGGTGCGCCATGAGTGAGGCCCTGCGCGGCGGGCACGCGTCGGCGAGCGCACCGCTCGAGCCGGGACCCGGACCACTCACACCCGCACCCGGATCGCCGGCCTCGGAAACGGGTGCGACGCCCATGACGGTCCGCCAGGAGTCCGTGCCCGCTGCGCGCTGGGCCGCGCGCTGCCGCGACCTGCGCGAGGCGGGGGCCACGATGTTCGACTTCCTGACCGCCGTCGACCACGTCGACACCGGTGAGCTCGAGGTGATCGCGCACGTGGTCGACATCGTGGCCCGGGAGCGCTGGATCGTCGTCACGCGGGTCGACCGGGGGCTCCCCGAGCTGGACTCCCTGGCCGGGCTGTACCTCGGTGCCGACTGGCACGAGCGGGAGGCCGCCGAGATGTTCGGGATCATGTTCCTCGGTCATCCCGATCTCCGCCCGCTGCTGACCACCGGACCTGTCGGCCATCCGCTGCGTCGCACGACTCCCCTGCCCGTGCGTGTCGGGACTCCCTGGCCGGGCTCCACGGATCCCGCGGACTCGGCCGTGCGGGTCAGGGGGGCGGCCGACGCGGCCCCTGCCCGGGACGGTGACGACCAGGCCGCTCCGGCCCCGTCCGGCTCCGCCCGCCCTGCCGCTCCGCCACACCAGCGCGTGGCCGCTCGGGCACGCACCTTTGCCCGCCCCCCGGGTGTCCCGCCGGAGTGGTCCCAGTGACCCGGGCGCGCACGCCCGCCCGCATCCCGCCGGAGTGGTCCCGGTGACCCGGGCCAGCATCGAGCTGATCGCGGCGAGCTGCACCTCCTGCATGATCTGCGTGCGGGAGTGCCCGACCTGGTGCATATCGCTGAGCGCCCATCGCGAGGCGGTGGGTGATCCCTCGGCCCGGCGACCCCGGACGGTGAACGTGCTCGATGCGTTCACCATCGACTGGGGCCTGTGCATGTACTGCGGGATCTGCGTCGAGGTGTGCCCGTTCGACGCCCTGGCGTGGCAGCCCGCCGCCGTCGCCCCGGCGGACAGCGCGGCGGCACTGCGCCACGGCATCGCCGAGCTGGCCAGCGCAGCGCGGGAGGCGCCGGTCGAGCCCGTCGAGACCGGCCCCAGCCACCCGGGCAGCCGAAGCCACGGGATGACGCCCCTGAGCGCTGAGAGCGGATGAGCTTCTGTCCCCGGGCCGCCCGAGCCCAGGTCAGCGGTAGTTGACGAACTGCACGGCGAAGTCCAGGTCTGCTTCGCGGACGAGGCTCTGCACGGCCTGGAGGTCGTCGCGGCTCTTGGACGTCACCCGGAGCTCCTCGCCCATCACCTGGGACTTCACCGACTTCGGGCCCCGGTCACGGATCAGCTTGTTGAGCTTGGTGGCCTGGTCCTTGCTGATCCCGGCCTTCAATGTGCACAGGATACGCGTCGTGGTCCCCGAGGGCCGAGGGTCCCCTGCATCCAGGGCCTTCAGGGACACCTGCCGGCGCACGAGCTTGTCCTTGAACACGTCGAGTGCCGCGATCGCGCGTTCCTCGGTGCCGGACACGATCTCCACGCCCATCTCGCCGCGCCAGGCGATGGTGGTGCCCGTGTTCTTGAAGTCGAACCGCTGCGCCAGCTCCTTGGCCGCCTGGTTCAGGGCGTTGTCGACCTCCTGGCGGTCGACCTTGCTGACGATGTCGAAGCTGCTGTCTGCCATGGTCGCAGGGTAATGCGCGAACCCTCGGTCGGTTTGGTGGCCGCCGGGCGGCTGGGTACCATTGCCCGGCCACGTCGGCCCGCCCGGCGACTGGCATGGCGGGTTGCCCGAGCGGCCAAAGGGAGCGGTCTGTAAAACCGTCGGCTAAGCCTACGTTGGTTCGAACCCAACACCCGCCACGTCCGTTCGCCCCCTCCGGGACCCCCGGCCTGGGGGTGGAGCGGCCTTCGCGCGATCGAGCCGCAACGGGTCGTCGGCGACAGGGCACCGGCGTGCCTGTGTCGGTCCCGCGCTCGGCCGATCGGCGGCCCCACGGCGATTTCTCCTGAGGGTGGGCCGTCCGCTAGCCTTGTCCGGCATTGCCCCTTTAGCTCAGTCGGCAGAGCGTCTCCATGGTAAGGAGAAGGTCTACGGTTCGATTCCGTAAAGGGGCTCGGATGAGCAGGCCCGGGTCTGGGCCTGCTCTCGAAGGCGGAGTAGCTCAGCCTGGCAGAGCAAGCGGCTCATAATCGCTGTGTCGCCGGTTCAAGTCCGGCCTCCGCTACCACGACCTGAGGGTCGAGACAGACCGCCCCCGAGGGGCGACCAAGGACGAGAGAGGCACCCCGTGGGCAAGAGCACCGACATCCGGCCGAAGATCACCCTGGCCTGCCAGGAGTGCAAGCACCGCAACTACATCACCAAGAAGAACCGGCGCAACGATCCGGATCGGCTGGAGCTGAAGAAGCACTGCCCGAACTGCAACCGGCACACCGCGCACAAGGAAACCCGCTGACCTAGCGGGTGCCCCCGCACCTCGAAGCACCGACAGAGGCCGATCCCCGTCGTGGGTCGGCCTCTCTTGGTGTGCCGGCGAGCACGCCGGCCGCTCGATCTTCGCCCAGCCACGCACGGGCGCCCCTCACTATGCTGCGTCGCGCCGCACCTGAGGCGCGGCAGAGCAGGAGGCCGTGCGTTGGAGACGCAGATGCTGTTCCCTGGCAAGCGGTTCATCTCCACGATCCTGGAGATGCTCGAGTACAAGGCCGAGATGACCGGCGCGGCCAAGCGGCGCTACCTGATGCGCTCGGGGATGGCCGGCATCATCGTCGGGCTGTTCTACGTGGGCAACTACTCGCTGCAGGCAGCGTTCGACTCGATCGAGATCAGCGAGAGCCTGTCGCTGCTGCCGCTCGGGCAGATCCTCGGCTCGACGTTCTTCGGGTTCGCCCTGGTGTTCATCTACTACTCGAAGTCAGAGCTGCTGACCTCGAACATGATGATCACCTCGATCGGCTTCTACCACCACCGCATCACGGTCTGGCGGAGCTTCCGGGTGCTGTCGATGTGCTACGTGGGCAACTTCTTCGGCGGCCTGTTCGTCGCGCTGCTCTCGTGGTTCTCCACGTTCATCTCGCCGGCCGTGCTGGTCCTCATGGAGCACAGCGTCCACACCAAGCTCGCCTACATCAGCGACGGGCCGGGCGGCTGGGGCGACCTGCTCGTCCGCGCGATCTTCTGCAACTTCTTCATCAACCTCGCGATGCTGATGGTCTACAACGGGTACATCAAGGACGACATGATGAAGGGCGCCGTGATGATCGTCTCGGTGTTCGTCTTCGCCTACCTCGGCTTCGAGCACTCCGTGGCCAACACCGTCCTGTTCACGATCATGGGCGTGCACGAGAGCATCGACGTCGGGCTGGCCACGGCCAACGTGGCGATCTGCCTGCTAGGCAACTTCATCGGCGGTGGTGTGCTGATCGGCCTGTACTACGCCTACCTCAACGACCACGCGCGGTTCCTCCGCAAGCACCCCGAGTTCGACGACGGAGCCGAACTCTGAGCACGATCGCGCTGTCCGACCTGACCACCCTGCGGATCGGCGGTCCCGTGGGCCGGCTCGTGCGGGCCACCACCGAGCAGGAGCTGGTGGACGCCGTGCGCTCGGCTGACGCGGCCGGCACCGCACTGCTCCTGGTGGCCGGCGGGTCGAACCTGCTGGTCGCCGACGAGGGCTTCGCCGGCACGGTCGTGCGCATCGAGACGCACGGGATCGAGGTCCTCGCCCAGACCGCCGCCGACGTGCTGGTGCGCACCGCGGCCGGCCATCGCTGGGACGTGCTCGTGCAGCACGCGGTCGACGCCGGCTGGGCCGGGATCGAGGCGCTCTCGGGCATCCCGGGCAGCGTGGGGGCGACCCCGATCCAGAACGTGGGTGCCTACGGGGCCGAGGTGGGGCAGGTGCTGGAGTCGGTGTCGGCCCTGGACCGGCGCACCGGCGAGGTCGCGGACCTGGCCGCCGAGGGGCTGGGCCTGGGCTACCGGACCTCGACCCTCAAGCGCACGCCCGGCCGCTGGGTCATCCTCTCGGTGACCCTGCGCCTGGCCCGCCACGACCTGGGCGCGCCCGTCCGCTACGGCGAGCTGGCCCGCACGCTCGGCGCCGAGGTCGGCGATCGGGTGCCGGCCGCCGCGGTGCGCGAGGCGGTTCTGGCGCTGCGGGCCGGCAAGGGGATGGTGCTGGACGCGGCCGACCACGACACCTGGAGCGCCGGGTCGTTCTTCACCAATCCGGTGATCCCGCAGGCGCTGGCCGACGCCCTGCCGCCGGGGGCTCCACGGTTCGCTCAGCCCGACGGCCGGGTCAAGACCTCGGCGGCCTGGCTGATCTCGAACGCCGGGTTCGAGCGCGGCTTCCGGGTCCGCCCCGACGCCCCGGCGAGCCTGTCCACCAAGCACTCCCTGGCCTTGACCAACCGCGGGACGGCCCGCTGCGCGGACGTCCTGGAGCTGGCCCGCGCGGTGCGCGCGGGCGTGGCCGAGCGCTTCGGAATCGAGCTGGAGCCCGAGCCGGTGCTCGTGGGCTGCGCGCTGTAGCTCCCGGACCTGCACCGAGACCCTCACGGGCGACGAATTCGCCACGGGTCCGTGATGGATTCGCGCAGCCTTGCGCGCGGAGTCAGCGCGCCTCGGACAGCAGGGCGGCCATCCGGCCCACGCCCTCGTCGAGGTCGGCGTCGCCCAGCGCATAGGACAGCCGCAGGTACCCGGGCGTGCCGAACGCCTCGCCGGGCACGACGGCCACCTCGGCCTCCTCCAGGATCAGCCCGGCCAGCTCGGCCGACGTGGCCGGGGTGCGACCGCGCAGCTCCCGGCCCAGCAGCGCGGTCACCGACGGGTACACGTAGAACGCGCCCTCGGGCTCGGGGCACACCACACCTGGGATCTCGCGCAGCAGGCCCACGATCCGCCGCCGGCGCCGGTCGAACGCGAGCTTCATCTCCTCGACCGCTGCCAGGTCGCCGGACACCGCGGCGAGCGCGGCCACCTGCGAGACGTTGGCCACGTTCGAGGTGGCGTGCGACTGCAGGTTGGTGGCCGCCTTGACGATGTCGCGCGGCCCGATCATCCAGCCGACCCGCCAGCCGGTCATCGCGTAGGTCTTCGCGACCCCGTTGACCACGATGCAGCGGTCAGCCAGCTCGGGGACGAGGACCGGCATCGAGCTGAACGTCGCGTCGCCGTAGACCAGGTGCTCGTAGATCTCGTCGGTGACCACCCAGAGGCCATGCCCGGCCGCCCACCGCCCGATCGCCTCGACCTGCTCGGGCGGGAGCACCGCGCCGGTCGGGTTGGACGGCGAGACGAACACCAGGGCCTTCGTGCGGGGGGTGCGGGCGGCCTCCAGCTGCTCGACGGTGACCCGGTAGCCGCTCTCCGGCCCGGTCACCACCGGCACCGCGACGCCCCCGGCCAGCGCGATCGACTCGGGGTAGGTGGTCCAGAACGGGGCGGGCAGCAGCACCTCGTCGCCGGGATCGAGCAGTGCGGCGAACGCGTTGTAGAGCGCCTGCTTGCCGCCGTTGGTCACCAGCACCTGATCCGGGGCTACCACGAGGCCGGAGTCGCGCAGGGTCTTCTGGGCGATCGCGGCCTTCAGCTCGGGCAGCCCGCCGGCCGGGGTGTACCGGTGCCAGCGCGGCTCGCGGCAGGCTGCGACGGCCGCCTCCACGATGTAGTCAGGGGTCGGGAAGTCCGGCTCACCGGCGCCGAACCCGATGACCGGGCGGCCGGCGGCCTTGAGCGCCTTGGCCTTGGCGTCGACGGCGAGGGTGGCGGACTCGGCGATGGCGCCGATGCGATCTGAGACGCGAGCGGACATGGGGGCAATCGTAGGCGGCCCGGTGACGCCCCCCGCCGGTCGAGCCCGCCCCGGCCCCTGCGCGGCGGCGGGCATGCATTTGGCCGCCCCCCGCGCGGCCCCCTACACTTG
Source organism: uncultured Bifidobacteriaceae bacterium (assembly GCA_964418695.1). Classification (GTDB taxonomy): domain Bacteria; phylum Actinomycetota; class Actinomycetes; order S36-B12; family CAIYMF01; genus Prado023. The sequence continues at coordinate 33,163 of CAYQMN010000021.1, read as the reverse complement.
AGCGTCCGGGTCTCGCACCCCCGCGGTAGCGTGCCCGGACACCACCAGTCCAGAGGGTCGTAGCTCAATTGGTAGAGCACCGGTCTCCAAAACCGGCGGTTGGGGGTTCAAGTCCCTCCGGCCCTGCGAGGCGGGATGCACGCATCCCGCGTCTGACACCTGCGGGCACCCGTGTGCCCGGGCCGGAGGACCCGTGAGCGAGAGCAGCGCCAGCGCCGACAGCCGCTCAGCGGGCGCCCCCAAGAAGGAAGCCCAGAAGCCGAACGTGTTCGCACGGCTCTCGCTGTTCCTCCGGCAGATGGTCGCCGAGCTGCGCAAGGTCATCTGGCCGACCCGCAAGGAGCTCATCACCTACACCGGGGTGGTGATCGTCTTCGTGACCATCATGGCCGCGATCGTGGGTGTCATGGACCTGGTGTTCACCTGGCTGGTGCTCAAGGTGTTCGGCTGACGAACGCCAGCCACCGACGGACGACAAGGCTGCGAGGAAAGACGTGTCAGGCAACGACGAGCTCGATGCTCCCCAGGACGGGACCGCCGACGACCTCTGGTCGGTGAGCCCCGCCGCGCCGGCTGGCGACGAGGACCCGGCCGAGGCGCTGGCCGCGGACCTGGACGTCCAGGCGGCCGGCGAGGACGCGTTCGACGAGGCCGGCGACACCCAGGTGGGCGACGACGAGCCCGCCAGCGACGAGCCGGCGCCGGTCCTCGACCCGCTCGCGGCGTTCCGCGACGAGATGTCCTCGCTGCCCGGCGACTGGTACGTCATCCACTCCTACGCCGGCTACGAGAACAAGGTCCGCACGAACCTCACCAGCCGAGTCACCTCGCTGAACATGGAGGACTACATCTTCCAGGTCGAGGTGCCCATCGAAGAGGTCCTCGAGATCAAGAACGGCCAGAAGAAGCTGGTCAAGCGCAACAAGTTCCCCGGCTACGTCCTGGTTCGCATGGACCTGACCGACGAGTCGTGGGGCACCGTGCGGCACACCCCCGGCGTGACCGGCTTCGTCGGCCAGGCCCACCAGCCGCTGCCGCTGAGCCTGGACGAGGTCGTCACGATCCTGGCGCCCGAGCCCGAGGCGGCTCCCGAGGCGCTGGCCCCGGCTGCCTCCGGCGGCCCGGCGCGGCAGGCGGCCGCTCCGGCCAAGGTCATCGAGATCGACCTGAGCCCCGGGGACTCGGTCACCGTCATCGACGGCGCGTTCGCGACCCTGCACGCGACCGTGTCCGAGGTCAACGTCGAGGGTCAGAAGATCACCGGACTGGTGGAGATCTTCGGCCGCGAGACCCCGGTCGAGCTGCGGTTCGACCAGATCCAGAAGAACTGAGCGGCAGCGCCGACCAGCGCCGACCCACCAGCACCGCACGCGGGCCCACCGGCCCGCCCCAAGACTCCCCCGGCAGCCTGCCGCGGGGCGACCCCAAGTGAAGGACCCGAGAAATGCCCCCCAAGAAGAAGAAGGTCACCGGCCTGATCAAGCTCCAGATCAAGGCTGGCCTGGCCAACCCGGCGCCGCCGGTCGGTCCCGCCCTGGGCCAGCACGGCGTCAACATCATGGAGTTCTGCAAGGCCTACAACGCCGCGACCGAGTCGCAGCGCGGCGAGGTCATCCCCGTCGAGATCACCGTCTACGACGACCGCAGCTTCGATTTCGAACTGAAGACGCCGCCCGCGGCGAAGCTCATCCTCAAGGCGGCCGGCATCAGCAAGGGCGCGTCGAACCCGCTGACCGACAAGGCCGGGACCATCACCCGGGACCAGGTCCGCGAGATCGCCGAGAAGAAGATGCCGGACCTCAACGCCAACGACATCGACGCCGCGATGAAGATCATCGAGGGCACCGCCCGCCAGATGGGCATCACCGTCTCCGAGTGAGACGCCCCACCGAGACAGCAGATCGCGTGGTAGGGCCGGCGCGGCCCGTACACCACTCACGGAGTCAAGGAGTCCGTTCATGAAGCGCAGCAAGGGCTACCGCTCGGCAGCCACCAAGTTCGACGCCGCCCAGCAGCACACGCCGCTGGCCGCGGTCCGCCTGGCCAAGGAGACCAACCCCACCAAGTTCGACGCGACCGTCGAGGTCGCGCTGCGGCTCGGGGTCGACCCCCGCAAGGCCGATCAGATGGTGCGCGGCACCGTCAACCTGCCGCACGGCACCGGCAAGACCGCTCGGGTCCTGGTCTTCGCCAACGCCGCCAAGGCCGACGAGGCGCGCGCCGCGGGTGCCGACTTCGTCGGTGGGGACGACATGATCGAGAAGGTCGCGGCCGGCTGGACCGACTTCGACGCCGCGGTCGCCACCCCCGACCTGATGGGCAAGGTCGGCCGGCTGGGCCGCGTCCTCGGTCCGCGTGGCCTCATGCCCAACCCCAAGACGGGCACCGTGACGATGGACGTGGCCAAGGCGGTCACCGAGATCAAGGGCGGCAAGATCGAGTTCCGCGTCGACAAGCACGCGAACCTGCACTTCCCGATCGGCAAGGTGTCGTTCGCCCCGGAGCAGCTGGTCGAGAACTACGGCGCCGCGATCGACGAGATCCTGCGGCTCAAGCCGTCGGCGGCGAAGGGCCGCTACATCAAGAAGGCGACCATCTCCACCACGATGGGCCCCGGCATCCCGGTCGATCCGGCCCGCACCCGCGACCTGCTGGTCGAGGACGAGTCCGCCTGACCCCCAGCACCGCCCGAAGAACGGCCCCCCGGCGTCGTCGGGGGGCCGTTCATCTGCTCCGGCTTCCGTCATCTGCTCCACCCGCGGACGGAGCAGATGACGAGAAGTGGAGCAGATGCGTGCTTGTGGTCGGACCTACCAGCGCGTGACGAAGCGGCCCTGCTTGTCGGTGAACGAGCCGATGCAGATCATGACCAGGTCGACCAGCCACCAGATCCCGAACAGGCCGAGGGTGAGCAGGTACAGCAGCCCGGTGCCGACCTTGCCGACGTAGAACCGGTGCAGGCCCAGCCCGCAGACCAGCAGCAGGAGCAGGGCAGCCAGCCGGCTCTTGGGGCTCTCGCCGTACAGGTGGTAGCTCATGGAGCCATTCTCGGTCCTGCCCAGGGATGCTCTGGACGATCCGCGGCTGCTCCGGCTGCGCCGGCTTCTCCGTGTCCGGTTGATCCGGCCGATCGTCGGCGGTGGCGCGGCGTGAGCTGCTCCGCCGGCTCGACGGTGGACCGAGCGTCAGCCCTCGGCGATCCCGGTGCGCGCCAGCCACGCCTCCACCAGCTCGCCGGCCTGCTCGACGTCCTGGTCGCGCACGGCCAGACCCTCGCCGATCAGCGCGCCGCGGCAGGCCAGGGCGTACTCGTGCTCGGTCGTCCCGAGGCGGCTGAACGCGTGGGTGGTCACTGCCAGGACCAGCTTGTCGGCCAGATCCAGCGACTCGGCGAACGTGCGCATGATCAGCGGCGGTCGCTCGTTCCAGATGGGGCTGGCCAGGATGACCACATCCACCCCGGAGACGTCGGGTGCCGGGCCGGCGATCTCCGGGCGGGCCTCGATCTCCTGCTCGGCGAGGTTGCGCTGAACGGTCTCGTCGTAGGACGCGGGGTAGGGCTGGGCGGGCCGGATCCGGTGCAGCTGGCAGCCGAGACGCTGCGCGATCATCCCGGCCAGGAGCTCGGTGTTGCCCACAGGCTGGTCGACCGGCTCGCTGCCGTGATAGTGCTCGCCGGGACGGGAGAAGTAGGCCAGCAGCACGGACGGAGCGTCGGTCGGCATGGCGCCCAACCCTAGCCCCCGCCGGGGCCCGGGGGAGTTCGAGGGTGGTCCAGGTCGAGTCGTCATTCCTGGGGCATCAGATGGCCTCTGGACTGACAACAAGGCCCAGGCGGGCAGGCGGATGGTTGCGTGCCGGGGCGGGTGGGCGAGAATCCGAGCATGCCTTCCCTGTGCTTGGCTCAGCAGCCGGCGGCTGACGAGCTGCTCTCCCGTGACCCGTTCGCGCTGCTGACCGGGATGCTGCTGGACCAGCAGTTCCCGATGGAGCGGGCCTTCGCCGGGCCCTACCTCCTGGCCTCCCGGCTCGGGTGGGACCACCTGGACCCCGCCGAGCTGCTCGACGTTCCTGAGGAGCAGCTGCTCGCCGCCGCTGGCGGGCCGCCGGCGATCCACCGCTACCCGAAGGCGATGGCCGCCCGCATCGTGGAGCTGGCCCGGGTCGTCGTCTCCGAGTACGACGGCCGGGCCGAGGGCATCTGGGCGCCGGAGCGGACCGGCGCGCAGGTGCTGGCCGGCCTGCGCGCGCTGCCCGGCTTCGGCGAGCAGAAGGCCCGCATCTTCCTGGCGCTGCTCGGCAAGCAGCGAGGGCTGGCCGTGCCGGACTGGCGCGAGCTGGCGGGGCTGTACGGCGAGGAGGGCGCGTTCCGCTCGGTCGCTGACGTGGTCGATGCCGACTCGCTGGCCAAGGTCCGCGCCACCAAGCAGGCAGCCAAGGCCGAGGCGAAGGCCAAGGCAGCAGCGAAGGCGGCGCGGACCGCGCGTACGCAGTAGACCCGCGGATTTGGCCGCTCTGCGCAGCGTGGCCTACCCTTGATCCACCGAAGACCGCTGGTCGCCTGCCCCCGCATGGGTGGCAGCCGAAGGTCCCGCAGAAGCGGGCGGCCCGCGCAGGTGAGAGCAAGTGCACGCACCGGAGGTTGAGTCCGGTGCGCCACCCACGCCCCGCGCCTGCGCCGGGGCGTTCGTCATCTCCGGGGTCGGCCAGGGGTCATCCACCCGAAGGAGAGACATGGCGCGGAACGTGAAGTCCACTGCCGTCGCGGACATCGCCGAGGAGTTCCGCTCCTCGAATGCGGCCGTCTTGACGGAGTACCGCGGTCTGACCGTGGCCCAGCTCAAGGAGCTGCGCCGCTCCCTCGGTGGCAACGCCAGCTACTCGGTGGTGAAGAACACCCTGACCAAGATCGCGGCCAAGGACGCCGGGGTCGAGGGTCTGGACGACCTTCTCGCCGGGCCGAGCGCGATCGCGTTCGTCAAGGGCGACCCGGTCGAGGTCGCCAAGGGCATTCGCGAGTTCGCCAAGGCCCATCCCAAGCTGGTGATCAAGGGCGGGTATCTGGACGGCCGACGGCTGTCCGCCGAGGAGGTCAGCAAGCTGGCCGATCTCGAGTCCCGCGAGGTCCTGCTGGCCAAGCTGGCCGGCGCGATGAACGCGTCCCTGCAGCAGGCGGTGTTCCTGTTCGCCGCTCCGCTGTCGCAGGCCGCGCGCACCATCGAGGCGCTGCGGGTCGCCGCCGAGGCCGACCCGTCCCTGATCGGAGGCGCGGGGCAAGCCCCGGCCGCCGAGGTTGTCACCGAGACGGTCGAGCAGACCGCTCCGGCTGAGGCTGATGCCGAGGCCACCCCGGTCGAGGCGTCCGCCGAGGCCACCCCGGAGGCTGCGCCCGCGGCCGAGGATCCTGCCGAAGGCTGACCGGCCTGGGCACAAGCCCTGGACCCGGCGCCGCCGGACCAGACCGACCCCCCGGCCCCTGGGCCGACAGATGAGAGGAACGCCATCATGGCGAAGCTGAGCACCGATGACCTGCTCGACGCGTTCAAGGAGATGACGCTGATCGAGCTCTCCGAGTTCGTGAAGCAGTTCGAGGACACCTTCGGCGTCACCGCCGCTGCCCCGGTCGCCGTGGCCGCGGCCGGCGCCCCGGCCGGTGGTGGCGACGCTGCCCCCGCCGAGGAGGAGAAGGACGAGTTCGACGTCATCCTCGAGGCCGCTGGCGACAAGAAGATCCAGGTCATCAAGGAGGTCCGCACGCTGACCTCTCTGGGCCTGAAGGAGGCCAAGGACCTCGTCGAGGGCGCGCCGAAGCCCGTCGTCGAGAAGGTCAACAAGGAGGCCGCCGAGAAGGCGAAGGCCGCCCTGGAGGCTGCCGGCGCCACCGTCAGCGTCAAGTGACCCCCGCGCCTGCGTAGCCGATTCCGCGCACGCACGAGGCCGGATCGACTACGCAGACGCACTCTGAAGGGGCGCATCCCACAGCCCGTGGGATGCGCCCCTTCGCGTTTGTGCCGACAGGCACCCCATTACTTGACTCCCGCCGTGTGGGCGGGCACGCTACTGCGAACGCACTGCTCCCGTCGGAGGGGCGCCGGCGCTGTCGGCCACCCTCCGTCACCGGGGTCGAGGGGTGCGCGCCTGGCCTGGTCACCCGCTGTCGAGTGACCAGGATCTCCCAGATCGCGCGCCCGAGGAGCCCGGTCGCCGGTCCGGCGGGAATCGACAGCGGCTGCCCGAACGGGTATGCTGCTGCTTTGCGCTGCCCTCCCCTTTCCTGCAGACCTGCGTGAGCCCTGCCTGGCCCCGAGGGGCCGGACCTCGACGGGCTCACCGGCGACCTGCCCGGCTCGTCCCGGGTCAGGAGCCCGAGCAGGTGGTCAGGTGACCGGCGACGGTCAGCGCGACCGACCGCAGTGACCAGTTCTGGAAGGACCTCTCTTGGCCTCCTCCCGCAAGTCCACAACGCCGCCTCCGCCGCCCGGTCTGCACCGGGTCTCCTTCGCCAAGATCCGCGAGCCGCTGGAGGTCCCGAACCTCCTGGCCCTGCAGACCGAGAGCTTCGAGTGGCTCCTTGGCCAGGAGCCGTGGCAGGAGCGCATGAAGGCTGCCCGCGAGGCCGGCCTGCCGGTGCCGACCACCTCCGGCCTCGAGGAGATCTTCACCGAGATCTCGCCCATCGAGGACTTCTCCGGGGAGATGTCGCTGAGCTTCCGGGCCCACCGGTTCGAGCCGCCGAAGTACACCGTCGAGCAGTGCCGGGACAAGGACATCACCTACTCCCAGCCGCTGTTCGTGACCGCCGAGTTCACCAACAACGAGACCGGCGAGATCAAGAGCCAGACCGTCTTCATGGGCGACTTCCCCCTGATGACCGAGCGCGGCACGTTCGTGGTCAACGGCACCGAGCGGGTCGTCGTCTCCCAGCTGGTCCGCTCGCCGGGCGTGTACTTCGAGCGCCAGGTCGACAAGACCTCGGACGTCGACATCTTCGTGGCCAAGATCATCCCCAGCCGGGGTGCCTGGCTGGAGTTCGAGATCGACAAGAAGGACATGGTCGGCGTTCGCGTGGACCGCAAGCGCAAGCAGCCGGTCACCGTGCTGCTCAAGGCGCTGGGCCGGTCCTCCGACGAGATCCGCGAGCGGTTCGCCGCGTGGCCGTCGATGGAACAGACCCTGGACAAGGATCCGATCGACACCCAGGACAACGCGCTGCTGGACATCTACCGCAAGCTGCGCCCGGGCGAGCCGCCGACGATCGAGGCCGGGCGCAACCTGCTGGAGAACTTCTACTTCAACCCCAAGCGCTACGACCTGGCCAAGGTCGGGCGCTACAAGGTGAACAAGAAGCTCGGTCTGGATGCCGAGATCAGCGCGAGCACCCTGCGCATCGAGGACATCGAGGCCACGATCGAGTACCTGTGCCGGCTGCACGCCGGTGAGGAGAGCTTCGAGTCCGCGCAGGGCGTCAAGCCGGTCGAGCCCGACGACATCGACCACTTCGGCAACCGCCGGGTGCGCACGGTCGGCGAGCTGATCCAGAACCAGCTGCGCACCGGCCTGTCGCGCATGGAGCGTGTCGTCCGCGAGCGGATGACCACCCAGGACGTGGAGGCGATCACTCCGCAGACCCTCATCAACATCCGCCCCGTGGTGGCCTCGATCAAGGAGTTCTTCGGGACCTCCCAGCTCTCGCAGTTCATGGACCAGACCAACCCGGTCTCGGGCCTGACCCACAAGCGGCGCCTCAACGCGCTGGGCCCCGGTGGCCTGTCGCGTGAGCGGGCCGGCTTCGAGGTCCGCGACGTGCACCCGTCGCACTACGGCCGGATGTGCCCGATCGAGACCCCTGAGGGTCCCAACATCGGCCTGATCGGCGCGCTGGCCACCTACGGGCGGGTCAACGCGTTCGGGTTCATCGAGACCCCGTACCGCAAGGTCGACTCCCAGGGTCACATCACCGACGAGCTGAGCTACCTGACCGCTGACGAGGAGGACCGCTTCGTCATCGCGCAGGCCAACGCGCCGCTGACCGCCGACGGCCACTTCGCCGAGGATCGGGTGCTGGTGCGGCGCAAGGGCGGCGAGGTCGACTACGTGGCCCCGGCCGACGTGGACTACATGGACGTCTCCCCGCGCCAGATGGTGTCGGTGGCCACGGCCATGATCCCGTTCCTGGAGCACGACGACGCCAACCGCGCGCTGATGGGCGCGAACATGCAGCGCCAGGCCGTCCCGCTGCTGCGCAGCGAGTCGCCGCTGGTGGGCACCGGCATGGAGTTCCGCGCTGCCGTGGACGCCGGTGACGTGATCGCGGCGCAGAAGTCCGGCGTGGTCTCCGACGTCTCGGCCGACCACATCGAGGTCGCCAACGACGACGGCACCTACACCACGTACCGGCTGCGCAAGTTCGACCGCTCCAACCAGGGCACCTGCTTCAACCAGCGGGTCATCGTCGACGAGGGTCAGCGGGTCGAGCTGGGCCAGCCGATCGCCGACGGTCCGGCCACCGACAACGCCGAGATGGCGCTGGGCCGCAACCTGCTGGTCGCGTTCATGCCGTGGGAGGGCCACAACTACGAGGACGCGATCATCCTGTCCCAGCGTCTCGTGCAGGACGACGTGCTGTCCTCGATCCACATCGAGGAGCACGAGGTCGACGCGCGGGACACCAAGCTGGGCCCGGAGGAGATCACCCGGGAGATCCCGAACGTGGCCGAGGAGGTGCTGGCCGACCTCGACGACCGCGGCGTCATCCGCGTGGGCGCCGACGTCGTGACCGGCGACATCCTGGTCGGCAAGGTCACCCCCAAGGGCGAGACCGAGCTGACCCCGGAGGAGCGCCTGCTCCGCGCGATCTTCGGCGAGAAGCACCGCGAGGTGCGCGACACGTCGCTGAAGGTGCCGCACGGCGAGCAGGGCAAGGTCATCGGCGTGCGGGTCTTCGACCGCGAGGCCGGCGACGAGCTGCCCCCGGGCGTGAACATGCTGGTCCGGGTCTACGTGGCCCAGAAGCGCAAGATCACGACCGGTGACAAGCTGGCCGGACGCCACGGCAACAAGGGCGTCATCGCCAAGATCCTGCCGGTCGAGGACATGCCGTTCCTGCCCGACGGGACCCCGGTCGACGTCGTGCTCAACCCGCTGGGCGTGCCCGGCCGGATGAACGTCGGCCAGGTCCTGGAGACCCACCTCGGGTGGGTCGCCAAGTCCGGCTGGCAGGCACCCGAGGGCGCCGAGTGGGCCGCGCGGCTGGACGAGTCCGCCCGCAGCGCCGCGCCGAACACCCTGGTGGCCACGCCGGTGTTCGACGGCGCCAAGGAGGACGAGCTGTCCGGGATGCTGGAGAACACCCTGCCCAACGCCGACGGCGACCGGATGGTCGGCAAGGACGGCAAGGCGCAGCTGTTCGACGGCCGCTCGGGGGAGCCGTTCCCCGCGCCGGTCAGCGTCGGCTACATCTACATCCTCAAGCTGCTGCACCTGGTCGACGACAAGATGCACGCACGCTCCACCGGCCCCTACTCGATGATCACGCAGCAGCCGCTGGGCGGCAAGGCCCAGTTCGGTGGCCAGCGGTTCGGCGAGATGGAGGTCTGGGCGATGGAGGCGTACGGCGCCGCCTACGCCCTGCAGGAGCTGCTGACCATCAAGTCCGACGACGTGCCCGGCCGCGTGAAGGTGTACGAGGCCATCGTCAAGGGCGAGAACATCCCCCAGCCTGGCATCCCTGAGTCGTTCAAGGTGCTGGTCAAGGAGATGCAGTCGCTGTGCCTGAACGTCGAGGTGCTCAACGGCGAGGGCCAGAGCATCGAGATGCGTGACTCCGACGACGAGATCTTCCGCGCTGCGGAGGAGCTGGGGATCGACCTGTCGCGGCGGGAGCCGAGCAGCGTCGAAGAGGTCTGAGCCTGTCGCGGGCCCGCCCCTCGTGGGCCCGCGACCCACCGGACAAGACGAACCGAACACGAGATCCGAAGGAACACACCTTGCTCGACGTCAACTACTTCGACGAGCTGCGCATCGGCCTGGCGACCGCCGAGGACATCCGCACCTGGTCCAACGGCGAGGTCAAGAAGCCCGAGACCATCAACTACCGCACGCTCAAGCCCGAGCGCGACGGCCTGTTCTGCGAGAAGATCTTCGGTCCCACGCGGGACTGGGAGTGCTACTGCGGCAAGTACAAGCGCGTGCGCTTCAAGGGGATCATCTGCGAGCGCTGTGGCGTGGAGGTCACGCGGGCGAAGGTCCGTCGTGAGCGGATGGGCCACATCGAGCTGGCTGCCCCGGTCACCCACATCTGGTACTTCAAGGGCGTCCCGTCGCGGCTGGGCTACCTGCTGGACCTGGCCCCGAAGGACCTGGAGAAGGTCATCTACTTCGCGGCCTACATGATCACCTCGGTCGACGAGGAGGCCCGCCACCGGGACCTGCCCTCGATCGAGAACCGGATCGGCGTGGAGCGCCAGCAGCTGCGCGACAAGATGGAGGCCGACCTGGCCAAGCGCGCGGAGAAGCAGGAGGCCGACCTGGCCGCCCTGGAGGCCGAGGGGGCCAAGGCCGACGTCAAGCGCAAGGTGCGTGAGGGCGCCGAGCGCGAGCTGGCGGTGATCCGGCGCAACGGCGAGAAGAAGATCGACAACGTCGATCGCGTCTTCGACCGGTTCCGCACGCTCAAGGTGCAGGACCTCGAGGGCGACGAGCTGCTCTACCGCGAGATGCGCGACCGGTTCGGCATGTACTTCTCCGGCGGGATGGGCGCCGCGGCGATCCAGGCGCGGCTGGCCAACTTCGACCTGCAGGCCGAGTCCGAGCTGCTCCAGGAGATCGTGCGCACCGGCAAGGGTCAGCGCAAGACCCGCGCCCTGAAGCGCCTGAAGGTCGTCACCGCGTTCATGACCACCTCCAACGACGCCCGGGGCATGGTCCTGGACTGCGTGCCGGTGATCCCGCCGGACCTGCGCCCGATGGTGCAGCTGGACGGTGGCCGGTTCGCGACCTCGGACCTCAACGACCTGTACCGGCGCGTCATCAACCGCAACAACCGCCTGAAGCGTCTGCTGGACCTGGGGGCGCCGGAGATCATCGTCAACAACGAGAAGCGGATGCTGCAGGAGGCCGTGGACTCGCTGTTCGACAACGGTCGTCGTGGTCGTCCGGTCACCGGCCCGGGCAACCGGCCGCTGAAGTCGCTGTCGGACATGCTCAAGGGCAAGCAGGGCCGGTTCCGCCAGAACCTGCTGGGCAAGCGCGTGGACTACTCGGGCCGTTCGGTCATCGTGGTCGGCCCGCAGCTGCAGCTGCACCAGTGCGGCCTGCCCAAGGGCATGGCGCTCGAGCTGTTCAAGCCGTTCGTGATGAAGCGCCTGGTGGACCTGAGCCACGCGCAGAACATCAAGAGCGCCAAGCGGATGGTCGAGCGCTCGCGTCCGGTCGTGTGGGACGTGCTGGAGGAGGTCATCGCCGAGCATCCGGTGCTGCTCAACCGGGCACCGACACTGCACCGGCTGGGCATCCAGGCGTTCGAGCCGCAGCTGATCGAGGGCAAGGCCATCCAGATCCACCCGCTGGTCTGCACCGCGTTCAACGCGGACTTCGACGGCGACCAGATGGCGGTGCACCTGCCGCTGTCCGCGGAGGCGCAGGCCGAGGCCCGGATCCTGATGCTCTCGGCGAACAACATCCTGTCCCCGGCCAACGGCAAGCCGATCACCACGCCGACCCAGGACATGGTGCTGGGCATCTACGCGCTGACCGACGAGCGGTCGGGGCTGCCCGGCGAGGGCACGGCGTTCACGTCGCTGGCCGAGGCGCAGATGGCGCACGACGCCGGCGAGCTGGCGCTGCAGAGCCCGATCCGGCTGCGGCTGCGCGGTGTGGTCCCGCAGGAGGGCGCCGAGCTGCCCGAGGGCTGGACGGCCGGCGACGCGCTGGTGCTGGACACCACGCTGGGCCGGGCGCTGTTCAACGAGGCGCTGCCGGCGGACTACGAGTACGTCAACGTCGAGGTCGACAAGAAGCGCCTGGGTGCGCTGGTCAACGACCTGGCCGAGCGGTACTCCAAGACGCAGGTCGCCCGGACGCTGGACGAGCTGAAGACCCTCGGGTTCCGCTGGGCGACCCGCTCCGGGGTGACGATCTCGTTCGACGACGTGGTCGCGCCGCCGAAGAAGGCGCAGCTGCTGGCCGACGCCGAGCGGCGGGCCGCCGCGGTGCAGGAGCAGTTCGACGACGGTCTGATCACCGACACCGAGCGCCGGCAGGAGCTGATCGACATCTGGACCCGGACCACCGACGAGGTGGACCAGGCGATGCGGGCGTACTTCCCGAAGTCGAACCCGGTGTTCATGATGGTGAACTCCGGGGCGCGCGGCAACTGGATGCAGGTCCGCCAGATCGCGGGCATGCGCGGCCTGGTGGCCAACCCGAAGGGCGAGATCATCCCGCGGCCGATCAAGAGCAACTACCGCGAGGGCCTGTCGGTGCTGGAGTACTTCATCGCCACGCACGGCGCTCGCAAGGGTCTGGCCGACACCGCGCTGCGGACCGCCGACTCCGGGTACCTGACCCGGCGTCTGGTGGACGTGTCCCAGGACGTGATCATCCGCGAGGAGGACTGCGGCACCGACCGCGGCCTGCCGATGGTGATCGGCGTGCCCGGGGTCGATGGCAGCGTGCTCCCGGCCGAGAACGTGGACACCTCCGCGGTGTCGCGGATCCTGGCCGAGGACGTCACGGTCGAGGGCCGGACGCTGGCCCAGGCCGGCGACGAGCTGTCGATCACCCTGGTCGAGGAGCTGTGCGAGGCCGGCGTCGTGAAGGTCAAGCTCCGCTCGGTGCTGACCTGCGACTCCAAGGTCGTCACCTGCGCCACCTGCTACGGCCGCTCGCTGGCGACCGGCAAGCTGGTCGACGTCGGCGAGGCCATCGGCATCATCGCCGCGCAGTCAATCGGCGAGCCCGGCACCCAGCTGACGATGCGCACGTTCCACACCGGCGGTGTGGCCGGCGCGGACATCACGCACGGTCTGCCCCGTATCGTCGAGCTGTTCGAGGCGCGCACCCCCAAGGGCGTCGCCCCGATCGCCGAGGCGAGCGGACGGATCCGGATCGAGGAGACCGACCGCGCCAAGAAGCTGGTGATCGTGCCCGACGACGGCTCGTCGGAGCAGGAGTACCCGGTGTCCCGGCGTCTGAAGCTGGAGTGGAACGACGGCGACCACGTCGAGGTCGGCCAGCAGCTGCACGCCGGCGTGGTCGATCCCAAGGTGGTGCTGCGCGTGCTGGGCCAGCGGCAGGTGCAGCTGCACCTGGTCGAGCAGGTCCAGGAGGTGTACCGCTCCCAGGGCGTGTCGATCCACGACAAGCACATCGAGGTGATCGTGCGCCAGATGCTCAAGCGCGTCACGATCATCGAGAGCGGGGACACCGAGTTCCTGGCCGGCAACGTGGTCGAGCGGGACAAGTTCGAGGCGGCCAACCGCAAGGCCACCGCCGAGGGCCAGCGGCCCGCGTCGGCGCGTGCCGAGCTGATGGGCATCACGAAGGCGTCCCTGGCCACCGAGTCCTGGCTGTCGGCGGCCTCCTTCCAGGAGACCACCCGCGTCCTCACCGAGGCGGCCATCGAGCGCAAGAGCGACACCCTGCGCGGCCTCAAGGAGAACGTCATCATCGGCAAGCTCATCCCGGCGGGCACGGGCCTGGCCCAGTACCGCAACGTGCGGGTCGAGCCCACCGAGGAGGCCAAGGCGGCGATCCTGTCCTACTCCGGCTACGAGGACAACCTCTACACCGCCGGCTTCGGCACCTCCGACATGTCCGCCGTCCCGCTGGACGACTTCGACATGCGCGGCGGCGACTACCGCTGATCCGCAGCTCCGCTCAGGAGTGGTTCACGACGAAGGGTGGCCAGACCTCGCGGTCCGGCCACCCTTCGTCGTGCGCGTGGGGGCTCTGGGTGGGCGCGGGTAGGCTCCCGGGCATGACCGCACAGCGACCCGAGGACAGCACCGCCGAGCCCCAGGGCGCGGGCGACGAGGCGTCGCCGCCGGCCCCGGACTACGGCGCGCCCGCCGCGGGCCCGCAGTCTCCCTACGCCCCGACCGGCTACCCGCAGCCGGGCTCCGGGCAGGACCCCTACGGCTGGGGACAGCAGCCCGGCTACGGCTACGGCCAGGACGCCTACGGCTCGGCCTACGGCCAGGCGCCGGGCTACTCCCAGGGGGCATACGGCCAGGAGGGGGCCAACGCCCAGGCCGGCTACCCCACCTCGGGGTACCAGCAGCCTGGCGGCTACCCCGGGTCCGGCTATGGCTACGGCTACCCGAGCGCCCCTCCGTCGCGTCAGACCGAGGGCAAGGCCGTGCCTGCCCTGGTCCTGGCGATCTGCGCGTGGGTGTTCTGTCCCGTGGTCCTGGCGATCGCCGCGCTTGTCATGGCCAGGCAGTCCACCCGGGCGATCGAGGCATCGGGCGGCCGCCTCGACGGCGCCTCGATGAATGCGGCGACGAAGTGGGTCGCCTGGATCAACATCGTCCTGTGGGGCATCGGGATCCTGCTGATGATCGCGTTCTTCGCCTTCGTCACCACCACCCCGGGCTTCTGGGACGAGGTCCGCAGCGGGGTGGAGAGCGGCCTGAACGACGGCACCCAGTTCTAGGATCCGTCGCGCGGTGCTGCCGAGCGCCGCGCTCCGGCCTCTCCGACGGGTGGCGCCCTTGGCCGGGATTTGGTCTGCATGACTCCCACCCGGTACGATTGCTTCTCGTGCCTGGGACGTCCCGGGCGCCGCAGGATGCACCGTGTGCTTCCCCGCACCTCGCAGTGGCCAGGACGCCCTCTCAGGCGGCCGGCCGGCCAGGTCCACGGCCCTTGAGGCAGTGGTGGGAGACATCGGCCCATCCACCCAACACGATCGATCGTGATCGCTGGCCGCCTGTCGGCCCGCGACACGCCCGACCGCGGGGGGGCGGCGAACCGGGGCACAACGGACACAAACCGACCACGACAGCCTCACCGCACCGGAGTTGAAGTGCCCACGATCCAGCAGTTGGTCCGCAAGGGCCGGCAGGACAAGGTCGCCAAGAACAAGACGCCCGCGCTCAAGGGAAGCCCCCAGCGCCGCGGCGTGTGCACCCGCGTCTACACGACCACGCCCAAGAAGCCGAACTCGGCCCTGCGCAAGGTCGCCCGCGTGCGCCTGAGCAGCGGCATCGAGGTCACCGCCTACATCCCCGGTGTGGGTCACAACCTGCAGGAGCACTCGATCGTGCTCGTCCGCGGCGGGCGTGTGAAGGACCTGCCCGGCGTGCGCTACAAGGTGGTGCGCGGCGCGCTGGACACCCAGGGCGTCAAGAACCGCAAGCAGGCGCGCAGCCGCTACGGAGCGAAGAAGGAGAAGAGCTGATGCCGCGCAAGGGCCCCGCCGCCAAGCGCCCCGTCGTCGTCGATCCGGTCTACGGCTCGCCGGTCGTCTCGCAGCTGGTCAACAAGATCCTGCAGGACGGCAAGAAGAGCACCGCCGAGCGCATCGTGTACGGCGCGCTCGAGGGCTGCCGCGAGAAGACCGGCACCGATCCCGTGGTCACGCTCAAGCGTGCCCTGGACAACGTCCGTCCCACGCTCGAGGTGAAGAGCCGCCGCGTCGGTGGCGCCACCTACCAGGTGCCGGTCGAGGTCAAGGCCGGTCGCGCCCACACCCTGGCCCTGCGCTGGCTGGTCGGCTACTCCCGTGGCCGCCGCGAGAAGACCATGCAGGACCGGCTCATGAACGAGATCCTCGACGCCTCCAACGGCCTGGGCGCCTCGGTGAAGAAGCGCGAGGACACCCACAAGATGGCCGAGGCGAACAAGGCCTTCGCCCACTACCGCTGGTAACCCCAGAGACGACGGAGTACGACGTGTCCACCCCCACCGTGACCGACCTCGGCATGGTCCGCAACATCGGGATCATGGCGCACATCGACGCGGGCAAGACCACCACGACCGAGCGGATCCTCTACTACACCGGCATCACCTACAAGATCGGTGAGGTCCACGAGGGTGGCGCGACGATGGACTGGATGGAGCAGGAGCAGGAGCGCGGCATCACGATCACGTCGGCCGCGACGACCTGCCACTGGCGCGACCACCAGATCAACATCATCGACACCCCCGGTCACGTCGACTTCACCGTCGAGGTGGAGCGCTCGCTGCGCGTCCTCGACGGCGCTGTCGCCGTCTTCGACGGGGTCGCCGGGGTCGAGCCGCAGTCCGAGACCGTGTGGCGCCAGGCCGACCGGTATGGCGTCCCGCGCATCTGCTTCGTCAACAAGATGGACCGCGTCGGCGCGGAGTTCCACCGCTGCGTGGACATGATCGTCAGCCGGCTGGGGGCCACCCCGCTGGTGATGCAGATCCCGATCGGCGCCGAGGCGGACTTCAAGGGCGTCATCGACCTGGTCCAGATGAAGGCCCTCGTGTGGCCCGGCGACACCAAGCTCGGCGAGAACTACGACGTCGAGGAGATCCCCTCGACTCATGTAGAGGCCGCGCAGGAGTGGCGCGATCGCCTCGTCGAGACTGTCGCCGAGAACGACGACGACATCATGGAGCTGTACCTGGACGGCCAGGAGCCGCCGGTCGACGAGCTCAAGGCGGCTATCCGCCGGGGCACGATCGCCGGGCACTTCACCCCCGTGCTGACCGGCACCGCGTTCAAGAACAAGGGCGTGCAGCCCATGCTCGACGCGGTCGTGGACTACCTGCCCTCGCCGCTGGACATCGACGCCGTCGAGGGGCACAAGCCCGGCGACGAGTCGGTCGTGGTCACGCGCAAGCCGGCCGAGAGCGAGCCGCTGAGCGCGCTCGCGTTCAAGATCGCCGCCGATCCGCACCTGGGCAAGCTCACCTACGTGCGCGTCTACTCGGGCGTGCTGAACGCGGGCTCGCAGGTGCTCAACAGCTCCAAGGAGCGCAAGGAGCGCATCGGCAAGATCTACCGGATGCACGCCAACAAGCGCGAGGAGATCGCGTCGGTGGGCGCCGGCCAGATCGTCGCGGTGATGGGCCTGAAGGACACCACCACCGGCAACACGCTGTCCGATCCGGCCCAGCAGGTCGTGCTGGAGTCCATGACGTTCCCGGCCCCGGTCATCTCGGTCGCCATCGAGCCCAAGACCAAGTCCGACCAGGAGCGGCTCGGCACCGCGATCCAGCGCCTGGCCGAGGAGGACCCGACCTTCCAGGTCCGCACCGACGAGGAGACCGGTCAGACGATCATCTCCGGGATGGGCGAGCTGCATCTGGAGATCCTGGTCGACCGCATGAAGCGCGAGTTCCGCGTCGAGGCCAACGTGGGCAAGCCCCAGGTGGCCTACCGCGAGACCATCACCAAGGCCGTGGCCAAGGTCGAGTACACGCACAAGAAGCAGACCGGCGGTTCGGGCCAGTACGGCCGGGTCATCATCGACATCGAGCCCACGGGCGGCGGCGACGGCGGCTACGAGTTCGTCAACGCGGTCACCGGCGGTCGCATCCCCCGGGAGTACATCCCCTCGGTGGACGCGGGCGTGCAGGAGGCCATGGAGTACGGCATCCTCGCCGGCTACCCGATGGTCGACGTCAAGGTCACCCTGCAGGACGGGGCCTACCACGACGTGGACTCCTCGGAGCTGGCGTTCAAGATCGCCGGGTCGATGGCGTTCAAGGAGGCCGCCCGGCGTGCCGGCGCGGTGCTCCTGGAGCCGATGATGGCCGTGGAGGTGACCACTCCCGACGACTTCATGGGCGAGGTCATCGGCGACCTGAACTCCCGCCGCGGGCAGATCCAGGCCATGGACGAGCGGGCCGGCTCCCGGGTCGTCAAGGCCCTGGTCCCGCTTTCGGAGATGTTCGGCTACGTGGGGGACCTGCGGTCCAAGACCCAGGGCCGGGCCAGCTACTCGATGCAGTTCGACTGCTACGCCCAGGTGCCGAATTCCGTCGCGCTGGAGATCATCGCGAAGGCGAGGGGGGAGTGAGCGCCAGCGAGCCCGGCCCTCGCCGAGCCCACAAGCCCGCGAAGGCACGAGGCGAGTAGCCACACAGACCATCCCCGGGTGGGCGATCTCACGACTGAGACCGATCCGACCGGGGAATGACCACCGAAGACCAACAAGAAGATCAGAACCAGGACCCGCCGAGTGGCGAGTCCGAGCGTCCTCCAGGAGGGACCCAGTGGGCAAGGCCAAGTTCGAGCGGACCAAGCCGCACATCAACATCGGCACCATCGGCCACATCGACCACGGCAAGACGACGCTGACCGCGGCGATCACCAAGGTGCTGCACGACGCGTACCCGGACGTGAACCCGTTCACGCCGTTCGACATGATCGACAAGGCTCCCGAGGAGCGCCAGCGCGGGATCACGATCTCGATCGCGCACGTCGAGTACCAGACCGAGAAGCGCCACTACGCGCACGTCGACTGCCCCGGCCACGCCGACTACATCAAGAACATGATCACCGGTGCCGCCCAGATGGACGGCGCGATCCTGGTGGTCGCGGCGACCGACGGCCCGATGCCGCAGACCAAGGAGCACGTGCTCCTGGCCCGCCAGGTCGGCGTCCCGGCGATCGTCGTCGCGCTGAACAAGTGCGACATGGTCGACGACGAGGAGATCCTCGAGCTGGTCGACATGGAGGTCCGCGAGCTGCTGGACACCTACGAGTTCCCCGGCGACGACACCCCGATCATCCGCGTGGCCGCCGCCCCGGCGCTGGCCGGCGACGAGAAGTGGGGCGCCTCGGTCCTCGAGCTCATGAACGCGGTCGACGACTTCATCAAGACCCCGGAGCGCGAGATCGACAAGCCGTTCCTGATGCCGGTCGAGGACGTGTTCACGATCACCGGCCGCGGCACCGTGGTGACCGGTCGCATCGAGCGCGGCATCATCAAGGTGAACGAGGAGGTCCAGATCGTCGGGATCCGTCCCGAGACCACCAAGACCACCGTCACCGGTGTCGAGATGTTCCGCAAGCTGCTCGACGAGGGCCAGGCCGGCGAGAACGTGGGCCTGCTGCTGCGCGGCATCAAGCGCGAGGACGTGGAGCGCGGCCAGGTCGTCTGCAAGCCGGGTTCGGTGACCCCGCACACCCAGTTCGAGGCTCAGGTCTACATCCTGAGCAAGGACGAGGGCGGCCGTCACACCCCGTTCTTCGACAACTACCGTCCGCAGTTCTACTTCCGGACCACCGACGTGACCGGCGTGGTGTCCCTCCCCGAGGGCGTCGAGATGGTCATGCCCGGCGACAACACCAACATCACGGTCAACATGATCCAGCCGATCGCGATGGACGAGGGCCTGCGCTTCGCCATCCGCGAGGGCGGCCGCACCGTCGGCGCCGGTCGGGTCACGAAGATCATCAAGTAGTCGCACTCAAGTGATGGGGCGCGGCGGCGCCAGCCGCTGCGCCCCATCACGGCGGACGACAGGCAGCCAGGAACCACCGGCCGGACACCGGCCACCCGACGAGTAAGGACAGGCGAAGCCACCATGGCGGGACAGAAGATCCGCATCCGGCTCAAGGCATACGACCACGAGGTGATCGACAGCTCGGCGCGCAAGATCGTCGAGACGGTCACCCGCACGGGTGCGCACGTGGCCGGCCCGGTGCCGCTGCCAACGGAGAAGAACGTCTACTGCGTCATTCGTTCTCCGCACAAGTACAAGGACAGCCGCGAGCACTTCGAGATGCGCACGCACAAGCGGCTGATCGACATCATCGACCCCACGCCCAAGACCGTCGACTCGCTCATGCGCCTCGACCTGCCGGCTGGTGTCGACATCGAGATCAAGCTGTAAGGACTGACATGGGTACCAACGTCAAGGGCATCCTGGGCGAGAAGCTCGGCATGACCCAGGTCTGGGACGACGCCAACCGCGTCGTGCCGGTGACCGTGGTGAAGGCCGGCCCGTGCGTGGTCACGCAGGTGCGCAACCCCGAGGCCGACGGCTACGAGGCCGTGCAGATCGGGTACGGCGCCATCGACCCGCGCAAGGTGACCAAGCCGATGGCCGGGCACTTCAGCGGCGCCGGCGTCACCCCGCGCCGCCACCTGGTCGAGATCCGCACCGACGATGCCGCCAGCTACGAGCTGGGCCAGGAGATCAGCGCGGAGGTGTTCCAGGCCGGCCAGAAGGTCGACGTCGTGGGCACCACCAAGGGCAAGGGCTTCGCCGGCGTCATGAAGCGGCACGGCTTCTCCGGCGTGGGCGCCAGCCACGGCGCGCACCGCAACCACCGCAAGCCCGGCTCGATCGGCGCCTGCGCCACTCCGGGCCGCGTGTTCAAGGGCGTGCGGATGGCCGGTCGCATGGGCGGGGTTCGCCAGACCACGCAGAGCCTGACCATCCACGCCGTGGATGCCGAGAAGGGCCTGCTGCTCATCAAGGGCGCGGTGCCCGGTCCCACCGGGGGCCTGGTCTTCGTCCGCTCCGCCGCGAAGGGGGCCTGACATGACCACCGTCGACGTGCTTGATCCTGCGGGGACCCGCACCGGCAGCGTGGAGCTGCCCGCCGAGGTCTTCGACGTGCAGGTCAACGTCCCGCTGATCCACCAGGTGGTGGTGGCCCAGCTGGCCGCCGCCCGCCAGGGCACCCACGACACCAAGACCCGCGGCGAGGTCCGCGGTGGTGGCCGCAAGCCCTACAAGCAGAAGGGCACCGGCCGCGCCCGCCAGGGCTCGACCCGCGCGCCGCAGTTCACCGGTGGTGGCGTGGTGCACGGCCCGACGCCGCGCAGCTACGACCAGCGCACGCCCAAGAAGATGAAGGCCGCCGCCCTGCGCGGTGCCCTCTCCGACCGGGCGCGCAACGGCCGGGTCCACGTGCTCACCGCCGTCGTCGACGGTGACGTGCCCTCGGCCCAGTCCGCTCGCGCGGCGCTGGCGCACTTGACCGACCGGCGCAACGTGCTGGTCGTGGTGGCCCGCGAGGACATCCTGGGCTGGAAGAGCCTGCGGAACCTGGCCGACGTGCACCTGCTGGTCGCCGACCAGCTCAACACCTACGACGTGCTGTGCAGCGACGACGTGGTCTTCACGGCGAGCGCTCTGGACGAGTTCCTGCGCAAGCCGGCGGCGGTCGAGACCACCCCGTCGGTCGAGCCCGCCGAGACCTCGGCCACTGACAGCGAGAAGGAGGCGGCGGAATGAGGATCGCCGACCCCCGGGACGTGCTGATCGCCCCGGTCATCTCCGAGAAGAGCTACGGGCTGCTCGACGAGAACAAGTACACGTTCATCGTCGCGCCGCACGCGAACAAGACCGAGATCAAGATCGCCGTGGAGAAGGTCTTCGGCGTGAAGGTGGTCAACGTCAACACCCAGAACCGGGACGGCAAGGCGGTCCGGACGCGCGGTGGCATCGGCCACCGCGCGGACACCAAGCGCGCCAT
The DNA here is from genome assembly GCA_964418695.1 of uncultured Bifidobacteriaceae bacterium. GTDB lineage: Bacteria > Actinomycetota > Actinomycetes > S36-B12 > CAIYMF01 > Prado023. The sequence continues at coordinate 11,751 of CAYQMN010000021.1, read as the reverse complement.
CGTCTCGGTCGCTCCGGGTGACCGCATCGACATCTTCGGGGGCCCGGTCAGCTGACCGGGGCGCCAGGAGGACGAGGAATCTCATGGGAATCCGCAAGTACAAGCCGACGACCCCCGGCCGTCGTGGCTCGTCGGTCGCCGACTTCGTCGAGGTCACCCGCTCGGAGCCGGAGAAGTCTCTGGTCAAGCCGCTGCCCAAGAAGGGCGGGCGCAACAACCAGGGCCGGATCACGACCCGGCACCAGGGCGGCGGGCACAAGCGCGCCTACCGGGTGATCGACTTCAAGCGCTCGGACAAGGACGGCGTGCCGGCCAAGGTCGCGCACATCGAGTACGACCCGAACCGCACCGCGCGCATCGCGCTGCTGCACTTCGCGGACGGCGAGAAGCGCTACATCGTGGCGCCGAACCGCCTGAAGCAGGGTGACCGGATCGAGACCGGCCCGACGGCCGACATCAAGCCGGGCAACAACCTGCCGCTGCGCAACATCCCGGTCGGCACGGTCATCCACGCCGTCGAGCTGCGGCCCGGCGGCGGGGCGAAGATCGCCCGCTCGGCCGGCTCCAGCGTGCAGCTGGTGGCCAAGGACGGTCCCTACGCCCAGCTGCGGATGCCCAGCGGCGAGATCCGCAACGTCGACGCCCGCTGCCGGGCGACGATCGGCGAGGTCGGCAACGCCGAGCAGTCCAACATCAACTGGGGCAAGGCGGGCCGCATGCGCTGGAAGGGCAAGCGCCCGACGGTGCGTGGCGTGGCCATGAACCCGATCGACCACCCCCACGGCGGCGGCGAGGGCAAGACCTCCGGCGGCCGTCACCCGGTCAACCCGGCCGGCAAGCCCGAGGGCCGCACGCGCAGCGCGCACAAGCCCTCCGACAAGTTCATCGTCCGCCGCCGCAAGACCGGCAAGAAGCGCTGAGGAACCTGAGATGCCGCGCAGCCTGAAGAAGGGTCCCTTCGTGGACGACCACCTGAGCAAGAAGGTGGACGCCCAGAACGCGAAGGGCAGCAAGAACGTGATCAAGACCTGGTCGCGCCGTTCGATGATCGTGCCGGACATGCTCGGGCACACCATCGCGGTGCACGACGGGCGCAAGCACATCCCGGTGTTCATCACCGAGAACATGGTCGGCCACAAGCTGGGCGAGTTCGCTCCGACCCGCACGTTCCGCGGCCATGTCAAGGACGACCGGAAGGCCAAGCGCCGCTGACCGGCGTGGCCTCACCGACAGACACCAGTACGCAGAAGAAGCAAGGGGAGAGCGATGGAAGCCAGGGCCCAGGCGCGGTTCGTCCGCGTCACGCCCATGAAGGCCCGCCGAGTGGTGGACCTCATCCGTGGGTTGCCGGCTGCGCAGGCGCAGGCCGTGCTCCAGTTCGCGCCGCAGGGCGCCAGCGAGCCGGTCGGCAAGGTGCTGGACAGCGCCATCGCCAACGCCGTGCACAACCACCGGCACACGGACGTCTCGACGCTGTACGTCTCGCAGGCGTACGTCGACGAGGGACCGACGATGAAGCGGTTCCGCCCGCGTGCGCAGGGCCGTGCCTACCGGATCAACAAGCGCACGAGCCACATCACCGTCGTCGTCGCGGAGCGTCCCGCGACTGGGAAGAAGGGCTGATCCATGGGTCAGAAGGTCAATCCCCACGGCTTCCGCCTCGGCATCACGACCGACTTCGCCAGCCGCTGGTTCGCCGACTCCACCAAGCCGGGTCAGCGCTACCGCGACTACGTGGCCGAGGACGTGGCGATCCGTCGCCTGCTCACCAAGGGCATGGAGCGCGCGGGCATCAGCCATGTGGACATCGAGCGCACCCGTGACCGGGTCCGTGTTGACATCCACACCGCCCGTCCGGGCATCGTGATCGGCCGGCGCGGCCAGGAGGCCGAGCGCATCCGCACCGACCTGGAGAAGCTGACCGGCAAGCAGGTCCAGTTGAACATCCTCGAGGTCAAGAACCCCGAGCTGAACGCCCAGCTGGTCGCTCAGGGCATCGCCGAGCAGCTGTCCAGCCGCGTCTCGTTCCGCCGGGCCATGCGCAAGGGCATGCAGACCACGATGCGCTCCGGAGCCAAGGGCATCCGGGTGCAGTGCTCGGGTCGCCTGGGTGGCGCGGAGATGTCGCGCTCGGAGTTCTACCGCGAGGGGCGCGTGCCGCTGCACACGCTGCGCGCGGACATCGACTACGGGTTCTACGAGGCCCGGACCACCTTCGGCCGGATCGGCGTGAAGGTGTGGATCTACAAGGGCGACGTGACCGGCACCCGCGCCGAGCGCGAGGCTGCGGCCGCCGCCAACCGGATGGGCGCGGCCCGTCGTCCGAGCACGGGGCGGCCCCGCCGCGACCGTGAGGGCGGGGCTGCGACCGGTGCCGGCCAGACCGGAACGGAGGCCTGACCATGCTGATCCCGCGTCGGGTGAAGCACCGCAAGCAGCACCGTCCCGACCGCCATGGCGCGGCGACGGGCGGCACCAAGGTGGTGCACGGCCAGTACGGCCTGATGGCCCTGGAGCACTCCTACGTCACCAACCGGCAGATCGAGGCCGCGCGTATCGCGATCAACCGGCACATCCGCCGTGGTGGCCGGGTCTGGATCACGATCTACCCGGACCGCCCGCTGACCAAGAAGCCGGCCGAGACCCGCATGGGCTCGGGCAAGGGCTCCCCGGAGTGGTGGGTGGCCAACGTGAAGCCGGGCCGCGTGATGTTCGAGTTGAGCTACCCGGACGAGAAGGTCGCTCGCGAGGCACTGCTGCGCGCCGCGCACAAGATGCCGATCAAGTGCCGGATCGTCCGGCGTGAGGTGGAGGACTGATGGCCGCGATCACCGCCGACGAGCTGCGCAACGTCGACACCGAGGACCTGGTCCTCAAGCTGCGCGAGGCCAAGGAGGAGCTGTTCAACCTGCGCTTCCAGGCCGCGACCGGGCAGCTGGAGAGCCACGGCCGCCTGCGTGCGGTCAAGCGCGAGATCGCCCGGATCTACACCGTCATGCGCGAGCGTGAGCTGGGCATCACCGCCGAGCCGTCCGCCAGCGACGAGGGCGGCCAGTGATGAGCACGAAGGATGAGGCTGTGACTAGCACCACCGAAGGGACCGAGCTGTCCCGCGGCTACCGCAAGACCCGTGAGGGGTACGTCGTCAGCGACAAGATGGACAAGACCGTCGTCGTCGCCGTCGAGGACCGCTTCACCCACCCGCTCTACGGCAAGGTGGTGCGGCGCACCTCCAAGCTGAAGGCGCACGACGAGGCCAACGCCGCCGGCGTCGGTGACCGCGTGCTGCTGATGGAGACCCGCCCGACGTCGGCGACGAAGCGCTGGCGCGTGGTGGAGATCCTCGAGAAGGCCAAGTAAGCCAGAACGGCTGGAACAGCCAATGGGTTCGGCCAGGCTCGCGGGGCATGACCGCGCGAGAACCGGCACGACGATCAGGAGAAGAACGTGATTCAGCAGGAGTCGCGACTGCGTGTCGCCGACAACACGGGTGCCAAGGAGCTTCTGTGCATCCGCGTGCTCGGTGGCTCCGGTCGGCGCTACGCCGGCATCGGTGATGTCATCGTGGCCACGGTCAAGGACGCCATCCCCGGTGGCAACGTCAAGAAGGGCGAGGTCGTCAAGGCCGTCGTCGTGCGGACCACCAAGGAGCGCCGGCGTGCGGATGGCTCCTACATCCGCTTCGACGAGAACGCCGCGGTCATCCTCAAGGGTGACGGCGAGCCGCGCGGCACCCGCATCTTCGGCCCGGTCGGCCGCGAGCTGCGCGAGAAGAAGTACATGAAGATCATCTCGCTGGCCCCGGAGGTGCTGTGATGGCCAAGATCCGCAAGGGAGACACCGTCCAGGTGATCTCGGGCAAGGACAAGGGCCTGACCGGCACCGTCCTGGTCGTCTACCCCGACCGGGACAAGGTTCTGGTCGAGGGGGTCAACCGCGTCAAGCGGCACACCAAGGTCGGCCAGACCGCCCGCGGCGGCAAGGAGGGCGGGATCGTCACCCAGGAGGCGCCGATCCACATCTCCAACGTGATGGTCGTCGATCCGGGCACGAAGAAGGCCACTCGGGTCGGGTTCCGCAAGGAGACCGCGCAGCGCTCGCGCCCGGACGGCACGACCTACGAGATCCAGCGCAACGTGCGGGTCGCCAAGCGATCCGGTGAGGACATCTGATGAGCACCGCCACTACGGCCCCGCGTCTGAAGGCCCGGTACCGCGAGGAGATCGTGCCCTCGCTGCGCGAGGAGTTCGGCTACGGCAACGTGATGCAGGTCCCCGGCCTGGTCAAGATCGTGGTGAACATGGGCGTCGGCGAGGCGGCTCGGGACTCCAAGCTGATCGAAGGCGCCATCCGCGACCTGACCCTGATCACCGGCCAGAAGCCGCAGGTGACCCGGGCCCGCAAGTCCATCGCGCAGTTCAAGCTGCGCGAGGGCATGCCGATCGGCGCCCACACCACCCTGCGCGGGGACCGCATGTGGGAGTTCCTCGACCGGCTGCTGTCGATCGCGCTGCCCCGCATCCGCGACTTCCGCGGGCTGAACCCCGGTCAGTTCGACGGCAACGGGAACTACACCTTCGGGCTGAACGAGCAGTCGATGTTCCACGAGATCGACCAGGACAGCATCGACCGGGTCCGCGGGATGGACATCACGGTGGTCACCACCGCCAAGACCGACGACGAGGGACGAGCCCTGCTCAAGGCGCTCGGCTTCCCCTACAAGGAGAAGTGACGTGGCCAAGAAGGCGCTGATCAACAAGGCGAACCGCAAGCCGAAGTTCGGCGTGCGCGCCTACACCCGGTGCAACCGGTGCGGGCGTCCGCACTCGGTGTACCGCAAGTTCGGCCTCTGCCGCGTGTGCCTGCGCGAGATGGCCCACCGCGGGGAGCTCCCCGGCGTGACCAAGTCCAGCTGGTAGCAAGCCCCCACCACCGAACCAGACGCCGCAGGTCCGGCACACCCCCCGGGTGAGCAGGGATACCACGGCGAGAAAGGCCAGACGGCCATGACGATGACAGACCCCATTGCGGACATGCTCACGCGCATCCGCAACGGGAACACCGCGTACCACGAGTCGGTCTCGATGCCGGCCTCGAAGATCAAGGTCGGCATTGCCGAGATCCTCAAGGCGCAGGGCTACGTCTCCGACTTCGAGCTGACCGACGCCCCCGTCGGCCAGACCCTCGTGGTGACCCTGAAGTACGGCCCCAACCGGGAGCGCTCGATCGCCGGCCTGCGCCGCGTGAGCAAGCCCGGTCTGCGGGTCTACGCGAAGAGCACGGCCATGCCCCGCGTGCTGGGCGGCCTGGGCATCGCGATCATCTCCACCTCCACCGGCCTGCTGACTGATCGGCAGGCCCAGGCCAAGGGCGTCGGCGGGGAAGTCCTCGCCTACGTCTGGTAAGGGAGGCTCGCGATGTCACGCATCGGACGACTGCCCATCACCGTCCCGGCCGGCGTCGATGTCACCATCGACGGCACGGACGTGACGGTCAAGGGTCCCAAGGGAACGCTGTCCCACGAGGTGGCGGCCCCGATCACGGTGGCCAAGGCCGAGGACGGCTCGCTGACGGTGAGCCGGCCCGACGACGAGCGCGACTCGCGCTCGCTGCACGGCCTGACCCGCACGCTGGTGGCCAACATGGTCACCGGGGTGACGCAGGGCTACACCAAGAAGCTGGAGATCGTCGGCACCGGCTACCGCGTGGTCGCCAAGGGCAAGGACCTCGAGTTCGCCCTGGGCTTCAGCCACCCGGTGCTGATCCCGGCGCCCGACGGCATCACCTTCGCTGTCGAGACCCCCACCAAGTTCTCGGTCTCGGGGATCGACAAGCAGCAGGTCGGCCAGGTGGCCGCGAACCTGCGCAAGCTGCGCAAGCCAGACCCGTACAAGGGCAAGGGCGTGCGGTACGAGGGCGAAGTCATTCGCCGCAAGGCCGGAAAGGCAGGTCGGTAGGCCATGGCTGTGGCAACCAAGCTCGGCTCGGGGAGCCGGACGCGGGTGGGGCGCTCTCGTCGCCATCTGCGGGTGCGCAAGAAGGTCTCCGGCACGCCGGTGCGTCCGCGCATGGTCGTCAACCGCTCCGCGCGGCACCTGTTCGTGCAGGTGGTCGACGACACCAGCGGTCACACGCTGGCCTGGGCCTCCACCATGGAGGCCGACGTGCGGGCGACCGAGGGTGACAAGACCGCGAAGGCCCGTCGGGTCGGCGAGGTCGTGGCCCAGCGCGCCAAGGCGGCCGGCATCGACACGGTCGTGTTCGACCGCGGCGGCAACAAGTACCACGGTCGCGTCGCGGCCCTGGCCGATGGCGCCCGCGACGCGGGCCTGGCCCTGTAGACGAAAGAGGACTGACTGATGGCTGGAGTTCAGCGCCGTACGGGCGGCCCCGGTGAGGGCGGTTCGTCGGATCGTCGCGGCCGCCGGGACGACCGGGGCCGCAACGAGGAGAGGTCGGCGTTCGTCGAGCGGGTCGTGGCGATCAACCGTGTCGCCAAGGTCGTCAAGGGCGGCCGCCGGTTCAGCTTCACCGCGCTGGTCGTGGTGGGCGACGGGGACGGCAACGTCGGAGTCGGCTACGGCAAGGCCAAGGAGGTGCCCGCGGCGATCGCCAAGGGCGTCGAGGAGGCCAAGAAGCACTTCTTCGCCGTGCCGCGGATCCAGGGCACCATCCCGCATCCGGTGACCGGCGAGGACTCGGCCGGCGTGGTGCTGCTGCGCCCGGCCTCGCCCGGTACCGGCGTGATCGCCGGTGGTCCGGTGCGCGCGGTGCTGGAGTGCGCCGGGGTCCACGACGTGCTGAGCAAGTCGCTCGGCTCGGACAACGCGATCAACATCGTGCACGCCACGGTGGCCGCGCTCAAGGGGCTGGAGAGCCCGGAGGCGGTCGCCGCCCGTCGTGGCCTCCCGCTGGAGGACGTCGCCCCGGCTGCTCTGATCCGTGCCCAGCAGGCCGGTCGGGCCGCGGCCGCCGAGGTGGTGGCCTGATGGCGACGCAGCTCAAGATCACGCAGGTCCGCGGACTGGTCGGCTGCACCCAGGTGCAGAAGGACAGCGTCCGCTCGCTGGGCCTCAAGCGGATCCACGACGTAGTGCTCAAGGAGAACCGTCCCGAGATCCTCGGGATGGCCAAGGCGGTGCCGCACCTGGTGACCGTCGAGGAGGTTGACCAGTCATGACGCTCAAGGTTCACCACCTGCGTCCCGCCCCCGGCGCCAAGACCGACAAGGTCCGCGTCGGCCGTGGCGAGGGCGGCAAGCGTGGCAAGACCGCGGGCCGCGGCACCAAGGGCACCAAGGCCCGCTACCAGGTCCCGGCCAGCTTCGAGGGCGGGCAGATGCCGCTGCACATGCGGCTGCCCAAGCTCAAGGGCTTCAAGAGCCCGAACCGGGTCACCTTCCAGGTGGTCAACGTCGCCACGCTGGCGTCGCTGTACCCGCAGGGCGGCGAGGTGACCGTGGCGGACCTGGTCGCCAAGGGCGCGGTGCGCAAGGGCGAGCTGGTCAAGGTGCTGGGCACCGGCGACCTGGCCGTGGCGCTGACGGTGACCGTCGACGCCGCCTCGGAGTCCGCGAAGGCCAAGATCGAGGCCGCGGGCGGGACGATCACCACCGCCTGAGGCATTCACGAACGACCAGGGCCGCACCGGGATCCTCCGGTGCGGCCCCTGTCGTGTCTGTGGGCGGGCGCTGACGGCTCGCTCGGACCGACGGCTCAGCTCCGGATCGCCTGGGCGGGGTCGACGCGCGCGGCCGTCACGGCTGCGAGCGCCCCAGTGACGGCCCCTAGCCCGAGGGAGATCGCCACCGCGAGCAGCACTGCCCGGGGCTCCAGGACCGCTGGCCAGCCGCGCGCCGCGGCAAGGGCGGCAGTGGCCACGATGCCCAGCGCGATCCCCACCGCCCCGCCGACCACGCCCATCACGATCGACTCCGAGGCCACCTGTGCGGCGACATCCGCTCGCCTGGCTCCGATCGCACGACGCAGCGCTATCTCTGATCGTCGGTCTCGCAGCCCCGACAGCGTGCTCACGATGATCGTCGCGGTGCCCACGGCCACGGCCAGGGACGTGAGCGCGCGGCCGAGGACGCTGAGGTCGCCGAGCAACGACCTGCGCAGCGAAGCCGGTTCGAGGGGTGGCAGCGCGACCAGGCCCTCCGGATGCGTAGGTGAGATGGCGACCGGGGCTTGATCGGCGACCGCCTCGCCGGCCCCGGGACGGACGCGGGTGAGGATGGCAGCCCCGCTCTCGACTGGTGGAGCGCCCCACAGCTCGCGGGCGGTCGTGGTGGGGATCAGCACGGAGCTCAGAGACTCCGCATGGGTCGCAACGTCCGTGACGACGCCTATTACGGCGAAGGGTGTTCCGTCGATGAGCAGAGCCCGGTCGAGGGCGTCGAAGTCGGGGATCGCCAAGGAGCGAAGGGCTGCCACCCCCACGACCGCCACGCGCGAGCCCGTGCGTTCGTCGTGCTCAGTGATGAACCGCCCAGTCACCTGCGTCCCGGCGACTCGGGCAGGGTGCGGCGAGGCGGCGCGCAGCTCCAGGTCGCTGCGCCGTGCGCGGTCCTGCCGGGGAGTGGCTGCCAGCGAGGTCAGCCACTCGTGCGGGATCATCCAGGTGACTGCGCTGGCCTGGACGCCATCGATCCGCTCGACCGCGCTGTCGATGCGCCAGTCCAGGTCGAGGGGCGCCCCGCCCTCGGTCGGCTGTGTCGTCACCTCCGCTCCGCTCAGCTCGCGGAGGTGCTGATCGACGCCGGCGCTCGCCGATGCGGAGCTTCCCGCGACGGCCAGGAGCGTCGCGGCGGCAAGCATCGGGCCGAGCAGGCCGAGGAAGACGCGCATCGGTCGCTCCCGCAGCGCTGCAGCTCCCTCGGACAATGCCAGCCCGGTCGAGGGGAGCGTCATCGCTGCTCCTGCAGCTGGCCGTCGACGAGCCTGATGCGCCGATCGCCCAGAGCGGCCAGGCCGAGATCGTGCGTGATCACGACGACGGCTATGCCCTTCCGGGAGGTCTCCCGGAGCAGCCCGATGACCTGCGCGGCGGCGCCGGGGTCCAGGTTGCCGGTGGGCTCGTCGCAGAGGAGGATCGCCGGCTCCGCGGCGAGGGCCCGCGCGAGGGCGGCGCGCTGACGCTCTCCGCCGGAGAGCGTCCATCCCTGTGCCTGGAGGCGATGCCCGAGTCCGACCTGTTCGAGTGCCCGTTCGGCTCGCTTCAACCGAGTCCTGCGGGGGACGCCGTGATAGGCGCCGGCGAGGGCGACGTTGGCGATCAGGCTTCGCCCACCCATCAGATGGAAGGCCTGGAACACGAAGCCGATGAGTGCCCCGCGGATCGCGGCGCGCTCACGGTCAGTCAGTCCTGACACGGGCAGGCCCTGCGTGTGCACGATGCCCGAGCTGGGCGTGTCCAACAGGCCGAGGAGGTTCACCAGCGTCGATTTGCCGGCTCCCGAAGGGCCGGCGATGGTCACGAACTCAGCCGGGCGAACGATGAGGTCGACCTCCCGCAGAGCCTCGACTTCCGGCTCACCCGGAAACGAGCGCGTGACCCCGTGCAGACAGGCGATCCCGCACTCCGTCACTGCTGACTCCCCACGGCCCGATCGCCGACGCGGACCTCGTCACCCGGGCTCAGGTCCTCGGCACGAACCTCGACCCGCCCTGCGCTCGCCATGCCCACGATGACCTTGACGACGTTGCCTGGTCGGGTCACGACAGTCACCGCGCTCGCGTCGGAGTAGCGCAGCGCCGACGCGGGCACTGTGAGCACCGTGTGGTCCGTCGAGGCGGTGACGATCACGACGTCGGCGCTACTGCCGATGGAGGTTGCTGCGGGCGGGTCGTCGAGTCGGAGCCGGGCCATCATCGGGTCCGCGCTGGCGCCATCCGCCCCTTCCTGCTGGGGCGTGCCCGTGATCCGGGTGACGGTGGCTGGCCGTGGATCGGCGTCGCCGGCGAGGGTCACGCGCGCTGGCTGTCCTTCACGGACCCCACGCGACGCCGACTCCGACAGCGGCACCTCGACATGGGGCTGCCCTGATGCGACTCGGATGGGGACGCTGCTGGCGATCTCGCCCAGCTGCCCCCCCAGGCTCAGCACGGTGACCGGACCGGTGGGTACGAACAGGACCTCGGCCGCAGGCAGGGTCGGTCCACTCGCCTGCTGCTGGGCCCGCAGCTCGCCGCGGGCCACCGCGAGGTCCTCCCGCGCATAGCCCAGCGCACGCGCGGCAGCGCGACGCTCCGCAGGCGGGGCGGATGCCGTCAGGCCCAGGGCAGCGGCGGCCTCCTGCTCCGTACGGACTGCCGAGCGCACAGCTGCCCTCGCCGCAGCCAGCGACTCCTGCCCCACCTCGATCGGCGCCCGTCCGAGCGCCGTGTAGAGCCGGCCGACGGCCGCTGAGGTGGCTGGCCCGTACCGCCCTGATCGGGCGCCCGAGTACAGGTCCAGGTCAGCAAGCGCCTCCTGGAGCTGTCGGACGTCTGGACCTTGGTCGCCTGGCTGTAGGTCGCGGTAGGCAGGCAGCTTGCCGTGCAGCAGGATGACTGGCCGACCGGACACCTCGACGATCGCGGTTCCGAACCTGGCGCGATCGCCCACGCCCAGGGGCCTGGCTGTCATGACGGATAGGTCACCGTCGGGCGCGACCGCAGGCTCGTAGGCCCGGCCCGGCACCACAATCCCCGACCCCACCACGGCCTGCTCAAGCACCATCGCCTCCACGGGCGCGAACAGCGCAGTGGGCGACGGCGGCTCGGTCTGCGCGCGGAGGGCCTCAGGGGTGGTGAGCCGGGCGAGCGCCCACCCCAATAGCCCCAGAAGAGCGATGCCGACCACCCCAGCGAGGACGAGGAGGAGTCGACGATCAGCCCTTGTCACGCAGCAGCTCCTTCGCTGCCGCTCGGTTGCGCTCGAGCCTGGTGGCCCATTCGGCGAGGCTGGCCCCCTCCTGATCGATCACGTCGCGCTGACGGGCGTTCAACAAGGCCATCCAGGTCGCCTGCAGCTCGGTCGAGTCACGACAGACCATGTCCTGCGTCGCGGTTGCCAGCTCCTCTCGCGAAGGCTTGGGGGCACTCCACCACCGCGGGTCATCGTTGGCCTCCCACGGTGTGTCGTACTCGTACCCGGCCTCGGCCATGCACCGACTCCAGGCGCGCCAGGCGGCAGCCAGGCGTGGGTCGGCTTCCGCGCGTTCGGCGGCTTGGCTGAAGAGACTCTCGCCTCGGAGCATGTCCCAGTCGGGACCACCAGCCACCAGCCGCCATGACTCGGCGTCGCATCCGCCCTCGGGCAGCGCGTTCCCGCTGGAATCGGTGGCCTCGACGCTGTGCCCGGCGGCATCGACGCCCTGGCGCAGCTCGAGTTCTCGGGTCGTAGGGTCGTATCCACGGTCATCGCCCTTCCTCGTGCCCGGCTCGACCGAGGCCGGGTCCCGGTGGTAGCCCCACCGCGCCACGGTCCGTGCGTCCGTGATGCCGATGGGCCTCTCGGCAGCTGCGCCGCCCAAGGAGGCTTCGTCGATCGGACCCTGTTCGGAGGCTTCGACGCCGAACCGGGCAAGACATCGCCGGATCGCCTCTCGTTGCGCCCGGATGAACAGGCGATGGTCGTCCTTGGTGACCATGTACCGAGAGGCCGTCAACTCGAATCCAGGCGGCCCCGACGTGAGCGCGACAGGTGTCTCGGATGTTGGCGGTCACGAGAAACTGCCTGGAGACGGCCACGAAGCTGCCCGTTGGC
>CAYQMN010000020.1:0-50771 GCA_964418695.1 uncultured Bifidobacteriaceae bacterium | reverse complement strand
ACAGCGACGGGAGTCAGCAGCCAGAACCGAGTTGCCCGCCCAAGTTTGAAGAGCCCCATTGGCCGGCGTAGCCGAGAGTGCGCAGTCGGGCCGTGAGAAGGTCGACCCACGCCTACTGGATCGCCAGCGTGGGTATCCCCAAGTCACCAAGGCGTGCTGAGCTCCTGCGTCTGGACCTCGGCCTCGACCGCTGCGGCGTCGTGCTCGGCCCGCTCGGCCGGGGTCATGGCGTCAAAGGCCTGCTTCTTGACCGAATCCGGCATGGACCGCCGGCCTGACGGCCCGGTGCTGGCGCGCGGGCGACCGACGTTCGCTGTGGTGTGGATCTCGACATACCCTTCCCCGTACGGGGCGCTGCGCTGCGCCCCGACGAAGCGAGCCCAGGAGCAGCCGTGAGCCTCGAGATCAGCCTCGATGTCCGTGTCGATCTCCCCGCCACTGGCGGCCCGACGCTGCCACAGGAGCGCCGACTGGTCACCGCGATCCCCGGTCCGCGCAGCATCGAGCTGCACGCCCGCCGCGCCGCCGCGGTGTCGGCCGGGGTCGGCGGAACGCTGCCGGTGTACATCACCGCGGCCGGCGGCGGGGTGCTGCTCGACGTGGACGGCAACTCGCTGATCGACATGGGCTCGGGGATCGCGGTCACGACCGTCGGCAACGCCGCCCCCCAGGTGGTGGCCAACGTCCAGCGCCAGGTCGCGGAGTTCACCCACACCTGCTTCATGGTCACGCCCTACGAGTCGTACGTCGCGGTCTGCGAGGCGCTCAACGACCTCACGCCCGGCGACCACGTCAAGCGCTCGGCGCTGTTCAACTCCGGCGCCGAGGCGGTGGAGAACGCGGTGAAGATCGCCCGGGCGCACACCCGCCGGCAGGCGGTCGTGGCCTTCGAGCACGGGTACCACGGGCGGACCAACCTGACGATGGCCCTGACCGCGAAGAACATGCCCTACAAGCACACGTTCGGCCCGTTCGCGCCGGAGATCTACCGGGTCCCGCTGAGCTACCCCTTCCACGACGGGCTGACCGGGGCCCAGGCGGCCGCGCACGCGATCAGCCGGATCGACAAGGAGATCGGCGCCGACAACGTCGCCGCGGTCATCATCGAGCCGATCGCCGGCGAGGGCGGCTTCATCGTCCCGGGCGAGGGCTTCCTGCCCGCCCTGGCCGACTACGCCCGCGAGAACGGGATCGTCTTCATCGCCGACGAGGTGCAGACCGGGTTCTGCCGCACCGGGGACTGGTTCGCCTGCGAGCACGAGGGCGTGGTCCCCGACCTCATCACGACCGCCAAGGGCATCGCCGGCGGGCTGCCGCTGGCCGCCGTCACCGGCCGGGCCGAGATCATGGACTCGGTCCACGTCGGCGGCCTGGGCGGGACCTACGGCGGCAACCCGATCGCCTGCGCCGCCGCGCTGGGCGCCATGGAGGAGATGCGCGCCCACGACCTGAACGGGGCCGCCCGCCGGATCGGCGAGGTGATGCTGCCCCGCCTGACCGCACTGGCGCAGCGCTCGACCCGGATCGGGGACGTCCGCGGACGGGGCGCGATGATCGCCGTCGAGCTGGTCAAGCCCGGAACCACCGAGCCGGATGCCGCGTCCACGGCCGCCATCTCCAGGGCGTGCCATGCGGCCGGCGTCGTCGTGCTCACGGCCGGGACGTACGGCAATGTGCTGCGCTTCCTGCCCCCGCTGTCCATCCCGGAGCACCTGCTGCTGGAAGCGCTGGACGTCGTGGAGGAGAGCGTCCTCGCGCTGGACTGACCGACTCATGTAGCCTGTTTGGAGATTGGATCCAATTCGCCTAGTGTCGGGCCGTTCCACACCCGACCTTTCGAGGTGACGGCATGCCCGCAGGCAGCACTCTCTCCCCCACCGATCTCTACGCGATCGACTCCCTGCTCACCGACGAGCAGCGCGAGATCCGCGACACCGTGCGCCGCTTCGCCGACGAGCGGATCCGCCCGGACGTGGCCGACTGGTTCGAGTCCGGCCAGCTGCCCGCCCGCGAGCTGGCCCGCGAGCTCGGGGGGCTCGGAGTCCTGGGGATGCACCTGCGGGGCTACGGCTGCGCCGGCACGGACGCCACCTCCTACGGCCTGGCCTGCCTCGAGCTGGAGGCCGCGGACTCCGGAATCCGCTCCCTGGTCAGCGTGCAGGGATCCCTGGCCATGTATGCGATCCACGCCTACGGAAGCGAGGAGCAGCGGGCGCGCTGGCTTCCGGGGATGGCCGCGGGCGAGCTCATCGGGTGCTTCGGCCTGACCGAGGCCGACGCGGGCTCCGACCCCGGCTCGATGCGCACCACCGCTCAGCGCGACGGGTCGGACTGGATCCTGACCGGCACCAAGATGTGGATCACCAACGGCAGCGTGGCCGACGTGGCCATCGTCTGGGCACGCGCGGAGGGCGCGATCCGTGGCTTCGTGGTGCCGACCGAGACCCCGGGCTTCACCGCGCGCTCCATCCCCCACAAGCTCAGCCTGCGCGCCTCGGTGACCTCCGAGCTGGTCCTCGACCGGGTCCGGCTGCCCGCCGACGCGATGCTGCCCGGCGCGCGCGGGCTCTCCGGTCCGCTCGGCTGCCTGGCCGAGGCCCGCTACGGGATCGTCTTCGGCTCGATCGGCGCGGCCCGCGACTGCCTGGAGACCGCGCTGTCGTACGCGGGCACCCGCGAGCAGTTCGGTCGCCCGATCGCCGGGTTCCAGCTGGCCCAGCGCAAGCTGGCCGAGATGACGGTCGCGGTCGGCAACGGCCACCTGCTGGCCCTGCACCTGGGCCGCCTGAAGGACGCCGGGACGCTGACCCCCGAGCAGGTGAGCGTGGGCAAGCTCCACAACGTCTCCGCGGCGTTGGGCGTCGCCCGCGAGACCCGCGGGATGCTCGGCGGCAACGGGATCTCGCTGGAGTACCCGGTCATCCGGCACATGGTCAACCTCGAGAGCGTCCACACCTACGAGGGAACCCACGACATCCACACCCTGGTCGTCGGCCAGGCGCTGACCGGCATCGCCGCGTTCCGATGACCCGCGAAGCCGCCGGCTCGCCGGTGCCCCCGGCCTCCGGGCCGCTGGCCGGGCTGCGCGTGGCCGACTTCAGCCGGGTGCTCGCCGGGCCCTACGCGACCATGATGCTCGCCGACCTCGGAGCAGAGGTCGTGAAGGTGGAACGGCCCCCGCAGGGGGACGACACGCGCCGCTGGGGTCCGCCCTACGCACCCGACGGCACCGCCACCTACTTCCAGTCGGTCAACCGCAACAAGACCTCGGAATGGCTGGACCTCGCCGTCACGGCCGACCGGCGCCGGGCCCTGGACCTGGTGCGAGCCTGCGACGTCCTCGTCGAGAACTTCGCGCCGGGCACGATGGAGCGCTTCGGACTGGGCTACGCGGCCGTGTCGCACGACAACCCGGGCCTGGTCTACGCCTCGATCTCGGGGTTCGGCGCGGGCGCGGGGGCGGCGCTGCCGGGGTACGACCTGCTCGTCCAGGCGATGGGCGGCCTCATGAGCGTCACCGGCCCCAGCCCTGGCCAGCCGACGAAGGTGGGCGTCGCCGTGATCGACGTGATCACCGGACTGCACGCCTGCGTCGGCATCCTGGCCGCACTGGCCGAGCGGGAGCGCAGCGGGCGTGGCCAGCACGTCTCGGTCAACCTGCTCAGCTCGGCGCTGTCCGCGCTGGTCAACCAGGCGCAGGCCGTCGTCGCGGGCGGGTCGGTCCCGCATCCGATGGGCAACGCCCACCCGAGCATCGCCCCCTACGAGACGTTCGACGCCCAAGACGGCGTGCTGGCGCTGGCCGTCGGGAACGACCGCCAGTTCGCCGCACTCGCCACGGCGCTCGGCCTTGACCTCGACCGGGATCCGCGGTTCGCCACCAACCCGGCACGAGTGGCGAACCGGGAGGCTCTGCGTGGTCTGCTGGGGCCGCGCCTGCGCACTCGAACGGCCGCCCAGTGGGCCGCCGAGCTCGCCGCGCAGGGCGTGCCCGCGGGGCCGGTCCACGACATCCCCGCGGCCCTGGCGCTGGCCGAGCGGCTGGGCCTGGCGCCGATCGTCGACACCGCCGGGGTGCAGACGGTGGCCAACCCGATCACCCTGTCGCGCACCCCCGTGGACTACCGCAGACCCCCGCCCAAGAACCACCCAGACCCGAGACGCGTCCAGGACGCGAGCCCCTATAGGCCGAGCGGATCGGCGCATCGTGGCTGACTTCACTCGGCCGCCGACCGCGCAGGCGGCGGTGCTCGCCGAGCTGCGCGCGCGCATCCTCGACGGGCGGCTGCCACCCGGCGCGGCGCTGCGCCAGGAGGAGCTGTCCACCCAGCTCGGCGTGAGCCGGGTGCCGGTGCGCGAGGCGCTGCGGATGCTGGAGGCCGAGGGTCACGTGACCTATGCGGCGCATCGGGGGTACCGCGTGGTGCATCTGGAGATCGCGGATCTCGAGGAGATCTACCACCTGCGCGCGCTGATCGAGGACGACCTGATCCGGCGCACGGCCCGGGCCTGGTCCGACGACGACCTGGCCACGATCCGGCACGCGTTCGGCGAGCTCAGCCGGATCGAGTCGGCAATCGACCCCGACCCGCTGGCGCTGGCCGCCGCGAACCGCCGGTTCCATGCGGCGATCCTGCGGCCCGGTCCCCGCACCGAGCGAATCCTGGCGACCCTCTGGGACGCTTCCGAGGCCCACCGGGCGCGCTGGTTCGCCTCGCCGGAGAACGTCGCGCGGGGCGCCCACGAGCACGCCCGCGCGCTGGCCGCGGTCCAGGCCGGGGATGCCGAAGCGCTCGTGGCGATCCTCGCGGAGCATCGCGCGGGGGCGATCGCCGCGCTGCGCCCGCTGCTGGCGAGCGGGCCGCCCCAGGTCGACGAGTCCACCGGCTGAGCGAGCTGCTCGCCGCACCGCTCCGCGCGAGTGGGGGCTCGACACGCTCGACCGGCGTTGGGTCCCGGTGGTCTCGACACGCTCGACCGACGTGACAACCCCGACCGGCGCTAGCTCGCGACGCTGTGCACCGGATGCGCGGCGGGCGACAGCCGCGAGACGTGCACCGGCGGCACCCGCCCACTCCAGGGCAGCGCCTCCTCCAGCGTCGCGGACAGGCGCAGGAGCAGCGCCTCGCTGCCGAACCGACCGACCAGATGCATCCCGATCGGCAGGCCGGCGTGGCTCTGCTGCAGCGGCAGCGAGATCGCCGGGTGACCGGTCGCGTTGAAGACGGGCAGGAACGCCTCCAGGTCCGACCATCCGGTGAACAGGTCCCACGGTGGGGTCGCGGCCAGCGGGTCGTAGCGGCCCAGCGGCGAGGGCAGCGCGGACAGCGTCGGGGTCAGCAGGACGTCGTGGGCGGCGAAGAACCGGCCCATCGCCCGCGAGATCGTGTTGACGATGTCCATGCACTCCAGCACCCGACCGCCGCTGATGCGCCGCCCGTGCTCCACCAGGGCCAGCGTCGGACCCTCCAGCGTGGAGTCGTCCAGCGGGCAGCCGAACGCGGCAGCGAAGCCGTCGATGGTGTGCGCGTTGGTCACCGCCCACACGTCGGTCATGGCCGCCATGAACCGCGGCCAGTCGAAGACCGGGCTGTCCTGGGTCACGTCATGGCCCAGCTCGGCCAGCAGGTGAGCGGTCTTCTCGGTGGCTGAGGTCACCTCCGGGTCGGCCAGGTGGCCTGACCACGGCTGGGTGCAGTACGCGATCCGCAGCCGCTGGACCGGCGCGCCCACCTCGGAGAGGAACGAGCCCGACGGGGCGGCGATCTCGAAGGGGTCACCCGGCATCGGGCCGGCGAGCATGTCCAGCGCGGCGGCGGTGTCCCGCACGGTCCTGGTGGTGACGAAGTGCACCGCCCAGCCCAGCAGAACCTCGCCGACCTCGGGCCCCCAGGGGATGCGACCGCGGCTGGGCTTGAGTCCGATGACGCCGCAGGCCGAGGCCGGGATCCGGATGGACCCGCCCCCGTCGCTGGCCCCCGCGATCGGCACGATGCCGGCACCCACGACCGCGCCCGCACCGCCCGAGGACCCGCCGGCCATCATCGACCGGTCCCACGGGCTGCACGTGCGGCCCGCAGCCAGCGTCTCGGTGGTGCCCAGCAGTCCGAACTCCGAGGTCGTCGACCGGGCCATCGGCACCAGCCCGCCCCGGTGCAGGCGCGCGGTGAACTCGTCCAGCCCGGGAATCCGCCACTGCGGGTGCAGTCGGCTGCCGTTGCCGCACGCCCACCCGGGCTCGCCGTGGAAGAGGTCCTTGAGGATCGTGGGAACCCCGTCGAACGGCCCGCCGGTCGGCACGCGGCGGGACGCCTCCTCGATCCGCGAGGGGTAGGACTCCACGACCGCGCCCAGCACGGGATCCACCGCAGCGATCGCGTCAAGGGCCAGCGTCACCAGCTCGCTCGACGTCACTTCGCCGCTGCGCACCAGGGAGGCCAGGCCAAGTCCGTCGTAGGACGCGTACTCGTCAAGCCGCATGGTTGCGGATGGTAGTTCAGGGTTCCACCGTTCCGGCCCCAGGGTGACCGGCCCCTCCGGCGACCGCGCGAGCGCGTGCGCACGCTCCCGGCAGGCCGGGCAGGGGCCCGCCGGACAGTGCAGGATGGCGCCATGGCCGACGGGCATCACTGGTCGTTCCAGCACGTCGAGGGGCTGTACCCGACGCACCGTGTGCCGTGCGACCCGGCCACGACCCAGCCCCTCGCCAGTGCGCCCGAGGCCATCGACGCGCTGCCGGTGCCTGGCAGCAGCCGGGGTGACGTGACGCTGGCCGAGGTGCTGGACTCCACGGCGACCGACGGGTGGCTGGTCCTGCACGAGGGGACGGTCGTCGCCGAGCAGTACCGCAACGACCTCACGCCCTCCACCGGGCACCTGCTGATGTCGGTCACCAAGTCGGTCGTGGGAGCGGTCGCCGGCATCCTGATCGATCGAGGGCAGCTCGCGCCGACCGACCTGATCACCGGACACGTCCCCGAGCTCGAGGCCAGCGGGTACCGCGGGGCGACCGTGCGCCACCTCCTGGACATGCGCTCGGGTGTGACCTTCCGGGAGGACTACGCGGACCCGACCGCGCACATCCGGATGATCGAGGCCGCGATCGGCTGGCAGCCCGGGATCGAGGGGGTGCCCCCGGGCCTGCACCACTACCTGTGCAGCCTGCAGGCCGGCCGGGCGCACGGCGGCACCTTCGACTACCGCTCCAGCGAGACCGACGTGCTGGGCTGGGTGTGCGAGCGCGCCGCGGGACTGCGGCTGCCGCAGCTGATCTCCGACCTGCTCTGGCGACCGATGGGCGCCGAGCACGACGCGCAGCTGCTCTGCGACACGTTCGGCGACTCGGTCGGCGACGGGGGGCTGGCGGCCACCGTGCGCGACGTGGCGCGCTTCGGCCAGCTGCTGCTCTCGGCGGGCGTGAGCGGCGGGCGGCAGGTCATCCCCCGCGGCTGGCTGGCCGAGGTCTGGACGGTCGATCCCGACGTGCGGGCGGCCTTCGCGGCCTCAGCGGCCGAGGCGTCGATGCCCGGGGGGTGGTACCGCAACCAGATGTGGGTGGTCCCGGGGCCGCATGGCGACCTTCTCCTGGCGGTGGGCATCTTCGGCCAGCTGGTCCGCGTCGATCCGGCGACCCGCACGGTCATGGTCAAGCTCTCGTCGTGGCCCCAGGCGCAGGACCCGGCACGATTCTTCGACACGCTGCTCGCCTGCGATCTCGTGGCCGCCGCCCTGTCGGGCCGGGCGGGTCAGCGAGGGCGGTTCGGGGTGGCCCCGGCGCGCAGCATCGTCACCGGTCACCCGGCTCCGGCTGTGCGCGGTCACCTCACTTGATGTAGGCGATCGGGACCACGTGGGGCCGGGGGAACGCGGGCTCGCCGATGTAGAGCTTGCGGATCTGGTCGATGTAGTTGCGGGCCAGGTCGGTCAGGCCGGCGTCGGTCTGCATCCGGCCCTTCGTGACCAGGATGCCCAAGTCGGCCCCCTTGAAGCGGTAGTCGCCCGGCCCGTACACCCGGAGGTAGAAGCACTCGTCCTCATGGGTGAGCTGGTGCCAGTCGGTCGAGACCCGCTCGAACGACAGCCGACCGTCCTTGTGCAGGTGGTAGGTGCCCGTCCGGGCGGTCTCCTGCAGGCGCTCCACCTGGTCGACGGGCTCCTTCATGATGAGCTGCGCCCACACGTCCACGGCCGCCAGCTGGCGCCAGCGCTCGTTGATCTCGTCCACGTCGATCGTGAAGTCGACGTCCATCCACTCCAGGAGGTGGAAAAGGAACAGCGGCACGTCGGCGTACGCCCCGGCTGTCACGTTGGTCATGGACGAGGCACCGGAGATCCGTGGGTTGAGCTCGCCCAGGTACACCTCCTCGGAGTCCAGGTCCACCAGGACGTCGATCTCGAAGAAGCCCTTGTAGCCCTCCTGGGCCAGCCGGTCCCCGAGCCGGCGGACGTGCTGGATCGCGGTCTCCCGCTGCTCGCTGGTCAGCGCCTCGGGATACACGTCGTTGCCGCACCAGCCGCCCTTGTACGGGGTCAGCTCGGGGTAGCCGGTCAGGTCGGTCATGAACGGCCCCACGATGGTGCCGTGGCGGGTGATCACCGCCTCGACGGCAGCGGCCTTGTTGCGGATGCGCTTCATGATCTTGAGCTGCTCGTCGACCATCTGCTCGGCGTCCCGGTCCCAGTCGGCCTCCCGGGCGACGAAGAACGTCGTCTTGCCCGAGTCCCCGTACGGGGTCTGCACGACCAGATCCGTGCCCAGGCCGGCCGCCTCGGCCGCGGCCATCAGCTCGGCGTAGCTGGTGGCGTACCCCAGCACGTTGGGCACGCTGGCCGCGCCGGCCTCGTTGCCCAGCCGGGTGGTCACGATCTTGGAGTCCAGGTGCCGGCGCAGGGCGTCGGTGGGCAGGATCAGCTCGTAGCCGAGCTCCTCGCAGATCCGCTCGGTCTCCTCGTCGAAGAACACCATCGCGACCTTGGGCCGGGCCGGTCCCCGACGCTGGGCGATGAACGCCTGCACCTCCGGGTCGCGCAGGAGGTAGTTGTTGATCTCCTCGGTGCTCTCGAAGTCCACGTACGGCTTGTTCAGCGGACTGAAGACGCGCGGATGCTGGCCGTCCCACGAGTCGTAGTACGCGATGTAGGAGAAGTTGCGCACGAACCGGTCGATCCCGAGCAGGTTGAACGCGGTCGGGCCGACCGAGAAGATGGGCGTCTCGTTGGTCCGGAAGAAGGTCCGGATCTCGGAGATGCCGCTCAGATGCTGGCGGGCAACGGCGGGCTGGTTCTCCCCCATGAGGTCTCCTCGGCTGCGTTCGTGGGTGGGCTACGGTCCGGTGATCACTCGCGGCGACGTGGTCTTGACGTGCTGGACCGGGATTCCGTGCGCCTCCCGCAGCCGGTTCACCACGTCGGCGTCGAGCCACTGGCTGGTGCCGTGGGGCGTGGTGGACACCAGGATCGCATCGGGATGGAACTCGGTGACCGCATCGGCCACGGCCACGAGCGGATCGGCGTCGCCGAGCTCGCCGTGCGCCAGCACCCCCTCGCTGGCCAGGAACGCCAGCGTCTCCTGGAGCCGGTCGTCGGCCTCGAGGACGTGGGCCTTGGACTTGCGCGACGTCACGTCTCTGGCATTGGCTGGCACGCATACGAAGAACTGCGAGTCCTGGCTCCCGTGCAGCTCGCGGACCGCCGTGAGCAGCTCGACCGCGCCCAGGGTCCGGTTGGCCACCACCAGGATCTTCATCGGGCCCTCGTCCGACGGCGCAGCCGCCCCGGCGCGAGGGCGCACGAAGATGAAGTAGCAGACCAGGATGAACGCCCAGCTCAGCAGGCTGAGCATCAGCTGGGAGACCGTGCTCGGGTCGCGCAGCATCGACACCAGGACCGCGATGATCGCGACGATGGCGAAGATGGTCAGCCACGGGAACGCCCACATCTTCACGGCCAGCCCCTCGTCGCCGAACTTCCGGCGCATCTGGAACTGCGACATGCAGATGAGCAGGTACACGAACAGGATGATCGCGCCCGAGGAGTTCAGCAGGAAGTCGAAGACCTTGTCCGGGGAGATGTAGGCGAAGATCACGCACACGAACCCGATGAGGGTGGAGCCCAGGATCGCCGGCATCGGGACGCCCCGGCTGTTGATGTGCAGCAGGATCTTGGGCGCCTCGCCCCGGCCCGCCAGCACGAACAGCATGCGCGAGGCCGTGTAGAGCCCGGAGTTCAGGCAGGAGAGCACCGCCGTGAGGACGACCGCGTTCATGATGTGCTCGGCACCGGGGATCCCGATGACCTGGAACGCGCTGACGTAGGGCGAAACCGCGACCTGCTCGCTGTTCCACGGGACGATCACGGTGATCAGGAACACCGACCCGACGAAGAAGATCATGATCCGCCACATCACCGACTTCGTGGCCTTGCGGATCGCGGTCTTGGGGTCCTTGGACTCGGCCGCGGCGATCGTGGCGATCTCCGCGCCGACCATCGCGAAGATGACCGTGACGATCGCGGCGAAGATCGCGATGCCTCCGTTGGGCAGGAACCCGCCATGCTCGTAGAGGTTGCTGAAGTCCGCGGGCTTGTCGAAGAAGATGCCCAGGACGAACAGCGAGCCGATCACCAGGAAGCCGATGATCGCCACGACCTTGATGCCAGCGAACCAGTACTCGAACTCGCCGAACGAGGTCACCGAGAACAGGTTGGTGGCGGTCATCGCCGCCATGAGGATGAACGACACCAGCCAGAGCGGCACGTCCGGCAGCCAGAACCGGATCACGTCCGCGCCGGCGACGGCCTCGAAGCCGACGACGACCACCCAGAAGTACCAGTACAGCCAGGCCGTGGAGAACCCGGCCCAGCCGCCCAGTGACTTGCGCGCGTAGTCGGCGAACGATCCGGTGGACGGGTTGGCCACCGCCATCTCGCCGAGCATCCTCATCACCAGGATGATCAGGCCGCCGCACAGCGCGTAGCTGATGAAGGCAGCCGGACCGGTGGCGGCGATGACGGCTCCGGAGCCCACGAACAGGCCGGCGCCGATCACACCCCCGATCGCGATCATCGTCAGGTGACGTTGGGAAAGACTGGCCTGCAGTTCCTTGGGCTGGCCCGCCATGTCGGCTCCTCCCACCGTGCAGCACCCCGATGCCGCCGCGAAGTGACGCAAGTGCGACTATGCACCTCATTCGCCGGTGAATGCTGGCCGAATGCCTTTCTTCGCAGGGTTGAATTCTGGGTTGATGGCGGGTCACAGACGCCAGCCTGGCCGCCCTCGCCGCACATCACGGGTGCTCGTGGCCACCTTCGACGCGGGACTGGCCCAGGCCGTGCCGCCCAAGTGTCGTGCTCGGCCCCTGACCTACGACCGCTCCCCTCACTCGCGGTCGCGGGCCTCCCGGCCCATCGCGGTGACGAATGCGGCGTCGGCCGAGGGCGCGTGGGGCGGGGCCGCGGGGTCGTGACGGGGCAGCGGCGCCCGCATCGTGCGGATCCCGTCCGCGGTGGTCGACGTCCAGCGCAGCCCCGTGGTCTCCAGCAGGTGCTGCATCCCCTTGTTCTCGGTGAGCACGTCGGCCACCGCCTCCTCGAAGCCGAGCTGGCTGGCCACCTCGACCATGTGCCGCAGCAGCACGCGACCGAGTCCGCGACCGTGGTAGCGGTCCTCGACCAGGACGGCGAGCTCGGCGACCGACGAGCCCTTCGACTGCGGGAACACGTTGCCCAGGCCGATCAGGTCGCCGTCGCGGCTCTGGGCCACCAGCGTCGCCCCGCTGCGCCCGCCGGCCAGCCTGCGCAGCTGGATCTCGGGCCACTGCACATGCGAGAAGTACCGCTGGAACAGGCTCTGCTCGGAGGTGCGCTCGTGCATCGCGGCGACCTCGGCGGCGTCCTCCGGCCGGGCCAGCCGAATCCACACGGTGCCCCCGCGGATCGTGTCGATCCAGCCGTTCGCGCCGTCCTCGGGGTCCCCGGAGACCGCCGCGACCGAGGCCGCCAGGCGCAGCAGTGCCGAAGCCCGCGCCTGCTCCGCGCGAGCGAACGGGGCCCAGTCCCGGTAGAGCAGGACGTGGCGATGAGTGGTCCACTGCAGTCGCAGGACGCCCTTCTGATCGGGGATCCCGGCGGTCGCGTCGATGACCTCGTAGCGGTCCGCGGCGACCAGGCCCGCGGCGATCTCCGGCGCGGACTCGGGATGCCGCACGAGGTAGGCGGCGGCGTCGAGCGCGCGGGTCGACATGTCCCCGCCGTCCCATTCCTCGCCCTTGGTGATGTACACGTTGGCCCCGGCCGCAGCCACGGCCGCCTGCACCGCTTCGGGTGTCACCGCCTCCGGGGCGATCAGCGCGATGTCCAGCGTGCGCACGCCGTCGTCCACAGCGCCGACCTGCAGCACGGTGCTCGTGGCGTGGATCGCCGCCAGCGCCCGGAACACCCGCGCCCCGCCGCCCGGCCGGTCGGGCACGTCCACCCGGACCCGCCACCTGCGGGTCGCCTCGACCGGCTGCTCCACCACGAGGTCCAGCGGAGCCAGGGCCACCCCGACACGGGTCAGGATGGCGTCCCACTCCTGCACCGTGGTGCGCAGGTCGATCGAGGGTGCGATCAGCGCCAGGCCCGCCGAGAGCGCGACCGTCAGGTGCACGATGCCGTCGTCGCCGACCTGGCTGTCGATCGCCCCCGACTTGCGCGCCGACGCGACCACCGCCGCGACGTTGGCGACCCGGCCGCTCAGCACGGCATGGGCAGTCGCGGCCATCTCCTGATCCGAGCGAGCCATGGCCAGCGCCTGCAGATCCGCGGCGTCCCACGAGCCCTCCGGGTTCAGGAAGACTCGGTGACCCGCGGCGACCAGCGTCGCCAGACCTGGGTGCGTCGCGGGGTCCGCGGCCGCCTGCTCCACCAGGTCGCCGGCCTCGGAGCTCTCCAGGCGGCGGATCAGCTGGCGCACGGTCCGCGACCCGTCGAGGGCCACACGCCCAGCCGAGCGGGCGCGATGGCCCAGCTCGGACGCGAGTCGTCGCACGGGGTTCCCCCCGCCACCGGTCGGCGGCGCGCTCTGCGTCGGGGGGCTCGGCGCAGCGCCGGCCGCCGGGGTCTCCGGCTCATGGACACCTGGCTCCTGAGCACCGGCCTTCCGGGCAGTGGCCTGCCGGGCAGTGGCCTGCCGGGCACCTGCTCCCTCGTCGGATGCGCGCACGGAGTCGTCCTTCCCGCCGGGACAGCCTCCAGAGTAGCCAGGTGGACCCTCGGCATTCCGGGCCACGGGCACCGCCCACGAAGGCCACCCAGAGACTCGGAGGCGGAAGGCTGCGGACACAGCACGCGGTCGCGCACGCGCCCCGGACGGGGACGCGGCCCACCGTGATGTCGACGTGCGGATCGGGAGGAACTCGCCAGACTCGGCCGGCCGACCGTCACCCCAGCTGCCGCTCGACCTCCGCGAGGATCTGCTCGCACAGCTCGTGGGTGGCCAGCGCGTCGGCCCCGTCCAGCACCACTCCCGCGCGAACGCTGCCCAGCAGGGAGCCGACCATCGCGACGAACCCGCGCTGCGCGGACACCGAGGCCCAGTTGTCCGGCTGGCGTCGGTGCGCCAGCCCGTCGGCACGGTCGAGCACGTCCACGAGGTCGGTGACCCGGCGAGCCTGCCCGGGCGCCATCGCGTCGAGGATCTCGACGGTCTGGCCGCTGTCCCGGTCCATGATCCCGACGCCGATCCGGCTCCCCTGCCGCAGCGTGATCGCCAGGCGCGCGAGCGTCCCGCTGCGCCCCGGCCGCGCGACCACCTCCACCGCATCGGGCTCGGGCGCCACGAGGAAGCGCAGGGTGTCCACCACATGCACGAAGTCGTCGAAGACGAAGGTGCGCGGGTCTTCCGCTGCGGCCAGCCGGTTCTTGACCAGCACGACCGTGTCCAAGCCCGGCCACGCGGCCACCTGGGCGTAGGCCGGGGCGAACCGCCGGTTGAAGCACACGGCCAGCGAGACCCCGGCCGCGCGTGCGGCGTGGACCACGGCGCGGGAGTCCGCAGCCGTCAGCGCGAGGGGCTTGTCGACGAACGCCGGGATGCCGGCCTCGATCAGCGTCGCGGCGATCGAGGGGTGCGCGTGCGTGGCCGCGTGGACGAGCGCCGCGTCGAGCGCGCACCCGTCGGCCAGTGCGTCCTCGATCGTCGGGTAGGCAGTCGGCACGCGCCACGCTCGCTGCAGGCTTGCCCGCCGGTCGGGGTCGCGCGTGACGAGCACCGGCTCGACGCCGGGGTCGGCGCCGAGCACGGGCAGGTATGCCTTGGCCGCGATGTCGCCCAGTCCGATGAGTCCTACCGTCAGCGCCCGGGTCTGCATCCGGACATCCTGGCGCGTCCACGACGCCGAACGGTCAGCGGACCGGCGTGGGCCACGCAACCCCCAGGCGCGGCGCACCCGTCTGCGGACCAACGTCGACCGCCAACCCCCAGGCGCGGCGCACCCGTCTGCGGACCAACATCGACCGCCAACCCCCAGGCGCGGCGCACCCGTCTGCGGACCAACATCGACTGCCAACCCCCGGGCGCGGCGCACCCGTCTGCCCGGCGCACCTGTCTGCGGGCCGACGTCGTCCGCCGGCTCTTCTAGGCGGCGGGGCTAGGGTGCTCGGTCATGGCGAACGACTCGTCCCTCGCCGCCGTCGGCTTCTCGGCCTCGATCGGCGGCCTGGCCGGGGCTGCCCTGGTCGCGCACCGCGGACCGAGGGCCGCGGTCGTCGGCGCGCTGGTCGGGACCGCGCTGCTCGGCGCCTCGGAGGCCGTCGCGCGCGCCCGGCAGCAGGACGGCGAGCTGCCCGCGCTCTGGCAGCGGGTCGCCGTGAGCGGCGCGATCGCGGCACCGCTGGGCTGGGCCGCCGGCGCGGCCGGACTCGGCCCGCGCGCGATCGGCACGACCACCGGGGCAGTCGTGGGAGTCATGGGCCTGCGTCCGCAGAAGGTCGCGCTGGGCCCGGCCCTCGGGGCCGCGGTCGGGCAGGCCCTGGCCACCCGCGGCGCCCACGGAGCAGCCGTCGCGACCACGACCGTCGTGGCCTATCGAAGCCTGTCCGCGGCGGTCTTCCGCGATCCCCAGATGCGGCTCCTGGCCGAGGCCAAGCCCGCCGCGTCACTGCCGTTCGTGGTGCCCCGGCCGGCCCGGTCGCGGTACGTGGGCACCGGATACGTCCGCGAGCTGGCGCAGGAGCTGGGCGCGACCTACACGCCCGCTGCGGAGGATGCCGGCATCGTCGCCTCCCTGGACGTCCTGGCCGGTCCCGACTTCGATCCCACCCGAGCGGACCCGCTCGTGCGCGAGTTCTACGAGCACACCACCCGCTTCGCCCTGGACATCGTGCCGGAGTGGCGCGCGTGGGTGCGCCCGGGGTACCTGGTCTACCGCGCGGCCGTCGCCCGACCGCTGGGCCAGGCCAGCCTCCCGATGGACCAACGCGAGGCGCAGCGGGGCGTGCGCAGCCGCATCGACACGATCAGCGGCGTGGACGGGGCGGTCTCGGTGCGCGGCTGGATCCGGTCCTTCGCAGACGACGACGAGCCGATCATGCTGGGCATCTACACCACCTACCGGCAAGGCGACACCGGCTACGTGAGCGTCGGGTTCCCGGTGCCCGAGGGCAGCTTCACGGCGACGCTGCTGCCAGAGGGGCGCGCCCACGGCGGGCTGCGCCTGACCAGTCGCGTGCACGACGGTCAGGCCGGGCACTACCTGGCCCACGTCGACACCCAGGCCGACGAGCTGACCGCAGTGGCGATCGACGGGTTCGCGGAATGCCTGGACGTCTTCGTGGACGGGGGCGCGCTGCGCGCGGAGCACCGATTCTGGGTGTTCGGGCTCCCGTTCCTCACCTTGCACTACCGGATCACCCGCAAGCCCCCGAGCCGGTAGTGAATATGGCCCACTGAGTTGGCCATATTCACTACCAACTCCGGGGGTCGCCCGCGGCCTGCTCGATCGCCTTGTTCAGGCGGGCGCGCTCGCGATCGATCCACTGCTTGCCGTTGTAGGCCTGCGCGAAGGTCTCGGTGAAGTCCACCGGATCGGCTCCGACGATGTCGCGCACCGGCGTGCCGTCGGCGGCAGCCCGCTCCCACATCTCGACCAGGTCTCGCATCATCGCGACGCTGGTCTCGCCGTCGGCAACCGCGCCGTAGTACATGAAGTAGCGCTGCATCGCCTTGGCAGCGGTCTGGTACGGCTCGGGCAATGCCTTCTGCCGCGCCTTGAGCTGCTTGTACTCCTTCTTCTCGTCGAGCGATCCGGTGACCTTCTCGATCCACTTGCCTGCCATGTCACATTCCTCCCTTTTCGCGGAGCTCTGCCAATTGCTCTGAGAGGAAGCTCCAGGTCCTCCAGAACTCATCGAGGTACGCACGACCCTGGGCATTGAGGGTGTAGACCTTGCGCGGCGGGCCCTTCTCCGAGGGCACCTTCTCCACGTCGACCAGACCTCGTTGCTCGATCCGGATCAGCAGCGCGTAGACGGTGCCCTCGGCGATGCCGGTGAAGCCCCGCTCGCGCAGCGACGCGGTGATCTCGTAGCCATAAGCCGAGCGCCCCGACAGGATCGCCAGGACGATGCCCTCCAGCGTTCCCTTGAGCATCTCGGTGCCGAGCCGGCCCATGATCCCTCCCGTTCGACTACTACCTGGTGTCGTTGAGTACCGGTAGATAGTAGCACTGACTACCTAGGTGTGGGCAAGTCCGGGCCACCCACGTTCCTGGCACCGATCGGCCACGAGGGGTCACGATTCGGCCACATGTGGCCGAATCGTGACCGGCTGTGTCTCGGGTCCAGGGTCTCGACCGGCCCGATCCGCGGGGCTACGCCGTCTCGGTCAGGGGACCGTCACGACCAGTCCGTCAGCCACCCACTCCATCGTGCAGGCGCTCAGGTCGGCCACGACCCGGTCTGCGCGGCCCAGCTCGCAGGCCTGGTGCGAGGTGGCGACCGCCAGGACGTGCGCGCCCGACGCCCGCCCGGCCTCGATCCCGGCCGGGGCGTCCTCGACAACCAGGCAGCGGCGGATGTTCCGCCCCAATGCGGCGGCCGCGGCGAGGTAGCCCTCCGGGTCGGGCTTGCCGCGCGCCACGTCGGCCGCCGCCACCAGCACCTCGGGCACCGGCAGGCCAGCCGCGCCGAGCCGGGCGCGCATCAGGTCCTGCGGACCGGAGGTCACGGCCGCCCAGCGGTCGTGCGGGATCGAGGCGAGCAGCGACCGCGTGGCCGGGAGCGCGACGACTCCGACCAGGTCGGCCAGCTCGAGCTGCTCAAGGTCGGCCACCGCCGCCGCTCGCTCGGGCTCAGGCAGGAACTCGGCGATAGTGTCCTCGCTGCGCCGGCCATGGCACACGCGCAGCAGGTCCTCGACGGCCAGGGCATGGCGCGTCGCTAGCGTGCGCCAGCTGCGCTCGACCGCCGCGGTCGAGTCCACGAGCGTCCCGTCGATGTCGAACAGGATCGCGTCCACCTCGAGGCGCACGGCGTCCACCCTAGGCTTCCGGCCTGCATCCCGGCACGACGACCGCGCGCGCACACCCGACCGGAGACCCGATCAGCCAGGCCGTGCGCGCCGACGCCCCCGGCTCGACCGCCCTGGCGAGCACCCGGCATGCCCCACCGGACCTGACGCCTGATCCGCTGGGCACTGCGCGGGACACCCTGGGCTCGGACCCCCTCCGATACACCCACCTGCGCCCACGAGACGTCACCCCCGACCCCACCGCACGACACGTCGGCCCGGCGGCGGACCCTGGCTCGAACTGCGGCGCCGTCATGCCAGGGTGACCGGCATGGAATGGCCCGCCTGGAGTGAGGTACTCGCCGAGCTGGTCCGGATCGGCATCCGGGTCGGCCTGGCGGCCGCCGCCCTGCTGCTGGGCCGCATGCTGGCCGGCATCGCCCGCAAGGTGGTGGTCCGCGGGCTCAACCGGACCGACCTGACCGCGTCGATGACCACGATCTTCGTGGCCGTCGCCTACTACGGCATCTGGCTGCTCGCGGTGATGGCCGCGCTGCTGTTCCTGGGCGTGCCCAGCGGGGTGGTGCTGACCATCCTGGGCATCGTCGTGGTGATCCTGGCCTTCTCGCTGCAGCAGTCGCTGCGCGACCTGGCGGCGGCGGTGATCTTCATGCTGTTCAAGCCGTTCCGGCTGGGCGACCTCATCGAGACCAAGGGCGTCACCGGAACCGTAGAGGACATCGGCCCCTTCACCACCACGCTGGTCCGCTGGGACGGCAAGGTCGTCGTCCTGCCCAACTCGCAGATCCAGGAGTCGGGCATCACGAACTACACGACCAAGGCGTCGCTGGTGACCGACCTGGAAGTGCCCATCCGGTTCGGCGACGACGTGGCCCGCGCCCGCGAGCTGATCGCCGAGCTGGTGGCCACGGACCCGCGCACGCTGGCCGACCCGCCGACCAAGATCCCGGCCGTCGAGGAAGGTCCGCAGGGAGTCGTGCTCAACGTGCGCGCGGGCGTCCGCCTGGCCGACTACTGGGACCTGCAGGACAGCCTGCGCGAGCGCATCCGGACCCGACTGGAGGAGGCCGGGATCGGGGCGCCCTACCCGCACACCGAGGTCCGCCTGACCCAGGCGCCGCCCCCACCGCGCAACGCGCCCGAAGCGGCCTGAGGCGCAGCCGCTCGCACCCGGCAGCCCGGCAGGCCGGCGCCCTCACTCCTCCGCGCCGCGGAGCCTCGCCGACCTGCCCGAGCGCCTGCTCCCCCGCGCCCTACAGCGGGGTGCCGCCGACCGTGCCGACCAGCTGCTCGCGGAACACCGGCCCGGACAGCCGCTCGGCCTCCGAGCGAGCCGCCTCGATCCGCTGGTCGATCCCCAGCCGCGACGACGGCTCCTCGTTGCCCGGCGTCGACACGAACTTCTCGATGGCGGCCAGGCCGGCGTCGGCCCGGGCCTTCGCCGCGGCCTGCTTGACGTCCAGCCGCTGGGCGTACCAGTCGCTGGCCAGCACCGACTCGCGCGTGAACTGAGCCCGGAACTCCGGGGAGCGCAGGTCCCAGCCCTCGCCGGACTTCCCGTCGGCCATGATCTCCAGCAGCGCGCGCAGCGGCGGGACCGCCAGGCTGACCGTGCCGTCCTCGAAGTAGGCGCGGGCCACCCGCTCGTGCGTGGTCACGATGGTGTCCACCGAGTCGGCGAAGACCTGGGCGTCCTGCTGCTCGGGGCGCAGCATCTCCGGGGTGAACACCACGTGCGGGTGCAGGAACATCCGGCCGAAGTACTTGGTGACCAGCCGCTCGGTCATCCGGTAGCCCAGCCGGCTGGCGGGCAGCGCCCGCCCGTCGTGCTCGACGTCGGGCACCGGCTCCAGGCACCCCTCGGCGATGAGGTTCGCGGCCGACCGCTCCTGCGGGGTCATCCGCGAGAACAGCTCGGGCACCAGCAGCGAGAAGTCGTGGTCGACCCGGACGTGGGGACCGATGTACCCGGCCCCGGACAGCCACCCGTCGTACCCGGTCAGGACGTAGGACAGCAGCGCGGCGTTCAGGTCGATGACGGCGGGCAGCGCGTTGAACGGGCCCTTGGTCAGCGCGCCCTCCGAGCCGGCCCCGGTGGTCGAGGGCGACTTGCCGGTCATGGAGGAGATGAACTCCATGAACAGCTCGGGCAGCTCCATGTAGTGCAGCGGGTTGTACGAGCACAGCGCGGGCGCCCCCGGCTCCGGCGGGTTGTTGCGCCGGCCCGCGGCCACCACGTCCACCGGGCGCACGAAGGGCTGGTCGGTGGGCACGCCGTGCGCCAGCCGGCCGGCCAGCTCGGCCACCGCGGTCGCCCACGGGTTGGCCCGGTCCGGCCGGGGCTGCAGGTAGCGGGGATTCTTCGACGGCTTGCCGTCCACCAGGCGCGGGTTGGCCGAGGACACCACGTACTGCGGGCCCTCCCCCTCGGGGGTGTCGGCGAACTCGCGGATCAGCGCGGCCATCGGCTCGGTGAACGCGCTGAACGCGACGGCGTCGTCGCGCATCGCGATCGCGTCGGCGCGGGTCAGCGGCTGGAAGTTGGACAGGAACGTCCCCGGCGTGGCGATGTCCCGCTCGGCCTGGGAGTCGTAGCCCCGGTGGATCGCGTCGTCGGGGCGCTGGAAGAGCAGCTCCTCGCAGTTCTCCAGCACCTTGTAGGACCGGTCGGGGTCCAGGCCCAGCATCGCCCCGGACACCACCGTCGAGGCGGTGATGTCGTCCTCGGTCTGCACCTTCGTGGCCGGCGAGAAGTCGTGGCGCAGCGCGAACAGCCGCCACGAGCCGTCCTGGTTGTAGCCCACGCGCAGCATCGCGGTGGTGATCCGCTCCTTGTCCAGCAAGAGCGCCGTGCTCTTGCGGCCGTTGATCATCACCACGCTGAAGTGCGAGCGCCAGTCGTCGCCCCACTCCGGCTCGTAGGAGCGCTTGACGATGAAGACGATCTCCTTGACGTAGGCCGGGATGCGATCCAGCCACGCGTTGTGCTCGTCGGAGTAGGCCGGCTGCGGGGTGAGCAGCTGGATGACCGAGCCGACGGACCGCTGCGGGGAGAGGATCGAGCGACGGTCCACCCCGTTGCGCGCGGGGTCCCGGAACCGCCGGGAGTAGTCCCGGCCGAGGACCGCCTCCACCTTGTCCATGTCCTCGTCGAAGTCCTCGACGTAGGCGTCTTCGTAGATGAACGCGTCGCGGATCGCCTTGGAGACCTCCGACTTCCCACCGCCGGACACCGTCGCCGGCTTGTGGAACGAGGTCGCGACCGGAGCGGTGCTGACCAGGGTCCAGACCGTGCGGTCATAGGGCGCCTGGGACAGCTCCACGCGGTACCCGCCGGTGCTCAGGTAGGCCGTGCGCGCGCGCAGCGGAATGCTGGACGTGCCGCCATCCTCGGCCGGCCAGGACACCGTCATCGTGCTCATGTCGACCTGCGTGCCGCCGGGCACCAGGACGATTCCGGGCACCTGCGTGTCCAGCGCGTGACCCTCCGGCTGGGCGGCGAACCGATGCGGCTCGCGGGCCAGCACCTCGGCCATGGTCGGCACGCCATCCGGGCCGGGCATCGTGAACTCGTGCCCCTGATCGTAGGAGGGGTACACCAGCGCGCCGCCGGCGTGCTCCTCCTCGGCGTTGCCGAACAGGTTCGCCGAGTAGGAGATCTGGGTCTTGACCTCCTTCTTGCAGTAGCCGAAGTAGTTGTCGGCGATCACCGTGACGATGACGCCGCGCTCGTCGCGGGCGCAGACCTTGAACGCGCGCCCGCCGTTGTAGAGCTCGTCGGGGCTCGACCACGCCACACCGTCGCGGCGCTGACGCGGGGTCGCGTCGTCGACGTGCGGCAGGCCGAGCTCCTTCTTGGTGACCCGGGTCAGGTGCGGGGCCAGGACGACACAGCCGGTGTGACCGGTCCAGGTCTCGGGGGCCAGCGAGGCGTCGTGCTCGGGCAGGTACGGGTCACCGCCATTGCCGAAGATGCCCTCGACGAAGTCCAGGTTGGAGACCAGTCCGCCCGGCGCGATGAACCGGGTCTCCATGCGCTTCTCGCGCACGTAGCCGGGCACCTCGGGGGACACCAGCGGGCGCAGCTGCAGCGACACGAAGCACGCCGCGGGGTTGGCCTGGTTGGCCGAGTACGGCAGCACCTTGTCGACCTCGGGCGGGTCGAACGCCCGGGCCAGCAGCCGCGCGAACGCGACCTTGGGCACGGCGATCTTGTCGTCGGCGATCGGCAGGCCGCCCTCGGCGATGTGGAACACGCCGGCCGTGGTTCGCCGATCGTTGGCCGGGTTGTGCAGGACCCCGTTGGCCAGCCGGTAGCTGGCCAGCAGGGGCGAGTGGAACGAGTCCCCGTCGAACGGCAGCGACAGCTTGCGCCCCAGCCCCGGCTCGTCGAGCACGAGGGTGCGGTGCGGCAGCTCCGGGTGCTCGCCGGTGTCGGCCAGGTAGTCGTCGAGGAAGGCCTGGATGCGCCCGTCGGCCGCGCAGAGCCGGTAGGCCAGTCGCCGGCTCAGCTCGCGCTGGCGGTTCAGGATCGGCCGGACCAGGCGTGCCTGCTCCGTGTCGTCGAATCCGTCGGGCAGGGGCAGCCCGAGCTGGGCCAGACGCAGATTGATCGCAGCACTATCCGAGATCGTCACCCTTCGATTGTCTGCCTCCGCGTGCGCGCGTCGCCACCGTGGCAGGTTCTCCGGGCAGATCCGCGCAAGATTCTGACGCCCCGTGAACGCGGGCCGACCATGGCCCGGTGATGATGGCGGTCGGCCTCGTGATGGGCGACTGGTCAGGATTGACTGGGTGGTCGGCGCAGTGCCCCGACGCACCGCCGTCCCCCCTGACCCGCCCTCGCCGTACTGTGTCGGCCATGACCTCCGCACACGACTACTTCGCCGCCAAGCTCGAGCACGAGACCGACGCCTCCGACGTCTACGCCGCCCAGAAGGCCGGCGAGCAGCTCGTGCTGATCGACGTCCGCAGCGACGAGGGCTGGGCGCAGGGCCGGATCGTGGGCGCGGTGCACATGCCCTACTCCCAGATCGCGCAGCGCGCCCCCTCCGAGATCCCTGCGGACCTCCCGGTCGTCGTCTACTGCTGGAGCCCCGGGTGCAACGCCGCCACCAAGGGCGCCCTGGAGCTGATCCGGCTGGGCTACCAGGTCAAGGAGATGATCGGCGGCTACGAGTACTGGGTCCGCGAGGGCCAGCCCACGGAGAACGACGAAGGCCCGCTGCCGCGCACGTTCGACCCCCTGGTGATGGCAGTCCGCCCGCACTGAGCCAGTCTCGGCTCGGGATCACCGAGACGCCCGGCGCCGGGGCTTTCAGGCTCGACGCGCGGAGTGGGGCTCGGGTTTCACGGCTCGACGCGCGCAGTGGGGTCTCGACCAGCTCGACCGACGCGCGGTCAAGTCCCCTGCAAGGGGCCTCGTACACCGCATAGGCGTCGTGGGTCTCCACTAGCTCGACCGACGCGGGGTCAAGTCCCCGGGGAGGTCGCGGACCGCGGTCCCGTGTCCCCAACCCGCCCCAACCAGACCTGCCGGTGCACTCGAGCGCTCCGGCAGGTCCGTCGGGGGGACCGGCCTCAGTCGCCGACCGGGCCCTCGCCCAGGGTCACCGTCGCCGAGTGCTCGGCGCCCTGCGCGTCGGCCCAGGTCACCGAGACCCGGTCACCCACGGCGTGGTCGTCGACCAAGGCGCCCAGGTCGTCGAGCGTGCTGACCGCGTGCCCGTCGAAGGTGAGCAGCGTGTCGCCGACCTCGAGCCCGGCCTTGTCTGCCGCCGAGTCGTCCACGACGCCCTGCAGCTCCAGACCGGTGCCGGTGGTGGAGGAGGCGTCCTCCCCGGTGAATCCGCCGAACGGGTCGTACCCGCCCATCCCCGCCCATCCGGTGGAGGTGCTGGTGTCGGCGACCTGGACCCCCAGGAACGCCGACCCGCCGATGTGGACGGTGTCCGAGGCCGTCCCGTCGATGATCTGCTGGGCGACCTGCTCGGCGTGGTCGATCGGGATCGCGTACCCGCCGGTGCTGGACCCGTCGCGCGCGGTCGAGGCCGCCACGTCCACGCCCACGACCTCACCGTCGGCGTCGACCAGCGGACCACCGGACTGCCCGGACTGGATCGGCGCGTCGGTCCCGATGAGGCCGGTCAGCGTCTCGGCGTCCTGGCCGAGTGCATCGGTGGCGGTGATCGTCTGATTCAGCGCGGTCACGGTGCCCTCGAGGGAGGTCGGGTCTCCCCCGGTGCCCCCGGCATTGCCCACTCCGACGACCAGGTCGCCGACCTGCACGTCGCTGGAGTCGCCCAGATCGGCCGGGGTGAGACCGCTGGCGTCATTCAGCTTGATGACCGCGAGGTCCGAGGACGTGTCGTAGCCGACCACGGTCGCGTCGTAGGTCTTCCCGTTGCCCACTGTGCCGGTCAGCTTGGTGGCGCCCTGGACGACGTGGTGATTGGTGAGCACGTAGCCGTCCGAGGTCAGCACGATGCCGGTGCCGGCGGCCTGCGCGGTGCCGTAGTCGACCACCGTGTCGATGTTCACGACCGAGGGCGTGACCGCGTCGGCGGCCTTCCGCGCGGTGTCGCTGAGATCCTGCGCGCCCGCGGTGTCCGTCGAGCCGGTCCCATCCCCGTAGCCCTGACCGGCACCGTTCCCGTAGCTCTGCCCGCCGCCTCCGTAGCTCTGCCCGCCGCTGCCCGGGCCCTGGCCCGGGTACCAGCCGCCGTACTCCTCGGGGCTGCCCCTTCCGCCTGAACGCCAGTCGGTGGTGGCCGCGGACCCGGACGCGGTGGCCTCGCCAGCCGTGGAGGTCACCGGAGCCTGAACCCCCAGGACAAGCGCCGCGGCCAGCGCCAGCCCAGCGACCCCGGCCGCCAAGAAGCGTCCCTGCCTGTGCGAACCCTGCGTCATGTGCCCTCCTCATCTCGATGGCCTCATGACACGTCATGCGCGTCAGCTGCCGACCTCGATCAGGTGACCACGCTGTCAGCGTTGCCTGGAAGAACCCTGGGAATCCACTGACAGACCGCCGGACATGCTGTCCTCCCGCAACGCACCTGCCCCCCGCAGCGCACCTGCCCAAAACGGACACAGGTGTCCGCTCAGCGCAGGTCGATGGGCGATGTGCGCAGGTTCTCGTGCAGGCTGCCCCTGCGCTACCGCCGGCGCTTCTCGCGGATGCGCAGGTTGATCCGCACGGGCGTGCCGACGAACCCGAACTCCTCGCGCAGCCGACGCTCGACGAACCGCCGGTACCCCGCCTCCAGAAAGCCGGTGGTGAACAGCACGAACGTGGGCGGACGGCTCGCGGCCTGGGTGCCGAACAGGATGCGTGGCTGCTTGCCGCCGCGCAGCGGGTGTGGATGCGCGTCGACCAGCTCCTTGAGGAACTGGTTGAGCCGCCCGGTCGGGACGCGGGTCTCCCAGCCGGCCAGGGCCGCGTCCAGCGCTGGGACCAGCTTCTCGATCGAGCGACCGGTGCGGGCAGAGACGTTGACCCGCGGAGCCCACGCGATGGGCGCGAGATCGCGCTCGATCTCGCGCTCGAGGTAGCGGCGGCGCTCCTCGTCGACGAGGTCCCACTTGTTGATCGCCAGGACCATCGCCCGGCCGGTCTCCTCGACCATCGAGGTGATCCGCAGGTCCTGCTCGCTGAGCGGCTCGCCGCCGTCGACCAGGACGATCGCCACCTCGGCCTTCTCCAGCGCCGCGTGGGTGCGCAGCGACGCGTAGTACTCGTGCCCGGACGCCTCACGCACCCGCCGGCGGATGCCCGCGGTGTCCACGAACAGCCATTCGCGGTCGCGCAGGACCACGATCTCGTCCACCGGGTCCACCGTCGTGCCGGCGACCTCGGACACCACGGCCCGCTGCGACCCCACGACCGCGTTGAGCAGCGAGGACTTGCCCACGTTCGGCTTGCCGACCAGCGCCACCCGGCGCGGCCCGCCCAGCCGCGAACGGCCAGCGCCCTCCTGGGGCAGCACCGCCATGATGGCGTCGAGCAGGTCACCGCTCCCCCGGCCGTGCAGCGCCGACACCGGGTGCGGCTCCCCCAGCCCGAGCGACCACAGCACCGAGGCGTCGGACTCCGAGCGGACGTCGTCGACCTTGTTGACCGCGAGCACGACCGGGTTGCCGGCCTTGCGCAGGACGCGGACGACCGCCTCCTCGGAGTCGGTCGCGCCCACCTGCGCGTCCACCACGAGGACCACCACGTCGGCCAGCGCGACGGCCCGCTCGGCCTGCGCGGCGATCTGCGCGGCCAGCCCGCGAGCGTCGGGATCCCAGCCGCCCGTGTCCAGCAGGACGAAGGGGCGCCCGGCCCACTCGGCCTCGTAGGACACACGGTCGCGAGTCACACCCGGGACGTCCTGCACGACCGCCTCGCGCCGGCCCAGGATGCGGTTGACCAGCGTGGACTTGCCGACATTCGGCCGGCCCACGATCGCGACCACCGGCAGCAGCGCGATCCGCTGCGCCTCGACGTCCTCGTCGACGAGCTCGACCCCGAACTCGGCGGCTGCCGCTGCGAGCGCCGCCCGCTCGGCGTCCTCGTCCCACTCGTCGTCGGGCTCGGCGCCGGCGACCGTCCCGGGCTCGGCTCCACCGGACGGCTCCGGCTCGGGCGAGTCAGGATCGATGTCCTCGCCCCAGGCGATCCAGCCGTCATCGTCAGAGCCCGGCGCGCCGGTACCCCGATCCGCTCCGTCAGTCATCGCGACCGCCCCCGACTCGCTGCCCACCTGCGCTGCTCACCGGGCAAGGCTACCGGCGGCGGACGGCCGGGACGGGGCGTCGCGCAGTCCTCATCGCAGATCGGAGCCGGTCGCCGCACGCGATCGTGACTCAGCGGAGACGCCAGGCCCCACCGGTCGGTCGCTGCCGGACGAGGTCGGCGCAGGTGCGAGCGTGTCAGCGGACTCAGTCCGCGGCCGATGCCGCCCGGACGATGCCCACGATGGTGTCGATGACCTGCTGCAGCGTGAGGTGGGTGCCGTCCACATGGACCGCGCCCTCGTGCAGGCCTAGCGGCGAGTGCTCCCGGCCGGTGTCGATCCGGTCGCGCTCGGCCAGCGACGCCGCGGTGGCCTCGACGTCGGCGGCGGCCGGGACAGCCCCCTGCGCCCCGGCGCGCGCAGCATCCTCCAGGGCTCGGCGCGCGGCGCGGGCGGCCGGGTCCGCGGTCAGGTAGATCTTCGCGGTGGCGTCGGGGATGACGACCGAGCCGATGTCGCGGCCCTCGACGACGATCCCGCGCCCACGCGCCGCAGCCGCGGCGACGGCGCCACGCTGCAGTTCCACCAGTCGCGTGCGGACCTGCGGCACGGTGGCGACCGGGCTCACCGCCCCGGTGACGTCCTCCTGCCGGATCGCCTCGCTCACGTCCTGACCGTCGACCGCGATGCTGGGCGCGTCCGGATCGGTGGTCGACGTCACCTGCGGGGCGTCGGCAAGCGCTGCCACGGCCGCTGGGTCGTGGACGTCGACGCCCCGGTCGAGCATGTACCAGGCCATCGCCCGGTACATCGCTCCGGTGTCCAGGTACTCCAGGCCGAGCGCGCGGGCCACGCCGCGGCTCGTGCTGGACTTGCCGCTGCCCGAGGGGCCGTCGATGGCGACGGTAGCCAGGTCTGTCGTCACGGTCGGGCAGCGTAGCGGGGCCGAGCCCCCGCGCGCGGCGTGGTGGCCCGCAGCACGCCCGCGCGCCCGCACCCACGGTCGGTGTCCACGTCCCGACCACCCGCATCTGGCGGCATCCGGGCGCCCCGGTGCGGGGTCTCGACAAGCTCGACCGACGGAGGGTCCCGACCCGATGCTCCGGTCGCGGCCCGTTGCTTGCCCGGCGGGTCAGGCCCGTACGTCCCAGCCGCTGGTCCGGAGCCGGGCGGCCAGATCGTCCGCGCTATCCTCGACCACGGCGATCTCGACCACACCGGTCGGGCGCCCCAGCACGTGCTCGATCCGCACGTCCTCCACCGACAGCCCCGCCTCGGCCACCTCCGCAAACAGCCGCCCCAGCTCTCCGGGAACATCTGCGACCGCCACCGGCACCTCGCGCGTCGGGCGGGTCGCTGCCCCGTGCTTGCCCGGCACCCGCTCACGCCCCTCGTTGCCACGGCGCAGCGCCGTGCCCACCTGCTCCTCGCCGCCGTGCTGCAGCGCCACCACCATCTCGTCCAGGTCGGCGCGCAGCGCACTGAGGACCGCGGCCACGTGCGAGCTGTTCGAGGCCAGGATCTGGGTCCACAGATCGGCGTCCGACGCGGCGATCCGCGTCATGTCCCGCAGGCCCTGGCCGGCCACGGACACCGAGATCTCCGGAGCGTCCAGCAGCTGCGCGGCCAGCAGGGAGGAGAGCACCTGCGGCACATGCGAGACCAGCGCCACCGTGCGGTCGTGCTCGGCAGGGGTCATCAGCACCGGCAGCGCCCGCACGGCCAGGACCAGCTCCTGCACCGCGGCCACCGCATCCTCGTCCGAGCCCGGGTGGGCCGCGACCACCCAGGGCCGGTCGTCGACGAGGTCCGCGCGGGCAGCCGCCGGCCCCGAGACCTCGCGCCCGGCCATCGGGTGCCCACCGACGTAGCGCCCGAGAGGAAGTCCCTCCATCGCGGCCAGCGCCCGGTGGATTCCGGCCTTGACCGAGGCCACGTCGGTCACCACGGCCTCGGGCCAGCGCCGCAGCGCGTCGGCGACCACGGCCGCCGTCGCGGCCGGCGGCACGGCGACCACCACCATCCCGGGCGCGCGGTCGGCGGGCGTCGCGGCAGGTGCGGCGGCACCTGCAACGGACCCCGGCGGCACCGTCACGGCCACCCCGGGATCCGGCCTCTCCGCGGCGGCCGGCGCGCCCAGCGCGAATCCCGCCCCCCGGCGAGTCGCCACCCCGACCGCCTCCGGGTCGCGGTCGGCCAGCAGCACCTCGACCCCGGCGCGCCGCAACCCCAGGGCCACCGACGTGCCGATGA
The DNA here is from genome assembly GCA_964418695.1 of uncultured Bifidobacteriaceae bacterium. Classification (GTDB taxonomy): domain Bacteria; phylum Actinomycetota; class Actinomycetes; order S36-B12; family CAIYMF01; genus Prado023. The sequence goes on along the minus strand of CAYQMN010000020.1, from coordinate 22,298 downwards.
GCCCGGTGCCCACCACGAGCACCGGCTGGGGCAGCACGCTCACCGGACGAGGTCCGTGCGCAGCGCCTGCGCCCCACGCAGGAACACGTGCTCGATCTGCGCGCGGGTCCGGTGGGTCTCGACGTGCGCCATCAAGCGGACCACCCGCGGCATGGCACCGGTCACGTCGATCTCCTGGGCGCACATGAGCGGCACGTCGGCGATGTCCAGCGACCGGGCGGCGGTGGCCGGGAAGGCCGAGACGAGGTCCGGCGTCGCGGTGAACAGGATGGAGACCAGCGCGTCCGTGCCCAGCCCGTTGCGCGCCAGCACCTCCAGCACCAGCTCGGCAACCGCCTCGCGCATCTCCTCGGCGTCGTCGCCGGTCAGCGCGGTCGCACCGCGGATGGCCCGCACGCCCATGACCCCTCCTGATCGTCGCCGCACAGACTAACGGGGGCCGGCACTCGCCCGGCCCGAGCCGTCGCGGCCCGATACCGCCGCCCCGCCCTACAGGCCGACCTCGGTGTACAGCGAGCGGACCTCGCCGTCGGACAGGACGCGCACCGTGCCCGAGCGCTGCTGGCCCAGCCGGATCGGGCCGACCCGCGTGCGCACCAAGGCGAGCACGGGATGCCCGACCTCCTCGAGCATCCGGCGCACGATGTGCTTGCGGCCCTCGTGCAGCACCAGCTCGACCAGCACCTGGCCGGGCACGCTCTGGACCACCTTGAACGAGTCCGCCCGCGCCAGTCCGTCGTCGAGCTGGACGCCGGCCTGCAGCTGGCGGCCCACCGAGCGCGCCAGCGGCCCGGCGACCGTGGCCAGATACGTCTTGGCGACCCCGTGCGACGGATGCGCGAGCCGGTTGGCCAGCTCGCCGTCGTTGGTGAGCAGGATCAGCCCCTCGGTGTCGGCGTCCAGCCGGCCGACATGGAACAGCCGCTCGGTGCGGTCGGCCACCATGTCGCCCAGGCACAGACGCCCGCGGTCGTCGGACATCGTGGAGAGCACGCCGCGGGGCTTGTTCACCGCCAGCACGACCAGCCCCGGCGCGGTCGGCACCCGCTGGCCGTCGACCCGGATCACCGCACTGCGCGGATCGACCCGGACGCCCTGCTCGCGCACCACGCGGCCGTCGACCTCGACGCGACCCTGGTCGATGAGGATCTCGCAGGCGCGCCGACTCCCGAACCCGGCGCTGGCCAGGACCTTCTGCAGCCGGATGCCCTCGGAGCCCTTGTCCGCGGCGGACGTGCCGCCGGATCGCGGGCTCATGCGTGGTCCACCAGATCGCCGAGATCCTGGTAGCTCGGCACGTGGTCGGCCAGCGGCGGCAGCTGCCCCAGGTCGTTGATGCCCAGCCGCTCCAGGAAGTAGGCCGTGGTGCCCAGCAGCGTCGCCTGGGTGGTCGCGTCCTGGCCGACCTCGTGGATCAGCCCGCGGGTCAGCAGCGTGCGGACGACCCCGTCGCCGTTCACTCCGCGCACCGCGCTGATCCGCCCGCGGGAGATCGGCTGGCGGTAGGCGATGATCGCCAGCGTCTCCAGCGCCGCCTGCGTGAGCCGGGCAGCCTGCCCGTCGGTCACGTAGCGGGCCACCACGTCGGCGCAGTCCGCGCGCGTGTAGAACCGCCATGCGCCGGCCACTTCGCGCAGGTCGAACCCGCGACCGTCCTCGGTGTACTGCGCCGCGAGCCCGCGCACGACCGACTCGACCTGATCGACCGGCCGCCCGATCACGGTGGCCAGCGAGGCCAGGTCCAGCGGCTCGTCGGCCAGCAGCAGCACCGCCTCGCACGCCGCGGCCAGGCTCGGCGCCCCCAATGGCTCGGGCAGCAGCGCCTCGACGTGTGGTGCCTGGGTCATCGCCCCTCCTCCTCGCCGGACGTCCCGGCGAACTCGTCATCGACCGCCCGCTGCACCAGATCCTGCGCGTCGACCTCGTCGGGCCCGGTCCAGCGCACGGTCAGGTCGGACAGCACGGCCACCTGCTCGAAGGCGACCAGCGCCTCGCGGTACAGCTCCAGCAGGGCGAGGAACCGCCCGACCACCAGCAGCGTGCTGCCCGCGTCCTCGGTCAGCGCCCGGAACGTGAGCACCCGGCGGCGGCGCAGTCGCTCCACCAGGATCGCGGCCTGTTCGCGCACGCTCACCGCCGGCGCGTGCACGTGCGCGACCGAGACCTCCGGCGGCGGTGGCTTGGGGGCGAAGGCCCCCTCGGCGATGCGAGCGAACTGGTCGGGCGTGAGGCCGAGCAGCACCTCGGGCAGCAGCGCGGCCAGTGCCGGCTCCAGGGCCACCTCGCGCGGCCGGCTGGCCGCCTCACCCGCGACCATGCCCGCCAGCAGCCCGGCGACCTCCTTGAACGCGCGGTACTGCAGCAGCCGCGCGAAGAGCAGGTCGCGGGCCTCCAGCAGCGCAAGGTCCTCCTCGTCCTCGACCGTGCCGTCGGGCAGCAGCCGGGCGGCCTTGAGGTCGAGCAGGGTCGCGGCGATCACCAGGAACGCGGTCGCCTCGTCGAGGTCCCACTGCTCGCCCTGGGCGCGCACGTGGGCGATGAAGTCGTCGGTGACCGTGTGCAGGGCCAGCTCGGTGACCTCGATGCGGTGCTTGGCGATCAGGCTCAGCAGCAGGTCGAACGGGCCCTCGAAGCCCCCGACCCTGACCTCGAAGGGCGATGCGCCCGACCCCGCGGACCCAGACCCCGCGGACCCAGGCCCCGCGGACCCAGACCCCGCGGACCCAGACCCCGCGGACGCAGGCCCCGGCCCGGCGGCGGACCCCGATTCCGGCGGGAAACCAGCCGCCGCGGGCGAACCCTCCGGCCCCGGCGACCCGGCCGGCCCCGCGACCGGCGGGGAGCCGCCGTCCCGCGCAGATCCCACCTGGGCGGTCAGACTCACCCGAGCGCGAGCTGGCCCAGGCCGCCGCCCGGACCGTCCTGGTCGCCGTGGGCGCGGGCGGCCGCCGAGACCGCCACGCTGACCGGGTCGATCCGGTGGAGCACTTCGCGCGCCAGGCTGCGGTACGCCTCGGCGGCGCCGGAGTCCGGCGCGTACTGGGTGATGGGGATGCCCGCGACGGAGGTCTCCGGGAACTTGACCGTGCGAGTGATGACCGTGTGGAAGACATGGTCGTGGAAGGCCTCGACCACGCGCGCCAGCACCTCGCGCGAGTGCACGGTGCGATCGACCATCGTGGGCAGCACGCCCAGCAGCTCCAGGTCGGGGTTGATCCGCTCCTGCACCTTGCGCACCGTGTCCTGCAGCAGCGCGACGCCGCGCAGCGAGAAGTACTCGCACTCCACCGGGATGAGGACCCAGCGCGCCGCGGTCAGCGCGTTCACCGTGAGCAGGCCCAACGATGGCTGGCAGTCGATCAGGATGATGTCGTAGTCGTGGCTCACCGTGCGCAGCGCCCGGTTGAGCGCCTGCTCGCGACCCACCTCGTTGACCAGGAGCAGCTCGGCTCCCGACAGGTCGATGTTGGCCGGCAGCAGATCCATCCCGGGGACCGTGGTACCGCGGATGACGTCCTTGGGGTCCACGTCGCCGGTGATCATCAGGTCGTAGACCGTGTGCTTGAGGGTATGCGGGTGCACCCCGACGCCCGCGCCCAGCGCACCCTGCGGATCGAAGTCGACCAGGAGCACACGGCGCCCGTACCCGGCCAAGGCGGCGCCCAGGTTGATCGTGGTCGTGGTCTTGCCGACCCCGCCTTTCTGGTTGCACAGGGCGATCACGTCGGCCCGGCCGTCCGTCGTGCGCGGCCCGGGCATCCCGAACTCGAGCATCGGACGCCCCGTCGGCCCCTGCCCGTCGGCCTTCTTCGCGGCCATCGATCCTCCTGCGTCCCTCGACTGGTCGGCCCGCGCGCACGCGGGGAGCCGGATCCGCGCCACAGCCTAGTCCGCGCCCCCATGCCGGCGACCAGCCGAACGGACCTGAGAGGCCGCCGATCCACGGAGCGCCCAGACAGTCGGCGATTCCCTTGGCCCGGGGTGTGAGAAGGGGTGTCCCGCCACGTAGCGATGCCGGTCGCGCCAGCTCGGCCGGCGCTACCCGACCTCGCCGCGGGCTCGGGGATGGGCCAGGGCAACACTCACCGGCCCCGACCCACACCCTCGCCGCGGGCTCGCGGATGGGCCAGGGCGTAGACCTCGCGCAGGTGGTCCACCGTCACCTTCGTGTAGATCTGCGTCGTGGTCACCGACGCGTGACCGAGCAGCTCCTGGACCACGCGCACGTCCGCCCCGCCGTCGAGCAGGTGCGTGGCGAAGGAGTGCCGCAGCGTGTGCGGGGAGACCTCGGCGCCCACCCCCGCGCGCTCGGTGGCCGCGCGCAGGATGGTCCACGCGCTCTGCCGGGAGAGCCGGCCCCCGCGCGCGTTGAGGAACACGCCCGCCTCCCCACCGGACACCAGCGCCGGGCGCCCGCGCACCAGGTAGGCGTCCAGTGCCTCGCGGGCGTGCCGCCCGACCGGCACCAGCCGCTGCCGGCCGCCTTTGCCCTGCAGACGCACGGACGCGTCGGCCAGGTCCAGGTCGTCGACGTCCAGGCCCACCGCCTCGCTGATCCGGGCGCCCGTCCCGTAGAGGAACTCCAGCAGCGCCCGGTCGCGCAGCCCCAGCGGGTCGGCGCTCGGCCCGCCGGTCGCGCCCAGGATCGCCTCCACCTCGCCCAGCGTGAGCGCCTTGGGCAGGCGCTTGGCCGCAGCCGGCGGGCGGACCTCGCGCCCCGGGTCGCCCGTGGCCAGCCCCTCGCGCTGGGCGAACCGGTGGAACCCCCGGACGGCCACGAGCGTCCGCGCGGCGCTGGCCGCCGCCAACGGCGGATGCTCTGGAGAGCCACGGCGCAGCCACCCCAGGAACTCGGCGAGGTCGGCCTCACTGACCTGATCCGCGGTGGTGATCCCCCGCTCGCCGCAGTACTCCAGGTAGCGGCGAAGATCCCGGCCGTACGCCGACAGCGAGTTCGCGGCCAGCCCCCGCTCGACCGCCAGATGATCCCGGTACGCCTGCGCGCTACGCTCCAGCGAGGTCGGGGTCACCCACGCAGGGTAGCCACCACCGTCCCGCCGAAGGCCCAACCGTGGGCACCCCCCGTTCGTCGAGCCCGTCCCGCCCACCGAGCGCGTCGAGCCGTCCACGCAGATCCTGACCCCCCGCCGATCGAGCGGGCCAAGGCCGGCCAGCCGGCCGAACGAATCGATGCCTCCACTGGAATCCCGGCCCCCCACCCGTGAGCTTGTCGAGACCCGAGACAGTGCGGCACGCCCGACCCGGTGCGTGAGCGCTCTGCACCTCGCACCGCATGCACCCGGAATCTCGTGGCGTTGGCAAGCCATGGCGACGGAGAAGTCACCAGGTTCGGAGAATGGTGAAGGGCGAGGCGCCCGAACGTGGGCAACTCGCCGCGCTCGACCCGCGCCTACCCGTCGGCCTCGGCGAGCACCCGCTCCAACGGGACGTGCTCCCGACCGAACGCCTCGGCCACGGCCGCGTACACGATCTGCCCGTCGTGGGTGTTCAGCCCGAGCGCGAGCGCGTGATCGTCGCGCAGGGCCTGCCGCCATCCCTTGTTCGCCAGGGCGACCGCGTACGGCAGGGTCACATTGGTCAGGGCGTGGGTGGAGGTGTTCGGCACGGCGCCGGGCATGTTGGCCACGCAGTAGAACACCGACTCGTGCACTCGGTAGGTCGGGTCGGCATGCGTGGTCGGCCGGGAGTCCTCGAAGCACCCGCCCTGGTCGATCGCGATGTCCACCAGCACCGAACCCGGCCGCATCGTGGCGACCAGCTGATTGCTCACGAGCTTGGGCGCCTTGGCGCCCGGGACCAGCACCGCCCCGATCACCAGGTCGGCGTCCCGGCAGGCCTTCTCGACCTCGAAGCGGTTGGACGCCACGGTCTGCATGTGCCCCTGGTAGATCGCGTCCATCTGGCGCAGCCGGGCGATGTTGACGTCGAGGATCAGCACCTCGGCCTGCATGCCCAGCGCGATCGCCGCCGCGTTCATCCCGGCGACCCCCGCCCCGAGGACCACCACCTTGGCCGCGGGCACGCCGGGCACCCCGCCGAGCAGCGTCCCGCGCCCTCCGTACGCGGCCATCAGCGCGTTCGCGCCGACCTGTGGAGCCAGGCGCCCGGCCACCTCCGACATCGGCGCGAGCAGCGGCAGCGAGCGGTCGGGCAGCTCGACGGTCTCGTAGGCGATCGCGGTCACCCCCCGCGAGACGAGCGCATCGGTGCACTCCCGGGAGGCCGCCAGATGCAGGTAGGTGAACAGCACCTGGCCGGGCCGCATGCGCGGATGCTCCTGCGCGATCGGCTCCTTCACCTTGAGGATGAGGTCGCCGACTGCCCAGACATCCTCGGCGCTCGGCAGGATCTGGGCGCCTGCCGCCACGTACTCCGCGTCGGTGATCGCCGAGCCGAGCCCAGCCGCCTGCTCGACGAGCACCTGGTGACCGTTGATGACCAGTTCGTGCACGCCGGCCGGCGTGATGGCCACCCGGAACTCGTTGTTCTTCACCTCTCGCGGGATCCCGACACGCATCGTGGCCACTCCCCTGTCCGTCCGTGCGCCGAGCGCTCCCAGGCGCGTCCCCACGGTGGCACATGCCGCACGCGGGATGGGCCGTGGAAGACCCGACACCCGCGCGAGGGCTCCGCTCAGACGCGAGGGCTCCGCTCAGACGCGAGGGCTCCGCTCAGACGCGAGGGCTCCGCTCAGATCTGCTCCCCTTCCTGGCATCTGCTCCACCCGCGGGCGGAGCAGATGACGAAGAACGGAGCAGATGCCGCCGGGTGGAGCAGATCGCCAGGCTCAGGTCGCTGCGTGCAGCGCGAGGATCGCGGCGACCGCGGTGGCATTGGCGATGTCCCCGGCCAGGCACGCCGCGACGGCCTCGTCCAGCGGCACCCAGCGCTGGGGCAGGTCGCGCTCCTCGGCCTCGCCGGTGCTGGGTCGATTGTCCGGGTCGATCGTCAGACCCTCGGCGCGGAACACCCGGATGCGCTCGGAGGTCCCACCCGGGCTCAGCGCGAGGTCCAGCAGCGGCGACCACCGCGTGGCGAGCACTCCCGCCTCCTCCAGCAGCTCGCGCTTCGCGCACTCCAGGGGATCCTCGCCAGGCACGTCGAGCAGTCCCGCGGGCACCTCCCAGAGGTAGGCGCCGACGGGGTGGCGGTACTGGCGGATGAGCAGCACCCGGCCCTGGTCGTCGAGGGCGGCGACCGCAGTCGCGCCCGGATGGCGCAGCACGTCGCGGACGACGATGTCGCCGGCGATGTCGACGGTGTCCGACCAGATGCTCCACTTCGCCCCGGTGAACCCCAGCCGCTCCGAGACGACCGGGAACCGGAACGGCACGTCGGCCAGCCTCTCGGCGGCCACGTCGCCAGAGGCCGCGGTCAGCGGATCAGCCGACTCACTCACCGGGCAACCGCCGTCGCGACCTGCTCGTCGGGAATCGTCTGCTCGGTGGACGCGCCACCGGCGCGGCTCCCCGCGGTCTGCGCCTCCCTCGCGGCAGACCGCTCACCCGCGCCCGCGTCCTCGCCCGCCCGCCGGGCCAGCGCCGCGGCGATCAGCCCCACGAACAGTGGGTGACCGCGCGTGGGCCGGGACCGGAACTCCGGATGCGCCTGGGTGCCCACGTAGAACGGGTGCACCTCGCGCGGCAGCTCGACGTACTCCACGAGATGCCCGTCCGGCGACAGCCCGGAGAACCGCAGACCCGCCGCGGACAGCCGGTCGCGGTAGGCGTTGCTCACCTCGTAGCGATGCCGGTGCCGCTCAGCCACCTCGGTGCTCCCGTAGAGCTCGGCGACCAGCGACCCCTCGGCGAGGATCGCCGGGAACGAGCCCAGGCGCATCGTGCCGCCCATGTCCTGGTCGCCCCGGACCACGTCGAGCTGGTCGGCCATCGTGTCCACGACCGGATGCGGGCTGTCCTCGTCGAACTCGCGCGAGTTGGCGCCGGGCAGGTCCGCGAGGTTGCGGGCCGCCTCGATGACCATGCACTGCAGCCCCAGGCACAGGCCGAGCGCCGGGGTGCGGGTCTGCCGGGCCCAGGTGAGCGCCCCGAGCTTGCCCTCGATGCCACGCACGCCGAACCCGCCGGGCACGCAGATCGCGTCGACCCCGGCCAGCGCCGCGGCCGCCCCCTCCGGCGTCGCGCAGTCGTCGGAGGGCACCCAGCGCAGGACGGTGCGGGCGTCGTTGGCGAACCCGCCTGCGCGCAGCGCCTCGCTCACCGACAGGTACGCGTCGGGCAGGTCGACGTACTTGCCGACCAGGCCGACCGTCACCTCGTGCGCGGGCTGGTGGACCCGGCGCAGCAGCTCGCCCCACTTGGTCCACTCGACGTCGCGGAACGGCAGCCCGAGCCGGCGCACCACGTAGGCGTCCAGCCCCTCGCTGTGCAGCACCTTGGGGATGTCGTAGATCGAGGGGGCGTCGATGGCGGCCACGACCGCCTCGTCGTCCACGTCGCACATCAGCGAGATCTTGCGCTTGATGGGGGCCGGGACGTCGCGGTTGGCGCGCAGCACGATCGCATCGGGGGTCAGGCCGATCGACCGGAGCGCGGCCACCGAGTGCTGCGTCGGCTTGGTCTTGAGCTCGCCGGACGGCCCGATGTAGGGCAGCAGCGAGACGTGCAGAATGAACGTGCTGTCCCGGCCGACGTCGTGGCGCACCTGCCGCACGGCCTCGAGGAACGGCAGCGACTCGATGTCGCCGACCGTACCGCCCACCTCGGTGATGACCACGTCGATGCCCGGCTCGGCCATGTCGCGGATGCGAGCCTTGATCTCGTTGGTGATGTGCGGGATGACCTGCACGGTGTCGCCGAGATACTCCCCGCGCCGCTCCTTGGCGATGACGCTGGAGTAGATCTGCCCGGTCGTGACGTTCGCAGACCCGTGCAGGTCGGTGTCCAGGAAGCGCTCGTAGTGGCCGACATCCAGGTCGGTCTCCGCGCCGTCGTCGGTAACGAACACCTCACCGTGCTGGAACGGGTTCATCGTCCCGGGGTCCACGTTGAGGTAGGGATCCAGCTTCTGCATGGTGACCCGCAGCCCGCGGGCCTTCAGCAGACTGCCCAGCGAGGAGGCCGTGAGGCCCTTGCCGAGCGAGGAGGCGACGCCCCCGGTCACGAACACATGCTTGGTCGTCGAAGGCGCACCCATGGACCACCAGAATACGGCCCCCGAAGCCGAACTAGTGACACGGCGCGAGCTGCGCGCCGTGCGCGCCCGACGCAGGCCCGCACGCCGAGTGGACTCCCGATGTCGAGATCCCCAGCGCAAGACGCAGTTGCGGTCTGGTCAGGCTCGACCAGCGGTCCAAGTCCAGCGGATCACCCGCGGGTTGAGCTGGTCGAGGGCTCTCGCCGGCCGAGCCCCAAGACGCGAGGGGCGCCGGCGTCGCTACAGCTCAGCGCATCGCGAGGTCGAGCAGCTCCTGGGCGTGCGCCCCGGCCGAGGTCGAGTCGGCGATCCCCGACATCATCCGGGAGAGCTCGCGCAGCCGGTCCTCGCCCTCGACCACGCGCACTGACGAGGCCGTGATCGAGCCGTCGGAGTCCTTCGTCACCACGAGCTGCCGGTCGGCGAACGCGGCCACCTGGGCCAGATGGGTCACCACGATCACCTGGGTGGTCTCGCTGAGCCGCTGCAGGCGTCGGCCGACCTCGATGGCCGCAGCGCCGCCCACTCCCGCGTCGACCTCGTCGAACACCATGGTCGGCACCGGGTCGGCGCCGGCCAGCACGACCTGGAGCGCCAGCAGCACCCGGGACAGCTCGCCGCCGGACGCCGCCGACGCGATCGGGCGCAGCGGCGAGCCGCGGTTGGCGGCCAGCAGCAGCTCGACCTCGTCCACCCCGTGCGCCCGGAACGCCAACGGCCCGAGCTCGTCGAAGCCGGGCAGCGTCAGCCCCTGCGGGTCCGGCGTGGTGCGCACGTCGAACCGGACCTGTGCGCCGGGCATCGCCAGTGCGGCCAGCTCCGCGCCGACCTGCGCGGTGAACCGCTCGGCGGCATGCACGCGCTGGGCGTGCAGCGCGGCGCAGAGTTCGGCCAGCTCGGTGCGCAGGGCACCCACCTGATCGACGAGCTCCTCGATCCGGTCGTCAGCGCCGGCCAGCAGCGCGACCCGGGCCGCGGCCTGCTGCGCCCACACCAGCACGCCGTCGGCGGTGTCGGCGTACTTGCGGGTCAGCCCGGCCAGCGCCGCGATCCGCTCCTGCACATGCGCCAGGCGCCGCGGGTCCGCCTCGATGCCCTCGGCATACGAGGCCAGGTCCGCGGCCACCTCGCCGGCCTGAGCCTGCACCGAGCGCAACGCGGACGCGTGCTCGCCCAGCACCGGATCGTGAGCCGCAGCGGACTCCAGCGCGCGCACGGCGGTCCAGAGCAGCCCGAGCACGTCGATGCCGCCCTCGGACTCCAGGTCGGCACTCAGCGCGCCGGCCGCCAGCCGGGCTGCTCCGACCAGGTCCTCGGCGTTCGCCAGCCGCTCGGCCTCGGCGGCCAGCAGCGCGTCCTCGCCGGGCTGCGGGTCCACCTTCTCGATCTCGGCCAGCGAGAACTCCAGCAGGTCCAGCTCGCGGGCGCGCTCGCGGGCACCGGACTGCAGCTCCTCGACCTGGCGCTGGACGCTACGCAGCTGCGCATGCACCCGGGCCACCTCGACCGCCAGCGCCTGCGTCTGCGGCCCGGCGAACGCGTCGAGCAGCGACCGGGCGCGCGCGCCCAGCCGGGTCTGCTCGTGCTGGCCGTGGATGGCGATGAGCTGCCCGGCGACCTCGGCAAGCACCGCGGCGGGCACGCCGCGCCCGCCCAGGATGCTGCGCGCCCGCCCGGCCACGATCCGCGCGGCGGTCAGCGCCTCGTCGTCGATCTCGCCCCCGGCCTCGCGCACCCGCTCAGCGACCGGACCGGACGGCGGGTCGAACCAGCCCTCGACCACCGCCTGGTCGGCTCCGGTGCGGATCAGCCCCGGGTCGGCCCGACCGCCGGCCAGCAGCCCGAGCCCGGTGACGACCATCGTCTTGCCGGCGCCGGTCTCCCCGGTCACGGCAGTGAAGCCGGGCGCGAACCGGCAGGTGGCCTGGTCGATGACGCCCAGGCCGCGCAGCGCCAGCTCCTGGATCACGGCCGGGTGCCGTCCCCGCGCCAGCCTTCGACCGGCAGCTGGAACTTGGCGACCAGACGATCGGTGAACCGGGCCTGCCGCAGACGCGCGAACGCCACCGGCTCGGGATGGCGGCGGACCTCGATCCGCGCGCTGTGCGGCAGCTCGTAGGAGCGCCGACCGTCGGCCCACAGCACGCCTTGGGTGTGCGGGGCGACCGAGTCGATGCCGATGACGCTGGTCGGCGCGGTGACCAGCGGCCGGGCGAACAGGGCGTGTGCGCTGAGCGGCACGACCAGCAGCGCCTCGACCTCCGGCCAGACGATCGGTCCGCCCGCGGAGAACGCATACGCCGTCGAGCCGGTCGGGGTCGCGCAGACGACCCCGTCGCAGGCCCAGCGGGACAGCGGCCGGTCGTCGACCTCCAGCACCAGCTCGAGCATCCGGTCGGCCGGCGCCTTCTCGATGGAGACCTCGTTGAGCGCCCAGGTGTGCACGACCTCCTGGCCGGCTTCGAGCACCCGGGCATCCACGGTCATGCGCTTCTCGACGCGGTAGTCGCGGGCGACCACCGCGTCGACCATCTCCTCGACGTCCTCGCGCTCGAGCTCGGCCAGGAAGCCGACGTGCCCCAGGTTCGCGCCCAGCAGCGGGACGTCGGTGCCCCGCGCCCGCTCGGCGGCCCGCAGCACGGTCCCGTCGCCGCCGAGGACCACCACGAGCTCGCAGTCCTTGGTCGCCGCTCCCTCGGTGCTCGAGTCGACCGCGGCGACCTGCGCCAGCCCCAGCTCGTCGTGCTCGTCGTCCGGGGCGACCACGTCGATCCCCCGCTCCAGCAGGGCGGTGGCGGTGCGACGAGCCACCTGCACGGCCTCGGGCCGGCGGGTGTTGGTGACCAGCAGGACCTTGCGCCCAGCCATCACGACCCTCCTCGCGGCCCGCTCACTGCGGGCCCTCCGCGACCGCGGCCTGGACCGCCTGCTCGCTCGGCGGCCCGGCGTCGAACCGCAGATGGAGAAAGTACTCGACATTCCCGCTCGGTCCCGGCAACGGGCTGGCCACCACGCCCGCGGTCCCGAGCCGATGCTCCTGGGCCGCGCGCGCCACGTCCAGCACCGCAGCCGCCCGCTGGCCGGGATCGCGCACCACACCGCCGGTGCCGAGCGCCTCGCGCCCGACCTCGAACTGCGGCTTCACCATGAGGAACAGGTCGGCCTCCTCGGTGGCCACCCGGGCCAGCGCGCCGAGCACCAGGCGCAGCGAGATGAACGACAGGTCGGAGACGACCACCTCGGGCCGGTAGGGCAGATCCGCGGCGGTCAGCGTGCGGACGTTGGTGCGGTCCAGCACCGTGACCCGCTCGTCGGTCTGCAGCGACCACGCCAGCTGCCCGTAGCCGACGTCGGCGGCCACGACGTGCGCCACCCCCCGCCGCAGCAGCACCTCGGTGAACCCGCCGGTGGACGCGCCGGCGTCCAGCGCCCGCCGGCCCCGCACCCGAGTGCCGTCGGGGTCGAACCGCTCCAGCGCGCCGACGAGCTTGTGACCGCCGCGCGACACGTACTCGGGCCCGTGACGGCCCTCGGCGACCACGATCGGGGCCGCCTCCTCCACCTGCGTGGCGGGCTTGCCGGCGACGCCGCCGTGAACGCTGACGCGGCCCTGCGCGATCAGCTCCTGGGCATGCTCGCGCGAGCGGGCGAGCCCGCGGCGCATCAGCTCGGCGTCCAGGCGGCGGCGGGCCATGAGGGAGCCGGCTACCCGCGGCTGGCCGGGTCGGCGAGCACCGCCGCCAGGCGACGATGGACGTCGGTGAACACCTCGACCTGCTCGCCGAGCGGAAGGTCACCCAGCTCGCCCAGCCGAGAGAGGGCGTCGGCGACTCGGGGATCCTGCTCGGCGGCCTGGTCGGGCCGGGTCAGGGTCGTGCCGGCTGACGGGCCCGTGCCGGCTGACGGGCCTGTGCCGGCCGCGGGGGCCGGTCCGGCGGGAGTCGGGCGCTGGGCGTCGCTCACCGGTCGCCGCGCGCGTCGCTGAGGAGCCGCTCGACGCGCTGCAGCTGCATCCGCACGGCGTGGAGCTCCGAGCGCTTCACCAGCCCGAGGTGGTGGATGACCTTGTCCCGGTCGGCCTGCCGGACGAAGCCGGCCGCCCGGCGCACCCGTTCCACGGACGCGCGCGGGTCCAGCAGCTGGCCGGGCTCGTCGAGCACCCCCACCCGGGAGCCCACGGAGGCGATCCGCTCCGCCGTGCCCACGCCGGCCTCCAGGACCCGGGCGGTCCCGGCCTGCGCGTTCCCGACCGCGATCGCGGTGTAGTCCCTCACGATGTCCAGCACATCGACCTCCTGCTTGCCGCGAGGGTACCTGCCACCTCCGACAACGCCGGACGGCGACCCGAGCCGGACCCCGCCAACCCGAGGCTCAGTCCACGCTTCCCACCGTCATGGGTCCCCCCGGATGCAGTCCCGCGTCGCTGGTCGCCCAGGCGGCGGCCACGGTGGCACGGATCAGCGGCAGCTCGGCTTCCGAGGGGGCAGCCACCTCCCGAAGCGACTCAGGCAGCCACTCGGAGTCCGTGTCCGAATCGCCTCGGTGCACCACAGGGACCGCCACCGAGACCCCGGCGCTCGCCGCCCGCACCACGCCGTCGTGCAGCTGGACCGTCACCTCGGGCGCCGGCTCCAACAGCGCCCTCAGGTCCAGGCCGAGATGCGAGGGCCGGTGCTCCACCGGTGCGACCAGCAGCTGGCGCCAGTCGGTCACGCCGGTGAGAACCAGCAGCGAGGCCAGCCCGGAGCCGGTCGCGCCCTCGATGTCGGTGTCCAGCCGGTCCCCCACGACCAGCGGTCGCATCGCGGCGGTCCGCTCCACCGACTCCAGCATCAGCGGCGGCAGCGGCTTGCCCGCGACCAGCGGCGCCACCCCCAAGGCGTGGTGGACCGCCTCGACCAGCGCCCCGTTGCCCAGGACCCGGCCCCGGGCGATCGGGATCGTGCGGTCGAGGTTGGTCGCGATCCAGAACGCGCCCTCCTGGATGGCCAGGCACACCTCGGCCAGCTCCGCCCAGCCGACGTCCGGTCCGTACCCTTGCACCACGGCCAGCGGGTGATCGTCGACCGAGAAGACCGGGACCAGCCCCCGCTCGCGCAGCGCGTCCGCGACGCCCGGCCCGCCGACCGCCAGGACCGGCGACCCTTCGGGCAGCAGCTCGCGAGCTACCCGCGCCCCGGCCTGAGCGGAGGTGACGACGTCCTCGTCGCGCGCCCGGATGCCCAGGTCGCGCAGATGCTCGGCCACCACCGCCGGCGGCCGGGAGGCGTTGTTGGTCACGAACGCCAGCCGCATGCCGTGCTCGTCGGCTGCGGCCGCCAGGGACTCGGCGGCGTGCGCCACGGCGTGCGGCCCGACATAGACGACGCCGTCCAGATCCAACAGGGCCACGTCGTAGACCTCGGCCAGCGGCCGGTCGGTCCGCGCGAAGCCCCCGCGGTCAGGCACGCCCGTCCACGTCCGACTCCCCCGCGGGAATCTCACCCCGATCACCCGAGCCGGAGTCGGAGTCGGAGTCGTCGGGATCGGCCGAGCCGACAGCGTTGTCGTCGGAGTCTCCCGACCCGGCATCCCTCAGTTCGGCGTCTGAATCAGCGTCAGCCGAGTCGGAGTCGGTCGAGTCGGAGTCGCCTTGGCCGGCGTCCGAGAACTCGACCTTGACGACGTCGAGCGCCGGGGAGGGCGCTGCGCCGCGGGCAGCCGGCACCCGGCCAGTCTCCTCGCCCGCGCCCGCCTCCTCGACCTCCCCCTCGTCCTCGGCGACCTCGTCGAACACGAGCCCGTCCAGCTCGTCCACGCGCTCGTCGGCGTCGGTCTCCCCCTCCGGGTCGACCCGTGCCGCCAGCTCGAACCACTCGCGCGCCTCCTGCGACCGGCCGGCCTCCAGCAGCGCGTCAGCGTACGCGTACCGCAGCCGCGCCAGCCACGAGCCGGTCGCCGCGGCCCGCAGCGCGGGCACCTGCAGGGTCAGCACCGCCGCGTCCACCTGGCCCAGGTCGCGCCGGGCGCCGGCGGCGACGATGAGCAGCTCGACGCGGGCGTCCCGGTCCAGGGTCTCGGCCTGCGGGGAGGCGACCAGGGCCAGCGCCTTCTCCGGCCGGCCCAGGCCCCGCTCACAGTCGGCCATCATCGGCAGGTACTCCGCCGAGCCCGAGATCCGGGCGGCCGCCCGCAGCTCGATGAGGGCGGTGCCGAAGTCGCCCGCGGCGTACGCCGCGATGCCCACCGCCTCGCGCACCAGGGCGACCCGGCCAGCGCGCCGTGAGGCCGCCTTGGCGTGCGACAGCGAGAGCTCGGGATCCTCGCCGAGGGCACGGGCCGCCGCGGCCAGGTGCCGGCCGACCAGATCCGCGAGCCCGTCGGGCAGCGTCCGCAGGGAGTTCAGCGTCACCCGATCGAGCTCGGAGGCCTGCACGTCGTCGGGCAGGTCGGGATCGCCGAAGCGACCCGGGTCGCCGGGCCGATCCGCCAGCCGGGTGCTCGGCCGCCGATCTTCGTCATCCCGACCCCGCCCGGGACCGCCGCGGCCCCCGCTCGACGGACGCCCACCACCTGCAGCGGCGCCCCGAGGCGGGCCATTGCGCCGGGAGTCGGCCCCACGCGGACCGGGACGGGAGCCTCCAGTCCGTGACCCGGACCCACCCGAGCGCCCGTCGCCACCCCCGGGACGCGCCCCCGAGGAGCGATCGCCCGGTCCACCGGGACCCGAGCGCGGGCCACCAGAACGCGGGCCACCGGGTCGCGAGTCACCTGGACGTGAACCACCGGATCGCTGACCGCCAGAGCGTGCGTCACCCGAGCGCGGGCCACCAGGACGATCGTCCTGGAAGTCCCGACGGCCCGGGCGCGAGTCTTCGCGACGAGACCCACCCGGACGAGACCCACCCGAGCTCGAACCACCGGGGCGTGGGCCGGTCGACCGGCCACCGGACCTCGTGGCCCCGCCCTCCCCGTCCTTGGAACGACTGCCGCCCGGGCGTGACCCAGAGCCGCTTCCCGGCGGCCGCGAGCCCCGCTGACCACCTGTGGGGCGGCCAGAGCGCGGGGCGCTCGACGTCCGCGCGTCCGACCCCGGGCGACCGCGCCCAGCACTGGAACTGCCCGACCTCGGCCCGCCAGAGCCGGCGCGAGTGCGATCGCCCTGATCGGATGCGCTGCCGGTCCGTGGCCCACGATCCGAGCCACCGCCCGAGGGCCGCGATCCTGCCCCGCCCGTGCGCCGATCCGAGCCACCGCCCGTCGGCCGATCACCGGTCCCGCGCGCGGAACCGCCAGTCCCGCGCACGGATCCACCCGGCCCCCCGCGCGGGGGCCCGCCGCGACCGGCACTGCCGCCCGACGCACCTCCCGAGCCGGACCGCCCTCCCGAGCCGGACCGCCCTCCCGAGCCAGGCCGACCGCCGGGCCTCCCCGGGGAGCCGCCCGCTCGCCCGGCACCCGACCGGGGCGATCTGGGCTTGCCGTCGCCCGGTCCCGACGGCGACCGCCGTGGCCGATCCTCGTCCATGAAATCCCTCTCGACCGGGCAAGCGTAGTGGCGCAGCGGGCCGCACCCAGCCCCCCGAACGCTCCCCGCCGACTCCCTCGTCTTCCCCAGGCGGCTCCGCTCAGCCGCCGACGACCACCACTGCGGTGGTAGGCATTTCCTTCATGGCGTTGCTGGCGGCGATCGTGGTGGTGGCGACTCTGATCGCCATGACCTCGGGCAAGATGCCGCCGCTGCTCGCGCTGGCATGCGCCATCGCGTTCGCCGGTGTGGTCGGGCTGGCCCCGCCGGCGGCCCTCTTCTCCGGACTGAGCAACGGCGGCGTCATCACGGTGGCGTGCATGCTCGTCATCGCCAAGGGGGTCGTGCACACCGGCGTCGTGACCCGCGTGACCTGGCAGCTGCTTCGGACGGTCCAGACCGCCGCCGCCGCATTCGCCCGGCTGGTGTTCCCGGTCGGCTTGCTCTCGGCGCTCATCAACACGACGCCGATCGTGGCCATGCTCATCCCGGCCGCCCGCGAGCTGGAGCAGACCCGCAACATCCCGGCACGTCAGGTCCTGCTGCCGATCGCGCACGCCACGACCCTGGCGGGGTCTGTGACCCTGATCGGCACCAGCTCCAACCTGATCATCGCCGGTCTCGCCGCGCCCAAGGGCATCGAGATGACCATGCTGTCCTTCGCTCCGGTCGCGCTCCCGGTGGCCCTCGTGGGCTGGGCGGTGCTGGCCTTCACCGGTCCCCGGATGCTGCGCGGGGCCTCGGACTTCACGGCCCCGGAGCTGGACTGGCGGGTGGAGCTCCCGGTCGCCCCTGCGGCCAACGCGGCGGGCCGCAAGGCAGCGGACTTCGGGCTGGATCGAAGCCAGGAGTTCGTGCTCACCGCCATCCATCGCTGGGACCGCGCACTAGAGCCGACGCGCACCATCCGCGGCGGTGACGTGCTGGTCTACGAGGCGAGCACCCGCGGTGTGCGGGCACTGTGGGGCAGCCCGCGCTTCGGGTTGGCGCCGCAGAAGCTCTTTGTGGCCTCGGTCGGAGAGGGGGAGCACGGCAGCCTGCGCGACTTGGAGGGCGACACCTCGATCTCCGTCGTGGCCGCGCAGACCACCGAGCCGCTCGACGAGACGCCAGCGGTCCCCGGGGCGACCTACTTCGTGACCACGAGCAACGCCGAGTCGCTGGCGACGCACGGTGAGTTCGCGCTGTGGCAGGACGTCGCTGGTCGCGTTCCGCAGCCGCACAAGACCTGGCCGGCCCTGGCGATCCTCACCAGCGTGATCATCTCGGCCTCGTTCGGTCTGCTGGCCGTGGAGATGGCGGCCTTCGCAGGGGCGGTCCTGATGGTCGTGACCAGGGTGCTCACCCCGCGCTCTGCGGTCCGGGCGCTGGACTGGAACGTGCTGTTCGTCCTGGCCGGCTCGGTCGGCCTAGGCGCCATCGTCCTCAACAGTGGCCTGGCCGACGTGCTGGCCCGCGCCATTCAGGCGGTGTCCGGTGGGCGCCCGGTCCTGGTGGTCGTCGTCTTCGCACTCACCACCACGGTGCTCACCAACCTGGTCACCAACGCGGCGGCCGCCTCGATCCTGACGCCGGTGGCCATCTCCATCGCGCTGGAGCTGGGCCTGGACCCGATCACGCTGCTGGCTCTGATCGGCACCTGCATCTCGTTCACGTTCATCAACCCGTTCGGCCACCAGAGCAACATGATGGTGATGCGCCCGGGCGGGTACTCCACCGGCACGTTCGCGAAGTTCGGCATTCCCGTGCTCACTGCGGGTGTGGTCACGGTCTGCCTCGTGGGCGCCTGGCTGATCTGACGTCTCTGCCCGGCGCCACCGCACCCTGCTGGATAGGCTGCCTGCTCGGACGCAGAGCGAAGGAACCCCATGGACGCGGTGACGAACAGCCTTGGTCGCAAGGAGCAGGATCTGCTGCGGGCGACCGAGCCCAAGCGCCTCAAGCCTCTCGACGAGGACGAGCTGATGGAGCTGCACCGACGGGTCCGCAGGGCGCGCAACAAGTACGTCGGTGTCTACCGGCGCAAGGGATCGGCGAAGGTCAAGAAGCGGGGCGGTCGCGGTCTGGCCAAGTCCACCAACGCGCGCAACGCCGCACGGGCCGAGGTCTTCGAGGACGCCCTGTCCCGGGTCAGTGGGCAGCTCGCTGCCGCCGCGGCGGCAACCGCGGCCCAGCTGCGCGCCGATCGGCTGGCGGCTGCTGCCCCGGCCGGCACCTGGCCCGGAGCCGACACGCCCAGCGTGGCACGCGACGCGAAGAAGTCGCCCAAGGTCACCGACCGCACCCCCAAGGGCGCCGGGGGCACGAACCGGGTGGCGACCAGCACCGCGGCCGGGGCCCGCCGCCAGGCGAAGAAGGACGCGCGCTAGCCGAGCCGGGAGCGACGAGGCGGTCGTTCACGTCGGACTCGTCGGTCATGACGACTCCTCCTCGATCGCCTCGGCCAGCCGCCGCCGGGCCCGATGCAAGCGGACCCGGACGGTGCCTGCGGGGATCCCCAGGGTGATCCCGGCCTGGGCGGACGTGAATCCGAAGACGCCGCACAGTTCCAGCACTTCACGATCATCCTCGCGCAGTCGGGCCATCGCGGCCAACGTCACGGTGACCTCCTGCTGCGCGGCGTCCACCGCCGCCACTCGGTCCGCGAAGTCCTCCACGTCGGGCGGAGCTCCCGCTCGCTGCTCGCGGGCACTGGCCGCTGCCCGGGACTCGGCATGGTCCCGGGCCTTCCGGCGCGCCACCGTGAAGAGCCAGGGCAGCCAGCCGCTGTCCCCGTGCACCTCGACCTGATCGCGCTGACGCCAAGCATCGAGAAACACTTCGGCCGCCAGATCCTGTGCGTCCTCGGCCGACCCTCGACGGGAGAGATAGGCCACCACGGTCCGGTGGTGGGTACGAAACAGCTCCTCGTGCCTGGCAACCTCCAGGTCGGACGAATCCGAGCCGCCCCCCCGCATCTCCGCACGCCCTCCCCGTCGGCGTCGCACCCCTCGGCCCCGCAGCCGATGGCAGCCCGACGGGACCGTCCGGCGTCCCCGCGCTCGGTCGGCCCAGCCGTGAGCACGGGGACGCCCCCACCAGGAGAATGGGTGCCGAGAAGGCCGCGTTACCGTGACGTGCATCACAGTCGCCGCTCGACGCTCGAAGATCCCCCGTCGCGCTGTGAGCCAGTGTGCCAGAGGTCTGTCGGAGACTCCTCGGACCCCCGAGCCCGCCATCCGACGACTCCTGCCCGGGCGATCCGCTGAACCGGCTTTCGTCTCTAGGCTCCTGCCCATGGCTGAATCCATCATCGAGGCCGTCGGGCTCACCAAGCGTTTCACGGTCAAGAAGGCAACCGTCGAAGCGGTCACGGACCTGACGTTCGAGGTGTCCCGCGGCGAGCTCGTCGCGTTCCTCGGACCGAACGGCGCCGGCAAGAGCACGAGCCTGCGGATGCTCACCACGCTCATCCCGCCGACCTCGGGCACCGCTCGAGTGGTCGGCTTCGACATCCTGCACGAGCACGCCTCCGTGCGCGCCCGGATCGGGTACGTCGGGCAGCTGACCAGCGGCAGCTTCGCGCAGCGGACCCGCGACGAGCTGGTCAGTCAGGGCATCTTCTACGGGATGTCCCGCGCGGCCTCGGCGACTCGGGCCGACGAGCTCATCGAGTCGCTGGACCTGGCGTCCTACGCCACCCGCACCGTCCAGCAGCTGTCCGGCGGCCAGAAGCGGCGACTCGACGTGGCACTGGGCCTGATGCACGCTCCCCCGCTGCTGTTCCTCGACGAGCCGTCCACCGGTCTGGACCCCCAGAGCCGGGCGAACCTGTGGCAGCACATCCTCGATCTGCGAGTCGAGCACGGGACGACGGTGTTCCTCACCACCCACTACCTCGAGGAGGCCGACCACTACGCGGAGCGAGTCATGGTGATGGACCGCGGCCGTGTGATCGCCGACGACACGGCGCCAGCCCTCAAAGCGGGCCAGGCCGGTGACGTGCTCACGTTCGGCTTCGCCTCGCCGGACGAGGCCCACCAGGCCCGCGGCGTGGTGCAGGACCTCACGGACCGGGAGGTCCAGCAAGCCGGCGACTGCGCGATCACGGTCACCGCCCCGGAAGGCGACGCGCTCCTGCCCGCGGCCGTCCGCCGGCTGGACGCCGCGGGTATCCACGTGCGCACCGCAACCGGCGTGCCGCCCACCCTGGACGATGTCTTCCTGGCCCTCACCGGCCGGACGCTGCGCGAGGCCGAGGACGGCGCCGCCGTCCACGGCGACACCACCTCCGACCCGGCAGGAGCGACCCGATGACGACGACCCGCGATCCGGCCGTGCGGCCGAACGTCACACGCGACACCTGGCATGTGCTGGTGCGCGAGCTGCGCCCGATCGTGCGCGACCCCTTCACGCTGATCTTCAGCCTCCTGCAGCCCCTGGTCTTCCTCGGCCTGTTCGCACCGCTGCTCGTGGGAACCTCCGGGCAGCCCGCCAGCCAGGTTCTGGACTGGTTCGTGCCGGGCGTGCTGGTGATGATCGTCCTGTTCGGAACCGGCGTCACGGGCTCCAACCTGCAGTACGAGATGATGACCGGCTCACACGAGCGGACCCTGGTGGCCCCCCTGGCCCGGTCCTCGCTGCTCATCGGCCGCGCACTCAAGGAGATCGCGCCCATCGTCGTGCAGTCCCTGCTCATCGTGCTCATCGCCTGGCCGTTCGGCTTCACCTTCAACCCTGTGGGCCTGGTCCTGGGCGTCGCTCTGCTGGCCGTGTTCGGGGTGGGACTGGGGTCCCTCTCCTACACGCTGGCACTGAAGACCAAGGACCGCGAATGGCTGTTCTGGGGCATCCAGCAGACGCTCATCTTCCCACTGCTCATCCTGTCCGGGATGCTCCTGCCGCTGGACGCAGGCCCCGCGTGGATGCGCACGGTAGCCGCGGTGAACCCGGTCAACTGGGTAGTCCAGGCCGAGCGGGCGCTCTTCGCCGGCAACTTCACCGACCTCGTGGTCGTGTGGGGCTGGCTGTCCGCGGGAGCTCTGGCCGCACTGGGCCTGTGGGCAGGAGTGCGAGCCATCAACAGGAGCAGCTAGCCGGCCGGCGCCGCACTCGGCCCGACGGCGCACGGACCCAGAACGCACAAAGGGCCGCCCACATGGGCGGCCCTTTGGCAGAGAATGTCCGGCGGCGTCCTACTCTCCCACAGGGTCCCCCCTGCAGTACCATCGGCGCTGAGCAGCTTAGCTTCCGGGTTCGGAATGGGACCGGGCGTTTCCCGCTCGCTATGGCCGCCGAAACTCTATGGAGATATGGTCCCGACCGTATCTCGGGAACCGCACAGTGGACGCGAATGCAAAAAAATGAGAGTGGACAAGTCCTCGGCCTATTAGTACCGGTCAGCTGCACACGTTGCCGCGCTTCCACTTCCGGCCTATCAACCCAGTAGTCTACTGGGGGCCTTACCAGGTCAACCCTGTGGGAGTCCTCATCTTGGAGCGAGCTTCCCGCTTAGATGCTTTCAGCGGTTATCCCTTCCGAACGTAGCCAACCAGCCGTGCTCTTGGCAGAACAACTGGCACACCAGAGGTTCGTCCGTCCCGGTCCTCTCGTACTAGGGACAGCCCTTCTCAAG
>CAYQMN010000019.1:53093-55770 GCA_964418695.1 uncultured Bifidobacteriaceae bacterium | reverse complement strand
TCAAGGAGGTCGCGAAGAAGACCGACGACGTGGCCGGCGACGGCACGACGACGGCGACCGTCCTGGCCCAGGCGCTGGTCCGCGAGGGGCTGCGCAACGTGGCCGCCGGCGCGAACCCGATGGCCCTCAAGCGCGGCATCGAGAAGTCCGTCGAGGCCATCTCGACCCAGCTGCTGGAGATGGCCAAGGACGTCGAGACCACCGAGGAGATCGCCTCCACCGCCTCCATCTCCGCTGCCGACGAGCAGATCGGCCAGGTCATCGCCGAGGCGATGGACAAGGTCGGCAAGGAGGGCGTGATCACGGTCGAGGAGTCCAACACCTTCGGCCTGGAGCTCGAGCTCACCGAGGGCATGCGCTTCGACAAGGGCTACATCTCGGGCTACTTCGTCACCGACCCCGAGCGCATGGAGACGGTGTACGAGGATGCCTACATCCTCATCGCCAACTCCAAGATCTCGGCGGTCAAGGATCTGCTGCCGCTGCTGGAGAAGGTCATGCAGTCCGGCAAGCCGCTGGTCATCATCGCCGAGGACGTCGACAGCGAGGCGCTGTCCACCCTGGTGCTCAACAAGATCCGCGGGATCTTCCGCTCGGTCGCCGTCAAGGCCCCGGGCTTCGGCGACCGCCGCAAGGCCATGCTGCAGGACATCGCGATCCTGACCGGTGGCCAGGTCATCTCCGAGGAGGTCGGCCTCAAGCTGGAGGGCACCACGCTGGACCTGCTGGGCCGGGCCCGCAAGGTCGTGGTGACCAAGGACGAGACGACCATCGTCGACGGCGGCGGCGACGCCGACCAGATCGCCGGCCGGGTCAACCAGATCCGGGCCGAGATCGACAACTCCGACTCCGACTACGACCGCGAGAAGCTGCAGGAGCGCCTGGCCAAGCTGGCCGGCGGTGTTGCGGTCATCAAGGCGGGCGCGGCCACCGAGGTGGAGCTCAAGGAGCGCAAGCACCGCATCGAGGACGCCGTGCGCAACGCGAAGGCGGCCGTCGAGGAGGGCATCATCGCCGGTGGCGGCGTGGCGCTGATCCATGCCGCGGATGCCGCGTTCGAGAAGCTCGAGCTCGAGGGTGACGAGGCCACGGGCGCCAACATCGTCAAGGTGGCCGTCGAGTGGCCGCTCAAGCAGATCGCGATCAACGCCGGCCTCGAGGGTGGGGTCGTCGTGGAGAAGGTCCGCAACCTCGAGCCCGGCTGGGGCCTCAACGCCGCCAACGGCGAGTACGTCGACCTGATCAAGGCCGGCATCATCGACCCGGCCAAGGTGACCCGTTCCGCTCTGCAGAACGCGGCCTCCATCGCGGCGCTGTTCCTCACCACCGAGGCGGTCATCGCCGACAAGCCCGAGCCGAAGAGCGCGGCGCCGGCGATGCCCGGCGGGGGGGACATGGACTTCTGACGAGGAGCGCAGGGTGAGGTGAGGGTCGCCACGCAGCGGCGGCACTCGCCGAGCCCGAGCACCGCAGTCAGAAACCCCAGGAGACACAGCGTTCGACCCAACACGCAACGAAGGGGCCAGCCCGAGGGCTGGCCCCTTCGCCGTCCCCAACACCCCACCCCACCCACCTGCCCGCCCAATCTGCTCCAGTTTCTGACATCTGCTCCGGCCCGGGGTGGAGCAGATGTCAGAGACCGGAGCACCTGACGCCGGCACCCCCGCGGACTGGGGTCGATACTGCCGGGGTGGACACGGAGGCCTTTCGCCGTCTGGCGCGGTCCTCGCCGTGGCTGTGGCACTCGATGCGGCTCACCTGCGACGCGAGTGACGGCGAGCCGGTGCGGGCGTGGGTCCGGCGCCCGGACGCCCTGCGGGTCGAGACGCTCGACGGGCGAGTCCTGCACGCCCAGCCAGGGACCTCCCTCGCCTCGGGGGCGACCCCTGACGGCGAATCCACCCTCGACGGGCACGACCCGGACCGCCGAACGCTCCGGGCGCCGGTCTGGTGGACCGATCCGACGACCCCGCGGCCGCGCCGTGACCGCGACGGACTGGTCGTCGAGCCGATGCGCTGGGCGGACGCCCTGCCGGTCGATGATGCGATGTGGGTCAACTACCGGTGGGTGGCGATGCTTAACCCGCGCGAGCTCGCCGACGGGCAGGACGGATCGCCTGCGCTGGCGATCGAGTCCCTCGTGGCCGGCGTGCGCAAGGGGCGGGCGACGCTCCTTGCCACGGTTCGGCCCCTCCTTGGCTACGACCCGCGCTGCGGGTGCTGCCCGCTGCTGCCCAGCTGCGAGTCGGAGATGGCCGAGGGCGACCCGGAGCCGATGGGACCGTTCGCGGATGCGCACTGGGTGGCGCTGGACCTGGCGACCGGGGTCTGCGTGGCCGCGCACCAGATCGGCGGGCCACACGACGGTGCCGGCTTCAGCGTGACGATCGAGGCAGTCGGCGATGCGTACGACAACGACTGGTTCGCCTCCCCGGCGGTGCCGGCGCGGGGCCGGTTCGGCCGGGCGGCCACGCGCGAGCGCCCACTGGGCGCCGTCCCGGGGTTGGCCCCACCGGACGGCTCGGGGTAGCGCCGGCTCAGGCCAGGGCCACCGGGCGCAACGGCTCGGGGTAGCGCCGGCTCAGGCCGGGGCCACCGGGCGCAACGGCTCGGGGTAGCGCTGGCTCAGGCCGGGGCCACCGGGCGCAACGGCTCGGGGTAGCGCTGGCTCAGGCCG
>CAYQMN010000019.1:0-52993 GCA_964418695.1 uncultured Bifidobacteriaceae bacterium | reverse complement strand
GGGGCCACCGGGTCAACAGCTCGGGGTAGCGCCGGCTCAGGCCGGGGCCACCGGGTCAACAGCTCGGGGTAGCGCCGGCTCAGGCCGGGGCCACCGGGCGCTCGGGGCGCTCGGGGCGCTCGGGGGGCTCGCGGTAGCCGCCGTCGGCCAGGCCCGCCGCTCGCTCGAAGTAGTTCTGCCAGGCCCAGTCCCCCGTGCGGATCCACGACCAGCCAGCGGCGACGAGGTACGCCGCGGGCATCAGGATCCCGCCGAAGTACGCGTATTGGGTGGCGTGCCGCGACTCGTGTGCCAGCAGCCGGGCCGACACCGAGGTCCACGCGTCGACCTCGGGGTCCGGCGCGGCGCGGCGCAGCAGGATCACGCTGCCGAGCGTGAACGCGGGCGCCTTGGGGATCGGCAGCCGGTAGCCGAACGCCAGCCACAGGCCCTCGCGCCCCGGGCGCGTGGTCTGCGCCCCGACCCGGGCCAGCGCCAGTCCGGCCGGCGTCGAGAGGTTGAGCCAGTTGACCAGGCCGCGCCAGCGCGGGGGCTCATCGAGGTTGGACGCCACGATCACCGGATCATCACCTCTGGCCGCCACTACCGCCACCGCCTCTCGCCGCCGTGAAACCGCCTCGCGCCCGCGCCACGGCCACGGGCCACCGCCTCGCGCCGACGCCACCGCCACGGGCCCGCGCCACCGCCTCGCGCCACCGCGAGTAGAGGGGCCTCGGTAGCGGCCACGGCCACTCCCCCCTCGACGCCACTGCCCCCTCGACGCCACTGCCCCCTCGACGCCACTGCCACCTTGACGCCGGCCGGGGGGTCCAGCCGGCGTGGCTACACTAGGCGCCCCACGCGCCGGTGCCGGCTGCAGAGCCGGTCGTGCAGCCGTGGACCCGCCCGACCGACCGATCGCGGCAAGGAGCCGACCCCGTGACCGTCACTGCCCCCGCGCTGGACTTCGGCCCCGCCACCCATCTCACCTGCCGCGCCTGCGGGCAGCGCTACCCGCTGGGTGCGGCCTACGCGTGCATGGAGTGCTTCGGCCCGCTCGAGGTGGGCTACGAGCTGGCCGGCGTCACGCGCGAGCAGATCGCCGCCGGTCCGCCCAACATGTGGCGCTACCGGGCGCTGCTGCCGGTGCCCACCACGATCATGGAGCTGCCCGGACTGAACCCCGGGTTCACCCGGATCTCGCAGGCGGACAACCTGGCGCGCGAGCTGGGCATGCGTCGGCTCTGGATCAAGGACGACACCGGCAACCCGACCCACTCCTTCAAGGACCGCGTGGTGGCCGTGGCGCTGGCGGCAGCTCGTGAGCTCGGGCTGAGCACTCTGTCCTGCGCGTCGACCGGCAACCTCGCCAATGCCGTGGCCGCGGCGGCGGCCCGCGCGGGCATGGGTCACGTCGTGGTGGTCCCCTCGGACCTCGAGCCCGGCAAGGTGCTCACGACCGCCGTCTACGACGGCGCGCTGATCGCGGTCGACGGCACGTACGACGACGTGAACCGGCTGTGCTCGGAGCTGATCGGCGACCCGCTGACGCAGAGCTGGGGCTTCGTCAACGTCAACCTGCGGCCGTACTACGCCGAGGGGTCCAAGAGCCTGGGCTACGAGATCGCCGAGCAGTTGGGCTGGCGGCTGCCCGAGCAGGTCGTGATCCCGGTGGCCTCCGGCGCGCTGCTCACCAAGGTCGACAAGGCGTTCCGCGAGCTGATCGCGCTGGGCCTGGTCGAGGACACGCCCTACCGGGTCTTCGGCGCGCAGGCCACCGGCTGCTCGCCGGTCGCGCAGGCGTTCCGAGCCGGCCACGACGTGGTGCGCCCGGTGAAGCCGAGCACGATCGCGAAGTCGCTGGCGATCGGCAATCCCGCCGACGGTCCGTACGCCCTGGACGTGGCGCGGCGCACCGGCGGAGCGATCGCCGACGTGTCCGACGCCGAGGTCGTCGACGCGATGCGCCTGATGGCCCGCACCGAAGGCATCTTCGGCGAGACCGCCGGCGGTGTCACCCTCGGGACGGTCCGCCACCTGCTGGCCTCCGGCGAGCTCGATCCGGACGCCGAGACCGTGATCCTGAACACCGGCGACGGCCTGAAGACCCTGGACGCCGTCGCCGCGCTGGTCGGTCCCACGGCTACGATCCCGCCAAGCCTTGAGGCGTTCCGCAGCGCCCTCGGAGCCTGACCGCCCCCGACCCCGGGCGGCCACCGCGTCGCCCGCGCCCCACGCACGAGGAGTTCCCATGGCAGTCGCCGTCCGCATCCCGACCATCCTGCGCACCTACACCGGCGGCATCGCCGACGTGTCGGTCGAGCCCGCCGAGCCGACCCTGGCCGGCACGATCACCGCGCTGGAGGCCGCCTACCCGGGCCTGTCGGCGCGCGTGCTCGACGACGCCGGTGCGCTGCGCCGCTTCGTCAACGTGTACGTCAACGACGAGGACGTCCGCTTCGAGGGCGGCCTGGAGACCGCGACGCCCGAGGGCGCGCACGTCTCGATCATCCCGGCCGTCGCCGGCGGCTGAGCCGGCGCGAGCACGCGCCCCGCGGTGGCAGGCGTGCACCCGGCCGGTGGCGGGCGGGCGGTTCGCTCGCGGGCGTCGGCGCGAGTTGGCTTGGCGGGTCGCCAGCGCACAGAGTGGTCGGATTCCGACAAAGGGCCGTCAGAATCCGACATGGGTGTCGGATTCTGACCACTCAGGTGGGGTCGGGCGCCGGAGCGCGTGAGGGCGCCGGAGCGCGTGGGGGGCTTGGGGGGCGCCTTGGGGGGCCGCTGGGCGCTGGAGGCCGTCGCGGGAGCCGCTCTAGGGCTCCAGGCCCAGGCGGCGGGCGGAGCGCGCGCGCTGGCGCGTGGAGCGCTGGCGGCGCAGGCGCTTGACCAGCATCGGATCGACCTGGAGCGCGGCGGGGTTGTCGATCAGCGCGTTGAGCATCTGGTAGTAGCGCGTGGTCGAGCAGTCGAACAGCTCGCGGATCGCCTGCTCCTTGGCGCCCGAGTAGCGCCACCACTGACGCTCGAACTCGAGGATCTGGCGGTCTCGTTCGCCCAGGACAAGGTCATGCGGAGCGGCAGCGGTCACCGTGCGCGCGGCACCAGACTCCATCGGCTCGGCCTCCCCTTGCTGATCGGGACTCCTTGGTCCTCCGCCCGGACGCTCAGCGGTCCCATCGAGTGTAGGTGACCACGAGGGCGCGCCCGGGGCACACGACCCGCGCGTGTCGTGACGCGGCGGGTGAGGCTGCCCACACGACGGTGCCACCGGACGGCGCCGTCTTAGGGTGGTCGAGTGAACACGATCCCCGCCGAGCGGCTGGTACTGACCGCGGCGCGGCTGCGCGGAATGGTCGACGCGGCCGCGGTGACCCGGCGGTTCTCGCAGGTGCCGACCGACCTCGCCGACGAGCTGCTGTTGGACTTCGAGGCGTACGGCTGGGTGCAGCGAGTCGAGTTCGCCGGGACTGCCGGGTTCAGCCTCACGCAGGCTGGTCACGCCCGAGTCGGCGAGCTGCTGCGCGCCGAGCTGGACGCCGCGGACGCGCGGGCGATCGTGGAGGACGGCCTGGCCCGGTTCGAGCCGCTGAACCGGCGCACGCTGGCCGCGATGACCGACTGGCAGGTCCGTCCCACAGCCTGGGACCGCATGGCCGCCAACGACCACTCTGACTGGGCCTGGGACGAGCAGGTGCTGCGGGCGCTGGCCGCGGTGGCGCGCGACCTGGCACCCGTGGAGGCGGACCTGGCCGGGGCGCTGGACCGGTTCGCGGGGTACTGCGCGCGGCTGCGCGCGGCACTCGCGCGGGTGGATCAGGGGCAGCGCCGCTGGGTGGACGAGCCGGGGATCGAGTCGTTCCACATGGTCTGGTTCGAGTTGCACGAGGACCTGCTGGCCACGCTGGGCCGCGCCCGGAACGAGGCGTAGCCGGTCAACCCCGCTCTCCCCAAGCCTCCATCGGGCTCCCCGCAGGCTCCCAGGAACCTCCCAGGCTGGGCCGCGAAGGTGGCTGCACTGCCACCGATCACACCGGGAGAACCTCATGAACCCGCTCGTCCTGCTGGCCGATCTCGCGGCCGTCAGCGTCCTGGCCTTCGCGCTCTACTACCCGCGTCATCGCCGCCGCGACATGGTCACCGCCTACCTCGGCGTCAACGTCGGCGTGCTCGCGGTAGCCACCGCGCTGGGTTCCGTCCAGGTCACGATGGGCCTGGGGCTGGGCCTGTTCGGCGTGCTGTCGATCATCCGGCTGCGCTCCGACGAGCTCGACCAGGCCAGCGTCGCCTACTACTTCGCCGCCCTGAGCCTGGGGCTGCTCGGCGGCCTCGGGGTTGGCAACGACAGGCTCACCGTCGCCCTGATGGGCATGGTCCTGCTCGCGCTGTTCGTGGGCGACCATCCTCGGCTGCTGTCGCGCAGCCGCTCGCAGGTCGTCCAGCTGGACCGGGCGTTCACCGACGAGACCGCGCTCGTCGCGCACCTGGAGCAGCTGCTCGGGGGGCAGGTTCGGCGCGTCCAGGTCCGCCGGATCGACCTGGTCAACGACACGACCCTGGTGGAGGTCCACTCCGACGCTCCTCGTCAGCCGACCGCGCCGGTGGCCGACGGGCAGCGGCGGTCGGCCGTTGGGGAGGCTGTCGTTGGGGAGGCTGTCGTTGGGGAGGCCGCGGCTGGAAAGGCCACGGCTGGGGAGACTGCGGCTGGGAAGGCGACGTCCGCCGAGGCCCGCCTGCTCGCTCACGGCCAGGTGCTGTGATGACCGCCCCCCGGATCTGGTCCTTCGACGCGCTGCCCTCGGTGGACCTGACGACCGTGGTCCAGACCGCGGCTCTGCAGGAGCGCCACGACCGCAAGTACCTGATCCCCCAGGAGACACTGCACCTGCTGGGCGCGGCAGTGGTCGAGTCGCCGGCTGGCACTGCCGTCCTGGCCGACGCCGAGCGCCGCTGGTTCCGGTACCGGTCGGAGTACTTCGACAGCTCGACCCTGGCCTGCTACCGGATGGCCGCCCAGCGTCGGCACCAGCGCTACAAGGTTCGCACGCGCAGCTACCTCGACAGCCAGGACCACTTCCTGGAGGTCAAGGTCCGCGACCGCCGGGGGCGCACGGTCAAGACCCGGACCGCATGGTCGCCCGACCCCGATTGGCGGCGACCGCTGGCGGCCGACGGGGTCAGGTTCGTCGAGGAGGTGCTGGGCGGTCCGGTCGGTCTGGCCGGCCACTTCCCCAGCCGGCTCCCAGGCCGATTCCCCGGCCAGCCCCCTGGTCAACTGCGCGCCCAGCTCCCTGGTCAACTGCGCGGCCAGCTGCGGACCGACTACGTGCGGCTGACCCTGCTGCTGCCCGGCGAGGTCGCGCGAGCCACCGTCGACCTCGACCTGATCGCGACCGACGCCACGGGCGATCGCCTGCCCTACACCGGGCTGGCGATCGTCGAGACGAAGACCTCGGGTCGCCCGTGCACCGTGGACCGGCTGCTCTGGGCGCTGGGCCACCGGCCGATCCGGGTGTCCAAGTACGCCACCTCCCTGGCCCGGCTCCGGCCCGGCCTGCCGGCCAACCGCTGGCAGCCCGCGCTGCGCCGGCTGCCCGCTCCCCGGCCCGTCCCCCTGGCCGGCGCCGCCTGACCCGGGGCACGGCCCTCCACACCCGCACCCCACCGTTCCCCTCGCTGAGGAGCCTTCGATGAGATCCCGCTACGCCCGCACCACGTCCCTGATCCTCTCGGCGATCCTGCTGACCGGGCTGACCGCCTGCGGCGCGTCGGACCCGACCGCCTCGTCCGCGTCGAGCACGGCCACGCAGTCCCAGACCGCCGCCGTGGTGAGCGCGGACACGTCCGCTGCCGACGTCCTGGCCGCCAACGCCGACGTGCACGAGGCGCGCCTGGGCTACGACGAGTCCGCGGTCCGCGCCGTCGCCCTGGACGGCGACTCGGCCAGCTCGGACGCCTCGGGCGTCACCATCGAGGGCACGACGGTCACGATCACCGAGGCGGGCACCTACCGGCTCTCCGGCACCCTGACCGACGGGCAGGTGGTGGTCGACGTCGCCGGCGACGGCGTGGTCCAGCTGATCCTCGACGGGGTGGCCATCACGTCGAGCACCACCTCGGCCCTGGCGATCATGGGCGCCGAGCAGGCGGTGGTGATCCTGGCCGACGGCACTGCCAACACTCTGGTGGATGCCGCCGAGTACCAGTACCCGGACTCCGAGACCGACGAGCCGAACGCCGCCCTCTACAGCAAGGCCGACCTCACGATCGGCGGAACCGGGAGCCTGTCGGTCACCGGCCGCGCCAACGACGGCATCACGAGCAAGGACGGCCTGGTCATCGCCGGCGGCACGATCAGCGTCGAGGCGGTGGACGACGGCGTGCGCGGCAAGGACTACCTCGTGGTCGACGGCGGCACCCTCACGGTGCAGGCCGGCGGCGACGGGCTGAAGTCCGACAACGACGAGGACGCGACGACGGGGTTCATCGAGCTGGCCGGCGGGACCGTCACGGTGACCGCCGGAGACGACGCCGCGAACGCGGTGACCGACCTGGTGATGACCGGCGGGACCGTGCGGGTGACCAGCGGCGGAGGCGCCTCCGCTGCCAGCGCCGACTCCGGGGCCAAGGGCCTGGTCGCCGGGGTCAGCCTGGTTCTCGGCGGCGGTCAGCTCAGCGTCGACGCCGCCGACGACTCCGTGCACTCCGACGGGGCGATCACGATCGCCGACGGGACGGTCGAGCTGGCCTCGGGCGACGACGGCGTGCACGCGGAGAGCGCCCTGCTGGTGTCCGGCGGGACGCTGACGGTCAGCCAGTCGTACGAGGGCCTGGAGGCCGCGGACATCACCCTGGCGGGTGGCGACATCCACGTGACCGCGAGCGACGACGGGATCAACGCCGCGGGCGGCTCGTCCAGCGAGACCACCCAGGACACGGGCACCGGCGACGCTGGTGCCGCAGGCATGGGCGGACCGCCGGCCGATGGTGGGGACGGGCAGGGCGGACTGCCGGCCGGTGGCGGGGACATGGGCGCCCCGCCGGCTGGCGGCGGCGGCATGGGCGGCGGCCCCGGCGGCGAGACGGTCGGCGACTACGCGTTGACCATCACCGGCGGCACGATACTCGTGAACGCCGGGGGCGACGGGCTGGACTCCAACGGGACGGCCACGATGACCGGCGGAACCCTGGTCGTGCACGGCCCGACGAACGACGGGAACGGCGCGATCGACGTCAACGGCACGTTCACGATCAGCGGCGGGACGCTGCTGGCCGCGGGCAGCGCCGGGATGGCCGAGACCCCCGAGGCGGACTCGGATCAGGCGTGGATCGGGGTGCGGCTGTCCTCGAGCGTCCCGGCGGGCACGGTTCTGGCCGTGGTGTCCGACGGGCAGGTGGTGGCGACCTTCACGACCACCAAGCAGGTCGCGTCCGTCGTGTTCTCCTCGGCCGACCTGGTGGCCGGCCGGACCTACGAGATCGTGTCCGGCGCCACCGCCTCCGGCGACTCGATCGGGGGCCTGACGACCTCCGGGAGCGTGGCCTCCGGCACGTCGCTGGGATCGGCCACCGCGTCCTGACCCGGGCGCGGGGGGCGCGGGGTTGACCCTGGCGCGGGGCCGGAGGGGCGCGGGAGGCGCGCAGGGCGCGGGGCTGGACTTGAGGGTCCGGCCCCGCGCCCCCGGGCGCCTGCCCGCAGACCGTCGCCCCAGCCAGCCGGGAAGACGCGCCTTGCAGCGTGCCTGCGTCAACCCCTCTTCGGGGCGGCGGGAGTGGCCAGCTCGGCCAGGCGGCGGGCCGTGTTCGAGTTGCGGATCGTGACCTGCGGATACAGCGGCGTGCCGACGAACCGGGTCAGCCCACTGCGGGTGAGCAGGTCGCGCGGCGTGCACCACAGGACCGCCCCGGGCACGTAGAGCGCAGTGTCCACACCCGGCACCGCGATCAGCTCGTCGAGCACCTGCGGGCGGTCGACGGCCGGGAACAGGTACAGGACGTTGCCGCGCTGCGCCGGGTCGGCCCAGTCCGGCGGGATCGCCTCGGCGATCGCCCGGATGTCGGCGGCGGTGCGGACCAGGACGCTGCACGGGAACCCGAAGTCCTCCGCGATGGTTCGCTCGACCACCTCCCGGACATGCGCGAGCGGGTCGGCCACCTCGGGCGGGTCCACGAACACGTTGCCGCTGGCGATGTAGCTGCGCACTCCGCCCAACCCCCGGGCACCCAGCCCGCTGCGCAGGTCGACCATGGTCACGCGGTTGCGACCGCCGACGTTGATGCCGCGCAGGAGCACGACCAGGCTCTCTGCGGGAGGCTGGGGAGGGTGCGTGGGGCGGGGCATGGGTCCCATCGTCGTGGGCGACGGTCGGCGACGCAGCCGCGAGCACGCACCGGGTCGCGGCGGTCGGGGCGAGGTGGGGGTCGGGAGTCCGCGCCGGCTCGGCGGAACCGCTCGTCGCCAGCCCGGGCCGAACGGGCCGGGGCTGAGTAGGGTCGAACCACGTCACGAGCCCCGAGGAGATCCGATGCCGACCGTCACCTCACCTGCCACCGACACCTCGCCGGGCGTCGCCCTGCACGTCGAGGACTCCGGCGGCGACGGCCGGCCGGTCGTGCTCATCCACGGCTGGCCGCTCAACGGCCGGTCCTGGCAGGCCCAGTCCGACGCCCTGATCGCAGCCGGCCATCGCGTCGTCACCTACGACCGTCGTGGGTTCGGCCGCAGCGACAAGCCCCGGGGCAGCTATGCGGACGGCGGCTACGAGTACGAGACGTTCACCGCCGACCTGGCCGCCGTGCTGGAGCGGCTCGACCTGCGCGACGTCACGCTCGTGGGCTTCTCGATGGGCGGCGGCGAGGTGGCCCGGTACGTTGGACGCCACGGCGAAGACCGCGTCCACAGCGTCGCGTTCGTCGCGGCCATCCCGCCCTGCCTGGGCAAGGCGCCGGACAACCCCAGCGGGCCGATGGACGAGGCGGCCGTGGCGGGCATGCAAGAGGGCTTGCGCGCCGACCGCGAGGGCTTCCTGCGCCAGTTCATGACCAGCTTCTTCTCTGCCGACGGCGACCTCAAGGTGACCCAGCAGGAGCTGACCGACACCCTCGACCTGGCCGCCGAAGCCGACCTGACGGCCGCCGTGGAGTGCATCGCCGCGTTCTCCCTCACGGACTTCCGCGCCGACCTGGCCGCGGTGACCGTGCCGACGCTGGTCGTGCACGGGGACAGCGACGCGATCGTCCCGATCGAGGTCTCCGGCCGACTGACGCACGAGGCGATCCCAGGCTCTGAGCTCGTGGTGCTCGCGGGCGGGCCGCACGGGCTGAACCTGAGCCACGCCGAGGAGCTCAGCAGAGTCCTGGTGGAGTTCACCGCGCGCTGAGCCCGCTCCCCACCAGGAGGCCTCTCACCACCAGCCGTGCTTCTGCGCCCAGCGCAGGAGCACCCCGGTCATCACGGCCATCACCGTGACCAGGATCCACAGCTGGGCGTCCTGCGTCTCACGGTTGACGATCACGTTCATGCCCAGCACCGAGGCCAGCGCGGTCGCCGGCAGCGTCACCGCGGCGATGACCGCCAGCCGCTCGGCGGCGATCATCATCTTGGTCTCCGTGCGGGTGCGGTAGAAGTCGATGACGCCCTGCAGGTAGTCGCGCTGGCCCTCGGCGAGCCGGCGGACCCGCTCGAACTGGTCGGTCGTGTCGGCCAGCAGCTCCTGGTCCTCCTGGGACAGACCCTGCGCCACCCGGGCGAGCCGCCCGTAGACCACCGCCCCGCCCTCGGTCATGTTGGCCACGCTGAGCAGTGCGTGGCGAACGCGGAACATCTCGTCGAGGAACTGCTCGGCGTCTGAGCGCTCCCCCAGGGTGACCCGCTTCTCCAGCGCCCAGATGTCGGAGGTGACGTCGTCCAGGCAGTACTCCATCTCGCGGGCCATCGCCGAGACCACGGCCCGGGACAGCTCCACGGCGGTGTGCGGGTGGAACCGACCCTCGTGGACCCGCTCCCAGACCGCCTCGGTCTCGCGCACCGGCACCCATGCGGGCACCGCCGGGTTCGTCGGACCGTGAACCGTGACCAGCAGGCGCTCGGCGATGAACTGGTCGAGCTCGACGTAGTGGACGTGGCCGCGCTCGCCGCGCTGGGGAGTGTGCAGCACGACGAACGTGTGGTCGGAGTAGCCGTGCAGCTTGGGCATGTGCTGACGCTGGGCGGACTCGCGCACGGCCACCAGGTGGAAGCCGAGAACCTCGCGCAGCACGCGCCGGGCCCGGTCGTCGCACTGGGGCACGTCCACCCAGACCAGGTTGTGTGGGTCCGCGCGCACGTCGGCGAGCTGGTCGAGCGGCACCACGTGGGCGCCGGATGGCCCGATGACGCGCACCTCCATGGACATCGCTGCCTCCTCCAGCCCCCACGGCCGGGCTCGGGTCAGCCCGCGACCGCGCGTGTCCGCGCCCAGGCCCGCCGACCCCGAAGGGCCGGGTGCGTCCTCGGCCACGCCCGGACTGTAGCCCGGGCGCGAGGCCCGCAGCCGGGTGAGCGACCCGCCCGGCGGCGGGTGAGCGAGTGCCGCCCCGCGGGGCGAGCGGGTGCCGCCCCGCGGATGAGGGTCAGCCCGACTTGCGCCGGAACATCCGCTGCCCGGGGCCGGCGTTGGTGCCGTGCGGGGTGGCTCCCCGGTCGCCGTGACCGCCGCTGGCGGCGCCATGCGAGGCCTGCTTGTGGGCCAGCGCCTCGCGGTACTTCGCCTTCAGGTCGTCCTGCGGGGCGGCGTCGCCGGCGTCCGGCGCTGCCTCGGCGGCGTCGGACGCGGCGCTGACCTCCTCGGCGTCTGCGGGCTCCGGTGCTGCGTCCTGCGCTGGGGTCATGGCGACCTCCCTCGTGGCGGTGACCCACCACGCTACGGCGACGCCCCGCCGGACGCCAACGGGGGCCACCGTTCGGCGGCGCCCTCGCCGGGGGTGGCTACTTCGGCCGGACGAGCCCGGTCAGGTCCACGCCTGGGCAGGTCAGGTTGCGGTCCAGTGGGCGGCCGTCGCTGCCCGTCCCGATCCGCTGGACGATGGCCGGCTTGCGCCCGCCGAAGGACGTCGACTCGCACGTCCGGGCCGCCCGCTCCGCGGAGCCGGTGCCGATCGCGGTCCACGTCGGGACGTCGAGCTTCGCGCCGCCGGTGATCTCGCGCCACAGCGAGGGCACCGAGTAGACGCCGACCGGGTAGCCGGCCTGGGCCAGGACGCGCAGGTGCTCGGCGATCACCGCGCGATGCCGGGCCTGCGAGCCCTTCCAGACCTCGGTGAGCTCCACGTCCAGCCACACCGGCGTGCCCGGGGCGATGCCGTGGGCGCGCAGGCGCTCCAGATCCGCCTCGGCGTTGCGTCGGCCCAGCTTCACCGGGTCGCCGCGCCCGTTGTCGGAGGTGTTCACGTAGACCGCCCGGCCGGCCTGCCGCAGGGCGAACTCCCACTGCCGCGCGAAGCAGGGGTTGGCCCGGTCGGGCATCCCACCGTCAAGCCCGACGATCGTGTACCCGTCGCTCAGGTCGCGCAGGGTGCGGCCGCACTGAGGGAAGGAGACATCCACCCCGGTGCGCGGCTGGTCACCAGGCCAGGCCACCGGCTCGGCGACCGGGATGCCCGTGATGTCGTCGGGGCCGGACTCGATGTCCGGCCCGACCGGCAGCGCCCGCAGGCCGGCCACCGCGAACCAGCCCAGACCGAGACAGGCCAGAGTCAGGACCAGAACGGCCCGCCGGCGTCGGGCCCGGGCCTGGGCGGCTCGGGTGCCCGGCCGAGTCCTCGGGACCGTGCGGCTGGTCGTGGGCATCGCATCCTTCGGGTCGCGGGCGGTCCGCCGATTCTCTCCCGGACGGGTCGAGACCGGAGGGAAGCCTCGATGCTGCCACTGCGCCGGTCGCGCCGGTTCCGAGGTCCGAACCCGACACAGCGCCGTCGGAATCCGACGCCTGTGTCGCATTCCGACCACGGACCGGGCTGGGGCCACGGGCGGGCCGCGGTGGGCCGACCCGGCGGCGTTCTGCCGGGGAATCCGAGCGCTTCCTGCGCGTAGCGTGCATTCATGGCGCGGCAGGCCCTCCCCCGGATCTTCCTGGTGCTGCTGGCCGCCGCCGGGCTGCTCTGGCCGGTCGCGGTCTCGCTGCTGCCCGACTCCTCGGCCCCGCCCGACGATCCGGCGGTGACCGAGCGGTTCGACGTCGAGCTGACCGTCGCCGCGGACGGGACGCTCACCGCGTTCGAGGTCATCGTGGTGGACATGCCCGCCGGCCGGCACGGGATGTACCGCTACTGGGACGTGACCGACGAGGCCGATCCGTCCGTGCGCTACATCCCGCAGGTCGAGCTGATCGCGCTGGACGGCGTTCCGGCACCGCACGAGCTCTCGTGGGAGCGGTCCGAGCGGTTCTACGTGGCCAAGATCGGCGAGCCCGACGTCACGCTCCCCGCGGGTCGGCACACCTACCAGATCGAGTACACGATCCCCGGAGCGATCTCACCGGCATCCGCGCTGAGCGGTCGCACGTTCGACAGCACTCAGGGCGACGCGATCCCGGCCGAGTCGGCCTTCCTGTGGTCGGTCGTGCCGCGCGGCTGGGAGATGCCGATCCGGGACAGTCGAGTCACGATCAACCTGCCCGACGTCATCGGCCAGGTGGGCTGCTCCACCCCCGATCCCGGCAGCCCCTGCACTCTCGAGCGCACCGGCGAGCGCAGCGTCACGATCACCACCGCGGACCTGCCGCCGCGCAGCGGGGTGAAGGTGGGCGCCTCGATGGCGATGGCCGCGCCCGAGCGGGCCCACCTGCCGTGGTCGGTCGTGTGGGATCCGGTGCTCGGCCGATCGGTGACGCCGGTGCTCGTCGTCGCGCTGGCCTCCGCACTGAGCCTGCTGGCCGGAGTCGCCGCGGGCCGCATGACCCGCGAGGAGGAGCCGGGGTTCCCGGTCCAGTACGTGCCGCCCGACGGCCTGGGCCCGGTCCAGACCGTGTACCTGCACACCGAGACCCCGGGGCCCGCGCCCTTGGTCGCCACCCTCATGCACCTGGCCGAGCAGGGGCTGGTCCGGCTGGAGCGCGACAGCGCCGACACCTGGACTGTGACCAGCCTGGTGGAGGTCTCGGCCTGGGCGGGCGCCGATCCGGTGGCGGCCGGTCTGGCCGGGCACCTGGGGCTGATCGACCACGGCTCCTTGCGCACCGAGCGCTCGGCCACCGTCGGCAGGATCCTGCAGGAGGCCGAGACCGGGATCGGCAAGAACGTCGAAGGCTGGGCGCAGGGGGCCGGCCTGGTCGTCCCGGCTCCCCGCGAGAGGGCCGCACAGCTGGCCTGGGGTGTGTGCATGGTGCTGGCAGTCGCCGGGTTCACGGGGTGGCTCTGGCCGACGATGCTGGGGCTGCCGTTCGCGGCCTTCACGATCGGCGGCCCCGAGCTGCTGCGCTCGGGGGTGGGGACGCGCAGGACCGAGCAGGCGCGCACGCTGTGGTCGCGGGCCGGCGGGTTCGAGCGGCTGCTGAGCACGCCGTCGGCTGAGGACCGCTTCGACTTCGCGGCGCGCAAGGAGGTGTTCATCGCCTACGTGCCCTACGCGGTCGCGTTCGGAGTCGGGGACCGGTGGGCCGAGAAGTACCGCACCGCGGTGGGCGCCGAGCCGCCGATGCCGGCCTGGTACCCGTACCACCACGGGGAGAGCTACTCCTCCCTCGCCACCTCGGGCGAGGGGTCGTTCAGCGCGGCCGTCGCCGGGTCCATCGCCGCCTACACCGCGACGCAGAGCTCGTCCGGGGGCGGTGGCGGCGGAGGCGGGGGCGGGGGCGGGGGCGGGAGCGGCTCGTGGTGAGCGTGGCCGGGGCTTCGAGGATGGCAGCCGGAAGGCACGAGCAGGAGCGGAGGCAGGAGGTGGGCGCATGGTGACCTGGGTGGTCCTGGCCGTGGTCGTGCTCGTCGGGGTGCTGTTCGTGACGGGCTTCAACCGGCTTCGGCGCCTGGACGTGGGCGCCGACGAGGCGCTGGCGGGCATCGACGTCCAGCTGACCCGGCGGGCCGAGCTCGTGCCCAACCTGGTCGCGACGGTGAAGGGGTACGTCGCGCACGAGTCCGGCGTGCTCGACGCGGTGACCCAGGCGCGCACGGCGGTCTCGGCAGCCGCCCGGGGCAGCTCGGTGCCGGAGCGGGCCGTCGCCGCGGGCGCCCTGGACCGGGCGCTGGTCGACGTCGTCGCGGTCGCCGAGGCGTATCCGGACCTCAAGGCCTCGGCGAGCTTCGTCGACCTCCAGCGCCAGCTCGGCGACACCGAGAACCAGCTCGCGTTCGCCCGCCAGTACTACAACGACGCGGTCAGCCAGCTCAACGGCAAGGTCAGCACGCTGCCGTGGCTGTGGATCACGGGGATGGCCAACGTGCACCAGCGCGAGTTCTACCAGGCAGACGACGACCACCGGACGCCTCCGCCGGTGGCGTTCTGATGGACGCGCGGATCTGATGGACGGCGCTCTGGTGGATCCGGCCTGCTGATGGAGCTGTTCGGGACGGTCCTGCCGCTGGCGATCGTGGTCGGCCTGAGTCCGCTGCCGATCGTGCCCGCGGTGCTGCTGACGATGACGCCGCGTGCCCGGGCCAACGGGCTGGCGTACCTCGGCGCGTGGCTGGCGTGCCTGAGCGTGCTGGTCGCCGGGACGCTGCTGGTCGGCGGGGCCAGCGACCCGCAGGACCCCGGCGAGGAGTCGATCGCCTGGATTCAGGTGGTGACCGGCGTCGCGTT
Organism: uncultured Bifidobacteriaceae bacterium; assembly: GCA_964418695.1. Taxonomy (GTDB): domain Bacteria; phylum Actinomycetota; class Actinomycetes; order S36-B12; family CAIYMF01; genus Prado023. The sequence goes on along the minus strand of CAYQMN010000019.1, from coordinate 38,241 downwards.
CCTCGTCGTGGCCGTCGTGAAGTGGGTACGCCGCCCGCGGGCGGGTGAGCCGGCCAAGCAGCCCGCGTGGATGGCGGCGTTGGACGGCTACGGCCCGGCGCAGGCCGCACGCCTGGGTGGGGTGCTGGCCGTGGGCAATCCGAAGAACCTGCTGATGGCGCTGGCGGCCGGCGCGGAGATCGCGCTGCTCGTGGACGGGCCGGGGCGGGCTGCCACCGCCGGGGCGATGTTCGTGGTGATCGGCTCGCTCGGGGTGGGCGTGCCCATCGTGGGCTACCTCCTGCTCGGCGACCGCGCGGCACCGGGGCTGGCGTCGCTGCGCGACTGGCTCGAGCGCAACGGGACCGCGCTGGCCATCGGCGTCCTGCTGGTGCTCGCAGTGATGCTGTTGCTGCGCGGCCTGCCCGGCGTCTGAGCAGCCCACCCGCTCGCGCTGTCGCGGGCTGGCCGTGCGGGCGCGGGCCCGCGACGCCACGATGGACCCGTGCTGCTCAACCGCGCCGAGCTGGACGGCATCCGCGACGACGGACGCGACCTGGTGTTCCGGCGCTGGCGACGCCCGACCGTGCGCGCCGGCGGGACGCTGCGGACCGCGATCGGCGAGCTGGCGATCCACGACGTGGACGCGGTCGAGCCCGCTGCCATCGACGACGACCAGGCAAGACGGGCCGGCTTCGCCGATGCGGCCACGCTGCTGGAGTGGCTGTTCGCCCCGCGCACCGGATCGCGGCGGGCCCGCACCGCCGCGCCCGAGGCCGACAGTCCGATCTATCGGGTGCGCGTGAGCTACCTGGGCGCCGATCCCCGGATCGCGCTGCGCGAGCAGCGGCTGACCCGCGGCGAGCTGGCGGCGATGGCGGCGCGCGTCCAGGCCATGGACGCCCGCGCCGCGCGCCCGTGGGCCCAGGAGGCGCTGGGCCTGATCCGTCGATGGCCCGCACGCCGCGCCCCGGAGCTGGCCGCGCTGGCCGGCTGGGAGACCGCGCCGTGGAAGGCGAACGTGCGCAAGCTCAAGGAGCTGGGCCTCACCGAGAGCCTGCCCGTCGGCTACCGGCTCTCCCCGCGCGGCGAGCAGGTGGCGGCAGCCCTGCGCCGCCGAGCCCGCGCTGCCCCCACGCAGTCCCCGGCAGAGCCGCCTACCTCCGGGGCGTCCTGACTAATCTGGCGGCCATGGAGTTCCTGACGCCGCTGGACTACACCTTCGTCGCCCTCGAGCACGACAACCTGCCTATGCACATCGGCGGGCTGCTCATCTTCGAGGGCCCGACTCCGGCCTACGAGGAGCTGGTGGCGCTGGTGGAGTCGCGCCTGGACCGCATCCCCCGCTACCGGCAGGTGATCGCCCAGGCGCCGCTGCGGGTCGGGCCGCCGGCCTGGCTGGACTCCCAGCACTTCGACGTGCGCTACCACGTGCGCAACACCGCGGTTCCCGGCCCCGGGACCGACGAGCAGCTGCAGACGCTGACCAGCCAGGTCATGTCCGCGCGGCTGGACCCGCACCGCCCGCCGTGGGAGCTGTGGCTGGTGGACGGCCTGTCCGACAATCGGTTCGCGCTGATCCAGAAGGTGCACCACGCGATGGTCGATGGCATGTCCAGCGCCGACCTCATCGAGGCGCTGCTGGATCTCTCCCCCAAGCACGCCCCCGGCGCACCCGCCGGGACCTGGCAGCCTGAGCCGTGGCCGAGCACCGCGTCGCGGGCGGCCTCGGCGCTGGGCGAGAGCGTGCGCCAGCCGGTGGACCGGATCAAGGAGGTCGGCAGCCACCTCGCGGTGCCCAAGGAGGCGGTCAAGCGGGCCGCGGCCAGCGCGGCCGGGACGCTGCGGCTGGGCCAGGAGATGTCCAGCCCGACTCACCACCTGCTCGGGCAGCCCGGCCGGGCGCGCCGATGGACCTGGGCGCAGGGCAGCCTGAGCGAGGTGAAGGGAATCAAGGACGCCCTGGGCGGCACGGTGAACGACGTGATCCTCACCGTCGTCGCCGGCGGCTTCCGGGCGTTCCTGCTGGGTCGCGGCGAGGAGCTGGCACAGGACGCCGCCGTGCGCACGATGATCCCGGTCTCCACGCGCGTTCCGGGTTCCGACCAGGGCGGCAACGCGGTGGCGGCGATGTTCGCCGACCTGCCGATCGGGATCGCCGATCCGGTGCAGCGGCTAGCCAAGGTGCGCGAGAGCATGCAGGAGGTCAAGGCCAGCGGGATGCTCCAGGGCACCGACACCCTGGTGGGCAACGCCGCGCTGGTCCCCACGGCCCTGTTCGCCGCGGGCGGGTGGCTGGCCGCGCGGGCGCCGCAGCCGATGGTCGCCACCGTCACCACCAACGTGCCCGGCGCGCAGGTCCAGCTCTACATGCTGGGCCACCGGCTGGACCGGGTCCTGCCCTTCGTGCCGCTCGGGATGAACATGCTGATGAGCACGGCCATCCTGTCCTTCAACGGCCAGATCGACGTCGGCATCACCGCGGACTTCGAGAAGATGCCCGACGTCGCCACCATGGCCGAGGGCATCGAGGCGGATCTGGCAGCCCTGAGCGAGGCGGCAGCAGCCGCGGCGGCAGCAGCCAAGGAGTAGCGCCCACCCCTGGCCTCGGCGGCCGGGCGTCCGGTGGGGGTCTCACCGCGTGCTCGACGGCACTCGACTCAGCCGAAGGTGCGGCCTTCGCCGCGGTAGGTCGCGACGGTGTCGACCACCTGGTCGCCGGACACCAGGTGGACCTGGGCGAACCGCTCGGCGAGCTCGCCGGCCTTGGCGTGCCGCAGCCAGACCAGGTCGCCGAGCCGCAGGCCGTCGGCGGCGGCACCGTGCACTGGGGTCTGGACCTCGCCTGCTCCCTCGGTGCCCGACAGGCTCAGCCCCTCGGGCAGCTGGATCCGGGGCAGTCGGGTCTGGTCCCCCGGCCCGGAGGCGAGGTAGCCGCCGCTGAACAGCGTCACCCAGCCCGGCGCCGGGCGACGCACGACCGGCAGCGCGAACAGGGCCGCGGGCGTGGCGTCGAACGCGCCGTAGCCGTCGAACAGGTGCGGGGCGAACACTCCGGAGCCGGCGGCGACCTCGGTGACGGCGTCCTCGGCCACCGTGCGCTCCACGCTGCCGGTGCCACCGCCGTTGACGAACCGCAGCGGCGCCACCTCGCGCACCGCGGCGACCACCGCCGCCCGGCGCTGCGCCAGCTCGTGGGCCGAGCGTGACTGCACCGCGCGCACCGCGACCCCGCGCAGGGCACCGACCGGACCGCCGCCGGGCCGGTCGGGAACCCCGGCGATCTGGGCCTCGTAGGCCATCAGCCCAACCAGCGCCAGGCTCGGCCGGGCGAGGATCTCGCGGGCCAGTCGCTGGGCCTGCTCCGGCGTGCGGACCGGCGAGCGCCGCACGCCCAGGTGCAGCGCCGCGCCCATCGGCCGGTACGACGCGTCCACGTCGATCGCCACCTGGATGCGCGCCCTGCCCTCGGCCGATCCTCGTGCCGTCGCGTCTCGTGCCGTCGCGCCTTCCGGGACCGCCCCGGCCATCGCCCCCGCCACCGCCCCGGCGATCAGGTCCAGGTGCTCGACGCTGTCGACCATCACGGTGATCGCCCGGGCCGCGACCGGATCGTCGGCCAGGGCGCGCAGGGCGGCGCGATCCGTCGTCGGGTAGGCGACCAGGATGTCGTCGCTGGTGCCCGTCTCGTGCAGGAACAGCGCCTCGGGCAGGCTGAACGCCATCAGCCCGGCGAACCCCGGCATCGCGGCGATCTCGGCGATCACGCTGCGCACCCGCAGGCTCTTGGTGGCCAGCCGGATGGGCGTGCCGCCCGCGCGCCGGACCAGATCCGCGGCGTTCGCCCGGTAGGCCTGGACGTCCAGGATCGCCAGCGGCGCGGGCCGCCCCGCGACCGCCGCGTCGTAGCGCGCCTTGAGCGTCGCCGCCGGGTCCGACTCGCCCATCGATCCTCCCGCTGCGTCTCGCGTCTCGCCGCCCGCTCGATCATCGGGACGGCCGTGGCAGCATGTGCGGCCATGGTGGCAGACGTGGCGAACTGGGCGGGCAACGTCGCGTGGGCACCCCTCCGGGTGGCCGCGCCGGGCAGCGTCGAGGCGCTGCGTCGAGTTCTGGCCGACGCGGCCGCCGAGGGGCTGACCGTGCGGCCAGCCGGCTCCCGTCACTCCTTCACCGCGCTGTGCCAGACCGGCGGGATCGCCCTGGACCTCGGCGGCTTCACCGGCGTGCAGTCGATCGACGGCGATCTGGTGACGGTGGGGGCGGGCACGCCGCTGCACCTGCTCAACGTGATCCTCGACCGCTTCGGGCTGGCCATGGCCAACCTCGGCGACATCGACCGGCAGACCCTGGCCGGAGCGCTGTCCACCGGCACCCACGGCACGGGCGCTCAGCTGCCCGGGCTGGCCGCGCAGGTCGAGCGGTTCACGCTGGTGACCGTCGGCGGCGACGTGCTGACCTGCTCGCGCACGCAGAACCCGCAGCTGTTCCACGCGGCCTGCGTCGGCCTCGGCGCGTTCGGCGTGGTCGTCGACGTGACCCTACGCTGCGTGCCCGCGTTCGGGCTGGCCGCCCGGGTCGCGCACGACGACCTGGCCGGTGTGCTGTCCACGCTGCCCGGCCTGGTCTCGGCCGACCACTTCGAGTTCTTCTGGTTCCCCCACAGCGACGACGCTCAGGTCAAGACCGCCCGCCGGATGGCGCCGGGCGAGCCGGTCCACCCGCTGCCCCCGCTGCGGCGCTGGCTGGAGCAGGACGTGGTCGAGAACGCCGGGCTCGCGGCACTGTGCCAGACGGCCCGGCTGCTGCCCCGGCAGGTGCCTCGGCTGCACCGGCTGGCCGGTGCGCTGATCTCCGAGCAGGAGTACTCCGACCGGTCGGACCGGGTGTTCATCTCGCGCCGGTCGGTGCGCTTCGTCGAGAGCGAGTTCGCGATCCCGCCCGAGGCGCTGCCCGGCGTGCTGGACGCGGTCGCCGAGCTCGTGCGCGGGCTGGAGGTGGGTCCGATCTTCCCGGTCGAGGTCCGCTACGCCGCCGCCGACGACCTCTGGCTGTCGACCGCGTTCGAGCGTGCCGGCTGCTACGTGGCGATGCACCAGTTCCACGCCATGCCCTACGGCGATCTGATGGCCGGGTTCGCGCGCATCTGCGCCGAGGCCGGCGGGCGTCCGCACTGGGGCAAGCTGCACCCGTTCGGCGCGGCGCAGCTGGCGGCGCGCTACCCGCGGTTCGCCGATGCGGCAGCGCTGCGCCGCGAGCTGGACCCCGCGGGGGTGCTGCTCAACGCGCACCTGCGGCACGTGTTCGGCGAGGACTGAGGGCAGGCGCGGCAGGCGCCGCGCTACCGGTGCATCAGTGCCCGCATCCGGGCCAGCACTGTGTCGGGGTCGGGATTGTCCAGACGATCCACGATGCGGCCGTCGGCCAGGAACAGAACCTGGTCGGCGTAGGAGGCGGCCAGCGCGTCGTGGGTGACCATCACGATCGACTGGCCCAGCTCGTCGACCGAGCGGCGCATGAACCGCAGCACCTCGGTGCCGGAGTGGGAGTCCAGGTTGCCGGTCGGCTCGTCGCCGAAGATCACCTCGGGCCGCCCGACCAGCGCGCGCGCCACCGCGACCCGCTGCTGCTGCCCGCCGGACAGCTCGGAGGGCCGGTGATCCAGCCGGTCGGCCAGGCCGACCACTTCGACCACGAACGCGAACCAGTCGGCGTCCGGCTCCTTGCCCGCGATCGCCATCGGCAGCTTGATGTTCTCCGCGGCGGTCAGCGTCGGGATCAGGTTGAACTGCTGGAAGATGAAGCCGATCCGGTCGCGGCGCACGTCGGTCAGCGCCTTGTCGTCGAGCCGGGAGAGCTCGGTGTCGCCGATCCAGACCTCGCCCGCGGTGACCGTGTCCAGACCCGCGACGCAGTGCATGAGCGTGGACTTGCCCGAGCCGGACGGGCCCATGATTGCGGTGAAGCGCCCGGCGGGGAACTCGACGGTGACGTCGTCGAGCGCGCGGACGGCGGTGCCCCCCGACCCGTAGATCTTGCTCACGCCCACCGCGCGGGCAGCCGGGCGCGCCGCGGTCGGCGCGGCGGGGGTCTCGGGGGCGGCACTCACCGGGGCACTGTACCGAGGCCGCTGGCTGCCCGCGCCCCATGCTCGGACCGGCCCTTGGCGAGGCGACCGATGACAGGATGCGTCTGTGAGAGCCCTGCTGGTCATCGCCGTGCGCAACGCCCGCTCCGGACTCGGCCGCACGATGATGACCGTGGCCGCGGTCTGCCTCGGGGTGGCGTTCCTGGCCGGATCGCTGTCGGTCTCCGACACCCTGGCCCGCAGCCTCTCGGTGCTCTTCTCCAGCCAGTACTCCTCGGTCGACGTCGTGGTGCGCGGCGAACGGCTGGTCGGTGCCCAGCGCGCGGACCTGCCCGAGTCGCTGGTCGAGGACCTGACCTCGGTGAAGGGGGTGGCCGCGACCGCCGGGATCGTCGAGGGGTTCGCCCAGCCGATGGCCACCGACGGCAGTCCGCTGGGCAGCGCGTCGCAGCCCGGCCGCGGGCGCACCTGGGTCGCCGACCCGACCTTGGCGGACCTGCCGATGGCGGCCGGGCGGGGGCCCAAGTCCGGCGACGAGGTCGCCATGGACGTGACGACCGCCAAGCAGGGCGCGGTGGCGGTCGGCGACGAGATCGACCTGGCCACCTCCAACGGCACGACCCGAATGACCGTGGTCGGGATCGTCGACGTGAGCAGCGGAACCGGCTCGGCGCTGACCTGGCTGGAGGCGTCGACCGCCCAGAAGCTGCTGGGCGCCGATGACCTGGTCCAGGAGATCTACGTCGCGGCCGACGAGGGGACGACGCCCGACCAGCTCCTGGATGCAGTGACCGCAGCGCTGCCCGAGCAGTCCGAGGCGCTGACCGGCACGCAGGCCGCCGAGGAGTCGCAGGCCAAGGTCGAGTCGGTGTTCGGCTTCTTCAAGGTGATCCTGCTGGTGTTCGTCGGGATCGGCCTGGTGGTCTGCGCGTTCATCGTCTACAACACGTTCGCGGTGCTGACCGCGCAGCGCACCAAGCAGCTGGCCACCCTGCGCGCCCTGGGCGCCCGGCAGCGGCAGGTCACCCTCTCGACCCTGGCCGAGGGGATGCTGATCGGCCTGCTCGGCTCGGTGCTGGGCGTGGCCATCGGCTTGCTGATGACCTCCGGGCTGATCTGGCTGATCTCCGCACTGGGGCTGGGCGAGATCTCCGGCGGCGTGGTGATGCGCCCGGCCACGATCGCGATCTCCGTCGCGGTGGGCCTGGTGGTGACCCTGATCGGCGCCTACCCGCCGGCCCGGGATGCCGGGCGGGCCCCGCCGGTCAGCGCGATGCGCGACGCCGCGGTCGCCCCGCGCGAGGTGAGCGTGGGCCGGATCGTCGCGGGCATGACCGCGCTGGCCATCGGGCTGGGCCTGATGGGGATCGGCGCGGGCATGGGCTACCCCGAGGGGATGGCCTTCGTGGGAGCGGGCGGGGCGGCATTGCTGCTGGGCCTGGTGCTCTGGGGGCGCCCGGTCCTCGTCGGCCTCGTCGAGCTGCTCTCGCCGCTGGCCGCACGCTTCGGGCTGGCCGGCGCGCTGGCCGGGCGCAACAGCATCCGCGAGCCCAAGCGGACCACCGTGACCGCCGGCTCGCTGGCCCTCGGGCTCACGCTGGTCAGCGCCCTGGGCGTGCTCACCGCCTCGATCAAGGCGACCCTGGACGAGGCGACCGACACCTCGCTGACCGCCGACGTGCTGGTCGTGCCGCTGGTCGGGTACACCCCGATGCCCTCGCAGGTCGGCGACGCGGTGCGAGGCGTGGACGAGGTGGCGGCGTCCTCGCCGATCCTGTTCGACTCCGCGGTGATCGCCGGCAAGCCCGCGTTCGTCACCGGGGTGGCCGCCGACGACTTCGACCAGGTCGTCGACATGCAGATGCTCGCCGGCGAGTACGACGCGCTGGCCGACGGGAAGCTGCTGATCTCCCAGGAGATGGCCAGCTTCGCCAACCTGCGGGTGGGTCAGAAGGTGCGCGCAGTCTTCGCCGCCGCCGGGCAGGTGCAGCTGACCGTAGGCGGGATCTTCGCCGAGAACGTGTACGCGGGCTACTACGTGCTGCCCGAGGACAGGTTCCTTGAGCTCTCGGGCAAGACCGGCGTCTGGTATGTGTACGCGAACGGGGCGAAGGGCGTCTCGCCCGACGAGCTCGCCGCGTCGGTCGACAAGGCGCTCAAGGGCACGGCCAACACCCAGGCGATGACCCTGGCCGAGTACCAGGCCTACCAGGACGAGCTGGTGGACCAGGCGATGGCCGGCATCTACTTCATGCTGCTGTTCGCGGTGATCGTGGCCGTGGTCGGCGTGGCCAACACCGTCGCCCTGTCTGTCAGCGAGCGCACGCGCGAGATCGGGATGCTGCGCGCGATCGGCATGCAGCGCACCCAGGTCGGCCGGATGATCCGTCTGGAGGCGGTCCTGACCGCCCTGGCCGGGGCGATCCTGGGCGTGATCGTCGGGGTCATCCTCGGCGCGACCCTGCGCGCGACCATGGCCTCGATCGGCTTCACGACGCTGGCGATCCCGTGGGCGACGATCGGCTGGTTCCTGGTCGCCTCGGCGCTGGCCGGCGTGCTCGCGGCGCTGCTGCCCGCGCGCAAGGCGGCCCGGCTCAACGCGCTGGAGGCGATCCAGGCGGGGTAAGGGGTCAGACCCGCCCGCCGCGACACGTTCGGCGAGGAGGAACGACGGTGGTGGGCGTTCCGACCGGACGACTGCCCCCGCTCAAGACCCTGTTCTTCGACGAGTCGATCAAGTCCAGCGCGAGCTCCACCGGGCAGCACCCCATGTCGCAAGCATGTGCAGACACTTGGTCACTGCGGTCTGAGCACGGGCGCGATCCGCGAGAAGTTCGACGCCGGGCTCAAAGGTGGTGATTCCTGACAACTGCTCCATGACTGACACTTTTAGGGGTACCTCAATGCGCAGTCCAGGGCTCGGTGGTTCTGGTTGTGCGTTGAGCACAGGCCAGACCCGTCTTCGGGAGCGCATCCAGGACAAGGCCTGCGACCTACACGTCCGTCAGCTCGCGCTCTCGCTCGGGCTGACGGCGGGGTCAGCCCGCGTTGGCGGTGGGGTGGCGCTGGGGAGCAGGGCGTTGCACACCTCCAGTGCCGCCTTCACCGTGGCGTCCGAGGTGTCCAGGTCTGCGGGCAGCCCGGAAGCGGGCTTGTCCACCTTGTGGTCGCTCATGCACTGCCAGAAGACCGTGTAGTCCACCGTGCCGTTGCCCGAACCATTGCCCGAGCCGTTTGGCCCGCCGCGGCCCATGCCCGGGCCGCCGGTCGGACGCAGGTCGGCGCATGCGGTCTGGGCGGCCTGCCAGGTCTGCTCGTCGACCCCGTCGGGGATCCGGCTGCCCATGCCGCCGGGCCCACCGCCCTGGCCGCCCTGGGGCGGGCCGCCGCTCGGGAAGTCGCTGGGCGCTCCGCTGGGCATGTCCGTGGGGAAGCCCGAAGGCATGTCGGTCGGCGCACCGCTGGGCCGCTGACCGCCGGGGCCGCCCTGGCCGCCGCCCTGCGGGAAGCTCGAGACGTCCACGCCGTTCTCGGACAGGCACTGCGTGTACGCCTGGAAGTCCGCGCTCCCCGCGCCGCTGGCCGCCTGCTGGCCGGCCGTGCCGGTGCTGGCCGCGTCGTCGCCACCGCTGGCGCAGCCGGCCAGCAGCATGGTCGCCACGACGGCGCCCAGAGCCGCGCGCCTCACTTGCTCACCTGCACGGTCGAGGCGTCGATCCCGGAGTCGCTGGTCGTTCCCGTGACGGTCACGGTGTCCCCCTTCTGCACGTCGGACATGTCTGCGTCCTTGCTCGTGGTGATGCTGGTGCTGTCCTTGACCTCGACCCGGACCTGGTTGCCCGACGAGTCCTTCAGGTAGATCACGTCGCCGTCCACGAGGGTGACCTCGCCCGTGGTCGGCGCCGATGCGGCCGCACCGGTCCCCGTCCCGGTTCCGGTTCCCCCGCCCTGGCCGTTCGCGCCCGGGAACGCCATCCCGGACGGGAATCCGCTGGGCAGCTCGCCGGACTGGTTGCGGGCGCCGAAGCGAGCCTGGCCGCCGGCTTGCTGGTCGGAGCTCCCCCACTGCTGGTGGGCCCAGACCCCGCCGAGGAACGCGAGCGCCACGACCAGCGAGGTGGCCAGCACCCGGGTCAGCCGCACGGAGCGCCCGGAGGGCGGCGGGGCGCTGAGGGCGGCAGCCAGCTCCTCGTCGGAGGTGGTGCTGGGCGGGCTGTCCAGCACCGGGCCCTCGCTCACCGCCGCGAGCGCCTCGGCATCGTCGCCGACCGCGACGAGGACGTCGGTGTCGTCACCCACCGGCGCGAGCACTTCGGTGTCCGCGGCCCACGCTCCGCCGTCGTCGGCCGCCGACCCGCGCAGCAGGCCGTCGAGCGCCGGCCGGCCGGCCTCGCGGTCGTGCGGATCGGGGGGCGCGCCGCCCCCGTCAGTGTCGGGGAAGGGTTGGTCGGTGTGCGTCATCACTGGTACCTCAGGGCCTCGATGGGAAGGAGTCGGGCGGCACGGTTGGCGGGGAAGCTGCCGAAGAACAGGCCGATCGCGGCCGAGACGCCGAACGCGAGCGCGATCGACGCGGGCACGATCACCGGGTCGGTGCCGTAGATGGAGAAGCGAGATCCGACGATGCCGGCGACCACGCCGACCAGTCCGCCGAGCAGCGAGAGGATCGTGGCCTCGGCGAGGAACTGGCCCAGGATCGTGCCGTGCTGGGCGCCCAGCGCCTTGCGGATGCCGATCTCGCGGGTCCGCTCGGTGACGGTCACCAGCATGATGTTCGTGACGCCGATCCCACCCACCACGAGGCTGATCGCGGCCACCGCGGCCAGCAGCGCGGTGAACGTGTCGGCGGTCTCGGTCGCCGTGCTCAGCAGCTGGGACTGATTGAGCACCCGGTAGGTCGCGGTGTCCGAGCTGGTCAGCCCCAGGTGCGCGTTCAGGATCGCGGTGATCTCGCCCTCGGCCGCGCTCACCGTGTCGGCGCTGGTGGCCTGCACGGTGATGCTGGTCAGCCCGCCGTAGCCGGTCAGGGTGTCGCGGACGGTCGTGATGGGAGCGACCACCGAGGCGTTGGCGTCGTTGGGCCCGGCGGAGTCCTTCTCGCCCAGGACGCCGAAGACCTCCCAGCTGGACCCGCCCATCACGACGGACTTCCCGACCGGGCTCTCGGTGCCGAACAGGTCCTCGGCGGTGCTGGCACCCAGGACCACGACCTTGTCGTGCCCGTCGACCTGGGTGTCGGTGAACGCCGCCCCGGATTCCACCGGCGAGTTGGTGGCAGTGAACCAGCCCGGCCTGGTGCCGGTGACGGTGGCCGTCGCGCTGGTCGAGCCGTACACGACCGTGGTCGAGGTGGAGGCGACCGGGGAGACGCTGTGGACGTCGGGCGCAGTGGCCGGATCGGCCAGCGCGTCGGCGATCTCCATCGTCAGCGTCTGCGCCGAGGACTGCGCTTGGCCCATCCCGCCGCGGGCGTTCGCCGAGACGGTCAGCGTGTTGGTGCCCAGCGACTGCAGGCGCTCCTGGATCGCCACCGCCGAGCCGTTGCCCACGGCGATGAGCAGGATCACCGCGCCGACCCCGATGCTGATGCCCAGCATGGTCAGCGCCGAGCGCATCCGGTTGCTGCGCAGGCCGTGCAGGGCGGCCCGCAGGACGTCGACGGTCCTCATGCGGCGCTCCGATCCGCCGCGACGATCCGCCCGTCGCGCATGTGGATGGTGCGCTGCGCGTGGTCGGCCACGTGGTCCTCGTGGGTGATGACCACGATCGTGCGGCCAGCCCGGTGGACCTGGTCGAAGACCGCCAGGACCTCGTCGGTGGACTCCGAGTCCAGGTTCCCGGTCGGCTCGTCGGCCAGGATCAGCGAGGGCGTCATCACCAGCGAGCGGGCCACGGCCGCGCGCTGCTGCTGCCCGCCGGACAGCTGGTTCGGGTGGTGCCCGGCGCGGTCGGCCAGGCCGACCAGCTCCAGGGCCGCCATCGCGCGCGCCCGGCGCTCCCGGTGCGGCACGCCGGCGTAGGCCATCGGCAGCTCGACGTTGGCCAAGGTCGAGGTCCGCGGGATCAGGTTGAACGACTGGAAGACGAACCCGATGTGCCGGTTGCGGACCATCGCCAGCTCGCGCGGGCCCATCGTGGCCGTGTCCAGGCCACCGAGGAGGTAGCGGCCCGAGGTCGGCAGGTCCAGGCAGCCCAGGACGTTCATCAGCGTGGACTTGCCCGAGCCCGAGGCACCCATCACGGCCAGGTACTCCCCGCGCTGGACGACCAGGTCCACACCGCGCAGCGCGTGCACGGTCGACTCGCCGGTGCCGTAGGTCTTGGTGACGCCCTGGATCTCCAGGACCGGGGCGTCAGGCTGGGCCAGCGTCACCGCGAGCCTCCGACCGCGCCGGCCGGCGGAGCGCCGCCGCCGGGGAAGCCGCCCCCGCCGCTGCCGAACCCGCCGCCAGGGAACCCGGAGCCGCTCTCGGAGCCGGAGGTGGAGGTGGCCGAGGTGAGCACGACCTGCTGGCCGGGCTCGAGGCCGGAGGCCACCTCGGTGAAGTCGGTCCCGACCACGCCGACCTCGATCGGGGTGACGACCTGCTGGTCTCCGTCGACCACGGTGACGGTGTGCCGGTCGCCGGTGCTGGTCACCGCGACGCTGGGCACGACGGTCACGTCCTGCGCCGAGCCGGTGGTGATGCTCACCGAGGCCGACTGGCCCAGCCGCAGCCCGTCGGGGTGCTCGGCGATCTTCACCGTGGCTGCGTAGGTGACCACGCCCGAGCTGGACGTGCCGGTCGGCGAGATCGCCGTGACCTTGCCGGTGCCGGTCGCGTCGTCCAGGCCGGGGAAGGAGAGGGCGGCGGTCTGGCCTACGGCGAGATCGGCGATGTCGGCCTCGGCGAAGGCCACCGAGATGGCGAGCTTGTCCAGGTTCGCGATCGTGATGAAGTCGCTGCCCGACCCGGTGGTCGAGTCGCCGGAGCCGCCCGATCCCGTTCCGCCCGACGTCGAGGAGCCGACCTTGCTGCTCACCGACAGGACCGTCCCGCCGGCGGGCGCCTTGAGGGTGCAGGCCGCGAGCGCGGCCTGGGCGTCGTCCAGGGTCGCCTGCGCCTCGACCACCTTGGCCTTGGCGCTGGCCACCTGGGAGGCATCGACCGTCGTGGTCGAGGTGCCGCTCACCGTCTTGCCCTGCTGGGCGGTGGCCAGGGCGATCTCGGCCGTGGTCTGGGCCTTGACCGCCTTGTCGTAGGCCTTCTGGGCGCGGGCCACCTGGACCTGGGCGGCGGCGACCGCGGCCGGGTCCACCGGGGCCGCCGACTGCGCCTGGGCCAGCGCCTCCTTCGCCTGCTGCAGCGCGGTCTGCGCGGACTGGGTGCTGCTCTGGGCCTGGGTCGAGGCGGCCTTGCGCCGAGCGACCTTCGCCTGGTCGACGACCTGCTGGTCGGGCTCGGTGGTGGTCTGCCCCTTCTGCGCGGTGGCCAGGCTCTCCTGCGCGGACTCGAGCTGGAGCTGGGCGACCTGGACGGCGCGCAGCGCGTCGTCGGTGTCCAGGGTGGCCAGAACCTGACCCTTGGTCACCGTGTCGCCGGCTTCGACGGAGATCGAGTCGATCGTGCCGGAGGTGGCGAAGTTGGCGGCGACCTCCTTGGCGGCTTCGACGGTCCCGTCGGCGGTCGCGGTCTTGGTGGCGGTGCCGGTCGTGACCGCGACCGTGCGCGTGTTCGCGGAGGCGGCGCTGGTGCTCTCAGGCTTGAACAGCAGCACTCCGCCGGCGACCAGGGCCAGGACCAGCAGCACCGCCAGGGTGGAGTTCAGAAGGAGTCGTCGTCGACGTGGTGACATGGCCCGAAGCGTCCCCCGCCGGGCTGTGGCGACCCTGCGGCGAACCTGGGAATGGCCTGGGAATCAGCGCTCGATGACCCACCTCATCGACGATCCCCAGCCCTCACCAGGTCACCCGAGACCCACCAACTGCCTGAGCCCACCGCCGGTCAGCTTTGTCGGGGCCGTCCTCCCCCGGCACAGGATCTGCGCGAATCCATCACGGCCCGCGCGCGACACGATCACCTGTGATGGATTCGCGCAGGTCGTGACCGGGACTCATGTCCCCGTGGCTCTCCGGTGCTGCTGGCTGGGCAGGTATGCGACCTTGCGGGCGCGCATGATCTCGCCCAGGGGACGGTGCTCGGCCAGCGCCGCCCAGGGGTCGAAGCGGTCCTGCTCGAGCTGCGCGGCCAGGGCCTGGCCCTCGGGTGACGTGGGGTCCTGGGCGGGGATGGTCACCCGGCCGACCGTGAGCAGCGGGGACTCCTGCGCGGACCACTCCCGGCTGCCGTCCTCGATGGGGGTCAGCTCCTCGGAGACGAAGAACCGCACGCGCAGATCCCACAGAAGGGGACCGTGGGCCAGCCGCTCCACGAGATCCGCGGTGAAGTCGCGCACGGGGGTGTGCCGGCCGTCGTGCTGCTGCGGCTCCAGCGCCACCTTCACCGCGTACGGCCCCCAGGCGAGCGGGGCCGCGCTGAAGAACGGCTCAGTGGCGAACCCGGAGAACGGGCGCAGGAAGTCGCGGGTCAGGGCAGCCGCTTCGAGCGGGGCGCGCGCTCCGTACTCGGCGGCCAGGGACTTCACCAGCCCGGCGGCCCCCGAGACGCCCTCGGCGGTAGCCCGGACCACGGCCATGAACAGGCGGCTGTCGGGCGGGCCGAACACCGACCGGTTGATGAGCACGAAGTCCTGCCGGCCGGTGCGTCCGCCCAGCGCGCCGTGGCCGTCCAGCCCGCGCACGGACAGCGCGAACCCGCGGATGTCGGGGATCAGGTCCGAGCGCGACCGCACGCCGCCGTTGGACAGGCGCACGACCGCCTCGTGGGTGGCCGGTGTGGCGAACAGGCCTTGGCGCGCGTGCTCCGGCAGCCCGCCGAGGACCTCCAGCCGGGCGCTCGCGCCGAGGACCTGCTTGCGGTGCAGGACCCGGCCGGCGCCCTCCTCGCCGTCGATCTCCGACTGGATCTCGTCGAGCCTCTCGGCGAAGGCCCGGTGGCGAGCCTCCTCGTCCGGACCGATCCGCTCCTGCCACTGCATGCTCGGCGCTGCCACGCCGGCAGTATGGCGCGAGACCGAGGACCGAGGGGCGCGACGAGGGGCCGGGACTCCAGGCTCAGCGCCCCACGATCCCGCTCAGGCCAGGGACAGGAACAGCCGTTCCATCCGGGCGGTGTCCAGCTGCTCGGGGTCCTCGGACAGCAGGCACTCCTTGAGGCCGCTGGCGATGAGCGCGAATCCGGCCCGGTCCAGCGCGCGGCTGACCGCGGCGAGCTGGGTGACGACGTCCTCGCAGTCGCGGCCCTCCTCCAGCATGCGGATCACCCCCGCGAGCTGACCGTGAGCACGCTTGAGCCGCTTGGCGACTGGTTCCACGGTGGCGTCGGACAGCTGCATGGGCCCGCTCCTCTCGGTGTCGATCGACTTGACGGAGCATACCCCCCTCCGTATACCCTGGGTGGTGTCGATACCCCCCAGGGTATCCACCTCTCCCGATTAGGAGCCCCGAATGTGCAGGCCGGCGCAGTGCAGCAAGTGCGGACGAACCACCTGGGCCGGCTGCGGCCAGCATGTGGACCAGGTGCGGCGCTCGGTGCCCGCCGGCCAGTGGTGCACGTGCCGCGCGGGGGCCTCCTCCGGATCCGCCGGGGCGAGGTCCGCCTCCAAGTCCGCCACCGCTGGCCCCACCACCGTCCCGACCGCCCCCGCTCAGCGCCGCGGGCTGTTCCGGCGGACCGCGCGATGAGCCCCTCCCCCGACCGTCGCGTCGTCATCGTCGGCGGGGTCGCCGCCGGGATGTCGGCGGCCACCCGGCTGCGGCGCAACGACGAGCACGCCCGGATCACGGTCCTGGAGCGCGGCTCGCATGTGAGCTTCGCCAACTGCGGCCTGCCCTACCACGTCGGCGGGGTCATCGAGCAGCGCGAAGCGCTGCTGCTGCAGACGCCCGAGTCGCTGGCCGCCCGGTTCGCCCTCGACGTGCGGGTACGCCACGAGGCGGTGTCGATCGACCGGGAGCAGCGGCAGGTGCTCGTCCGCGACCTGGACTCCGGTCAGACCCACGCCCTGCCCTACGACGCCCTGGTGCTGGCCACCGGCGCCTCGCCGCTGGTGCCGCCGATCCCCGGCGCCGAGCGCGCGCTGGTCCTGCGCGACCTGGCCGACATGGACCGGATCGAGGCCGCGATCGACGGTCGCGCCCGCAGCGTCGCCGTCCTCGGCGGCGGATTCGTGGGGCTGGAGCTGGCCGAGAACCTCACGAAGCGAGGGCTGTCCGTGACGGTCGTCGAGCAGGCCGACCAGGTGCTCACGGCGCTGGACCCCGAGCTCGCCGAGCTGATCGCCCGCAGGCTTGTGGGGCACGGGGTCGCGCTGCGCACCGGGTCGGCAGCCACCGCGATCCATCCGGGGGCGGTCGAGCTGGGCGACGGGAGCAGGGTGCCCGCCGACCTGGTGATCTCGGCTGTCGGCGTGCGCCCGGAGTCGGCCCTGGCCCGGGAGGGCGGGCTGGCGATCGGCCCGCGGGGCGGCATCGTGGTCGACGAGGAGCAGCGCACGAGCGACCCGTCGATCTTCGCGGTCGGCGACGTCGCGCAGAAGCGGGACGCGGTGGACGGGGACGCCACGCTGGTCCCGCTGG
This sequence comes from uncultured Bifidobacteriaceae bacterium, assembly GCA_964418695.1. Taxonomy (GTDB): domain Bacteria; phylum Actinomycetota; class Actinomycetes; order S36-B12; family CAIYMF01; genus Prado023. The sequence goes on along the minus strand of CAYQMN010000019.1, from coordinate 21,496 downwards.
CGAACAGCGCCAACCGGCACGGTCGGCTGGTGGCCGACGTCATCGCCGGCCGGCACGCCGCCGCCGCACCGGCGCTGGGCACGGCGATCGTCGAGGTGTTCGGCCTCGCGGCCGCCACGACGGGCTGGAGCGAGCGACGGCTGCGGGCCGCGGGCCATCCGGTCCGGGTGATCCACACCCACCCGATGGATCACGCGGGCTACTACCCGGGGGCGGCACAGCTGTCCCTGAAGCTGATGCTGGACCCGCTGACCGACCGGATCCTCGGGGCGCAGGCGGTCGGCGAGTCCGGGGTCGACAAGCGGATCGACGTGCTCGCGACCGCGATGTGCGCAGGCCTGACCGGGTCGGCCCTGGCCGACCTCGAGCTCGCCTACGCCCCCCAGTTCGGCTCGGCCAAGGACCCGGTCAACATGCTGGGCTTCATCGCCGACAACCTCCGGACGGGCGTCACCCGGGCGGTGCAGTGGCACGAGGTGTCCGACGCGGTCGCCGCGGGCGCGCTGGTGCTCGACGTCCGGTCACCGGGCGAGCGGGCTCGGGGCCGGATCCCCGGGTCGGTGGGCATCCCGCTGGACGAGTTGCGCGCCCGACACCGGGAGCTGGCCGGTCGCCGGATCGTCGTGCACTGCGCCGTGGGCGTGCGCGCGCACGTGGCGGTGCGCCTGCTGCACCAGCTGGGCCACGACGCGGTCAACCTCGACGGCGGCTACCGCACCTGGTCGGCCGGCATCGACGCCCAGGCTCGCCAGACCTCCCGAGCAGCCGCCTGATCGAGGAGACCCCACCCGCCGGTCGAGCCTGTCGCGACCCCACCCGGGGCGCCCGCTCCGCACCCCCACGTGAGCGGAGGCTGGTCCCTCGGCCAGCGCTCAGCCGCGCAGGCGGGCGATCCGCAGGTAGATCTCGCAGCCGATGCAGAAGTTGAAGGCCGCGTTGAGGAAGGACGCGACCAGCGCGAGGGCGGTCGCGCCGAGCGCCAGCCACGTCAGGCCCAGCGCATAGCCCAGAAGCCCGACCAGCGCGAACGCCAAGCCGCAGCCCTGAGCGAATCGGGGTGCCGCGGCCTCCTCCAGATGCTCCGGCGGGGAGAGGCGCGGGCGGACGACCCGGCGGAACACGATCCCGTAGGGCTGGCGTGCCGGTCCCAGGGCCACCCCGAGGCCGAACACGACTGCCTGGAATGCGAGCAGCTGCCACGACCCGAGCACGAGCGAGGCGAACAGCACGACCGCGGTGATCGACGCGGTGAACCGCGGTCCGCGCGGGTCGATCAGCCGGCTGGCCGAAGACCGCGAGGCGACCGTCGCCGGCGAGGGGGCAGGATCGCCGACCGGCTCGGCAGAGTCCGCGGTCGGGAACCGCTCCTGGTTCAGATCGGCGGGTGTCGTCACGGCAGCCTCCTTGCGCCATCGCACACCCTAGACCATTCCCGATCGGTTGAGTAGCCAATGGTCGGACCAGTCCAGTCACCCCGGGGATCGAAGGTCATCCGACGGGCGCATCCGCGCTTCCCGGTACCGCACCGGCAGGCGCAGCACCGGAACGTTGCCCGGTCTCGAGGCCCAGCGCGGGGATGCGCGAGGGAGGGTTGGGGCGGGGTGCTCGCCGGGCAGGGAGGCGCAGCCGGCCCGGGGCCGCGGCCAGGTCGGCACGGCCCGGTTCAGCCCGTCGCGGTGCCCACTGGGGTTGCCCGCCCTACAGTGACGGGGCCGGGGATCGACGCTCGAACGAACGCGACCCCACCGACTTCAGGAGACCCCATGCAGCAGCTGCCGCCCGCGGGCTGGTACCCCGAGCCCACCTCCCCGACCGGGCAGCGCTGGTGGGACGGCGCCCAGTGGACCGAGCAGGTCGACCCAGCCGCGCAGCCGCCGGCCGCCCCCGCCCCCGCCCCGTCACCCGCGGCCACGGCCACGGCCGGCTCGGGTGGGGTTCCCTCGTGGCGGATCTCCTCGATGCTGATGAGCCCGGTCGTGCAGATCTCCCAGCAGGCTCGCGTGATGGAGTCGAACAGCGTGTACGCACTGACCGATGCCGCGGGCGGTCCGGTCGGTCTGGCTGCCCAGGTCGGCCAGCGACGCGGCGGGCGGCTCATGAAGGCGATGACCGACCTGGATCGCAACCTGGCCGTGACCATCCAGTTCACCGAGCCGTCCGGCCAGGGCGTGATGACGCTGCTCAAGCCAGGTGGCGTCGGCCCCCAGCGCTTCTCCGTCGTGACCCCCGACGGCAGCGAGATCGGCCAGATCAACCAGAAGATCCGGATGGTCCGTGAGGCGTTCGACCTGGTCGTCGGCGGGCAACCGGGCGGCGCCCTGGCCTCCGAGAACTGGATCGACCGGCGGTTCTCCGCGCTGGATGCCGGTGGCCGTCCGTTCGCGGTGGTCCACAAGCGCTACGAGGGCTACATGCGCGCGGCGTTCACCTCCGCCGACGAGTACGTGGTCGAGTACGCGACCCACGCCACCCCCGACCAGCGCGCCATCGCCTTGGCCTCGGCGATCGCGATGGACATCGCCCTGTACGCCCACTGACCCCGCTGGAGCAGGCGCTGGGCGCCGGTTGTCAGTCCAGGGGCCCTCTGATGGCCCGCGTGGGCTGACAACCGGACCAGCCGCCTATTCCGGCGTGCCGTGCGTCGGCCGCGTGAACAGCTGGACCACGACCAGCCCCACCAGGAACGCCACCGCCGGCACGACGATCGCCTCGGCCATCGCCTGAGTGAACGGCTCGGCGACGGCCGCCGGCAGCGTGCCACCGGTGGTGGTCGTGCGCTCCGAGGCCATCGAGGCGGCCTGCGGCAGATGGGCGGAGAGCCGACTCGAGATCGCTGCGGCGATCGCCGCCGAGCCGAGCACCGCGCCGACCTGACGGGTCGCGTTGTAGACGCCCGCGCCGGCCCCGGCCAGCCTCATCGGCAGGTTGCGGGTGGCGGTCGCGGCCAGCGGCGCCCAGAGGAACGCGCTGCCGAAGCCGAGTCCCGCGTTGAGCGCGAGCAGCTGCCAGATCGGCGTGTCCGGGGCCAGGGTCCAGGCCAGCGCGAAGATCGACGCCGAGGCGAACGCGAACCCGATCGAGGTCAGCAGCCGCGGGTGCACCCGGTCGGTGAGCCGCCCGACCACGGGCGCCATCACGCCGGTGACCAGCGCCATCGGGATGAACAGCAGGCCCGACTGGGTGGCGTCCAGGCCGCGCACGGTCTGGGTCCACAGCATGAACGGGAACGCCATGGCCGTGACCGCGAACGAGACCGTCGAGATGCCCACGTTCGAGACCGAGAAGTTGCGGTCGCGGAAGAGGTGCAGCGGGAGCAGCGGCTCGCGGGTGTTCTTCGCCTGCCAGACCAGGAACACCACGCCGACGGCCAGACCGGCCGCGATGATGAGCGGCACCGAGAGCCAGCCCTGGATGGTCCCCCAGTCGTACGTCTCCCCCTCCTGGATGCCGAACACGATGAGGAACATCGCGATCGCGCTGAGGGCCACGCCCAGCCAGTCGAACGAGTGGCTGTGGGTCTCCAGCCTCGGCACCAGGCGCATCGCCAGGAAGAACCCGACGATCCCGACCGGGACGTTGATGAAGAAGATCCACTCCCAGCCGGCGTGGTCGATGAGCACACCGCCGAGCACCGGGCCGACCAGCGTGGCCACCCCGGCGGTGGCGCCCCACAGGGCCATCGCCTTGCCACGACTGTGCGCCGGGAACGTGCGGGTGATGACCGCCATCGTCTGCGGGGTCATCAGCGAGGCGCCCAGACCCTGCACGACGCGGGCGGCGATCAGCATCTCGACGGTGCCGGTGAATCCGCACCACAGCGACGCGGTGGTGAACACGACCAGGCCGGTCATGTAGACGTTCTTGGGCCCGTACCGGTCACCGAGCCGACCGGTGATGAGCAGCGGCACCGCGTAGGCCAGCAGGTACGCGCTGGTCACCCAGATGACCGAGTTGTAGTCCGTGCCCAGGTCGTCGCGGATCGCGGGCGTGGCCACCGAGACGATGGTCGAGTCGACCAAGATCATGAAGAAGCCGATGACCATCGCCCAGAGGGCGGGCCACGGGTTGTCGGGCAGGTCAGGGGCGGGACGGGGCGGTCGCGCCGCGGTCACGTCCAGGGTTCCCATGGGAAGTCCTTTCGTTCGATGCGCTCGATGAGGTCGCGGGTCCAGGCCAGCTCCGCGCGCCACATCGCGACGCGGTGCTCGGCGCCGAGCCGGTAGACCTGCTTGCTCACGTGCGGCAGCTCTCGGCGCGCCGGAGCGGCGCTGGTCGTGGGCTGGCAGAGCAGCTCCTCGACCCGTGCGATGTCCGCCTCGAGTGCCGCGACCCGCTGGGCCAGGGCATCGACCGCCTGGTCGGCGGTGAGGTTGTGCGCCTCGGTGAGGGCGTAGGGGAAGATCGGGAACTCGTTGACCGGCTGCGCCAGCCGCTCGGCCACCCAGCCCTCGACGGCCGCGTCGCCGGCCGGCGTGACCCGGTAGGTCGTCCGCTCCGGTCGGTTGCCCTCGCGCTGGGTGCCCACCGGCTCGATCAGTCCGTCGCGCTCCAGGCGGCCGACCGTGTGATAAAGCGACCCGGCGCGGACCTTGATGAGCTCGTCGAGATGCCGCACCCGCAGCAGCTGCGCCATCTCGTAGGGGTGCATCGACCGCTCGCGCAGCAGCGCGAGCACGGCGATGGCGAGGGGGGTGTGCATGCGGTCAGTCCGTTCCAATTAGTCCGCGCGGAATATTAGGCACGGGTCAGTTGCACTGTCAATCGTCGGAACGGGCTGGAGAGGTGCGCAGCCGGGCGATCAGCTGTGCGACACGCCGTGCGACCGACCGGCCTGGACCGATGAGCCGAGGGCCGGCGGGCCGGGTGGTCGGGTAGTCGGGTAGTCGGGTGGGCAGCGGCCCAGGTGGGCCAAGGGGCCAACGACCGGGTGGCCTGACCGTCGGACGGGCCAAGGGACTAACGACCGGGTGGGCCGATCGTCGGGTGGGCCAAGGGGCCAACGACCTGGTGGGCCGGCTGGGCCGGTGAGGCGCTGGGCCGGGGCGCTGGGCCGGTGGGCCGGGTGGGCCGGTGAGGCGCTGGGGCCGGTGGGGCGCTGGGGCCGGTGGGGCGCTGGGGCCGGTGGGGCGCTGGGGCCGGAGCGTCGATGACACGCACCCCCCCCCCCAGCCGCCTGCTCCTCCTCCTCCTCCGCCTCCTGCTCCTCCTTCTCCTTCTTCTTCTCCTCCTCCTCCGTTATCTAGGCTCGTGCTTGCAGACCTGCGCAGAACGGACACGCACCTGCGTGGAACGGACACCTATGTCCGATTCGCGCACCTACTGGGCCCGCCAGGCTTCCCCTTGCCCCGCCGCACCGGGCAGGGAGCTGCCACCTTGCTCCCGGGGAACTCCCAGCCGCGGCTCGTAGACATGACTGCGAGACGCCGGGACCAGCCGGCGCGCCAAGCCGTCGGAGGCCCCCATGACCGACATCCGAACCGGTCCGTCCACTCCCGAGCACCCTCCCCCATTCGGCGCTGGAGCGGGCCACGCCCCCGAGACCCTGCGCGGCTCCGAACGGACCGCGCAGGGCGGGTCCACGGATCGTCCGGGGCCTCCGGCGTCCACGTCGCCGGGCGATCCCGGTGCCAGCCGGGCCAGCCGAACCAGCCGGGGCACCCGGGCCAGCCGGAGCAGCCGGAGCAGCCGGGGCACCCGAGGCAGTCCGAAGCCGCGCCGCCGGCGCTGGGGCAGGCGTCTGGCCGCCGGCGGGCTGGCGGTGGCCCTTGCGATCGGCGTCCCGACCGCGTGGGCGCTCAACAGGTTCGTCATCGACCACGTGCAGATCGCCGACGTCGCCGCCTACGAGGCCGCGCAGGCCGCCCAGGCTGGGGCCGCCGGTGCATCGACCGACTCTGGGACCTCGACCGACACCGCGACCGACGCGTCCGCCGACACCGGAACGGCGACCGACTCGTCCGCCGACTCTGGGACCTCGACCGACAATGGAACGGCGACCGACTCGAACTCCTCCCACTCCAGCTCCTCGGGCACCTCCACTGCCGTCGTCACCGACGACTCCTACACCGACTCCGATACAGCGATCACGATCACGAAGGTCGTGACCGGCTCGGGCGAGGACACGGTCACCTACTACGTGGCCGACGTCGTCCTGGACGACGCGACCCAGCTGCGCTCGGCGTTCGCCCACAACGCCTTCGGCACGAACATCGTGGAGCACACCTCTGACATCGCCGAGGACAACGACGCGATCTTCGCGATCAACGGCGACTACTACGGCTTCCGCGACACCGGCATCGTCATCCGCAACGGCGTGGTCTACCGCGACTCCGGGGCGCGCGCGGGCCTGGCCATCTACCGCGACGGCACGATGAAGGTCTACGACGAGACGCAGACCACCGCCGCACAGCTGGTCGCCGAGGGCGTGTGGAACACCCTGTCGTTCGGCCCGGCGCTGGTCTCGAACGGGTCGATCGTCTCGGGCATCGACGACGTCGAGGTCGACACCAACTTCGGCAACCACTCGGTCCAGGGAAGCCAGCCGCGCACCGGCATCGGCATCGTCTCGGCCCACCACTACGTGCTCGTCGTGGTCGACGGTCGCTCGCCCGGATACAGCAAGGGCGTCACGATGAGCCAGTTCGCCCAGATCTTCGCCGACCTGGGCGCCACCACCGCCTACAACCTCGACGGCGGCGGCTCCTCGACGATGTACTTCGACGGAGACGTGGTCAACGACCCGCTCGGCCGCGGCCAGGAGCGAGGCACCTCCGACATCCTCTACGTCGGGTAGGTCGCGATGACCCCCGCAATGGTCGTCCTCATCCCCGCCTACGAGCCCGACGAGCACCTCGTCGCCCTGGTCACCGCGCTGCGGGCCGCGGCCCCGGCGGCGCGCGTCCTGGTCGTCGACGACGGCAGCGGACCGCGCTACGTGCCCTTGTTCCACGCGGTGGCGGGGCTCGGGGCCACGATCCTGACCCATCCGAAGAATGCCGGCAAGGGGGCCGCCCTGCGGACCGGCCTGGCGCACGTCGAATCGGCCTGGCCGGGCCACGACGTGGTGTGCGCCGACAGCGACGGCCAGCACCTGCCCACCGACATCCTGGCCGTGGCGCAACGACTCGCGTCGCGCCCCACGCACGAGCCCGGCCCGATCGTGCTCGGTGCGCGCAGCTTCGCCGGGAGGGTCCCGTTCCGCAGCCGGTTCGGCAACGAGGCCACACGCGGGTTCGTCCGGATCGCCTCCGGGCTGCGGCTGCGCGACACCCAGACCGGCCTGCGCGGCTACCCCGCCGATCTGGTCGGCTGGCTGCAGACCGTGCCCGGCGACCGGTTCGAGTACGAGATGGCCGTGCTCCTGCGCGCCCATGCCGACCGCCGCCCGATCGTCGAGGTGCCGATCCGGACCGTCTACCTCGACGGGAACTCCGGCACCCACTTCCGGCCGATCGTGGACTCGGCGCGGGTGTACGCCCCACTCCTGCGGTTCGTGGCCTCCTCGACGCTGGCCGCGATCCTGGACGTGATCGGGCTGGTCGCGCTCATGGCGCTGACGGGCAACCTGCTGGTGTCCGTGGTCGGCGCACGGGCGATCTCGGCGACGGTCAACTTCACCGTGAACCGGCAGGTCGTGTTCGGGTCGAGCGGCCCGCTCGGGCGGGCGGCGCGCCGGTACGCGACTCTGGCGATCGCGCTCGTCGCGGCCAACTACGCCTTGATGTGGACCCTGACCAGCGCCGGCGCCGGACTGCTGCTGGCCAAGATCGTGACCGAGACGGTCCTTTGTCTGACCAGCTTCGCGGTGCAGAACCGAGTGGTCTTCCGGCACAAGCCCCCACCCACGCAGCCGCCCCGGGAGATCGATCGGTACGCGCGCGCACGCACGAGAGTCGGGTGACCCCAGGCACCCGAAGGGGGCGCCCCCGGCCCTGACCCGCGGCGGGGTCAGCTGGCGGCTCGCCGGACGAGCTCCTCGAGGCGCTCCCTGACCTGGGGCGTGAGCGCGGTGACAGCGAACGCCGTGGGCCACATGGGACCCTCGTCCAGCTGGGCGTCCTCGTTGAACCCCACCTCGGCGTAGCGCCCCTTGAACTTCGCGGCGGCCTTGAAGAACACGATCGTCTTGCCGTCTCGGGCATAGGCCGGCATCCCGTACCAGGTGCGCGCGGCCAGGTGGGGTGCGTGCTCAGCGACGATCGCGTGCAGCGCCTCGGCGATCCGCCGATCCTCGTCGGGCATCTCGGCGATCTTGGCCAGTGCGTCTTGCTCGGCCGCGGCGGCCTTCTCCGCCGCCGAGGTCCGCTTGCTCGTGGACTTGAGCTCGGCAGCGCGCGCCTTCATCGCCGCGCGCTCCTCCTTGCTGAAACCGTCGGCGGCCATGGGTGCCCCTTCCTCGCCCTGCGGATGCCCAGCGAGTCTAGGCAGGGACCGTCTCACGGGGGCCGCCACGAAACTTGCGCGAATCGCCCTTCTGTGTCCGATCCGCGCAGGTCCGTGGGCGATTCGCGCAGGTTCGTCGCCCGGTCCGCAGGGTCCCCAGGCCATCGCCACCCCAGCCCCCCTAGGCCAGCCCGCCACCCGCAGGCCGAGCCTCTCGAGAACCCACCCGCGGGGCGCGGGGCCTCACACGCGCCAGAACTCGCGCAGCTCGTCGAGGTCGGCGTCGGCTGCGGCCCGGCCGGCCTGGAGACCCTCGTCCATCGACGCCGGGGACATCACGTCGAGGTCCGCGCGCAACGGCGCCCACCGGTGGAACACCTCGGTGCCGCTGGCGCGCAGGGCGGCCATCTCCACGAGCATCGCATCCGGGGCCGCCCCGGCCATCGCCTCCGGCATCGGCCGATCGCCCGGCGCGAGCGACAGCACGATCGCCCGCGCCGCACCGGCCACCAGGTCGCTGTTCGTCGCGCTGCCGGCGGTGCCCCCGTCCATGCAGCGCCGGTCGTGGATGAGCTGGGGGGTGTAGAAGCCGGGCAGCGCGCAGCTGGCGGCGACCGCACGCGGGGCGCGGACGCCCGACTCCTTCGTGATGACCACCCGCTCTCCGGTGTAGGCGTCCACCGCCGTCACCCAGAGCCGGCGCGAAGGCCACCGCGCGTAGTCCACCAGGACGCTGACGTTGCGGCGCATCGTGCGAGCCGAGGGCGTGGCGGCGGCCAGCGCCGCGTGGCCGATGGCCCGGACCGTCTCCGGGTCGCTGTCGGTCGCCCGCCACATCCGCTCGAACGCGCGCTGCTGGCTGCCCGCCAGCTCGGTGGGCGCCAGCAGCGAGACCAGGAACGGCGCGCGGGCCAGCAGGTCGGCCGCGACGCTCATCAGGCCGATCCGGCGCGCGGACAGGATCGAGCCGACCATCGAGCCGGCCGAGGTGCCCACGATCCGGTCGGCTCCGCGCAGGTCGATCCCCGCACTCGCGGCGCGCGCTAGGTAGCCGGTCTGCCAGGCGATCTGGAAGACGCCACCCCCACCGAGCACCAGGGCCCGGTCCAGGTCGGCCCCGTACGCATGCTCGAAGCCCACCGGCTTGACCAGATCCACCGGGCCAAATTAGGCGGTGGCAGCGGTGCGACGCAGGCTCACGGCGTCCACCAAACCCTTCCCACCGCGCGACGACAGGCATCCGCGCGCCGCACCCGCCCGTGCCCAGCCCGCACTCGCACCCCAGTCGTTGACCAAGTCTCAGGCGTCCGGTTCGCCGGACGCGCCCGGCGCCGGTTCGGCGCGGTTGCCAGGCGCCGGCCTCCGACCCACGATGGACGGACTCTGCACATCCCCGATCGCGTGAGGAGTGAGATCGATGCCCGAGCTGCTGGTGGACTTCATCATCACACTCGACGGGTGCGCCTCGGCGCAGGACTGGCCCGGCTGGTGGGGGCTGGAGAGCCCCGAGTACCTGCGGTGGCTGGACGAGTCGCCCGACGCCGGGCACACCCTGCTCATGGGCGCGACGACCTACCGGCTGATGTCGCGGTTCGCGGCGGCGGGGGTCGAGGGGGTCGATCAGCTCGACCCGATCCCGAAGGTGGTGTTCTCCTCCACCCTGGAGGAGCCGCTCACGTGGGCGAACTCGCGGCTGGTGCGCGGCGACGCGGCCGAGGCGGTCCGCACCATGAAGGCGAAAGGCTCGGAGTCAATGCGCACCCTGGGCAGCCTGACGCTGTGCCGGTCGCTGCTGCGGGCCGGCCTGGTGGACCGGTTCCGGGTCGTGGTGTTCCCGGTCATCTGCGGAGCCACTGGCCGTGACCGGATCTTCGAGGGCTACCCCGACGTGCGTCTGGAGCTGGTGGACAGCCACACGTTCGAGGGCGGCCTGCAACTGCTGGAGTACGTCCCGACCGTGCTGGACGGCCCACCCGGCGGTGGCCCCGCTCTGTCCTGACGTGGCGACGCCCCCAGTTCGGCGACGAGGTCGCCCGGACGGCACGCCCGGCCCGGGCCCCACCTCTGGGGCTGGAGCTGCGGGGGGATCAGCCAGAGAGGACCGGACCCTTCCGCGCCCGCCAGCGCTACCGGATCGGCTGGTAGAGCTCGGTGACGAGGTCCTCCTCGGCGGTCTCACCTGGATTGCTGACATAGACCTCCGAGCACGGCCGCGACCCGTCGAGCTCCTGGCCACTGGCTTCGATCGCGTCCATGAAGCTCGGCCAGGCCGTGGCCAGCCCCTCGTAGGCCCCTCGATGCACGCCCCGGACGTGGCGGCCCCCGGGGAGGGCGCACGGCCGGACCGGGTCGTCGTGGCCGGAGAGCACGAGGTCCTCGGAGACCGGCACGGCCACCCAGGTCCGCAGCCGATCGGGCGGGGTCTGGGCGTCGTCCACGTAGACCGCGCGCGGGGCGCCGCGCAGCTCCCCCTGGTGCGCCATCATCCAGGCGCCCAGACGGTCGAAGGCCGCCCCGAGCGTGTCGTACGCGCCCACATGCAGGATGCCGACTCCACGCAGCTCCGGCAGCTCGACGATCTCGGTGTCCATGGTTCGTCCTCCTCGGGTGTCCGGCCGGGTCCAGCCCATCACGCCCGCACCTGCCCGTCACCACCGGCCCCGGCGCGGGCCGCCGCGAGACGAGACCACGGTGGCCAGAGTCGTTCGGAAGCAGCGCGCGACCATTCCAGGAGCTGACTCCACCCGCTGGTCACCCGCCACGCCAGCGGGTGGACGAAACCCGATGGGACCACCGAGCGCGAGGCGGTGCACGACGGCCCGGATGGCCGCGGCCGTGCGTGCCCGCTCGCTGCCCGGGCTCAGCGCACGACTCGGCCGCGGAGGATCACCGCCTCCGGGTGGGCAAGTACCCCCACGTCCAGCCGCGGATCTGCGGAGTAGACGACCAGATCCGCCTCGGCCCCCTCCTCCAGCGCGGGGTGCCCCAGCCAGGCCCGCGCGGCCCAGCAGGCGGCGTCCAGCGCCTCCAGGGCGCTGAAGCCGGCCCTGGTCAGGTGCCCGACTTCGGCGCCGACCAGGCCGTGGGCCAGCGAGCCGCCTGCGTCCGTGCCCGCGTACACCGCGACTCCGGCCTCGTGCGCGGCGGCGATGATGGCGTAGCGGCGCTCGTGCAGGTCGAGCATGTGCCGGTAGTAGGCCGGGAACTTCTCGCGCGCGGGCGCGGCGATCGCCGGGAACGTCTCGATGTTCACCAGGGTCGGGACGATCGCGATGCCCTGGGTGGCGAAGGTCTCGATCGTGTCGTCCTGCAGGCCGCAGGCGTGCTCGATGCAGTCGGTCCCGGCGGCGGCGAAGTCGTGCAGCGACTCCTCGCCGAAGCAGTGGGCGGTGACCCGGGCGCCCTCCTCGTGCGCCGCGGCGACCGTCTCCGCGAGCACGTCGCGCGGCCAGCAGGGGCTCAGATCGCCGGTCCCGCGGTCGATCCAGTCGCCCACGAGCTTGACCCAGCCGTCACCGGCGCGCGCCTCCGCCCGCACCCGCTCCACGAGCTGGTCGGGCTCCACCTCCCACGCGAAGTCGCGGATGTAGCGCCGGGTCCGCGCGATGTGCCGCCCCGCCCGGATGACGCGGGGCAGATCGGTGAGCCCGTCGATCCAGCGCGTGTCGGCCGGAGACCCGGCGTCGCGCAGCAGCAGCGCGCCGGCATCCCGGTCGGTCCGGGCCTGAGCCTCGGAGGTCGCCCTGTCCACGGCCCCCTGGTGGCCCAGACCGATGTGGCAGTGCGCGTCCACCAGTCCCGGGAGCACCCAGCCGTCGACGGTCGTCACGTCGTGGTCGCCCGAGGGTGGCGTGTACGTGATGCGCCCGTCGAGGACCCACGCCTGGGCGCGGACCTCGTCGCGGGCGACCAGGACCGGACCGGTGAGCCACAGGACGGAAGCCATGACCCGACGCTATCGGCGCGTCACCGGGCCCGTTGGTAGTGAATTCGGCCAACTGAGTGCGCCGTTCTCACTACCAACTCCGAGCGACCGCCGCCTTCAGGCGCTCGCGACCAGCCAGGCCGCGGCGGCGGCCAGGGCGATGAGGACCACGTTCATCGTCGACTCCTTGACCTCGCCACGGGACAGGTGCAGCGCGGCGGCGAGCACCTGGAGGATCACGAAGCCGATCGCGGCGGCGACCGCGAGCCCCGACGCGATGCCGGTGAGCGGCGGCAGGATCAACCCGATGGCACCGAGGATCTCGGCGACGCCGATGCCCCGCACGACGGACATCGGAACCGTGTCGACCCAGCCCATCATGGGCGCGAGCTGCTCCTTGCTCCGGGCGACCTTCAGCACTCCGGCGTAGAGGAAGAACGCGGCGAGCAATCCCGCGATGATCCAGTAGGCGACGGGCATGGACGGCTCCCTCGTTCGGCCCCGGACGGGCGGATCCTCCCGGGCAGTGCCGGACATAACGGGCAAGGCCGGCGCGGCATTCCCGGGTGGACCCGGCTCCCGCCAGCTCAGACGGGCCTGGGGCGGGGGCGACGAAGCAGGCGGCCTTCCTGGGGCACCGGAGGCGGGATCAGGCGGGCTGGACGCTCGTGCTCGCTGGTGTCTTCCGGGCGACCGTATGCGCGGCGAAGGCGTCGATCGCAGCGACGACGCCGCGGCGGCGGCGAGGGATGTCGACGACCACGCTCAGCCCGACGCCGAAGACGGCCGCTGCGGGTGACCACGTGATGGGTGATCCGGTCCCAGGCACCGGTCGCGCTGATCCCGGACCCGTGTCGGACAGGCCCGCGTCCGTGATCCACAGCGTGCGCGGCCCGGGAGTCGTCTGCGCCTGGCTCGCTGAATGGTGGGAGACCCGCCGACGGGTCGAGCGTGCGAGGAGGCGCGGGACGAACCAGACGCTCACGGCGCCGACCACCGCCGTCGTGAGCGCGAAGACACCGTCGCCGAGGAAGACCGCCCGGGCCAGGCACAACACCGCGAGTCCGACGACCAGGGCCCATCCGTTCGAGGCCACCGCACGCCCCCACGCCCCCACGCCCCGGTGGCCTGGGTGGCCACCAGGCACGCGTCCGCAAGGTCGTCAGGCGTGCGGCTGATCTGCCGGGGGTGGTCCACGGCGGTTCCTCGGATCTCGAATGACGGCGTCGGTTCGATTCGTTCCCGTGGGCGACGCGGCCAGACTCGATCCGGGCCATCAGCGGCGCGGGAGCGCCACGGCCGCGGCGGCCGCACCCAGGCCGATGGCGGCGCTCTGCAGGCTGATCCGGCGCGAGGTGCGCAGGTCGCGGGCCAGGTCCTGCGGGTCCGTGACGACCGTCGTCGTACCCATCGGGCCGAAGTTGTACAGGCCGCGCGCGCCGAACCCGGCGCAGAAGTGCGCCCGCGCCTGCAGGTAGCCGCTGGCGGCGACGGAAGCCGGCAGCGCGACCAGCAGCCGTGACCAGCGCGGAGCGTTCGTCGCGACCAAGACCGAGAGCAGCGCCACCGAGGCCGCCGATCCGACGTGCCCCCCGCGGCGGCGGTGCTCGATCTCCTCGGGACCGATGTTGCAGACGCCGGACTGGTACTCGCTCATCAGATCTCCTCCTTGATCGTGACGATCCTGACCCCCAGCCTGCCCCAGAGTCGGATGCGGCGGCTACGAGATCTCGTCGGGAACCGCGTGGATCGACACGCGGACCGCCTCTGCCGCGGCCCTCGTGAGCGGTCGCCGGGCGAGTCCGGGGCGAGCGCCGCAGGCAGATCCGGTCCGCGGCGGCCAACGTGGAAGAACGGCGTCACGCACGAGCGCTGACCCGGCCCCGAGCATCGCCCCCACCAGCGAATCGTGGACGGCACGCCCACCAGGTTGCCGGAGCTGGTAGTGAATATGGCCAACTGAGTTGGCCATATTCACTACCAACTCCAGGGCTCGGGCCCCCCGGGGTCAGCGGGACCGAAAGCCGGTGCTGTACGCGACCACGCTCTGCGGCGCCGACGTCGAGGTCCGGCCCGCCGAGCGACCGGAGCCGCCACGCGGGGAACCGCCCTTGGCCGCGGGCTTCTGCGCCGAGCGACTCTGCCCGGAGCGGCCCTCCGACCGGCCCTGGCCCGGACGCCCCTGTCGTGAGCCGTCCTGCCCGGAGAACCGCTGCCCCGAGCCACCCTGGGCCGAGCCACCCTGGGCCGACCCAGCCTGGGCCGAGCCACCCCGAGTGGGGGCCTGGCCCGATCCGAGGCCAGCGGAGCGGCTCGCCTTGTCCCCTCCGCCACCGCCCCGACGGCGCCGCGGACGCGACCCGGCCGGGCTCTCGGCCCGGCCAGCAACGGATCGGCCGCCACCGGACCGACCAGCACCGGATCGGGCCGCACCGGCCAGGTCGGCCGCCACCTCGACCGGCTCGGTCAGCACCCGCTCCCCCGGCGCCAGCTGCGCCAGCACCGGGTGGGTCGCGCCCTGGATGCGCGTGGTGGTCGGCGTGATCCCGGCGGCCCGGGTCAGGTCGCGGACGTCGCGCGCCTGGTCGGTCGTCATCAGCGTGATGACGGTGCCGGTGTTGCCCGCGCGGGCGGTCCGCCCGGAGCGGTGCAGGTACGCCTTGTGCTCGGTCGGCGGGTCGGCGTGCACGACCAGCGCGACGTCGTCGACGTGGATCCCGCGCGCGGCGATGTCGGTCGCGACCAGCACCGACGCCCCGCCCTCGTGGAACGCGGCGAGGTTACGGGTCCGGGCGTTCTGGCCGAGGTTGCCGTGCAGCTCGACGGCGCTGACCCCGCTGCGGTTGAGCTGGCGGGCCAGCGCCTTGGCACCGTGCTTGGTGCGCGTGAACACGACGGTGCGGCCCGGCGCGCTGGTCAGGTCGACCAGGATCGGCAGGCGGTGCTCGCGCTCGATGTGCAGCACGTGGTGGCTCATCTCGGCCACCGGCGACTGCGCGGAGTCGGCCTCGTGGGTCACCGGGTCCACCAGGAACTGGCGCACGAGGGTGTCGATCGCCTGGTCCAGGGTCGCGGAGAACAGCAGGCGCTGACCGCCCTTGGGGGTGCGCGCGAGCAGCCGGCGAACGCCGGGCAGGAAGCCCAGATCGGCCATGTGGTCGGCCTCGTCGATGACGGTGACCTCGACCTCGGACAGCGTGCAGTGCCCCTGGCCGATCAGGTCCTCCAGGCGGCCCGGGCAGGCCACGACGATGTCGACGCCGGCACGCAGCGCGGCGACCTGCGGATTCTGGCCGACCCCGCCGAAAACCGTTCGGGTGCGCAGACCCGCGGTCTTGGCCAGCGGGGCGAGCGCCTCGTCGATCTGGCCGACCAGCTCACGGGTCGGGGCGAGGATCAGCGCACGTGGGGCGCCCGGCTTGGGGCGACCCCCGTCGGAGAGCTGCGCGACCAGCGGCAGCAGGAAGGCGTAGGTCTTGCCCGAGCCCGTGCGACCGCGGCCGAGCACGTCGCGGCCGGCCAGCGAGTCGGGCAGCGTCGCGGCCTGGATCGGGGTGGGGGTGTCGATGCCGAGATCGGCCAGGACGGTGGAGAGGCGTGCGGGTACGCCAAGAGCGGTGAACGAGGGCACGAAGGGATCGCAATCTGTCGGGGCTCACCGACGGCCGCGGGTCCGAAGGCTTCGGGCGGCCACACACGGAGCAGAAGTCGGGCGCTACAACGTGTGGACAACTCGCGGTGAGGCTGACGAGCTGAGGCCTCCATAGTACCGGAGGCAACGGTCGGTCAGGGGCGGGCCGACCGTGGGGGCCCGCCGAGCGGGCACCGGGCGTGCCATCTGGGCCCTCACCGTCAGGGGCATGGAACGGCCGGATTCGGCCGAATCGTGCCCGCAGGTGGCCGATCCGCGCCCGGACGGAGGACCGAACCGGGGTGAGGCCTCCATTCCCTCGACCGACCTGTGGCGCAGATCCCCGTTGATCCGCCTGACCCGCTCGCCACCGGCCTCGACGAGCTCGATCGACGGGTGGCCCAGACCGCCTCGCCCCGCGGGTCTGGCTCAGGTGCCCCTCCCGAGCGAGCGTGCCGCCATTCGGCCACGCGGGCACGTCACCGCCGGCATCTGAGGGCGGCTCCCCTACGTTTGTCCCCATCGCCACATGGAGAAGGAGCGCCATGCCCGCGCACGTGGACCACAGCCAGGCCCGGCCGATGTTCAGTCGCCGAGGTGCGGCACAACGAGCACGCGCGGGTCAGCGCCCGGGAGGTGTCGCGTGACTCGCATGACCTACCGCCGGCCGTTGATCGGGATGGCACCGGCCGCGTTCGTGTGCCTGGTCCTTCTGTTCGCGCAGGACCTCACTCTGCGCTACCTCGCGTTCTGGCTGATCGCGTTCAGCGCCCTGATGTTCTGGCGGCAGGGGCTGATCGTCTCCGAGGCGGGGCTCGAAGTGACCCTCATCCGCACGCGCAGGATCCCGTGGTCGGAGGTCCGCAGCCTGGAGCGCGGCACCCGCCTGCGGGGCGGGCTGCGCGTGGAGACCTCGATCGGCACGATCTGGTCGCCGGCCCCCGCCTCGTGGTGGGGCGGCCCGGCCTCGGCCGAGCAGATCGCCGAGATCGAGAGCGCCCGCCCGACGCACCGGCGCCGCCAGGGCCGCGGCCCCTCGACGCCGGCCAAGCGCGCCCCGGGCAACGGCCCCGCACCCAAGGCCTGACCGCCCGGCTCGGCCGGCGACCGCCCGCGCCGGCGACGGCTCAGCGGTGGCCCGCCACCGGGAGGTCGCGAGGCGCTGGTGCCGGCGGCTCACGACGCCCCGGGCGTAGGCGGCTCACGAAGCCCCGGCGTAGGCCTCCTCCAGGGCGGCCAGGTCGAGCTTCTTCATGGGCAGGAATGCCTGGGTCACGCGCTGGATCTGCTCGGGCGAGCCCTGACTCATCATCTCGTTCATGCGCGCCGGGACGATCTGCCAGGAGACTCCGTACTTGTCCTTGAGCCAGCCGCACTGCTCGGCCTCGGGCACGGCGGAGAGCTCCTCCCAGTAGTCGTCGATCTCTGCCTGGCTGTCGCAGGTGACCATCAGCGAGACGGCCTCGTTGAAGCCGAACCGGTGGTCCTGGGCGCTGTCCATGGCCGCGAACCACTGACCCTCGAGCTGGAAGTCGGTGTAGTTCACGGTGCCGGCCCGGTCCGGCTCCTGCCCCTGCGGATAGTGAGACAGCGTGCCTCGCTTCGCGGAGTCGAAGACGCTCAGGTAGAAGTCCGTCGCCTCCTCGGCCTTGCCGCACACGTCGCCGACGAACATGAGCATCGGCGTCAGGAACGGCCGATCCTCCCCCGCCGGATCGGTGAGCAGGACCTGCCAGCACACACCGAAGCGGTCCTGCACCCAGCCGAACAGCTCGCTGAACGGGTACTTGTCCAAGGGCACCAGGACCGTGCCACCCTCGGAGAGCGCCGCCCAGGCACGGCGCAGCTCCTGCTCGGCGTCGTCGATCATCGAGGGGTCGTAGTTGAGCATGAACGACACCGACGGGTTGATCGTGAAGTGCGGACCCGCGCTGATCGCCATGAACTCGTAACCGGCGACGGCGAACGAGACCGTCTCGGCGTCCCCGCTGGGGGTGTCGGGCAGCACGGTGCCGCCGTGGATCTCCGAGTCCGGGAACACCGAGGCGTAGAACTGCGCGGCCTCCCGGGCCTGGGTGTCGAACCACAAGTGCGGGACGACCTTCTGCATGGTGGGGCTCCTGTTCTTCGCGGGCGAGCCGGCGGCGATGGGCGCGGACGGGACGTGACGAGTAGATCGCCCCGCGCTGAAGCGCGCCAGAGCACAACCCCGGCGAACCTATCCTTGACGCCGCCTGAGTGTGTCTGGCGCGGCGGGCCGATGCCCGTGAACGCCTGCCCTCGGGCTGGAGCTGCAGGGGGGTCCACGTGGTCGCGTGGTCGAGGCCGCGTGCCGAACAGTGGCGCGCAGCGCGCCGGTCCTCTCCGTGGGCGGCGTGGGGACTCACGGTGACGTGGCTGGGTGTGATCGCTGCGCTCATCGCCTTCGCGCCGCCCTTGGTCTGCACGGTCCAGGCCCCGTGCGGCACCGAGCCGCTGTTCGCGGTGCTGCTCGCCTGTCTGACCGTCGGGCTTATCGGCCTGCACCGGGCACCCGCCGCGGCGCTGGTGACGCTCCCGCTGGCGGGCTGGCTCCAGATCACCCAGGACCCCGACATCGGCCACTACGACCCTTGGCTGCCCCCCGCGCTCGGGGTGGTCTGTATCGCCAGCGCCGGGTACGCGATCGCGGTGCTGGCGGGCTCTCGGCGGCAGCGATCTCTGGCTAGGGAACTCGCCCGATCGGGCGTCCGGTCGTAGTCCCCGAGCAGCTGCGGCCGAGCAGGTCATGGATGGTGGCGAGGCTCAGTGGTCGCGCCCTGGGTGCCTTCGGAGCCGTGCTCGTGGCCGTGGGCTTGCTGGGATACCTCGCGTTCACTCGGACTGCCGAAGCGCCATGCGGACGCTGCCACGCAGCAGACCGGCGTGGTGCAGGCGGTCCACGAGGAGTCGGTGGAGGTCGCCCTGCCCGGCGGGGAGGTCCGCTCCCTGGACAGTGCGGACCTTCGGTCTATCCGATCGGCACCGACGTCCCCATGCTGGTCGACGGGACGTGGGCGAGGCTCGCCGGTGAGCCCTACGACGCGACCTTCGAGCTGGCGGCCGCTCTCGTTCTCGTCTCCATAGCCGGCACGCTGGCCTGGGAGATCCAGCGCCGCCTCGCGGCCGTGTCGGGACCGCGTGCCCCGCACCCTGCCCAACGCGGCCTCGCCGGCGCGGATGCCGAGGGCACCCTCATGCTCTGGGCTGCGGACGCGGGACCGCAGGACCGCCCGCTGCTCTCGATCGACGCCGTTCCCTACGAGCTGGCCGAGCCGGACCTCACGCAGGAAGAGCTTGAGGCTCCCGCCGAGGTGCCCGACCTGCCCGACCTCGCGTCGCTGGCCGACGGGCTGTGCCGGCGGGACCTGGCGATCCTGCACGGCATCCCCTACGACGGGGCGACGGTCGCCATCGAGATCCGCGACGGGGACAGCGATCCCGTGCTGTACGTCCCCCGCGCGCCCGATCCGTGCCGTCCGCGGGCATCGAGATGCGGCAGGGACCTTCATCGCTTGGTGAGCGGTCGCTCGAGCGAGGCCTCAGGGATGGTGGGCTCCGGTGCGCCTCGGGTGTACCAGCTGCCGACTGCCTGGCGTGCCGTTGTCTTCGGGGCGTGGCTGGTCATGCTCGGCCTGGGCGCCTGGGAGTTCTCGGCGCCGCGGGAGACTGACCTGAGCGACATGCTCCTCCTCTGGGGCGTCGGCCTCTGGGCAAGCTGGGCGATGGTGATGGCCTTGACTCACGGGATCGTCGCCGACACCTCGGGCGTCCACGTCCGCAAGGGGCGCGGCTGGCAGTCACGTTCGTGGGACGAGCTGTACATGGCGGAATCCACCGGGACCTCAGTGCTGCTGCACACCCAGTCCGACGAGGGGGCGGCGCTCGAGAGCAGCGGCCTGCCGGGGGCGGCCGTGCTGCGAGGCCTGGGCATCCGCAACCTGGCCGATCGGTGTGCCGACCAGGTCAACGCGATGATCCGCGACGCCAGCCTTCGGCCACGGACTACGTGGCGGGAACCCGCGGCGAAGTCCCCTGTGGTGGCACTGGGCTGAGCGATGCTCGCCTGGACAGACGTCGTGGCTGTCACTCTGGGAACTGCCCGGCACTTGGCATGCTGCGACGACGGGCTCCCGGGGCGGGCGCGTCAACGGCCAGTCGGGGCCGCTGGGGGTCGGCGGAACGGATTCGCGGCGCTCACTTCCCGCGCCCCGCGGGGCTCCTGGTGATCGGGAAGGTCATGAGGGTCCTCTCGGGGCTCACCCCCGCGTACGCGGGGCTCCTCTGAATGGTTTGGGGCGAGAGCCGCGCGAACGTGGCTCACCCCCGCGTACGCGGGGCTCCTGGCGCCTCACGCCAATCCGGGTCGGCCGTTCGGGGCTCACCCCCGCGTACGCGGGGCTCCTCCACCCGTGACGCGAACCTTGCGGCCGGGGTAAAGCTCACCCCCGCGTACGCGGGGCTCCTGGTTCAGCGTTCCCGAAGGCACGCCCGCTCCGGGGCTCACCCCCGCGTACGCGGGGCTCCTTGGGATCCGGTGCAGCTGTGTGGCGGGCCCGCGGCTCACCCCCGTGTACGCGGGGCTCCTGCGATGGAGGTCGCAGAAACGGGTGTCGTGAAGGGCTCACCCCCGCGTACGCGGGGCTCCTGAGCGCGTCAAGCCGGAATGACGGCGCCTCACCGGCTCACCCCCGCGTACGCGGGGCTCCTTGTCTGGGGTCGGTGCGGTGCGGGTGTGAGCGCGGCTCACCCCCGCGTGCGCGGGGCTCCTGCCTCCCCGAACTCGATCTGCCGCCGCCCGACCGGCTCACCCCCGCGTACGCGGGGCTCCTTCATCGGGGCTCCGGGCCGGGCTCTGCGGGCTGGGTTCACCCCCGCGTACGCGGGGCTCCTCGGTGGGAGGTGACAGCCGTGAGATTGTGCCCGGGCTCACCCCCGCGTACGCGGGGGTGAGCAGGTGGCGTCCTTGAGTCGGCGGATCGTGGCCGGCTCACCCCCGCGTACGCGGGGCTCCTACACTCGCATAGAAGCCGGACTGTGTGGCCTGAGGCTCACCCCCGCGTACGCGGGGCTCCTGTCCGGTCGAACACGCACGTACAGCCGGGGTCGGGCTCACCCCCGCGTACGCGGGGCTCCTGTCGTCGAGAAGGTCACGGCGGCCGGCGGGCTGGGCTCACCCCCGCGTACGCGGGGCTCCTGCGATGGGTGCCCGGGTGGACGAGGCTGTGCTGGGCTCACCCCCGCGTACGCGGGGCTCCTGGATGCGGCCACCGAGTCCGGCTTCTACGCGAGGGCTCACCCCCGCGTACGCGGGGCTCCTTGGTCGGCGGCCGGCGTGGAGGCCGCGTTCGGCGGCTCACCCCCGCGTACGCGGGGCTCCTATGTGGGGTCGGCCCCCTACCCGGGAAATGCACGGCTCACCCCCGCGTACGCGGGGCTCCTCACCTGATCGCGTTCGAGGACGACCTCGGCGAGGGCTCACCCCCGTGTCAAGGGTCAGTGGGAACTGCCCAGTGGCGGACATGAAAGCTGCCCGCTGG
>CAYQMN010000018.1:0-56928 GCA_964418695.1 uncultured Bifidobacteriaceae bacterium | reverse complement strand
CACGATCTGACCCTCCCCCCGACCCGATACCGAACAGTATCGAACATACGTTCGATCGCCAAGTCGGGCGGTCGGCCGGCTGGCCGTTCTCGACCATCGCGGCAGGCGACCTGGGAGGGGTCTCGACAGGCTCGACCGGCGGGGGGGGTCACCACCCACCCCCAGCCGCCTCCAACCCGACCGGCGGGGGGGTCACCACCCACCCCCAGCCGCCTCCAACCCGACCGGCGGGGGGGGTCACCACCCAGCCTCAGATCGCGACCGCGACCGCTCAGCGGGTCTGGCCCAGCTCGGCTAGCCGGGCGTCGACGAGCTGCCGGAGCAGCTCCTGCGACAGCGGCTGGTCGACCGGCATCATCACCGCGCCCTTGCTTGTCCGGTGATCCGCGAGCTCCTCGGCGAGGGTCGCGGTCACCGAGCCGCTCATGGGCAGGTAGCTGCAGTGCCTGGCGTAGTACGCCAGCCCCGCGACCCCCTTGCCGGACACCTTGAGCGTCGGCACCCCGTAGCTCTTGGTCACCTGCGCCTGCGGGAGCAGGTCGCGCAGGATCGTCCACATCGCCCACAGCGTGGCGCGCTGCGGCTCCGGCGCTGCGTCTAAGTACTCCTGGACGGGGTCGGCGGATGAGGGTGCTGCGGAGTCGGCCATGAGCACATGGTCCCGCCTGCGCAGGCCGATGTCCTCGGGTGCGCAGGCCGACGTCCCCGGGTGTCCTCGGGCACGACTCCTCGGTCGGCCAGCCTGCCCGCCTGCCGCGCCGATACTCTGACCGCCCACCCAGGAAGGTGATCGTGCAGCTGCCCACCGAAGGCCGCGGCCAGGCTCCCGAGGCCGTCGCCGACGTCATCGACCAGATGGTCGACGTCTCCGCGGGCCTGCCACCCGGCGACGGCGTGCGGGCGTTCAACGAGATGTACCTGACCACCACCCGAAACGTGGACGAGGCGATCACCGGCATGCGCTTCGCCGACGCGGAGTTCATGACCCGCCTGGACGTCGTCTTCGCCCAGCTCTACCTCGGGGCGCTGCGCAGGTCCGCGGCCGGGCAGCGGCCGGTACCCCGCTGTTGGGGCGTGCTGTTCGACGCCCGGGCGCGCACGGACGTGATCCAGCTGCAGTTCGCGGTTGCCGGCATGAACGCCCACATCAACTTCGACCTCGCGCACGCCCTAGTCCTGACCGCCCGCGAGCTCGGCGGCGGGCTGAACCGGGCTCGCCGCGACGACTTCGTGACGATCAACGCCGTCCTGGGCAGCACGCAGCCGGCGGTGCGCCAACAGCTCCTGACCGGCCCGCTGGCCGGGCTCGACCGGGCCCTGGGCACCCGTGACGACCGGCTGGCCCTGTGGGGGATCGAGCGGGCGCGGGAGTTCGCCTGGCGTGGCGCGCTCGCGCTGCGCGGACTGCACGGCACCGCCGCCGAGGACGACTACCTCGACGGGATCGACCGGCTGGTCGCGATGAGCTCCCGGTTGCTCCTGATGCCCTGAGCGATCGCTGCCCCGAGCGACCGATGCCCTGCGGGGTCGATGCCCCGAGCCGCCGCTGCCCTGAGCCACCAGCTGGCCCGAGCCGTCGGGCGCCCGAGCACTGCCCCGTCAGTCCTTGCTGAACCAGTCCGGGGGCTTGCTGAGGAACGCGACGAGGGCACCGCCGATCGCCGCACCGATTCCGGTCTCGATCGCACCGATGAAGGGCATGAGCGCGCCGAACAGCCCGCCGACGACCAGGCCGCCGGCCGCGGCGGCACCGGCCCAAGCCCCCCGGCTGCCGCCCGAGGTCTGCGCCACCGCCGAGGACTGGGCGGACCGCTGGGGCGACTGAGCCTGGCCAGCGGGGACCGCGGGGCGCTGAGCGCCCGGGTTGTTCATCGCGTCGATCTCGCGCAGCAGCTTGTCGATGTCGTCGGAGTCAGCCACCCCTCCATGCTGACACGCCGACGCGCCCGCCGCGTCCTGCGGTCAGGTTCAGCGGGGCAGCCGCCGGGCCAGCCAGTCCAGGGCCAGCGGGTAGCGGTGGTCGATCCCGCCGTGCCCACCCTCGAACAGCTCGAAGTGCAGCCGCTCCTCGGGCAGCCCGGCGGCCAGGACGGCGTCGCGGAATGCCTGGGCGCCCAGGTCGAGGAAGAACTCGTCGGAGCTGCCCGCGTCCAGCCACACGGCCTCCAGTCCGGCGACCGCGTCGGAGTGGCCGGGCACCATCCGGACCGGGTCCACGTCCAGCCACCGCTGCCACACCGCCGGCCGCAGCTGGCCGGTGTGCGGGTCGAACGGCAGGACGGGGGTGCCGTCCTCGTCGGCCGAGTAGCAGGCCGCCACCCCGTAGATCATCACCAGCGTCATGTCGTCGGGTCGGCTCACCGGCAGGCGCTCCTGGAAGTCCGCCCACCAGGCAGCGATGTCGCCGTCGTAGGGACGCAGCGCGCGGACCGCCTTGGCGAAGTCGGCGATGTAGCAGAGCTCGTGCAGGCTGTCGCCGGCATGACTGGCCAGGGCGCCGAACACGTCCGGGCGCAGCATCGCGGTGATCATCGCCCCGTAGCCGCCGCTGGACTTGCCGGTGATGGCGCGCGAGCGCGGATCGTCGATCGTGCGGAACCGGGCGTCCACGAACGCGACCACCTCGTCGCACAGGTACGTGTGGTAGCGCCCGGTGCCCGGGGAGTCGACGAACTGCGAGCCGCCGTACGTGGTCCACGCGTCGACGTAGACCACCACGCACGGCGGCGCGCCGTTCGCGAAGACCTCGTCGGCAGTCTCCGGGAAGGTCCGCCGGAAGGCCGCCCGGTTCTCCCACATCTGCAGGTGCCCGGAGTAGCCCTGGATCACGTAGATGGTCGGGAACCGGGCGTCGGGGTCGTCGTCGTAGCCGGGTGGCAGGTAGACCCACAGCGGTCGGGTCGCCGGGTCGCCCAACGGGTTGTCGCGCAGGACCTCGGACTCGATCTGCAGCTTCTCGAGCCGGCCGGCCAGCTCGTCGGACCAGGGCAGCATGCCCGCGAGCCTAGGTGGCGCGTCGGCCTGGTGCGGGACCGTGCCGGTCGCCGCTGACGAGACCCCGACGAGACCCAGGCCTGACTAGACTCCGGCGCGGGGCCGGTGGCTCGCCTAGCATGGCCGCACCGTCCGACGCGTGAGATCGGGGTGGAGATGACGAACCCGGAGCCGCATCCTCGCGAGGTCGTCTGCCACGGGGGGCGCCCGGCGACGGTGGGCACCGCCGACCGGCCGACCGTCCAGGTGCTGACCGCCCGAGCTGTGCCGCTCGGAGGACCGCGCGCGATGACCGTGCGGCGCACCCTGCCCCAGCGCGCCCGCTCGCTGATCGGCGCATGGTGCTTCGCCGACCACTACGGCCCCGACGACGTCTCGACCACCGGCGGGATGGACGTGGCCCCGCACCCGCACACCGGGCTGCAGACGGTCAGCTGGCTGTTCACCGGCGAGGTCGAGCACCGCGACAGCCTGGGCTCGCACGCGTTCGTCCGGCCCGGCGAGCTCAACCTGATGACCGGCGGTCACGGGATCGCGCACAGCGAGGTCTCCACCCCGGCGACCCGGATCCTGCACGGAGTCCAGCTGTGGGTGGCCCTTCCCGAGGCCGCGCGCGATGCGCCCCGCGCCTTCCAGCACCACGTCCCGGAGAGCGTGCGGCTCGACGGGGCGGTGGCCCGCGTGTTCCTCGGCACCCTGGCGGGGTCGACCTCGCCGGTGGAGACCCACTCGGCGCTGCTGGGTGCGGAGGTGACCCTGGACCCCGGCGCCGAGCTCACCCTCGACGTCGATCCCACGTACGAGCTCGGGGTCCTGGTGGACACCGGCGAGGTCGAGCTGGCCGGCGTTCGACTGACCGGCGCCGAGCTGGGCTACCAGGAGCCGGGCGAGTGCGTCCTGCAGCTGGCCAACCCGCGGGCCACCACCGCCCGCGTGCTCGTGCTCGGCGGACCGCCGTTCGGCGAGGACATCGTCATGTGGTGGAACTTCGTCGGCCGCAGCCACGAGGAGATCGTCGAGTTCCGCGAAGCCTGGCAGGCAGGGTCCGACCGGTTCGGCGAGGTGCTGGGCTACCAGGGACCGATCCAGCGGCTGCCCGCCCCTGCCCTGCCCAACGCCCGGCTGCGCCCCCGAGGCTGAGCCGATCGGCACACCGGCAGAATGACCGGATCAGACGAATGGCCCAGCAGCAGGATGACCCCTGCGGCAGGCGCTTGCGCACAGAGGAGGGATGCTCCATGACGGATTCGCCCGTCGAGGTGCCCGACGGCGCCGCGTGCCCGCATCGGCTGTTCTCCTACGGCACCCTCGGGCTGGCCACGGTGCAGTCTGCGGTCTTCGGCAGGCTCGTCCCCAGCGCGCCGGATGCGCTGCTCGGCTTCGAGGTGAGGCATCTGACCATCACCGATCCCGCGGTGCTGGGCACCAGCGGGCAGGCCGTTCACCCGATCCTGGTGCGCAGCGCCGACCCCCAGGCCGAAGTGACCGGCGTCGTCCTGTCCGTGTCCGACCAGGAGCTGGCCGCGGCCGACCGCTACGAGGTGGACGACTACGCGCGCGTACGGGCGAGCCTGCGGTCCGGTGGCTGGGCGTGGGCGTACGTGGCCGCCGATCCCCAGGACTGAGGGCAGACCGCAGGGCTGAGGGCAGGGCTGGGCTGGGCCCACGCGGTCTTGTGGTCACGCGTTCACGCGATCAGCTGGGACTCGATGTGGGCACGCACCCGGGCGCCCAGGTCGACGGCGTCCGGCTCGAACAGCCACTGGACCTGCAGGCCGTCCATGAGCGCGACCAGATCCCGCGCCGCGGCCTCCGGCTGCACGTCTGCCCGCAGGGCGCCCTGGGCGCGCGCCTCGCGGTAGGCGTCGGCGAAGTCGGCCACCACGCGCTGGTAGCGCGCGACGAAGAACTCGTGGGCCGGGTGACTGGCTGCGGTCGCCTCCGCGGACAGCGTGGTGAACAGCTCGACGATCTCGGGCCGCTCGGCGTTGGCCGCGTACTGCTCGGCGATGCCGCGCAGCTCCGCGGCGCCGGTCGCGCCCGTGCCCCGCACCGCGGCCTCCGCGGTCTGGTCGCGGCGCTCCAGGACAGCCAGGAGGAGGGCCTCCTTCGTCGGGAAGTGGTGCAGCAGCCCGGGGTGCGAGAGTCCAGCACGGGCCGAGATCTCACGCAGCGAGGCGCCCCGGTAGCCGACCTCGCCGAACACCTCGACCGCCCGATCGAGGATGTGGGCCCGCGTGGCGCGGCCCTTGGCGTACCCGCGCTCGGTCATCGCGCCTCCTGACGTCGTCGCAGAAACCTACCATGCGGTAAGTGGCCCTGAGGACCCCCACCCCGACCCCCACCCCGACCCCCGCCCGGCGACCCTGGTACCCGATTCAACGAGACATCGGCCACCATTCCTCCATGGACTTGCGCACCCACCGTCCCTTCCGCCACCGCGCCACCCGCTGGACCGGGGTGGCCCTGGCCGGGCTCGTGCTCGCCGCCTGCGGCGCCCGCGGCACCCCGGACCCGCTCGCGGAGCAGCAGTACGCGATCGGCCAGCTGGGCATGAAGGACGCCTGGAAGAAGTCGAAGGGCGAGGGGGTGGTCGTGGCGATCATCGACACGGGCGTCGACCTGGACCACCCGGACCTCGCGGCGAACCTCGTCGAGGGGTACGACTTCGTCGACGACGACTCGACCCCGCAGGACCTCAACGGCCACGGCACCCACGTGGCCGGCACGGTCGCCGCGATCGCCGACAACGGCATCGGAGTCACCGGGATGGCCCCCGAGGCGAAGATCATGCCGCTGCGCGTGCTCGACGGGAAGGGATTCGGCACCAGCGAGGACGTCGCCGAGGCGATCGACTTCGCCGTCGAGCACGGCGCGGACGTCATCAACCTGTCGCTGGGCGGCTCCAGCGCCCTGCTCGGCCGCATCTACAACAAGGTCGACCCGGCCAACCAGGCCATCGTGGCGGCCGACAAGGCCGGAGTGGTCGTGGTCGCCGCGGCGGGCAATGACGCGACCTTCCTGACCGCCTTCAACCCCGAGACCCCGGTCATCGTCGTGAACGCGACCAACGAGGCGGGAACCTCTGCCCTGTTCTCCAACTTCGGCGACCCGCGGGCGGTGTCCGCGCCCGGCGCGCGCATCATCTCCACCGCGCCGACCAGCCCGACGACGCTCTGGCTGGACGGGACCAACGGGTACGCCTACTTGGACGGCACGTCGATGGCGTGCCCGCACGTGGCCGGCGTCGCGGCGCTGATGTCCACCACGGACGCGACCCCGGCCGAGATCCGCGCGGCGCTGGTCGAGACGGCGGTGAACCCGCAGGAGGCACCCTTCCTGGGCGCGGGCATCGTCCAGGCCGACGACGCACTGCGGGCGGTCCGGCGTTGACCGGGGCCGCCGACGGGGCCGGGCTGCGCGACCTGCCGCCCGGCACCTGGATCGTCAGCGGCCTGATGGGCACCTCGGGCGTCGTGCACCTGATGCGCCCGGAGACGTTCGAAGCCCTGATGCCGCCGTGGCTCGGGCCGCCTACCCCGTGGATCCTCGCCTCCGGAGTCGTCGAGCTGGCCTGCGCGGCGGGGCTGCTGACCCGGCGCGGCTGGGCTCCGCGCGCGGCGGCGGTCACGCTGGCGGTCATCTGGATGGGCAACATCTACTACGCGGTGGACGTCAGCTCCCAGCCGAACACCAGCCCCGTGGTCCAGGCGGTCGCCTGGCTGCGGGTGCCGCTGCAGGTGCCGCTGATCCGGTGGGCGCTGCGCAGCCCGGTAGGTCCGGGCGGCGGGCCCCGTGGGGGCTGAGCGCGCTGGGTGAGGTCTCGACAGACGCGACCGGTGGGGGTCGGGTAGGCGACCACACGCTGGTCGAGCCCAGCCCTCGCCTTGCCTGGGTGCGGGGCTACACTGCGCGGACCTAGTCAACAAGTTGATTATCGGAGGCGTCATGCCGCAGTTCCGTGACCTGGTCGAGCGCGGGGACCTCTCCGGCGTGGCCGACGTCCTGGCCGAGGCAGTCCGGTTCAGCAGCCCGGTGGTCCACAAGCCGTACGAGGGCCGCCCGATCACGGCTGCGATCCTGCGCGGCGCGCTTCGGGTCTTCGAGGACTTCCGCTACGTCCGCGAGATCGTCAGCGCGGACGGGCGCGACCAGGCCCTGGTGTTCCGGGCCCGGGTGGGCGACCGAGAGGTGCACGGCTGCGACTTCCTGCACCTGGACGACGAGGGCCTGATCGACGACTTCACGGTGATGATGCGCCCGCTGTCCGGCGTCCGGGCGATGGCCGAGGCGATGAGCGCCCAGTTCGACCAGATCCTGGCCGACGCCGCCGCATCCGGGGCGGGCGAGTCCGGCGCGCCGACGGGAGACGCCCGATGAGCGCCGCGTTCCCGCACGTGCTCGAACCGCTGGACCTCGGGTTCGTCACGCTGCCCAACCGGGTCCTCATGGGCTCGATGCACGTGGGCCTGGAGGAGGCGCCGCACGGGTTCGAGCGGATGGCCGCGTTCTACGCCGAGCGGGCGCGCGGCGGCGTCGGCCTGATCGTCACCGGTGGAATCGCGCCCAACGACGAGGCCCGGCCGTACCCGGGCGGGGCGAAGCTGACCAACGACGACGAGGTCGCGCAGCACCGGATCGTCACCGACGCGGTGCACGCGGCGGGCGGCCGGATCGCGATGCAGATCCTGCACTTCGGTCGCTACGCCTACCACCCGGACCTGGTCGCCCCCAGTCCGCTCAAGGCCCCGATCAGCCCGTTCGTCCCGCGCGAGCTCACCGACGAGGACGTGGAGCGGACCATCGAGGACTACGTGCGCGCGGCCGTCCTGGCCCAGCGCGCCGGCTACGACGGGGTCGAGGTGATGGGCTCGGAGGGCTACCTCATCAACGAGTTCATCGCCGCGCACACCAATCACCGCACGGACCGCTGGGGTGGCTCGTACGAGAACCGGATGCGCTTCCCGGTGGAGATCGTGCGCCGAGTGCGCGAGGCGGTCGGGCCGGACTTCATCATCGTGTACCGCCTGTCGATGCTCGACCTGGTCCCCGACGGCTCGACGTTCGACGAGGTCCGGACCCTCGCGCTGGCCATCGAGGCCGCGGGGGCGACGATCCTGAACACCGGCATCGGCTGGCACGAGGCCCGCATCCCGACGATCGCGACCTCGGTGCCGCGCGGCGCGTTCGCGTGGGTCACCAAGCGACTGATGGGCGAGGTCGGCATCCCGCTCATCACGAGCAACCGGATCAACACCCCGGAGAAGGCCGAGCAGCTGCTGGCCGACGGCTACGCCGACATGGTCTCGCTGGCCCGGCCGTTCCTGGCCGACCCGGACTTCGTCGCCAAGGCCGCCGCCGGGCAGTCCGAGGCGATCAACACCTGCATCGGCTGCAACCAGGCCTGCCTGGACCACACGTTCTCGATGCGGGTGACCTCGTGCCTGGTCAATCCGCGGGCCTGCCACGAGACCGAGCTGGTGCTCTCCCCGACGCAGGCGGCCAAGGCGGTCGCGGTCGTCGGGGCGGGTCCGGCGGGCCTCGCGACGGCGGTGACCGCGGCCGGTCGCGGGCATCGGGTGACCCTGTTCGACGCTGCCGAGATCGTCGGCGGGCAGCTCAACGTCGCCCGCGAGGTGCCCGGCAAGCAGGAGTTCGACGAGACCCTGCGCTACTTCCGCCACGAGCTGGACCGGCTCGGCGTCGAGCTGCGCCTCGGCCACCGAGCGACCGCCGCGGACCTGACCGGCTTCGACGAGGTCGTGATCGCGACCGGCGTGACCCCGCGCGTGCCCGACCTGCCCGGGATCGACCACCCGATGGTGCTGGGCTACCTCGACGTGCTGCGTGGCGCTCCGGTCGGCCGCCGGGTGGCGATCCTCGGCGCCGGCGGCATCGGCTTCGACGTCGCGGAGTACCTCACCGATCCGGGCGACGACGCGACGCGCGCCCCGGCCCAGCGCGACCCGGCGGCGTTCCTGGCCGCGTGGGGCGTCGACGTGGCGCACCGCGAGGCCGGCGGGCTGATGCTCGCGGAGCGACCGGCCTCCCCGCGCGAGGTCACGCTGCTGCAGCGCAAGACCTCCAAGGTCGGCGCCGGGCTGGGCAAGACCACCGGCTGGATCCACCGCGCCGAGCTCAAGCACCGCGGGGTCACGACGATCGCCGGGGCCACCTACGACTTCGTCGACGACGAGGGCCTGCACTACCAGGTGGGCGGCGAGAAGCACGTGCTGGCGGTCGACACCCTCGTGCTGTGCACGGGCCAGGAGCCGAATCGCGCGCTGCACGAGGAGCTGGCCGCGCTGGGCATCTGCGCCCACCTGATCGGCGGGGCAGACGTGGCCGCCGAGCTGGACGCCAAGCGCGCCATCGACCAGGGCACCCGCCTGGCCGCGACGCTCTAGGAGCGCGCAGCCCAGGGCGCACGGCCAGGGCGAGCAGCCCGGGCGCGCAGCCCAGGGCGAGCCCCCGTCTCGTGCTCAACTCGGCACCGGAGGGTCTGGACTGGCAGGCTCGGCGGGTGCTCATGCAGCTGGCCAGCGAGACCTACTCCGACGACGGGCTGATCGGCTTCATCCTCACGGTGATCGACGCCCTCGGCGAGGTCGGCGTCGGGCTGCTGGTGCTGCTCGAGTCGGTGATCCCGCCGATCCCCAGCGAGATCATCCTGCCCGCGGCCGGGGCGCTGGTGTACTTCGGGGAGCTCAACGGCCCGCTGACGTTCCTGTGCGCGACGATCGGGTCACTGGCCGGGGCGCTGGTCCTCTACTACGGGGGCTACGCGTTCGGCGAGGAGCGCACGCGTCGCTGGCTGACCAAGGTGCCGCTGGTGACCGGCAACGACATCGACCGAGCCGACGCCTGGTTCGCCCGGCGCGGTCGAGCGGCGGTCTTCTTCGGCCGGCTCATCCCAGGCGTGCGCAGCATGATCTCGCTACCGGCCGGTGCCGCCCGGATGCCGCTGGGCACGTTCTGCCTGTTCACGGTGCTCGGGTCGGCGATCTGGAACACGCTGCTGCTGTCTGCCGGGTACGTCATGGGCACCCAGTGGCATCTGGTGGAGGAGCACGTCGACGCGATCAGCACCGTGATCTACGTCGGCATCGCGATCGCGGTCCTGGTGTTCGTCGTGCGCCGGGTCGTCGAGCACATGCGCGCGGGCAGCGCGTGACGGCGGACCCCGGCCCGCGCGCCTCGTCCGGCGGACCCTCGCCCGAGACAGCCGGCCCCGGCGACGTCCCCAGCGACACCTCTGCCCCGGCCCCCGACACGGGGGTCTCGGCCCGCCGCGCGGCGGCGCTGGCTGCCCTGGTCTTCCTGGTCGCGCTGAACCTGCGCCCGGCGATGACCTCGGTCGGGCCGCTGCTGCCGCAGATCGGCGCGGACGAGGGGCTCAGCGAAGGGCTGCAAGGGCTGCTCACCTCGCTGCCGTTGCTCGCGTTCGCGCTCTTCTCGCCGCTGGTTCCGCGGGTGTCGGCGCGGTTGGGCGTGGAGCGCACGATGCTGGCCGCGCTCGTGGTGCTCGCCGCGGGGGCGCTGATCCGCTCCTTCACCGGCAGCGCCGGCCTGTGGATCGGCACGCTCGTGCTCGGCACCGCGATCGCCGTGGGCAACGTGCTGGTCCCGCTGCTGGTCAAGCGCGACTACCCGAACCGGGTCTCGCGCGCGATCAGCATCTCCTCGGCGTGCCTGTCGATCGGCGCCGCGTCCGCCTCAGCCGTCGCGGTGCCGCTGGCCAACGTCATCGGCTGGCGGGGCGCGCTGGCGTTCTGGGCGCTGCCGGCGCTGCTGGTCGCCCTGCTGTGGCTGCCGCGGGCCCGCCCGAAGCCGGCCCCGCCCGTTCCGCTGGCTGAGGACGAGCACCCGCCGGTGACCGTCTGGCGCCAGCGGATGGCGTGGCTGGTCACCGCGTTCGTGGGCGTGCAGTCCACGATCTTCTTCGTCCTCGTGACCTGGCTGCCCACGATCGCGATATCCGCCGGGGCCTCCGCCGAGGCCGCGGGCCTGTACCTGTTCGCGTTCCAGCTGATCGGGATCCTGGCGGGGCTGAGCATCCCGCTGCTCGTGCGCCCGGACAGCCAGGTGCTGGCCGCGGTCAGCGCCAGCGTGCCGACCTTCCTGGGCATCACCGGGCTGCTGCTGGTGCCGGCCTGGTCGCCGGTGTGGGCGCTGGTCGCCGGCGTCGGCAACGGCTCCTCCCTGGTCGTGGCGCAGACGCTCATCAGCCTGCGCGGTCGCACCCACCACGAGACCGCCCAGCTGTCGGGGATGGCCCAGTCCGTGGGCTTCCTGCTCGCCGCGGCCGGGCCGGTCCTGGCCGGCTACCTGGCCGACGTGACCGGGGGCTGGACCGCGACGCTGACCCTGGTGGCCGGCCTGGCCCTGGTCCAGATCGGGGTCGCCTTCGCCGTCGGGCGTGACCGGGAGGCTGCCTCCCACCTGTGAGCCTGCGGGCTTTGCGGGCCCAGGGTGGCGCAGGCGTGAGGCCCGGCTCTGAGTGGCGAGCAGCCGGGCCGCGGCGGCGAGAACCGGGCTTGCGGGCTTAGAGTCGTGGGCACCCGGACAAGGAGGTGCCGCCATGTCGCTGTCCGAACGACTCCTGGCCCTGCACGACCTGCACCAGCGCGGCTTCCTCACCGACGCCCAGTTCACGCTGGCCAAGGCGCGCGAGATCGAGGCGACCGGGCGCACCGGCGTCGACCCCGTCCCCGCGCCACCGCTGCCGGTGCCGGTGGTGTCCGCCCCGCCTCCCATGCCGCCTCCCGCGCCGACTCCGGTGCTCAAGCCGGTCATCCCCGGAGTCGGTCTGGCCCTCGGCGCCGCCGCGGCCGCCAACGGAGGCCTCACCGGCTGAGCCGCTCGGTCGGGCCAGCCGGGCCGGTCGAGCCTGTCGGTCGATTGGTGGGCTGGTGAGTTGGTGGGTTGACCCGGAAGCTTCCAGGCCCGGGCAGGGTGGCCGGAGACTCCGCGGCTGAGTCGGTCCGACGAGGCTCCCCACTCGCGTGGCGCAGCGGCCCACGGGCGGGCTGTGTCACGGTGGGCCCATGCCGACGCAGGCGCTCGTGGGCCGGGACGAGGAGCTGGCCCGGCTGGTGGCGGCATTCGAGGATGTCCGTGCCGGCACCGCTCGCAGCGTCCTGATCCGTGGGCCGTCCGGGGCCGGCGGGCCCGCCCTGGTGGCCGCCATGCGGAGCCAGCTGACTGACCGGCGGCTGGCCCATCGCTGGCGGGCGACCCGCGGCCTGCCCGGCGAGAGCGCGTACGCCGCGCTGGCCGGGCTGTTCCCCGTGAATCGCGCCGAGGCCGGCGGTGGCCTGGAGTCGCTGCTGGAGGGGCTGGCCGCGGTCCCGGTCGAGGTGCGCCCGGCCGTGGTCGGCGAGCGGCTCGCGCACGCGCTGCAGCCCGCGGACGCGCGGCCGCAGGTCGTGGTCGTGGAGCACGCGCACCTGCTGGACTCCCGAGCCCGGACCGCCCTGGCCACGGCGGCCCAGGCGCTGCTGCGCACGCGGACGCTCGTGCTGGCAACCGCCCACGAGGGTTCTGGCTGGCCGGCCGACCTGGTCGTGCCACTGGGTCCGCTCGCCGACCCGGCCGCGGCCGCGCTGGCCCACCGGCTCGCCACCCACGATCCGGACCGCGCACGAGAGCTGCTGGACCTCGGCCGCGGCCTGCCGGGCCTGATGGTGGCCTGGAGCCGATGGCCGGACCTGCGGGTGCCCGCCGGCCAGCTGCTCGTCGAGGCCCACGCCCAGGCCGCTGCGGTGGCCCTCGCGGCCGGACTCGCCCAGGGGAACCTCACGGCCGACGACCTCGCGGCGGCGGCGGGGGCCGAGCTTCAGGTGGTCGACCTGCTCGTCGAGCGGGGGGTTCTGCGGCGATCACCGGCCGGGGTGCGGGCAGGCTCCGGGTGGACCACTCGCGACGCCTGGTTCGATGCCGCACTGCAGGCCGTGACCGGCGAGGAGCAGCGCGCGATCGCCGGGCGAGTCGGCTCGGCGCTGGCGGGTCCGGGGGTGGCGGGTCCAGGGGTGGCCCGGCTCATCGGCCGAGCGCTCGAGCTCGCCGGACAGCCGGGCGCGGCCCGGTCAGCCTGGCGGCGCGCGGCCGACGAGGCGGGCGCGGACGCCGACGCCCGCGCCGACTGCCTGCTGCGCGCGCTGGGCTCGGACTCCGAAGCGCCCGGACCAGCCGCCCCGGTGCTGACCGCAGACGAGGTCGCCGACCGCCTGATGACCGCCGACGCCCTGCTCGCCGTGGGACGGGCCGGCGAGGCCGCCGACCTGCTCGCGGAGGCGAGCACCCGACTGCCCCGCGCGGCCAGGGCGTGGCGTGCGCGGCTGCTCACCCGCGAACGCCGGGCCCTGCTGCTGCTGGGTCGGCACGCCGATGCGGGGCGGGTCCTCGAAGAGGCACAGCGACTGGTCCGCGGGCTGGCCGCGCCCGAGCACGGCGATCCCCTCGGTCACGCGGACTCCGGCCACCCTGATCGACCCGAGCACCCCGACCACCCCGCCGGTGCCGATCACACCCGCCGCCCCGCGCATCTCACTGGTCCCAGCCGCTGGGCTGACCCCGACCCCGATCCCCTCCCGGATCCGACCGACGCCGCCCCTCTGGCAGCCGCTGCTCTGGCAGAGGTGGGGACGGCGCTCGCCCTGTCCGAGGTGCTGGCCGATCCCCGCGCCGCGGTGCGCCACGCGGCGGCCGCGTGCCGGGCGGCCCAGACCACCGGCGACCCGGCCACCCGGGCCGCGGCGCTGGGGGCGCTCGGGCTGGCCCAGGGACTGACCGGCCAGGTCGACTCCTCGATCGCCGCCTTCGACACCGCGCTCGGGCTGGCCGAGTCCGGCCACGACCGGGCGCTGGAGACTCGCCTGGCGGCCAACCGCATCTACGTGCTCTGGCGGGCCGGCCGGCTCCAGGAGATGGCAGCGGCGCTGACCACGGAGCTGACCAGGCTCGGCCGGAGCGGCCTGGTCGAGGCGGCCGGCGGCCAGCTCCTGGTGGGGCGGGCGGTCGTGCTGCACGGCCTGGGTCACTGGCCCGAGCTGGCCGAGCACCTCGCCCGCGCGCTGGGCGCCAGCGACCGGCTGGGCGGACAGGTCGAGCTGCTGCTGCGACTCATCGAGGTCGAGCTCGCCGGTGACCTGGGCCAAGGTGCGCACGCCCGGTCGCTGCTGGCCGAGCTCGCCGCACGTCCGGCCTTCGACGACCCTGACATCGCCTTCGAGGTGATGACCGTCCGGCTCGGGCTGGCCACCCTCGGCGGCCAGCTCACCCACGGCCAGGTGCACGCGCTCGTCGACGAGGGCCTCGCGCTGGCCCGGGGCCTGGAGGGCGACCCGTTCGCGGCTGCCCGCGTCCGCGTTGCCGCCCTGCGCCTCCTGGGGTGGGGCACCGACCGCGGGGGCGGACCGCTGGACGAGCAGTCGGCCCCTACGGCGAGGGCGTCCGAGACCGGCCACGCCGAGCCAGCCGAGCCTGACCCCCCAACCGAGTCTGGCTCCGGAACCGACCCGGACGAGCCAGTCGATGACGAGCCAGTCGAGGACGCGCCAGTCGAGGACGAGCCGGCCGAGCTGCGGGCCCTGCGCGCCGAGGAGCGCGCGTGGCTGACCGGCCACGGCTGGGATCGGGCGATCGCAGCCTGGGACGGCCTCCCGATGCCCTATCGCCGCGCATGGGCGCAGGTGGCCGCGGCGCATGCGGTCGCCCGCGCCGGCGAGCGCGACGCCGCCCTGCACCTGGTGGCGGCCGCCCGGCCGGTCGCGGTCGAGCTGGACGCCGCGCCGCTGCTGTCGGTCGCCGACCGGCTCACCCGGCGCCTGGGTCGGCGTGGCAGTCCGGGCGGCGGCCGGCGCGAGGGCGAGCTGACCGCCCGCGAGCACGACGTCGTGGTCCAGGTCGCCCTGGGCCGGACCAATCGCGAGATCGCCCGCACCCTCGGGATGTCGGAGCGCACCGTGGCCGTGCACCTGACGCGCATCTTCGCCAAACTCGGAGCCGGGACCAGAGGCGAGGTGGCCCATGTCGCCCGTCAGGCGGGACTGGTCGACCCATGAGCACGGCGCGATCAGGAGGAGCAGGGATGGAATGCGTGGAAGTGGTCGTCGACGGGACCGCCTACCAGACCTGGGTCGCCGACGGCGCCCATGAGCTGCACGACCAGCTGGTCCAGGCCGCCCACGACGGGGCCGTGGTCACCCTGACCATGACGGAGGCCGACGGCGACGAGCTGGTCGACCAGGGGACGCTGGTCCTGCGCCTGGGCTCGGTGAGCACGCTGGTGGTCCGGCTGCTGGGCGACCCCCGGACCGGCGCGGCCATGGGCATCTCGCAGTGACCGCAGCCCCGGCTCCCGCGAGCTGAGCGACCGTCAGCGGGCGACCAGCCTGACCCAGGACACCGGGCGCACCGCCTGGCCCAGGACATCGGGGCGACCTGACCCACGACACCGGGTGTGGGGAGGCCTCCTCGGCCTTCCCACACCCGGTGTGGTCTGTCCCGCCTCTCCTACGGCCGGCCGCCTGGGCCGTAGTTCGTGGTCGCGTCGCCCGTGGCGGTCGGCGCCGGGCTGGTGAGCACCGGCCCTGACGACCAGGTCGGGTCGTAGAGCGCGATCTCGTCCTTGGGATTGCTCAACGTGCTCGGATCGATGTCGATCGGCCCGTCGAGCTGCGCCGGCGTGGTGTTCGACCCACGGATCAGGTTGACCACCCGCTCGACGTCGCCGGGCAGGATCACGATGGGACCGTCATAGTCGGGATTGACGTACTCCTCCTCGTCCTCGGAGTCCGTGGGACCAGTGCTCGGGGAGCTCGACGTGGAGCTCGACGGCTGGCTGGAGGGCTGGGTCGAGGGCTGGGTCGAGGGCTGGCTGGAGGGCTCCGCTGTCGGCTTGGGCTCGGCCGGCTTGGGCGACTTCGACTCCTTGCCCTTCTCATTCTCCTTCGCCACCACCTTGTCGGCCGCCTTGTCCGCCGTCTTGCGCAGGTCGAACTCGCAGCCGATCCCCGCGACGGTCGAGCAGGAGTCGTCCTGGCCGCCACCGATGACGGTGACGCTCGTCTCGGCGAAGCACTTCGCCCCGCACATCTCGAAGTCGACGGTGATGCTCACCGCTCCGGCGTCGGTGACCTCGAACCA
Source organism: uncultured Bifidobacteriaceae bacterium (assembly GCA_964418695.1). GTDB lineage: Bacteria > Actinomycetota > Actinomycetes > S36-B12 > CAIYMF01 > Prado023. Next base: position 40,785 of record CAYQMN010000018.1, on the reverse strand, counting down.
GCTGACCTGCTTGTGAGTCGCGCCGTCCTTGTCCTTGTACGTGAAGATGCTCGTGCCCGACTCCTGCCCGGAGCCACCGGCACTGATCCACGACGCCTGGATCCCCCCGACCTGGACCTCGAACGTCGGCTGGCCCTTGCCGGAGGTCAGGCCCGCGCCCACTGCCAGGATGTCGGAGCCCTTCACGCCGAGGTTGCCCAGCAGGTCGGTGGAGATGCCCAGTCGCTCCAGTCCCGTCTTGCGCGAAGGCGCCAGCCGGCCCAGCTCCTTGGCCAGCGAGTCCAGCATCGCGCGAGCACTGCTCTGCATCCGACCCGGCATGTCGGAGGGCAGCACCACGAGCTCGGACAGGCCCTTCTCGAAGCTCGGGAGTCGGCCCGCAGCGACCAGGTCGAACACCTCCAGGAGGCTCGGGTGGCTGTTGGCGTCGTGAGGATCGGTGCCCGCGGCGCGCTCGTCGGCGTCGGAGTAGCCGTCACCGTCGGAGTCGCGCACGGACAGGTCCCGGTAGTGCAGGCACAGCGCCTGCTGACAGTGCCAGGGACTCCCGGACCCGTCGGCCGTCGCCGGGGCGCCCGGGGCCACGGTGAACAGGCCGGCCACCAGCAGTGCGGCCGGCACGAGCGCGCCGACGCTGGTGCGGATGCGCCAGGTGCCGGCGCGCCGTGCGGCCGACCTGCGACCGGTCCGGCCGTGGCGGAGGGCCGGGCCGTCGGGGTCGGTCTGGGCCGTCGGCCGGGCGGTGGTCCGGGTGGCGGTGGTCTGGGGTGCGGTGGTCCGGGTGGCGGTGGTCTGGGGTGCGGTGGTCTGGGGTGCGGTGGTCATCGGTCCTCCTCGGGTCCCCGCCCGCTGCGGGGTTCTCTGGAGTCTGCGGCGGCGCCGTCGGGGCCCACATCCGCAGATATGCGTACAGGGCTGCCTGGTACGCACCTGGTGGCGCCCCGCCGCTCACCCGATCGGGCAGACCCGCAACTCGGACGCCCAGGCGCCCCTGCCAGCGCGCGACCTGCGGATTCCGCGGCCTACCGTCTGCCTGCTGGGTCGGCCTGGGTTTCCAGGGCCGGGGGGAGCACCGAGCAGTCTCACCCTCCGGGACCGGGATCTCCGGGTCGCCCGCCGGGGCGCAGCGCGCGTCTCGCACGCGACGACAGGAGCCCGGGCATGGTTGACCTGGCAGGCTTGACCACCGAGACACGCAATCCCCGCACCCTGGAGCTGGACACGATGAGCGTGTCCGAGTTCCTCGAGGTCATGAACGACGAGGACGCCAAGGTCGCCGGCGCCGTTCGGGCCGCGGTGCCCCAGATCGCCGAGGCGGTCGAGGTCATCGCCGAGGCGTTCCGGCGAGGGGGCCGACTCATCTATCTGGGCGCGGGAACCTCCGGGCGCCTGGGGGTGCTCGACGCGGTCGAATGCCCGCCCACCTTCGGCACCGAGCCTGAGCAGGTCGTCGGGCTCATCGCCGGCGGCGAGCGGGCCTTCGTCAAGGCCGTCGAGGGCGCCGAGGACTCGCCCACCCTGGCGCAGGAGGAGCTGCGCGGCCTGGGCCTGACCGCGGACGACGCGGTGGTGGGCATCGCCGCCTCCGGGCGCACGCCCTACGTGATCGGCGGGCTGGACTACGCGCGCTCGGTCGGCAGCCCGACCATCAGCGTCGCCTGCAACCCGGGGTCCGCGGTGAGCGGCCACGCCGACGTGGCCATCGAGGTCGACAACGGTCCCGAGGTGCTCACCGGCTCCACCCGGCTGAAGTCCGGGACCAGTCAGAAGCTGATCCTCAACATGCTCTCGACGGCCTCGATGGTCCAGGTGGGCAAGGTCTACGGCAACCTCATGGTCGACGTGAAGCCGACCAACGAGAAGCTCGTCGAGCGCTCCCAGCGGATCATCGCCACCGCCACCGGCTGTGACGCGGCCACCGCGAAGCAGGCCTACGACGACGCGGGCGGGCACGCCAAGACCGCCATCGTCATGATCCTGACCGGCCAGGACGCCGCCGACGCGCGCGCCCTGCTGGACACGTCCGGCGGGTTCGTCCGCCGTGCCGTCGCCGGGGTCAGCACGGACACCAGCACCAGCACCAGCACCACACAAGGGGAGTGAGCACCATGCAGAAGCACGAGGAGATCGCCCACGCCCTGCTGCCGCTGCTCGGCGGCGCGGGCAACATCGCCGGGGTCGAGAACTGCATCACCCGCATGCGGGTGCAGCCGGTCGACGCCTCGCTGATCCAGGAGGCCGCGATCAAGAAGGTGCCCGGCGTGCTGGGCATCGTCAACGACGTGACCTACCAGATCGTCCTGGGGCCGGGCATGGTCACGCGGGTGACCGACACGTTCCGCCAGCTGGTCGCCGAGCAGAAGGCGGCCGGGGCACCCGCGCCCACCGGCGGCGGCCTCACCGACGCCGAGGCCCTGGCGGCCAAGGGCGCCCAGATGAAGGCGGCGCAGAAGTCGAAGAACGACACGCCGATGAAGAACCTGCTGCGCAAGATCGCGAACATCTTCGTGCCGCTGATCCCCGCGCTGATCGCCTGCGGACTGGTCGCCTCCATCAAGGGCGTCCTGGTCAACATGAACATCGACAGCCCCGAGAACTGGATGAACACCACGTTCATCCCGATCCTCAACGTGATCGGTGGGGCGTTCTTCGCCTACCTGGCGATCTTCGCCGGCATCAACGCGGCCAAGGAGTTCGGCGGCACGCCGGCCCTCGGCGGCGCGGTCGCGGCCATCATCGTCTACCCGTCCGTGGCCGACATCTCGTACAACATGCCCCTCGTCGGCGAGGTCCAGCTCTCCGCCGGCATGGGCGGCGTGCTCGGCGGTGTCATGGCGGCCGTGATCTGTGCGTGGATCGAGCGGCTCATGAGAGGCCGGGTTCCCGACGCGATCGACATGCTCGTGACGCCCACCGTCGCGCTGCTCGTGTCCGGCCTGATCACGATCTTCTTCCTCATGTTCATCTGCGGGGAGATCTCCACGGCGATCGGCGAGTTCGCGAACTGGCTGCTGCAGACCTCCGGCGTGCTCGCCGGGTTCGTCCTCGGTGGCCTGTTCCTGCCGCTGGTGATGCTGGGCCTGCACCAGGCGCTGGTCCCGATCCACACCACGCTCATCGAGCAGTACGGGTACACGTCGCTGCTGCCGCTGCTGGCCATGGCCGGCGCCGGCCAGGTGGGCTGCGCGATCGCGGTCTACCTCAAGCTCAACCGGAACACCTCGATGCGCAACACCGTCAAGGGCGCGACTCCCGCGGGCATCCTCGGCGTCGGCGAGCCGCTGATCTACGGCGTGAGCCTGCCCCTGGGTCGTCCGTTCATCACCGCCTGCCTGGGTGGTGCCGTGGGCGGTGCCGTGATCGGAGCCTTCGACCAGTTCGTCGGCATCATCGGCGCCACGGCGATCGGCCCGTCCGGCTGGGCACTGATCCCGTTGGTCACCAGCGACCAGGGCCAGGGATACGCAGTCATGGTCTACGTGATCGGCCTGGTCACCGCCTACATCGCGGGCTTCCTGCTCACGATGTCCTTCGGGTTCAACGACGAGCTCCTGGAGGAGCACAACCGCGACGACGACGAGGAGTTCGAGGGCCTCGGCCAGTACGCGCACCACAGCACCGCATAGCGCGCACAGGAACGGGCAACGGGCCGGGTCGCCGCACCAGTCGGCGGCTCGGCCCGCCCGCGTGCGCCTGCCCTGGGGCAGTTGCCGGGCACCAGGGTCGCCGGGCTCAGTGGCGCCATCGGGTGGGGGTGCCGCTCACAGGTGCTTGGTCGCCTCCCGAACCGAAAGCGGCGAGAGCCGATCCGCGCGGGCGGCCACGTACGCCCGCACCTCGTCCGGATGGGTTCGGGCCGCGTCCCGCAGCCCCCACCCGATCCCCTTGCGCATGAAGAAGTCGCGGTCGCCGAGGTTGGCGTCGCACGCCGCGAACAGGATCGACAGGTCCGTCCGCACGCCACGGCCCACCTGGAAGACCAGCGCGATCCGCCGGACCCACAGACGCGGGTCGACGGCCCAGGTCGCCACGACCGGATCCCATTCCCTGTGCCGTAGCCCGCCCCGGCCACAGATCCCCGACCAAGAGTCCACCGTGTCCCACCAGGGACGCACCAGGGCCAGGTCACGCACGGTCAGCAGCGCGGACGCCGGCAGGACCCGCTCGTGCCGGCGGACCAGATCGATCGCGACGTAGGCGAACTCGCGCTCCGGCTCGGCCACCAGGTCCGCGGCAACGGCCAGGAGAGCGGCGGCATCCGGGCCCGGATCGAACGCGCGGATCCACGCCCTGGTGGCCGCGCGGCGATCCGGCGACGACATGCCCAGGAAGTCGGCGACACCCCTCATGTAGCCGCGCTGCGCGAGCGCCCTCGCTGGATCGGCGACCGGCAGAAGCAGCCCCCGGAGCTGCTCGACGGCAGCCGTCCCCTGGCTCATCCCGCGCGCCCCTACCCTCGGAAGGCCGCCTGGGGGGCGGGGGTCAGCCTGCGGAACATCGCCTTGCCGACCTCTACGAGGGCGAAGACCACCAGCGACAGCCCCAGGGGCACCAGCCAGCCGGTCGCGCCCAGCGGTGCCGACCCGAACCACGAGTGCATGAACGGCAGGTACACGAAGCCGATCTGCAGCACCAGCAGGATTCCGCAGACGATCAGTACCGCGGGATTGCCGGTGAAGATGTCCGCCCGGACGCTGGACTCGCGCAGCGAGCGCGCGTTGAACAGGTAGGCCATCTGACCCAGGGCCAGCATGGTCACCGCCATCGTCTGCGCCTCGGCCAGCGGCCAGCCCCAGGACCGGGCGAGGATGAACACCAGCAGAGTGGCGCCGGCGATGAGCACTGACGCGTACGCCACCCGCATCAGGTAGTGCCGGCTGACCAGTGGCGCCTTGGGATCGCGCGGCGGGCGGTCCATCAGGTCCGGCTCGGCGGGCTCGTAGGCCAGGGCCAGGGACAGCGTGATCGCGGTGACCATGTTGACCCACAGGATCTGGACCGGGCTCAGGGGCAGGGTCAGCCCGAACAGGACCGCGACCAGGATGACCAGGGACTGGGCCCCGTTGGTGGGCAGCAGGAAGACCAGCGACTTCTGCAGGTTGTCGTAGATCCGCCGGCCCTCCTCGATGGCCCGCTCGATGGTGGAGAAGTCGTCGTCGGCCAGGACCATGTCGGCGGCTTCCTTGGTCGCCTCCGTGCCCTTGATGCCCATCGCCACGCCGACATCCGCGCGCTTGAGCGCGGGGGCGTCGTTCACCCCGTCGCCGGTCATCGCGACGACCTCGCCGTTGCGCTGCAGCGCCCGCACCAGGCGCAGCTTGTGCTCCGGGCTGGTCCGGGCGAACGTGTCGGTCCGCCCGACGACGGTGCGCAGCCTCTCGTCGCTGACCGCCTCCAGCTCCGCGCCGGTGATCGCCTCGGCGGCTTCGTCGCCGGTGATGCCCATCTCGCGGGCGATCGCGGCGGCGGTGCCGGCATGGTCTCCGGTGATCATCTTGACCCGGATGCCCGCTTGGTGGCAGGTGGCGATCGCCTCGATCGCCTCCGGTCGCGGCGGGTCGACGATGCCGACCAGCCCGACCAGCACCAGGTCGGTCAGGTCGTCGTGGTCCAGCTCGTCCATCGCCGGATCGGCCGGGCGCGCGGCGGCGGCCAGCACCCGCAGCCCCTCGTCGCCCAGCTCGTCGATGGCCGAGTCCCAGAACGCCCGGTCCAGCGGCGCCGGGCGGCCCTGCGCACCCAGCTCGGTCGCGCACCGGTCCAGCACCCGGTCCGGGGCACCCTTGACCAGCACCACTCGCTGCCCGCCCGGGGTGTCGTTGAGTGTGGCCATGTACTTGTGGTCGGACTCGAACGGGACCACCGCGACCCGGTGGTAGCCGTCGGGATCGAACCCGGCCTTGCGGCTGAGCGTGGCCAGCGCGCCCTCGGTCGGCTCGCCCAGCACCTGCCAGCCGTCCTCCCCTTGAACCACCTTCGAGTCGTTGGCCACGGACATGATCCGGACCAGGGAGGACAGGTCCGGTCGGGCGTCCATGGACACCCGCTCGCCGGACAGCGTGATCCGGCCCTCGGGCTGGTAGCCCAGGCCCTCGACGTCGTAGGTCGCGGCGCGGGTGACCACGTGCCGCACGGTCATCTCGTTCTTGGTCAGCGTGCCGGTCTTGTCCGAGCAGATCGTGGTGACCGCGCCGAGCGTCTCGACAGCCGGCAGGCTGCGCATGATCGCGTTGCGCCGAGCCATCTGCTGCACACCCAGGGCCAGGGTGATCGTCACCAACGCGGGCAGCCCCTCGGGGATCGCGGCGACCGCGAACCCGATGGTGGCCGAGACCAGCTCGTTGAGCTCGAAGTCGTGGATCACCGTGCCGATGACGACCATCAGCGCGGCCATCCCGAGGATGACCAGGGACAGCTGCTTGCCGAACTGATTGAGCTCGCGCGTCAGCGGGGTGTCGAACGCCTCGACGTCGGCCAGCATCGCCTGGATGCGCCCGATCTCGGCGCTGCCGCCGGTCGCGGTCACCACCCCGACCCCGGTGCCTGCCGCGACCAGCGTGCCCGAGAACAGCATGCTGTGCCGGTCCCCGACACCGGCGTCGTGTTCGACCGGCTCGACGTCCTTCTCGCTGGGCACCGCCTCCCCCGTCAGCGCCGACTCCTCGACCCGCAGGTTGATCGCCTCGATCAGCCGGACGTCGGCCGGCACCTTGTCCCCGGAGCGAACCCGCACGAGGTCGCCGGGCACCAGGTCCTCGGAGGCCACCTCCTGCCACACGCCGTCGCGGCGGGCCTGGGCGCTCAGCGACAGCATCTTCTTGATGCCCTCCAGCGCGCTCTCCGCGCGGCCCTCCTGGACGAAGCCGATCATCGCGCTGATGACCGCGACGCCGAAGATCACCCAGAAGTCCACCCAGTCGCCCATGATCGCCTTGAGCACCGCGGCCGCCATCAGGATGTAGATGAGCACGTCGTCGAAGTGCTTGGCGATCCGCTTCCACAGGGGGTCGCGCTCCGGCTCGGGCAGCCGGTTGGCGCCGTACCGGCCCAGCCGGCGGGCCGCCTCGTCGGACGTCAGCCCCGCATCGCTGGACTCGAGGGCGGCCAGCACCTCGTCGGGGGACTGGGCGTACGGCTGGGACAGGCTCTGCGCCTCGGGACCAGCGGAGGGGCTTTCGGACACGGGCGTTCGCTCCTGACGGTGTCGGCTCCCACCAACCTAATCGCCCTGGGCCGCAACCGACAGAACGGATGTCGGACTCCTCGCTTGCCCGCGGGAGCTGCCACCTGAGTGAGCCACGACACCACCGCGCGGCCCCCATTACGCCGATCCCGCCACCTGTGTCCCACAATCAACCCATCCGCGCGGGTTGAGATCTCCCGCGCGAGGGGCGCGCGCCGTAGGAGGAACCATGAGCACCGACCAGCCCACCGAGGTCGACCTGCTTCGCTCAGAGCTCGACTCGCTCAAGGGTCAGCTGGCCGTCGAGCGGCGCGAGCGCTCGCGTCGCACGCGCGGCATCGCCACCTGGGTCCTGACGGTGCTCGCGGTGCTGGCCACGGTCCTCGCGCTGCTGTCGGTGTGGGTGTTCCGCACCCTGAACAACACCGACCTGTTCGTCGACCGGGTCGGCTCGGTGATCGAGGACCCGCAGGTGGCGCAGGCGGTCGGGGAGCGGGCTGCCGCCGAGCTGGTCACCGCACTGGACCTGCAGGACCGGATCGCCGAGGTCCTGCCCGACCGCGCCAAGCTGCTGGCCGGGCCGGTGACGACCGCCACGCAGAACTACCTGGCCCAGGCCACCACGAAGCTCCTGGCCAGCGACCAGTTCCAGCAGGCCTGGGACGTGGCGCTGCGGGAGGGCCACGAGGCCACGATCGCGATCCTGTCGGGCAAGAGCACCGAGGCGATCAGCACCAACGACGGCACGATCGTGCTCAACATCACGCCGGTCGTGAACGCCCTGGTCGACCAGGGCGCGGAGTTCCTCTCAGGCTTGCTCAACCGGGAGATCACCGCACCGGACATCACCCAGGAGAACGTCGAGGCCGCGATCGCCGCCCTCGAGAACGCCCTCGGGGTCGACCTGCCGACCACCTTCGGCACGGTCACGCTCTTCCAGTCCGACGACCTGGCGACCGCGCAGAGCGCCTACTCCACGATCAAGACGGCCATCTGGCTGGTGCCTCTGGCCGCGCTGATCCTGATCGGGCTGACGCTCGCGGTCTCGCTGCGTCGGCTGCGCACGCTCCTGATCATCGTCGTCGGCGTCGCCCTGGCCATGCTGTTCGTGCGCCTGGCTCTCTCGCCGGTGCAGGACTCGCTGGTGTCTGCGGTCCGCGACGACGGTCTGCGCGGCGCGGTGAGCGCCTCGTTCGACCAGGTGACCGGCTCGTTGGTCAGCGGGATCACCTGGGTGATGGTCCTCGGGCTGCTGGCCGGTCTGGTGCTGCTGGTCACCGGGGACTCCCGGCCCGCCCAGCAGGGTCGCGAGCTGCTCGGCGAGACCCCCGAGCTGGCAGCCCGGTACCGCGGCGCGTTCCTGGCCGGCGGCGCGGTCGTGGCCCTGGCCCTCTTGGCGATCATCCCGGGCCGGACCTGGGGCCAGCTGCTCACCGTGGCCCTCCTCTACGCCGGATACGCCCTGCTGATCCTCCTCGCCCCGCGGACGGTCGCCACCAGCTGAGCCCAACGTCGTCAGCCGGTGGCTGGTTCGAGGACGTCGACGGGGTCGCCCCGGGTGGCCTTCCGGGCGGGGTGGATGCCGGCAACGGCGAGGATGAGCACGGCGCTGCCGGCCAGTGCGGGGAGCCCGGACCAGCGCAGCAGGTCGGCCTCGACGCCGAACAGCGTGCTGGCCATGCTCGCTGCCAGGGGCTGGAGGGCCGCCAGCGCGGCGGTGGCCAGCGTGAAACCCGCCGCCAGCACGACCGCGACGTCGAGCAGGACCAGGGCCGCGATCTGCCGGCGTGGGGCGCCGATGGCGCGCATCAATCCGAAGAACCACATCCGCTGGCCGACCAGGATGCTCTGGCTGACCAGCAGGCCGAGGGCGGCGAGCAGGACAGTGGCCCAGCCGATCAGCCGGTAGACCAGGGCGATCCCTTCGCTGGCCGCGCGGATGCCGTCACCGGAGTCCACGCGCCGCGTGCTCAGGACGTGGTCGAGGCTCTCGCCGTTGCGCTGCGCCTCCGGGCCCAGCTCGTGGTCGACCACGGTGGCGAGCTGGTCGCCGAGCTCCTCGGACCGGCCCGTGGTCATCACGAAGCTCCAGCGGATCGGGCCGGCGGAGCTGAGCGCCGCGGTGTCGGCGAGGTCGGGGTGCAGCGCGAGGCCGGCGCCCCAGGCGTGCTGCTGGGCCGGAGTGGGCTGGTAGAGGCCCGCCGGGTCCACCTGGGTGCCGGCCAGGCATCGCGACCCCGCCAGGTCCTTGCCGTAGGGCAGGTCGGCGGGACGCAGGTCGGCGTCGTAGACGACCACGAGCGGGAGGGCCTCCTCCTGCTCCGGGCGGCCGGGCGGGCAGTCCAGACGCAGCGCGGGCAGCTCGGCCACCACGACCAGCGGGTGAACCCGCACGCTCGCGGTCGCGGCGGCCACCCGGCGGGCCAGGTCTGCGGGGGTGCTGCCCAGGGTGGAGGCGAGGGTGAGCGTGTACGTGCCGGTGGCGCCGCCGGTCTCGGCCTCGATCGCGCTGTCCAGCCCCGCTGTGGACTGCCGGGACAGCTCGCTGACTACGCAGAGCACCACGATGCTCAGCGCGGTCAGCAGGGCCAGCAGCAGCGCACGCCCCCACGAGCGGCGCAGGCTCGCGGCCACCAGCCGGGCGGTCCTCATCCGGGCACCCCGCCGGGCACCCCGGCTGCGACGATCCGTCGGGCCACCAGGCACTCGGTGCTCATGCCGGCGCCCCCGACAGTCGACTCGATCGGGGTGATACGCCCGCGGAGCACCCGGCCGCCGCCGCCACCACCGCGGTCCTCATCGGTCCGCCCCCGCAGGCACCTCGACGGCGGCGATCCGCCCGGCCACCAGCTCCAGGCGCTGCTGGGCCTTGGCCGCGATGGCCCGGTCGTGGGTGACCACCACCAGGGCGGTGCCCAGCTGGCCGGGCAGCGCGGCCAGGGTGTCGGTGACCTGGTCGGCGGTGTGCTCGTCGAGGTTGCCGGTGGGCTCGTCGGCCAGCAGCAGCGCGGGCCGCGCGAACAGTGCCCTGGCCAGCGCAACCCGCTGCCGCTGCCCGCCGGACATCTCGTCACGGAGCCGGCCGGCCAGCTCGGGGATTCCCAGGACCTCCAGCAGCTCGACCGCCCGGGCCTGCGCCGACCGGTGCGAGCCGCCCACCACCCCGGTGAACCAGGGCAGCATCACGTTCTGCGCCGCGCTCAGCGAGGGCTCCAGGTGGAACGCCTGGAACACCACCCCGATCCGGGTGGCCCGCAGCCGGGCCCGCTGCCCTTCGCGCAGCGCGGCCAGGTCCACCCCCTCGATCAGCACCTGCCCGGCGGTAGGGGTGCGCAGCAGCGCCAGCAGGCTCAGCAGGGTGGACTTGCCGCTGCCGGAGCGGCCGACCACGGCGGTCATCGACGCGGCCTGGATCGCCAGGTCGACGGCGTCCAGCGCGACCGTCGGCGCGCTTGTGGAGCCGTAGCGCACGGTCGCCGCCCGCAGCTGCGCCACAAGCGGAGGCGACGCGCCCCCCGGCTGCCCGATCAGCCCGGTGCTCACCAGGCGGTCTCCGAGGCTTCGGGGAGCACCAGCTCCGCGCCGACCCACAGCTTCGAGGTGACCACCCGAGCCACGCCGTCCGTGGCCCCGACCGCGACCTTGACCCGCGTGACCGCATCCCCGCGGTGCACCGACACCGTGTAGCTGTCAGCCTTCGGTCGGTACTGCAGGTACCGGTTGGGCACCACGATCGCGTCCTTCACCGGCGCCGAGGCGATCGTGAGCCTGCCCCGTAGGCCGGGCGCCGTCTCCGCCGAGGCGGGCAGCCGGCAGTGCAGCTGCGACCCGGCCTGCGACTCACCTGCCTGCGTGTCCGAGCCGTCGGTCGCGGGGGCAGCCAGCCACAGCCACGCGCAGGGGATCGTGCGCTGGCCCAGCACCGTCTCGACGGTCGCGTTACCCGTGAACGCCGCAGACCGGAACCGCAGATCCTGCAGCCCGGACAGGGCCGCGACCAGGTCGATCCCCGGCGCGTCGATGACCGGGCCGGCGCCTTGGTGGCGGATCGCCCCGACGACCGGCGTCTTGAGCCGGCCGGTCTGCCCACGCAGCAGCGCCAGCTGGGCGTCGGTCACCGCCCCGGGAGCAGCCTGGCTGGCCGCGACCACCGCCGGGGCCAGCCGCAGGTCGCCGATCACCTCGCCCGGCTCGGCCATCCGCTGCCAGGACGGCACCACCGCCGCGAGGCCTGGATGCGGGCTGAGCACCACGGACGACCCCGCCACCGTCTGCGCATCGAAGCTCAGCCGGATCTGGAAGTCGCGCCGGACCACGGTGACCGGCGGGTCCGCGGCGCCCGCCGCGGACTGCGAGGTCTGCCCGACGGCCGCCTCCACCGCAGGGACGACGACCGTCAGGCCGCCACGGCCGGTCCCGCTGGACCACACGAGCGCGCCAACGACCAGCCCCACCACGGCGAGCAGTCCCAGCGCCAGCCACCGGCGCCTGCTGCGCCTAGCCACCTTGGATCGACTCGGCGATCGTCGTCGACCCACCGGGCTGGGTCGTCACCCACGCGCCACACGCGCTGCTGTTGGTCAACGCCGCACGCAGGTTGTCCACGTCGCCGGAGGCCAGTGCGTCGTCGTAGTACCCCTGGTAGTTCGCCCAGTCCTCGGGATCGACCGGGTGCGCAGGGACGGCCAGCGACGGCACTTCCGGGGCGACTCCCGTGCGCTGCCACTGGTCCAAGGCGCCGGCAAAGGCCCGGCACAGCTCCACGTTGCGGACCAGGCCCTGCACGAGGCTCACCTGCGTCGCCGCCGGCTCCTCCTCGATCTTCGCCACGGTCACCGGGGTGCTCAAGACCTCCCGCACCACCGCCGCGTCCAGACCCTGGAACGCCGAGTCGTCCACCGTCAGCTGACCGGCGCCCGAGCAGCCCGCCACCGGCAGCAGTCCCAGCAGGATCGCGACCGCGGTGCTCCGCCACCTCGGCCTGCGCCGAGGCATCCCCGATCCGTCCCTGGTCCGCCCTGTTCGGTCACCGTGTGCGCACCCCGACATCCCCGCTCCGATCCGAGAGATCACGAACCCTTCGGACCTTCATGTCTCATGCGAGCCCAGCGTTACCGCGAGGCGGATCGCACTGGCCCTCAGGGCACTTCGTGGTTCGCGCACACCGGGCCGTCTCGGCGACGAAGGCGGGGTGCAGGGCAGGTCGTGCCATGGCCGGCACGATCGCGAGGATGCGTGGCGCTGCCCCATCCGCTGGACACCAGCGGGCTGGCCCGGCCCCATCAGCGCAGCCCCCACACCTCGCCCCGAACCAGCGGCTAGCTCTGGGGCATGTCCACGAAGCGGCTGTAGTGGCCCTGGAAGGCCACGGTGACGGTCTTCGTGGGGCCGTTGCGGTGCTTGGCGACGATGAAGTCGGCCTCTCCCGCCCGCGGCGACTCCTTCTCGTAGGCGTCCTCGCGATGCAGCAGGATCACCATGTCCGCGTCCTGCTCCAGCGAGCCGGACTCGCGCAGGTCGCTCATCATCGGCTTCTTGTCCTGGCGCTGCTCGGGGCCACGATTGAGCTGGCTGATCGCGATGACCGGCACCTCCAGCTCCTTGGCCATCAGCTTGAGCGCCCGGGAGAACTCCGCGACCTCCTGTTGGCGGGACTCCACCCGCTTGCCCGAGCTCATCAGCTGCAGGTAGTCCACGACGACCAGCCGCAGGTCGTGCTTCTGCTTGAGGCGCCGGCACTTGGCGCGGATCTCCATCATCGACATGTTCGGGCTGTCGTCGATGAACAGCGGGGCCTCGACGATGGCGCCGGACTTGCGTGCGATCCGCTGCCAGTCAGTCTCCGACATGGGCCCTGAGCGCAGGTGCTGCAGCAGGATCTGGACCTCGGCGCTGAGCAGCCGCATGAGGATCTCGTTGCGGCCCATCTCCAGGGAGAAGAACACGCTGCTCAGGTGGTGGTGCACCGACGCGCTGCGGGCGATGTCCAGGCCGAGCGTCGACTTTCCGATGGCCGGGCGCGCGGCGATGATGACCAGCTGCCCGGGGTGCAGCCCGTTGGTCAGCGCGTCCAGCTCGGCGAACCCGGTGGGCACCCCGACCAGCTTGCCGTCGTGGGCGCTGATCGCCTCGATCTCGGCCAGCGCGTCACCGAAGGCGTCGCGCACCGAGACGTAGTCCTCGTGGGTCTTGCCCGATGTGAGGTCGTAGATCTCGGCCTGCGCCCGGTCGACCAGGTCGAAGACGTCTCCCTCGCCCTGGTAGCCCATCTGGGTGATCCGGGTGCCCGCGGTGACCATCCGGCGCAGCACCGCCCGCTCGGTGACGATCCGGGCGTAGTAGCTGGCGTTGGCGGCGGTGGGCACCATCGAGGCCAAGGTGTGCAGGTAGCTCGGGCCGCCGATCCGCCCGATCTCCCCGGAGCGAGTCAGCTCGCCGGCGACCATCACCGCGTCGGCCGGCTCGCCCTTGCCGTACAGGTCGAGGATCGCGCCGAAGATGGTCGCGTGCGCGGGCCGGTAGAAGTCCTCCATCCGCAGCGCCTCGACGACGTCGGCGATGGCGTCCTTGCTCAGCAGCATCGCGCCGAGCACCGCCTGCTCGGCGGCCAGGTCCGCCGGCGGCGTGCGGTCGAACTCGACCGAGAGCCCGGGTGCGGGGCTGTCGAACTCTGCGATCGTCATTCGTGCCTCCCTCTGACAGCGGTGTCTAGTCCCTGGGTCTGACACGTGGCTGTCGCCCGTCCCCTGCACGCCCGGAGCGACCGTAGGGGGTGGCGACAACCGGGTACAGATCGACCTGTGGATAACGGTGTGGACAAGATGTGTGACACACCGCACACGCCACACGAGTTACTGTGGACAACTTGGGGATTGACGCGTCAACAAGGGCCCCCACCCACCTCTGACCTGCGACGATGCCATCCGGGCCCTGTGCGCGAAAGAAACCTCGCCCGTGGATTTCGGACGTCGGCGTGGCGCTCTAGTCGCCGGATGGTCACCGGCTAGGAACCAGAATGCAACCTATGGACGCTCCTCGGCCCGAGTTATCCACAAGCCTGCGAATCCTCACGGTCTGCACCGGCAACATCTGTCGCTCGCCCATGGCCGAGGCGATCATTCGTTCCGCGACAGCGGGCGTGCCCGGCCTGGGCCCGGTGGTCACCGACTCGGCGGGGATGTTCGACTACCACGTCGGCCACGACGCCGACCCCCGCGCCCGGCGCGTCCTGGCCGAAGGCGGCTACCCCCTGGATCACCGGGCCCGGCAGATGGATCCGGCCTGGCTGAGCCAGCGCGATCTGATCCTGGCGATGGATGCCGGCCACCTGCGCCAGCTGCGGGCGCTGGCCGCCCGGCACCGGACCCCCGAGGCACACATCCGGCTCATGCGCGACTTCGACCCCGAGGGGCCCGGCGACGTCCCCGATCCGTACTACGACTCCATCGCGGAGTTCCGCGAGGTGCAGGTGATGCTGGAGCGCTGCCTGCCCGCGCTGCTGGACCACCTGACCGCGCTGCGCACCCAGGCGGGCTGAGCCGCCTGGGAGCCCGCCGGGCGTGCCCTCCGGGCCGGCCGTCAGGCGGATCCGCCCGGCTCACCAGCGGCCGATGACGCGGACCTTGCTCCCGATCCACACGCCGCCGCGGTGCAGGGCGTCGATGTCCTTGTGCAGCATCCGCACGCAGCCGTGGGATGCCGGGTAGGTCTTCACCAGGCGGTCGGTCGCCGAGCCGTGAATCGCCTGACCTCCGGAGAACTGCAGCGGCTTGTACATGCGGGCCTCGGGGTAGATGGTCGAGTACCGCCACGTCCGGAAGGCACGGAAGACGCGGAAGTCACCCAGCCGGGTCCGGTAGCCGGCCTTTCCGGTGCTGGCGGCCATGACCCGCTTGATGGTGCGGTCCTTCCCCACCCAGAACGCGGCCTGGCAGGTCACCGAGACGGTGACCCCGGTGGTGAACCTCGAGCTCGCCCGCGGCAGGCCCCGGGCGGCCAGGATCGCCTTGGACTCGGCCGCAGACGGCAGTGCCCGGGTGGCCTTGCGACCGGTCGCCGTGCGCCACGCGCACACCGCACGCCGGGTCTTGGCGTCGTACGTGCCGTTCACCGTGCCGACCGGCATCCCCAGCCGGGCCAGGGCCGCCTCGACGGCCTTGCGCCCGGTCGCGGGCTGGCTCGGCGCCGCCGGCGGCTTCGGGGCCTTCGGAGCCTTCTTCGTGATCCGGACCGTGACCGGGGCGGCGCTGACCGCACCCCGCGCATCGGCGACCCGGTAGGTCATGACCGCCGTGCCCTTCTTCTTGGGCGCCTTGAACCGGATGACCGAGCCGTCGATCCACGCCTTGCCCTTCGAGGGCTTGCTCACCGACACCAGGCGCAGCGCGTCCTTGTCCGGGTCCGTGTCGTTGGCCAGCACCGGGATCGAGATGGTCTTGCGGACCTTCACGCCGACCCGATCCGGCCGGGCGACCGGGGCCCGGTTGGCCGCGGGCTGGATCGTGGCGGTCACCGTGCTGTGCGCGGTGCCGCCGCGGCCGTCGGAGATCGTGTACGCGATGGCCATCGGACCGGCGTAGCCGGCCTTCGCGCGGATGACGAGCACGCCACCCTCGACCGCGACCGTGCCCGCCGCGGCGGTGGTGGTCGAGGCCGCGCTCACGGTCAGCCGGTCGCCGTCGGGGTCGGAGTCGTTCACGCGCGGGTCCAGCGTGACGGTGCCCCCGTGCGGGACCTGCACCGCGTCGGGCTGGGCGACCGGCGGCCGGTTCGGCGGCGCGGTCACCGAGACCGGGGTGATCGGGTCGCCTTCGGGGTCGGTGTCGTTGGTCAGGGGGCTCACGGTCACCGAGGCACCCGACACCAGCGAGGTGGTGTCGGCGTTCGCGACGGGCGGGCGACCGCTGGCCAGCACCGGATCGGCCACCAGGGCCGTGCTCAGCAGTCCGCATACGACGGCTCCCGCGAGGAGCCGCCGCATCCGCCCGTTGCCGACACCCATCAGGGGCTGCATGCACGCCAGGGTAGGCAGCGTCTTGGGACCAGTCAAAACGCGGGGAGGCGGCCCCACTCGGGACCGCCTCCACCACGTCGTTGCCACGGGGTGCCGGGTTCAGCCGGCGACCACCTCGAGGGTCACCGTCGCGGTGACCTCGGGAGCCAGGCTCACGGTGGCGGTGTGGCTGCCCACCGACTTGATCGGCGACGGGATGGTCACCTTGCGCTTGTCCAGCTCGGGCCCGCCGGCCGCCTTCACGGCCTCGGCGACATCGGCCCCGCCGATGGAGCCGAACAGCCGGCCACCGGAGCCGGCCCGCGAGACCAGCTTGACCGGAGTGCCCTCCAGGAAGGTCTTGATCTCCTGGGCGTGGTCCAGGTCGCGGACCTGGCGGCTGACCCGCGCCCGCTTGATCTGGGTGACCTGCTTCTCGCCACCGCGGGTCCAGGCGACGGCCAGGCCCCGGGGCAGCAGGTAGTTGCGGCCGTAGCCGTCCTTGACTTCGACGACGTCGCCCGGGGCGCCGAGGCCCAGGACGTCGGAGGTGAGGATGAGCTTCATCAGGGGTGCTCCTTCACTCAGCGAGCGGTCGAGGTGTAGGGCAGCAGGGCCACCTCACGGGCGTTCTTCACGGCCATCGCGATGTCGCGCTGATGCTGCGTGCAGTTGCCGGTGACGCGCCGAGCGCGGATCTTGCCGCGGTCGGAGATGTACTTGCGCAGCATCGGCACGTTCTTGTAGTCGATCGGCGCGGCGTTGTCCTTGCAGAACGCACACGCCTTCTTCTTGGGCTTGCGGATAACGGCCTTGGCCATCGTGGTGCTCCTCACGGATGCCCGGCGGGTGCCGGGATGGTCATGTGTTCAGGTGGTGCAGCCGCGGGCGGCTGCGCGGGCCGGCGCCTGGCCGGCGTGGTCGCACAGGGCGACCCGTGACGGGGGACGTGCCGACCCGACGGGGATCGGCACGCCCTCCGCAGGGATCAGAAGGGCGGGTTGGAGTCGTCGCCGAAGCCACTGCCGCCCTGCGAGGCCCACTGGTCGTCGGGCCGACCGCCGCCGCCGAAGGACGAGCCGCCACCGGAGGCGCCGCCCCCGGCCTGGCCTCCGCCGAAGCCCTCCGAGCGCGAGACCCGGTTGACCTTCGCGGTCGCGTAGCGCAGCGCGGGGCCGACCTCGTCGACGTCGCACTCCACCGAGGTGCCCTTGGTGCCCTCGCGAGTCTCGTACTGGCGGACCTTCAGGCGGCCGGTGACGATCACCCGGGTGCCCTTGGTCAGCGACTCCGAGACGTTCTCGGCGTACTGGCGCCAGACGCTGCAGCGGATGAAGACGGTGTCTCCGTCCTTCCACTCGTTGGTCTGGCGATCGAGGATCCGGTTGGTCGAGGCGACGGTGAAGCTGGTCACCGCGGCCCCGGACGGCGTGAACCGCAGCTCCGGATCACTGGTCAGGTTGCCGACGATCGTCAGCGGGATGTCTCCAGCAGCCATCTCGTCCCCCCGCGCCTATCGCAGTTCCGGACGCATGACCTTGGTGCGCAGCACCGACTCGTTCAGCCCCAGCTGACGGTCGAGCTCGGTCACCGCGGCCGGCGTGCAGGTGATGTCCAGGACGGCGTAGATGCCCTCGGACTTCTTCTTGATCTCGTACGCGAGACGACGGCGGCCCCACACATCGACCGCACCGACGGTCCCGCCGTCCTGACGGACGACATTGAGGAACGTATCCAGGCTCGGCGCGACGGTGCGCTCCTCGAGCTCTGGGTCGAGGATCACCATCACCTCGTAATGACGCGTGCTCACGAACCCACCTCCTTCGGACTTGAGCGGCCACGGTCCTTCCGTGGCAGGAGGGTTGCAGCGCGCTGGGCTGCCGCTCCCCGTGGCGCACACTGTGCCCGAGGGGTCTGACAGGACGAGCGGATCGTCGCCCCAGCGATCCACAAGGGTAGCCGGGCCCGTCCCAGTTCCGGAAATCCCTGGTCGGCTGCGAGCTGGCGGGAGCACGCGTGCCCGCGCGCCGATCGGTAGCCTCCCCTCATGCCGCTGGTCGTGCGCAAGATCTCCGCTGAGCAGCACCTGGCCCACATCGCCGCCCGGGGGAACGGCAGCGGCCTGGTGAGCACCCTGCAGGTGCCCGCGTGGGGGGCGGTGAAGTCCGACTGGCGCCACGAGTCGCTGGGCTGGTTCGACGACGACGCGCTGATCGGCGCCGGGCTGGTGCTCTACCGCCAGGTCCCCCGGCTGCCCCGCTACCTGGCCTACCTGCCCGAGGGCCCCGACCTGGACTGGCTCGGCGAGGGCCCGGCCGCTCGCGGCCTGACCGGGGCGCCCGAGCGGGTCCACCCGCTGGGCGACTGGCTGGAGCCGATGCTGGCCCACCTGCGCGGGGCAGGTGCCTTCGCGGCCAAGATCGGCCCCCCGATCTGGACCCGCCGCTGGCATGCCTCGACCCTCAAGGACGCGATCGCCGCCGGTCAGGCGCAGACGCTGCGCGACCTGCCCGCCGACGAGACCGACGGCCGCGCGCTGGCCGCCATCGACCACCTGGAGGCGCTGGGCTGGACCCAGAAGCCCTCGACCGGCGCCGGCTTCGGCGACGTGCAGCCGCGGTACGTCTTCCAGCTGCCGCTGGCCGGGCGGACCGAGGCGGAGGTGCTGCGCGGCTTCAACCAGCTGTGGCGGCGCAACATCAAGAAGGCTGCCAAGCTCGGCGTCGAGGTCCGCCGCGGCGGGCCGCAGGACCTGCCCGCGTTCCACGAGGTCTACGTCGAGACCGCGCAGCGCGACCGGTTCACCCCGCGCGGCCTGCCCTACTTCCAGCGGATGTGGAACGCGCTGAGCGCCGAGGACCCCGACCGCATCCGGCTCTACCTGGCCACCCACGAGGGCGTGGTGCACGCCGCCACGCTGACCGCGCAGGTCAACCACCACTGCTGGTACACCTACGGCGCCTCGACGACGGCCGGCCGCGACCTGCGCCCGAGCAACGCGATCCAGTGGCAGATGATCCGCGACGCGATGGCCAGCGGCGCGCAGACCTACGACATGCGCGGCATCACCGACACTCTGGACCCCGACGACCACCTGTTCGGGCTGCTCCAGTTCAAGGTCGGCACCGGCGGGTTGGCGCAGGAGTACGTGGGGGAATGGGACTATGCGATCCGGCCGGCGCTGACCCGGGCCTTCGAGGCCTACATGCGCCGCCGCTGACGGCGGTCGCCGCCGCGGAACCACCGACGCACAGGCAGGGCACATGAGCTTCGTCATCACCATCGACATGCCTCGCTGGCGCACGAACCAGGACTCGGTCCGCGACGCCCTGGCGGCCGCCGGCGCGCAGGTCGTGCCGGTCGCCAAGGGCAACGGGTACGGAGTCGGCAACGACCGGCTGGCCGCCGAGGCCGCCCGGATGGGCACCGACGCCATCGCGGTGGGGACCGTGCACGAGGCGCCGGCAGCGCTGGCCGCCCAGCCCGGCCTGGACGTCCTGGTCCTCGAGCCGTTCACGCTGGGCTACGAGCCCGCCGCGAGCGCCTGGCGGGAGCTGCACGCCCATCCGGGGGCCGGGCGGATCATCCACACCATCGCCTCGCCGGGCGACGCCGCCGACCTGGCCGCCCTGCAGCCGGCCCCCTCGCCGCACCGCATCCTGCTCGAAGGACTGACCTCGATGCGCCGGTTCGGGATGGCCGAGGACCAGGTCGCCGCCACGATCAGCACCCTGCGCAGCCACATCGAGGCCGGCCGGATCGTGCTGGAGGGGCTGGCCCTGCACCTGCCGATCGCCAACCCGGAGCGGCCGCGCGTGGCGAGCATGTCGATGCTGTCCTCGGGCACCGAGACCCCGGAGCCGGTCATCGTCGGCTCGGCCAGGGTCCACGAGGTGGTGGCCTGGGGGCTGCTGTGGCCGAATCTGCTGGCCATGCTCAGCGGTGTGCGCGACGCCGGGTCGCTGTGGGTCAGCCACCTGTCCGACCAGGAGTGCACCCAGGTCCGCGACGCGCTGCCCGAGCTGCCGCTGCGGCTGCGGGTCGGCACCCGGCTGTGGCTCGGCGACCGCGGCGCGCTGGTCGCCCGCGGCTCCGTGCTGGCGGTGCACCCCAGCGGTCCGTTCCCGGCCGCGGGCTACCACCAGCGCCGGGCACCCAAGGGCGGCTCCATCGTCGTGGTCAGCGGCGGCACCTCGCACGGCGTCGCGATGACCGCACCGCGCCCCGCGCTGAACCCGCGTCAGCGCGCCGCCGCGGCCGGCGAGGGCGCCCTGGAGGCGGCCGGCCGGTTCCGCTCGCCGTTCCACCTGCCGACCGGCGGGTACGCCTGGTTCCTCGAGCCCCCGCACGCGCACGTCTCGATGCTGCGCCTGCAGCGCGGGGTGATCCCGCCCCCGGTGGGCGAGTTCCTGACCTGCGACGTGCGCTTCATGACCGTCCAGGCCGACGCGATCCTGGGCTCACCCGCCTGATCTCACACCTGCGTGGAACCCCGCCCGGGGAGCCTGGGTCAGCCCGAGCCCCGGCAGCCGGGCTCAGCCCGAGCTGACCGGCACCGCGCCCCACGACTCCTCGACCACGGGGTCGCCCGAGCCCGCCGCCGGCCAGCGCCGGGCCGGAGCGCCGTCCAGCACTCCGCCACCGGGGTCGTCGGCGTCCTCGGGCAGGCCGTCGGAGCGGATCACGTCGTGTCGCGGGGCGAGGATGTCGCGGACCACCATGCCCATCAGCCAGGCGGTCGCCAGCCAGTGCGCGCCGACCGCCAGGACGTATCCACCCCAGTGCAGGCCCTTGTCCGAGGTGCCGTAGCCGACCAGGTACCACCAGATCGCCACGAAGTAGAGCGCCTCGCCCAGCTGCCAGAGCAGCACGTCGCGCCAGCGGGGCCGCGCGAGCACCGCCAACGGCAGCACCCAGAGCACGTACTGCGGCGAGTAGACCTTGTTCGTCAGCACGAAGGCGCCCACCACGAGCAGCGCTAGCTGGGCCAGCCGGGGCGGGGTCGGGGCACGCAGCCCCAGCCACGCGATCCCGGCGCAGGCCAGCAGGAACAGCCCGGCTGCCATCAGGTTCACCGAGTCGGGGTCGATCGGCACGCCGAGCAGCGACAGCGCGTACCACGGCGACCCGAAGTCCATGCCGCGCTCGCGGGAGAACGCGTAGAAGCGCAGCCAGCCCTCCCAGCTCATCAGCATCACCGGGACGTTGACCACCAGCCAGGCGCCGGCGGTGCCACCGGCCAGCCGGGCCAGGTCGGGCAGCCGCTGCCGGCGCAGACAGAGCACGGCGAACGGCAGCAGCAGGACCAGCGGGTAGAACTTGGCCGCTGCCGCCAGGCCCAGCCAGACACCGGCCAGCCAGGGTCGCTGCCGGGACCAGGCGCCCAGGCAGGCGGCGGTGAACGCCACCGCGATCAGATCCCAGTTGACGAACCCGGCCAGCGCGACCGCGGGGGCCAGGGCGACCAGCAGGCCGTCCCAGGGGCGGCGCCGCACGGTGGCGCAGGTGCTGGAGATGGTCCAGGCGAACATCGCGGCCATCCCGGCGACGCTGACCGCGAAGAAGGCCAGGTCTCCTCCGTCGAACATCCGGACGACCAGCGAGGACAGGTACATGTAGACGCCGGTGAGCACCGGGTACTCCAGGACCTGCTGACCGGCCTCGGGGTCCAGCAGGTACGGGAACGTGCCCTCGGACAGGCCCCGCGAGCCGCGCAGGATCGGGATGTCGGAGTAGCACAGGTACATGTAGCGCTGGGGCGCTGCCCACCCGTGGGTCACGCAGTAGCCCTTGGACAGCCACCCGAGGGCGTAGGTGAGCATCCCGGCGACGATGCACACCCGCACCGGGGTCCACCAGGACCCGCCGATCGCGGCCCGTCGCCCGATCGGCCCGCCGAGCAGGGGCTGTGCGGCCCGGCCCAGCGGGTCCGCCGCACTGGGCAGCACCCACGGGGCAGCACGACCGGCCATGGGCCGGAAGATTACGCGGCGCGGGTCGCGCCGGCTACGGGGTGGGGGCCGGGGTGGTGGGCGGCGTCGGAGCCGGACTCCCCACCGGGGCCGAGCCCGAGGGCGTCGGCGTCGGCGTGGGCGTCGGCGTCGGCAGCGGCTCCTCGCCGCCTTCGGAGGTGATGGTCTCCGGGTCGACGAAGTCCTGGACCGGGGTGTCCACCAGCGCGGCGGACATGAAGGCGGTCCAGATCCGCGCCGGGTAGCCACTGCCGTAGAACGCGCTCATCCCGCCGACCCCGGACAGCGACAGCTCCTCGCCGTTCGGCCCGGACTTGCCGAAGCTCACCGCGGCCGCCAGCTGGGGGACGTAGCCGGCGAACCACGAGGACTTGTACTCGTCGGTGGTGCCGGTCTTGGCCGCGACCGGTCGGCCCACGCCCTGGGCCGGCGAGCCGGTCCCGTTGGTGACGACCTTCTGCAGCGCGTAGTTCACGGTGTCGGCCACGCCGGGCTGGAACGCCTGGTTGGTGACCGGCGCGTAGGTGTAGAGCACCGTGCCCGGGGCGTCGGTGACCGAGCGGATGTACGAGGTGCCGTCCGTGGCCACCCCGCGGGAGGCGAACGCGGTGTACGCGTGCGCGATGTCCAGGGTGTGCGGCGAGGCCGTCCCGAGGACGAACGTCAGATCGCCGTTGTCCATGCCGGGCGTGTCCTCGGGGATGCCCGCACGCACCGCGGCGCCGTGCACCGCCGGCACGCCGGTGTCGGCCTCCACCGAGACGTACACGGTGTTCACCGACTCCTCGGTGCCCTTGAGCAGCGTGATCTGCGCGCCGTACGAGTTCTGCCCGTAGTTGTTCACCTTGTAGCCGTTGACCTTGGTGCCGTTGTTGCCCGGCCACAGCGAGTGCAGCCCGATCCCGGCCTCGGTGGCCGCGGCCAGCCCGAACGGCTTGAACGTCGACCCGGCCTGGTAGCGGGCCTGGGTCGCGTTGTTGTAGCTGTTCTCGATGTAGTCCGCGCCGCCGTACAGCGCCCGGACCTCGCCGGTCTTGGGCTCCACCGCGGCCAGCCCGATCCGCACTCCGTCCATGCCGCTGGTGGGCTGCTGCTCCTTGACCGCGTTGACCGCGGCCTTCTGCATCGTCCGGTTGAACGTGCTCACGATGCGCAGCCCGCCGGCGTTGATCTGCTCGTCGGAGAAGCCGAGCCCCTCCAGCTGGTCGGCCACCGCGCGCATGAGGTGACCGGTGGGGCCGGCGAACCGGTCGTCGTGGGAGCGGGGCTCGATCTCGGGGAAGTTGGCGATCGCCGCGTCGCGGGCCTCCGGGGTGAGCCAGCCCTCCTCGACCATCCCGTTGAGGACGTAGGCGTAGCGGTCCTTGAGCCGCTGCAGACCTTCGGGGTCCTCCGGGTTGTAGTTGCCCGGGCCGTTGATGACCGAGGCCAGGATGGCTCCCTGCTCCAGCGTGAGGTCCTGCGAGTCGGTGTCGAAGTACTTCTCCGCCCCGGTCTGGATGCCGTACGCCCCGCGCCCGTAGTAGATGACGTTGAGGTAGGCCTGCAGGATCTGGTCCTTGGTCAGGGTGCGCTCGATCTTGACCGTGAGCACGGCCTCCTTGAACTTGCGGATCCAGGTCTGCTCGTCGGTCAGGTAGTAGTTCTTGGCCAGCTGCTGGGTGATGGTGGAGCCACCGGAGGTGGTGTCGCTGGTGAGGTTGTTCCACATCGCGCGCGCGATCCCGACCAGGTCGAAGCCCCGGTGCTCGTAGAAGTCGCGGTCCTCCGCGGCCAGGACCGCGTGCTGGGTGTCGATCGGCACGTCGCTCAGGGGGACCACGATCCGGTTGGTGTCCCCGAGCCGGGCCAGCTCTCGCTCCCCGTCGTCGTAGTAGATGATCGATGTCTGCGCGGCGGCCACCTCGTTGGGCTCGGGCACGTCGGTGGTCACATACACGATCGCGAAGACCGCGAACCCGGCGGCGGCCAGGGCCACGAAGAAGCCGAGGACCTGCTTCCACGAGGGGAGCCAACGACGCAGGCCTGAGTGCTCAGAGCGGGGATAGTCGATGCGCACGGGCCCCACCGTAGGGGAGCGGCCGGGTCCATGCCCGGGGGCTGCACGCGAGCCAGGCGGCTGCTCGTGGGTGCGTGAGGCCGTGCGGTGCGCCTACTCTGGTCGGGTGCCCGCGCCTCGGTCCACCTCGGTTCGGGGCACACGGACGCCCCCGTCGAGCCGGGCGCCACGGCCCCGCCCGGAGGAGTTCGAGTCCGAGGAGGTGGCCGACCCCGCGCGCCCGCGCGATGTCGTCTCGTTCGCGCTGGCCCGTCGCTCGGCTCTGGAGGCGCTGCGCCGCGGGGCCACTCTGGACGACCCCTGCGACGCCGATCCCGGGCTGCTGCGCGCCGCCCGGTTCCACGGTGAGCCGACCACGCGCGACTGCCCGGTGTGCGCGCGCACCCGCCTGGTCGAGGTGACCTGGGTCTACGGGGCGCAGCTCGGCGCGACCAGCGGCTCGGCGGTCTCGCAGGAGCGGCTGGCGAGCATGGCCCACGAGGCCGGCCGGTTCCGCGTGTACGTGGTCGAGGTGTGTCGGCAGTGCTCGTGGAACCACGTCGTCACCGCCTTCACGCTCGGAGACGGGATCGCCCGCACGCCGGCCAAGTCGCGCTCGCGCACCCGGTGAGCCGTGCCTGAGCTGCCCGAGGTCACCGCCCTGGCACAGGCCCTGAGCCGGCGCGCTTCGGGACTCGTGGTGGCCCGGGTGGACGTGGCCGCGATCAGCGCCCTGAAGACGTTCGACCCACCGGTGTCGGCGCTCACCGGAGCGCACGTCCTGGGGTTCTCTCGGCTGGGCAAGCACCTGGTGGCCGAGCTGGCCGACGTTCACGGCGAGCAGCTCTACCTGGTGGTGCACCTCGCGCGCGGCGGCTGGGTCCGCTGGCGCGACGACCCCCCGGCCCGGCCGGCGTCGCTGGGCTCCCGGGGCGGAGGTCCGCGCGGGGCCGCCGCCGCGCTGGCCCTGCGCGTGGTCCTGGCCCGGGCACCCGGGGACGAGGATCCGGGGGGGCGCCCGCCCGGCGCCCCGGTGGCCGCGCTGGACATCACCGAGGCTGGCACCCAGAAGCGGCTGGCCGCGCACGTCGTGCGCGATCCCGGGGAGGTCCCGGCCGTCGCCCGGCTCGGTCCGGACCCCCTGGATCCCAGCTTCGACCAGGCGGGCCTGGACGCGATCCTGGCCGGCGCCGGGCGCTCCCAGCTCAAGGGCGTGCTGCGCGACCAGTCGCTCATCGGCGGCATCGGCAACGCGTACTCCGACGAGATCCTGCACGCCGCCCGGCTGAGCCCGTTCGCTGCCGCGTCGAGCCTGGACGCCGACGGTCGGGCACGGCTGCTCACGGCGATCACCGCGACCCTGGGCCACGCCGTCGAGGTCGCGCGTGCCACCGATCCGGCGTCCCTGAAGGCCGAGAAGAAGGCCCAGATGTCGGTCCACGGCCGGACCGGCCAGGCCTGCCCGGTGTGCGGGGACACGGTGCGCGAGGTGAGCTTCGCCGACTCCAGCCTGCAGTACTGCCCCACGTGCCAGACAGGCGGCCGGCAGCTGGCCGACCGAAGGATGAGCCGACTGCTCAAGTAGCAGTCACCACCGGTCGAGCTCGGCGAAGCTGCCCCTCTGCACGCCCGGACCCACGGGGATGCCGGGCGTGGCGGCCATCGCGGTCGGGCCCACCTAAGGTGTGGCCATGGCGTGGTTGATCACCGGAGGAGCGGGCTACATCGGCGCGCATGTGGTGCGCGAGATGATCGACTCCGGTCGTGAGGTGGTGGTCCTGGACGACCTGTCCACCGGCATGGCCAGCCGGGTGCCCGACGGCGTCCCGCTGGTCGTCGGCGAGGTCGGCGACCGCGACGCGGTGCGAACCGCCCTCGCCGAGCACGACATCACCGGCGTGCTCCACCTCGCCGCGCGCAAGCAGGTCGGCGAGTCGGTCGAGCGCCCCCTGCACTACTGGGAGCAGAACATCGGCGGGCTGCGGGCGCTGCTCCAGGAGATGGTCGACTTCGGAATCTGCCAGTTCGTGTACTCCTCCTCGGCGGCCGTGTACGGCCAGCCTGTCCTGGCCGTCGACCAGCGGATCACCGAGGCCACCCCGTGTGCGCCCATCAACCCCTACGGGGCCACGAAGCTGGCCGGGGAGTGGATGCTGGAGGCCACCGCACGGGCGCACGGCTGGAAGGCGCTGAGCCTGCGCTACTTCAACGTCGCGGGAGCGGCCAGCCCTGAGCTCGGCGACCCGGCGGCCCTGAACCTGATCCCGATGGTGCTCGAGGCGCTGGAGCACGGGCGCCGGCCCCTGGTCTTCGGCGACGACTACCCCACGCCGGATGGCACTTGCATCCGCGACTACATCCACGTGGCCGACCTGGCCTCGGCGCATGTGGCTGCGGTGAAGCTCATCGAGGCGGCCAGCATGCCGATCACCCCGGCCCTGGACCCGGCGGTCGCGATGCGGACTGCGGGCGAGCGGCTCCAGGCCGCGGCGGCGCGCGCGCAAGGGTCGTCGCTGCGGCTGCCCGGCCGCTCCGTGGCCCGCGAGATGGCCAACCAGGGGACCGCGGCCGCCGAGGCCGCGTCGCAGGCGGCTGCCAAGGCGATCGAGCTCATGCCGGGTGCGCCCAAGGCGATGGCCGCTCAGCTGGGCACCTTCGTGGCCAAGGTCACCGGCGGCGACTCAGGCCTGCGCGCCACCCACCACATGGCGGTCAACCTGGGCACCGGCCAGGGCTACAGCGTGTTCGCGGTCCTCGAGGCTCTGCGCGAGTCGGTCGGCCGGCCATTCCCGGTCGAGGTCGTGGACCGGCGGCCCGGCGACCCGCCCGCGCTGGTCGCCGCACCGGATCTGGCGGCGCGCCTGCTCGGCTGGCGGGCTCAGCGGGGCCTCACCGACATGACCGACTCGGCCTGGGCGGCCTGGCAGGCCCGCGGCCACTGAGCCGCGGCACCCGGGCTTGCGCGGGTACGCGCGGGTTCGGGACAGGGCCACCGCGCCATCGACGCGCCGAGGCTGCCCCGAGCCCCGGCGGAGTCAGGTCAGGGGTTGGGGGTCGCCGAGAGGCCCTGGTTCTGCGTCGGGCTGGCTGCCTGGTCGCCTGGCTCCTGTGCCATCCCGTCGCCCTCCTGACCGTCGACCCCGCCGCCGCCCAGCGTGTCGTCCGTGGGCGAGGACGTGTCCGTCGGCGTGGGGGTCGGAGTCTCGGCCGGCTCCTTGGCCAGCGTGAGGGTCACCGTCGAGCCCTTCTTCGCCGTCGAGCCGCCCGAGGGCGACTGACGAATGACGGTGCCCGGGGCGGCCTCGCTGGACTCCACCTCCGCGGCGTAGGTGACCTCGAAGCCTTGGTCGAACAGGGCGCGCCGGGCCTCCTGGTCGCTCTTGCCCACCACGTTGGGCACCTTGACCTGGGCGTTGGACACGACGATGTTCACCGCGGAGCCGGCGTCGACCTGCGTATAGGCCTCGGGGTCCTGGCTCAGGACCGTGCCCTCGGACTGGTCGGAGGCCTGCTCGTCGACCCGGCCCAGGTTCAGCCCGGCGTCGTTGAGGGCACGGCGTGCGTCGTCCGGTGAGTTGAAGCCCACGATGTCGGGCACCTGCACCTGCTCCTTGCCCCGGGAGATCACCAGGTCGACCTTCGTGCCCTCGTCGACGCGGGCCGTCGCGGTCGGGTTCTGGGTGATGACGGTGTTCTCAGGCTCGTCGGAGGTCTTGTACTCCTCCCGCCCGAGCTGCAGCCCGGCGCTGGTCAGGATCGACTTCGCGTTGGTCAGCGTCTCGCCGGTGACATCGGGAACCTCGACGGTCTTCGTGTCGTTGGACAGCAAGGACATGCCCAGCCAGCCCGCGAGCCCCACGACGGCCGCGACCAGCACGAAGATGGTCAGTCCTCGGCCGAAGCCCCCGCCCTTCTTCTTCTGGGGCGGCTCGGCCGCAGCCGGCCCGTCGTACGGACTGCCCGCGCCGCCGGGGATCACCGGCGACATCGGACCGGTCGCGCCCGCGGCCACCGCAGCGGCCGCAGCTGCCCCACCAAGCACGGCGGTCGCGTCGCTGGCCGTAGGGCCGAGCATCGCGGTCGCGTCGCTGTCCACCCCCGGCATGACCTGGGTCACCGGCACGCCGGCGATGGCCCGGTCGACGTCCGAGCGGAACTCCACGGCGCTCTGGTAGCGAGCGGCGGGATCCTTGGACAGTGCCTTGAGCACGATCGCGTCCAGTGCCTGCGGGACGCTGGGGTCGACCGACGAAGGCGCGGGGGGCGGCTCGTTCACATGGGCGAAGGCGACGGCCACCGGCGCGTCACCGACGAACGGAGCGCGCCGGGTCAGCAGCTCGAAGAGCACCACGCCCGTGGAGTAGAGGTCGCTGCGCGCGTCGACCGGCTTGCCCTGGGCCTGCTCCGGGGACAGGTAGGCGGCGGTCCCGAGCACGGTGTGGGTGCTGGTGCCGGTCACGCCGGTGTCCGCGGTCGCCCGGGCGATCCCGAAGTCCATGACCTTGACCGTGCCGGCCGCGGTCATCATCACGTTGCCGGGCTTGATGTCGCGATGGATGATCCCGTGCCGGTGGCTGTAGTCCAGCGCCGACAGGATGCCGCCGGTGATCTCCAGGCTGCGCTCGGGCACCAGCGGGTTGCCCGACTGGAGCAGCTCCTTGAGGGTCCGGCCGTCGACCAGCTCCATGACGATGAACGGCACGACCGTCGCGGTCGGCCCTTCGCCGAGCGTGTCCTCGCCGGTGTCGTAGACCGCCACGATGTTGGGATGGTTCAGCGAGGCTGCGCTCTGGGCCTCACGGCGGAACCGGGCCAGGAAGGCCGGGTCCCGGGCCAGGTCCGGGCGCAGGATCTTGATCGCCACCCGGCGGCCCAGCCGCAGGTCGTGGCCCACGTGGACCTCGGCCATCCCCCCGCGGCCGAGGAGCTCGCCGACCTCGTAGCGGTCGCCAAGTCGACGCCCCTGACTCATCGCTGTCCCTCCAGGCCCACGGGAATCCCGCCCCTCCACCTCATTGCCGTGCCCCAACCTAGTGCCTGCACCCGAGCCGCCCGGCCGTGCCGCACCCTGGCCATCCCTACGACCCCGACAGGACGGCTTGCATCACCGAGCGCGCGATCGGGCCCGCGAGCTGGTTGCCGCTGACCTCGTCGGTGCCCGCGTCCTCGACCGCGACGGCGACCGCGACCTGCGGGTTGTCCGCGGGGGCGAAGGAGACGAACCAGGCGATGCTGGGCCGGTCCGCGGAGGTCTGCGCGGTTCCGGTCTTGCCCGCGACCGCGACCCCGGGGATCCGCGCGCTGGACCCGGTGCCGTTGGTCACCACGCCGACCAGCATCTGCGTGAGCTGGGCGGCGTGCTCCGGGGTCATCGCCCGCGCGAAGTCCTGCGGGCTGAACTCGTCGAGCGGGCTCAGGTCCGGGGCGCTGGTCTGGTCGATGATCCCCGGGCGCATCGTGAGGCCCTGGTTGCCGACCGCTGCCACCACCATCGCCATCTGCAGGGTGGTCGCCCGCACGTCGAACTGACCGATTGCCGACTGTGCGGTCTGGGACGGGTCGGGGTCTTCCGGGAAGTGTGAGGTGGCGGCCTTCTGGGGGGTCTCGAAGGCCTCCTCGAAGCCGAACTTCTCGGCCTGGTCGCGCAGCGCGTCGTCGCCGAGCTGGACGCCGAGCCAGGCGAAGGCGGTGTTGCAGGAGATCTCCAGCGCCTCGGCCAGGGTGACCTCGTTGTTGGGCCCGCACGCCTCGCCGGTCCAGTTGGGCAGGTCCGTGCTCGTGCCGGGCAGGCGATAGGTGGCCGGCCCGGGCAGCACCGAGTTCGGCGTGTACTCGCCGGACTCCAGCGCCGCGGCCGCGGTCACGATCTTGAACGTCGACCCCGGCGGGTTGGTCTTGGCGATCGGCCGGTTGAGCAGCGGCTTGGCCGGGTCGGAGTCCAGCTTGTTGTAGTACTCGTTGATCGACTTGGAGTTGTGCGAGGACAGCTTGTTCGGGTCGAACGACGGGCTCTGCACCTGGGCCAGGATGCGCCCGGTGGCCGGCTCGATCGCCACCACCGAGCCGGTCTTGCCCTTCAGCCCGTCCCAGGCCGCCTGCTGCGCCCCGGCGTCCAGAGTGGTCTCGACGGCCCCGCCCTGCGGCGAGCGACCGGCGATCAGCTGCTGCATGCGGTCCACGAACAGCCGGGGATCCTGACCGGAGAGCACGAGGTCCTCGGTCTTCTCCAGCCCGGTGGCACCGAAGACCAGGGAGTAGAACCCGGTGGCCGAGGCGTAGGCCGGGCCGGAGGCGTAGGTGCGCAGGTACTTCAGCGTGTTGTCGGTGGCGACCGACTCGGCGATCGGCGCCCGGTCGACCAGGATCGGGCCGCGCTCGTGCGAGTACTCGTTGAGCATCGTGCGCTGGTTGCCCGGCTTGGCGTTGAGCTCGTCGGCGTTGATGACCTGCAGCCAGGTGAGCTGGGCCATCAGCGCGACCATCAGCACCAGCAGGCCGGCGGCGATCCGGGACAGCGGCCGGCTCATACGCTGACCACCTCGGTGGTGGAGTCGTCGGGGCGGACCAGCACCGGGTCGGGGCGGCGCACGTGGTCGGACACCCGCAGCAGCAGGCCCAGGATGATCCAGTTGGCCAGCAGCGAGGAGCCGCCGGCCGACATGAACGGCGTGGTCAGGCCGGTGTGCGGGATCAGCTTGGTCACCCCGCCGATCACCACGAAGACCTGCAGCCCCAGCAGGATCGCGTAGCCGGTGACCAGCAGGGCGCCGAACGCGTCGCGGCTGGCGTTCGCCGTGCGCAGGGCGCGCTGGATCAGGATCGCGAACAGCACCAGGATCGCCAGCGCTCCGGCCAGGCCGAGCTCCTCGCCCAGTGAGGAGAAGATGAAGTCGCTGTTCGCGTAGGGCACCAGCTGGGGATAGCCGCGGCCCCAGCCCGTGCCGGTCATCCCGCCGTTGGCGAACCCGTACATGGACTGCACGATCTGGTAGCCCTCGGCGTTGGCGTACTCGAACGGGTTGAGCCACACCTTGACGCGCACCTGGACGTGTCCGAACAGCGCGTAGGCCAGGAACCCGCCGATCACGGTGAGGATCGCGCCCATGACGATCCAGGAGCGCCGGCCGGTGGCCACGTAGATCATCCCGACGAACAGCCCGAAGATCATGACCGCGGTGCCCAGGTCGTTCTGCATCGCCATGATGAACAGGGCCAGCGCCCAGATCGTCAGGATCGGGCCGAAGTCGCGCATCCGGGGGATGCCCAGCCCCAGCACCTTGTGCCGCACGAGGGCCAGCGCGTCGCGCGTCTGGACCAGGTAGGCGGCGAAGAAGATCGTCAGGCCCACCTTGGCCAGCTCGGCGGGCTGGAACGTGAACCGCCCGATGGAGATCCACAGCCGAGCCCCGTTGATCTCCATGCCCAGGCCCGGAACCATCGGCAGGATCAGCAGGATGAGGCTGGCCAGGCCGATCAGATAGGTGTAGCGGCGCAGGATGCGATGGTCGCGCACCAGCAGCAGGACCAGGACGCAGGCCACCGCGCCGACCGCCATCCAGATCGTCTGCTCCAAGGCGACCGAGTCGGGGGCCGGCTCGCCGGCACGCTCCGCGGCCAGGAACTCGGCGATGTCCAGCCGGCCGATCATCGCGATGCCCAGCAGGTTCAGCAGCGCGGCCGCGGGCAGCATCATCGGGTCGGCGTAGGGGGCGAACCTGCGCACGATCAGGTGCAGCGCCAGCAGGACGACGCCGCTGAGGATGACGACCGGCCACATGCGATCCACGACCGTCGCGGTCGCGCCCTCGCTGGCCAGGAACAGTGCCAGGCAGCCGACCAGCCAGGCCAGCACGAGCAGGCCCAGCTCGGCGTTGCGCCGGGTGGGCTGGTCGGAGGCCAGCATCTCTGCGCTGGCGCTGTGGATCACCGGCGCGCTCATGCCGACCCTCCGGCGCCGCCTGTCCCCGGGGCCGGGCCGGCCGCCTGGGCCGGCGGCGAGGTGGAGGGGGTGGCGGTGGGGGTCGGGCTGGGGGACGGCTCGGCGGCGCTGTCCGGCAGCGCGGTCGACGGGCAGCCGGCCGGCGCCGGATCGGCCTGGCAGGCGGTCGCCTTCACCTGAAGGTCGGCCACGATCCGCTGGGCGTCAGCCTCGGTGGGCGCCTCGATCGTCTGCTCGAGCTGCTGCTGGTCGTAGACCGGCAGAGTGGAGGTCATCAGGGAGGTCTGGGTCACCGAGCGGTTCAGCGAGACGCCGAGGAACGTCTGCGGCACGCCCTGGTAGATCGTGACGTAGCCGGACTGGCTGCCGACGTACCACTGCGAGGACAGCCACCACAAGAACCCGCCGGCGCCGACCAGCATGCCGATCAGCACCACTCCGGCGACCGAGACGCCCATCAGGTGACGGCGGACGAAGCCCGGGCGCGGCGGGATCTCGTCGTCGGGGCCGGGCCCGGCGCTGCCCCCGGTCGGGTCGTCGTGATCCTCGGCACCGTTGCGGTCGGCTCCCCGTGCGACCAGGCCGCCCACCACCTGGGGCCCCATCGCGGCCTGGTCGCCGCTGACCCCGACGTCGTCGGGGAAGGACAGCCCGGGCAGGGCGTCCCGGTTGCGCTGCTCGCCCGCGGCGCCGACGACGACCGGCGTGGCGTCGGCGGCCAGCCGGGCGACCTCGTCGTCGCTGGCCTCCAGCACGTCGGCCACCACCGCGGTCACGTTGTCCGGGGCGCCGGCCTCCAGCGCGAGGTCGACCAGGGCGGTCACGGCCGCGGTCGGGTCCGACACGTCGCGCAGCACCTGCGCGATCGCCTCGTCCTCCACGTAGCCGCACAGGCCGTCGCTGCACAGCAGGAACCGGTCGCCGACCTGGGCCTCGCGCACCGATCCCTCGCCCTCGGGGATCGCCGAGCCGTCTATCGCGCGCAGCAGCAGGTTGCGCTTGGGGTGAGTGCGGGCCTGAGCCGGCGTGATCTGCCCCTGGTCGATCAGCGACTGCACGTACGTGTGGTCGTGGGTGATCTGGGCCAGCTCGCCGTCGCGCAGCAGGTAGGCCCGGGAGTCGCCGACGTTGATGACCGCGATCCGGCCGGACTGCCAGAGGATCGCGGTCAGCGTCGTGCCCATGCCGGCGCGGGACCGGTCGGCCTGGATGAACTGCCCGATCCGCTCGGCCGAGGTGGCGATCGCCTCCTGCAGCGCGGGCAGCAGATCCTCGGTGAGGGTCCCGGAGTCCAGCTCGGCCAGGGTGGCGATGGCCGTCGAGCTGGCCAGCTCGCCGGCCGCGTGCCCGCCCATCCCGTCGGCGACCGCGAGCAGCGTGCGCCCGGCGAAGCCGGAGTCCTCGTTGGCCGGGCGGACCATCCCGACGTCGGACTTGGCCGCGTAGCGCAGGTACAGGGTCATCGGCGCGGCCTACTTCTGCAGCTGCAAGGTCGTCCGGCCGACGCGAACCTTCGACCCCACGCGCAGGACGGTCGGTCCGGTGATCCGGGTCCGGTCGATCCAGGTTCCGTTGGTCGAGCCCAGGTCCTCGACGATCCACTGACCGTCCGAGGAGAAGAACCGCGCGTGCCGACTGGAGGCGTAGTCGTCCTTGAGGACCAGCGTCGAGTCCGCCGCCCGGCCGATCGTCACCGGGGTGTTGCCCAGCGGGATGACGGTGCCGGTCAGCTCGCCCTCCACCACGGTCAGCTTGCGCGCGGTCGCCGAGCTGCCCCCGCGCGGCTTGGGCTGCGGCGGGACCGGCGGCGCGCTGGCGGAGGGCAGCCCGGTGGCCGAGCGCTTGGGCGCGGCCTGCGGCTTGGCCTCCCGAGGGGCGGCCAGGTCGCGGCGCAGCACCGTCACGATGGCCAGGACCGCGATCCAGAGGGCGGCCAGGAAGCCGAACCGCATGACCGTGATCGCGAACTCGGACATCGGCTCACCTGGCCCGATAGGTCAACGTCGTCGTCCCCAGCTGGATGCGCGCCCCGTCGGCGAGCACCGCGGAGCTGATCCGCCGGCCGTTCACCGAGGTGCCGTTCGTGGAGTTCAGGTCGCGGATGACCACGTCGGTGCCCAGCACGATCTCGGCGTGGTGCCGCGAGCAGCCGGGGTCGTCGACCCGGATGTCCATGTCCGTGCCGCGGCCCAGGCGCGTGACCGAGCCCAGCGGGTAGACGATCCCGTCGACCTCCAGATGCGGCTGGCCCTCGACGTCCGGGGTCACCGCGGCGTTGGCACCCGGGCCCTGCCGGCTGGACGAGCGGATGCGGAACACCCCGGTGCCCAGGCTCGCGTCCTCGGCCAGCGTCACCTCGGCCGGGCCCACGAACGAGTACCGCTGCGCCTCGGCGTGCTGGCGGACCAGCAGCGCGAACTCGGTGCACAGCGTCTCCTCGTACTGCGTGAGCCGCGTGTAATCGTCGCTGGACAGCTCGACGGAGAAGACGTTCGGCACGACGGTGCGCGCCCGGCTGATGACCGCGGCGCGCTGATCGAGCTCGCGGGTCAGTCCCGCGCCGATCTCGGTCGGCTGGACCTCGGACTTGAACGCCTTGGCGAAGGCGCCGTTGACCATGCGATCGAGCTTCTGCTCGAAGTTCTCCAGCAGTCCCACGGCCACCTCCTCCACTTCGGCACTCGAGTCGTGCAGCCCCGTGCGACCGGTCCAGGCCCCGGAGCGCAGTCGTGCCGCGATCCTAGCCAGAGGCCCCCTCGGGTGCCCGCTCCACACGCGAATGCGCCGCTTTGCGCCGGTCCAGGCGCCCCTTCGGGCATCCCGGTGCGACCCCGCTGCGACGACGGCCGGGCATGGCACGAGCCCCCGAGGGTCCGGCGTCGGCCGGTCTCGGGGGCTCGTCAGCGGATCTGGGGGCGGGTCAGCGCTCGATCTCGCCGCGGATGAACTGCTCGACCTTCTCGCGGCAGACGTCGTCGGAGTACTGCTCCGGCGGGCTCTTCATGAAGTAGCTCGACGCGCTCAGGATCGGCCCGCCGATGCCGCGGTCCTTGGCGATCTTCGCCGCGCGCAGGGCGTCGATGATGATGCCGGCGGAGTTCGGCGAGTCCCACACCTCGAGCTTGTACTCCAGGGTCAGCGGCACGTCGCCGAAGTTGCGGCCCTCCAGGCGGATGAACGCCCACTTGCGGTCGTCCAGCCAGGCCACGTAGTCCGAGGGCCCGATGTGCACGTTGCGCGCGCCGATGTCGCGGGTCATCTGCGAGGTGACCGACTGGGTCTTGGAGATCTTCTTGGACTCCAGGCGGTCGCGCTCCAGCATGTTCATGAAGTCCATGTTGCCGCCGACGTTGAGCTGGTAGGTCCGGTCGACGGTGACGCCGCGGTCCTCGAACAGCTTGGTCAGCACGCGGTGGGTGATGGTGGCGCCCACCTGGCTCTTGATGTCGTCGCCGACGATCGGCACGCCCGCGTCCTCGAACTTCTTGGCCCACTCCGGGGTGCCGGCGATGAACACGGGCAGCGCGTTGACGAAG
The DNA here is from genome assembly GCA_964418695.1 of uncultured Bifidobacteriaceae bacterium. Taxonomy (GTDB): domain Bacteria; phylum Actinomycetota; class Actinomycetes; order S36-B12; family CAIYMF01; genus Prado023. Next base: position 5,125 of record CAYQMN010000018.1, on the reverse strand, counting down.
GCCACCTTGGCGTCGATCGCACACTGGGCGTAGAACTTCGCGGCATCCTCGGAGCCGACCGGCAGGTAGCAGATCAGCACGTCGGCGCGCGTCTCGCGCAGGGTCGCGACGACGTCCACGGGCTCGTCGTCGGACTCGGTGACCATCTCGCGGTAGTACTTGCCCAGGCCGTCCAGGGTGTGGCCGCGGGAGACGGTCACGCCGGTCGGGGGGACGTCACAGATCTTGATGGTGTTGTTCTCGGAGGCGAGGATCGCGTGCGAGAGATCCTGGCCGACCTTCTTGGCGTCGACGTCGAACGCGGCGACGAACTCGATGTCGCCCACGTGGTAGTCGCCGAACTGGACGTGCATGAGGCCGGGGACCCGGCCCTGGGGGTCGGCGTTCCGGTAGTACTCGACGCCCTGCACGAGCGACGAGGCGCAGTTGCCCACGCCCACGATGGCCACACGAATGGCACCCATCTTCTGTTCCTCTCTCACCCGCGGCGTCGCGGGCTGTGTGGCCCGGCCCCGGTGTCATCTGCGGTGTTGGTGGTGGTCGGGTCCGGGGATGGCCCCCGACCGCTGTTCTCGTTCTCGATCAGCTCGCTGAGCCAGCGGACCTCGCGCTCGACGCTGTCCTGGCCGTGCCGCTGCAGGGCCAGGGTGTAGCTGTCGATGCGCTCGCGGTTGCGGACGACGCTGCTGCGCAGGTTGCTCAGGCGCTCCTCCATGCGGCTGCGTCGGCCCTCGAGGATGCGCATGCGCACCTCGGCGGGGGTCACGGCGAAGAACGCCATGTGGACGCCGAACGCCTCGTCCTCCCAGGCCTCCGGGCCGGTCCGCGAGACCAGGTCCGCGAAGCGGTCCTTGCCCTCGGCGGTCAGCTCGTAGGTGATCCGGGCACGTCGGCCGCTGAGGACCGGCGCACTGGCGTCCGCCGTCCCCGCCTCCGCGATCAGTCCCCGGTCCAGCAGCTCGCGCAGGGCCGGGTAGAGCGAGCCGTACGAGATCGCCCGGAACGAGCCCATGACGGCGTTGAGCCGCTTGCGCAGCTCGTAGCCGTGCATCGGCGCGTCCTGGAGCAGGCCCAGGATGGCCAGCTCCAGCACGCCGGCGCGACGACCTGCGGCCACTGCTCACCTCCTGGGGACCCTACGGACCCGGTGCGCGCCCTCTGACGTACGGTGGGCGCGTCCGTGCTGGTCCGACGACTCGTGCGGCTGTCAGCTCGACGGTGGTGCGCCACTCGCCCCCGCGGGCGATATCGCGCTTCGATGTATCGAACCGATACATGGACTGTAGGGCACACCCCCCGTTCGTACAAGCGACACCCCGTGTTCACCCCCCGGAAGTCGCGCCCCACACCGCCCAGATCCCCCGACCCCGCGTCGGGTCGAGACCCCGGGCGCCCCCCTTCCAGCCCCACCCCCCGCCGGTCGAGCCTGTCCAGACCCCACCCAGCACGCCGCCACCACCCGCGCGCCTGTGAGGATGGCGGGATGGCCCCGACCACCGTCACCCAGCAGTCCTTGGCCTCCGTCCTGAAGGCGCTCCCGCCCAACCCGCGCGTCGTCGTCTCGGGCAACTTCGCCAGCCCCCGAGCCGCGCTGTCCGTCCTCGACGAGAGCCTGGAGACCTGGCGACTGTGGGTCCTCAACCCGCAGAGGGGGCTGCCCGAGCGCGACGGGATCACCCCGGAGACCGCGTTCGTCGGGCCGGGCATGCGCGGCAACCCGCGCACCCGGTACATCCCGTGCCGCCTGAGCCTGGTGCCCGCGCTGTTCCGCGAGGCGATGCCGCCGGACCTGGTCGTCGTGCACGTCGCGCCGCCGAGGCATGGGGTGGTGTCCCTGGGCATCGAGGTGAATGTGCTGCCCGCGGCGATCGAGGCGTGCCGCGCCCGCGGCGGGAAGGTCATCGCCCAAGTCAATCCGCGGATGCCGTTCACGTTCGGCGACGCCCTGGTGCCGCTGAGCTCGGTCGACCTGCTGCTCGACGCGGAGGAGCCGGTGACCGCCACCGAGCCCCCGGAGCTGGACGACACCAGCCGCGAGATCGGCGGGCGGATCGCCCGACGGATCGGCGACGGGTCGACCCTGCAGATGGGGATCGGCCGGATCCCCGACGCGGTGCTCAACGCCCTGAGCGCCCGGCGTGGCCTGCGGTTCTGGACCGAGATGTTCTCCGACGGCGTGCTCACCCTGGATCGGGCCGGCGCCCTGGACCCGGACGTACCGCTGGCCACCTCGTTCCTCTTCGGCTCTGAGGAGCTCTACCGATGGCTGGACGGGAATCCCCGCGTCACCTTGGTGCGCACCGAGCGCACCAACGACCCCGGGCTCATCGCCGCGCAGCCCGGGATGACCTCGGTCAACGCGGCGCTGCAGGTGGACCTCTTCGCCCAGGCGAACGCCTCGCGCATCAGGACTCGGATCCATTCCGGCTTCGGCGGCCAGACCGACTTCATCGTGGGCGCGCTGCACTCGCCCGGGGGACAGGCGATCATCGCGCTGCCCTCGTGGCATCCCAAGGCGGACGTCTCCACGATCGTGCCGTTGCTCACCGAGCCGGTCACCTCGTTCCAGCACACCGCGGTCGTGACCGAGAACGGCAGCGCCGAGATCTGGGGGCACTCCCAGGACGAGCAGGCGCGCAACCTGGTCGCCCACGCCGCGCATCCGAGCGTGCGCGAGTCGCTGACCCAGGCCGGCAGAGACCTCGGCCTGCGAATGCACTGAGCCCGGCCCCACGTCAGCCGGCTCCGGCCGGGCGGCGCCTGCCCTGGCCGGAGCGACGCCACCCCGCCACACGCCGGTCGAGCCCGTCGAGACCCCACCCACCCAGCACGCCCGACCCCGACCCCCGGACGCCGACACCTACGATCGCCGCATGTCGACCCGCCAGGACGACCCTCGGCCTGAGAGGGCGCACCGCTGGTGGCACGTCCCGCCACCGGCCTTCGGCGGCGCCCTGCTCCTCGCGGCCCTCTGCCTGCCCCCGGGCCTGCTCCCGCACGCCGGCGCGATCCAGGGCGTCGTCACGGGGCTGGCCGCGGCATGGGGCTACGGGCTGGGCGTGCTGGCGGCGCTCGTGGTCCGAACCGCGCGGCGCCAGCCCCAATCCTCGGCGAGCTCCCGGCGCTCGAGGGCATGGCTCGGCGGCGTCGGCGCCGCGGTGCTGGGCGCTGCTCTGATACTGGGCAAGGCCTGGCAGGACGACGTGCGCGCGGCCATGGGAGTCCCGACGCCCGGCACCGTCTCGTGGTGCCTGATCGTGCTGCTGGTCGGGGGAGCGGTCCTGGTCCTCCTGGTGGCCATCGGCCGCGCGGTGCGCCGACTGTGCCTGCGCATCCGGGGTGTCTCGCTGGCTCGTGGCTTGAGCACGCGGGCCGCGGGGGCAGCGGGCGTCCTGGGCGCCACCGCCGTCACCGTGCTGGCGACCGCTGCCGTGCTCGCCGTCTCCATGGCCGGCCTCCAGGCGGTCTTTGCCCGCGTGAACGACACCACCACCGAGGGGATCACCCAGCCGGCGTCGGCCTCGGTGTCGGGGTCGCCCACCTCCGCCGTGCGCTGGGCGGACCTAGGTGCCGACGGCCGGGACTTCATCGCCGGCGTGCCCACCCAGGCGCGCATCACCGAGTTCACCGGCGCCCCCGCGACGGACCCGGTGCGCGTCTACGTCGGGACCGACTCCAGTGACGACCCCCAGCAGCGCGCCGAGCTCGCGGTGGCGGACCTGCGCGCCCTGGGCGGCTTCGACCGGGCGGTGCTGGTGGTCGCCACCTCGACCGGGACCGGGCAGCTGGACCCGAAGGCGCTGGAGCCGGTCGAGCTGATGTACGGCGGGGACACCGCGATCGTGAGCACGCAGTACTCGACGCTGCCCAGCTGGCTGTCCTTCCTGGTCGACCAGGAGAAGGCCCGGCGTGCCGGGCAGACCCTGTTCGAGGCCGTGCACGCGGCGTGGGCGAGCCTGCCCGCCGGCCATCGACCCCTGCTGGTCGTCTTCGGGGAGAGCCTCGGATCGTTCGGCGCCGAGGCACCCTTCTCCGACGCCGCCGACCTGGCCGCTCGGACCGACGGGTCGCTGCTGGTCGGCCCACCCGCGGCCAGTCCGGTGCATAAGGCGGTCACGCAGGATCGCGATGCCGGGTCGCCCGAGTGGCAGCCGGTGGTCGACAACGGTCGGACGCTGCGGTTCGGCTCGACGGCAGCCGACCTGGACCGCCCCGCGTCGGCGTGGGACCAGCCGCGCCTGGCCTACCTGCAGCACCCCACCGACCCGGTGGTCTGGTGGTCTCCCCGACTGCTCTGGTCCCGCCCGGACTGGCTCGCGGAGCCGCTCGCGCCCGGGGTCTGGCCGCATCTGCGCTGGCTTCCGCTGGTCACGTTCCTGCAGGTCACCGGCGACATGATGGACAGCACCTCGGTGCCGGCCGGCTACGGCCACGTCTACGGCTACCACCAAGCCGCAGCCTGGGGCCGGCTCATCCCGCCGCCGGGGTGGACCGAGGCCGACACCGCCCGCCTGGCCGACGAGTTCCGCTGACCACGAGGGCGCCGAGACTCCCTACGTGGCCCGCGGTCGGTCAGGTCAGGCGTTGCCATCAACGTCCACGGCCCCCAACGCCAGCGGGATCGCCAACGCCCGGATCGTGTCGCACGGCCAGGGCACGGGCTGCGGCGTGCCGTCCACCACATGCAGGCAAGTGCGGCAGACGCCATCCTCGCGTCCAGAGTGGATATCAAGGATCGCTCGCTTCGACGCGATCTCGGTGGCGAAGTGGCTCGGCTGGAGGTCGCTCCGCACGTTGTCGTTGTCCACGCTGAGCAAGCCGGGGCCGTCGTGCACGTAGCCGAGGATGGCCATGTCGACGTACGACTGGTCTATCCAGCGGTCGACCCACCCTTGCTCTTCAGCCAACCAGCACTCGAGTTCTGCGTGCATCGCCCACCTCCTCCACAACGCTCGACAGCCTGGGGCCCGCAGTGGACCACGGCACATGAGGATCGTCGAGAGGCTGCCGAACCGGCCAGTGGATACTCGCCGTGACGGCGCGAACTACTCCGGTTCGATCAGAGGTCTACTGAGCCCTGATCCACCGACCCGGGTGTGGTGGCTGGTGGCCGCGGCTGGTGGGG
>CAYQMN010000017.1:0-59550 GCA_964418695.1 uncultured Bifidobacteriaceae bacterium | reverse complement strand
AGCGGCTGTCCCGCTCGCTGCAGTTCGTCCCCGGCCACGTCTCGGGTCGGGTCGCCTCGGCGCAGCCGGTCATGCCACGCAGGCGGCGGGTCGGCGTCGGGGCCACCGCGGCGCCGCCGCCCGACCCGCCGATCTCCGCGCGCATCGCCTATGCCTCCAGCACCGGCAGCCCCGTCGTGTCCATGGATGTCGGGGCCACCAGCACCGTCGCGTTCTGCGCGACCCGCGGGCGCAAGGACATCAACGTCCCCTCTGGGTGGACCAAGCTCGCCGAGGGGTACGGCGGCGCTACCGGCACCTTCGGCGGTCCCATCGCCTGGGCCATCCTGGTCGCGTACGACAGGGCCACCGCCCACAGCGGCGTGTACTCATGGGCCACCGCCACCAGCGATCCGCATAGCGGCTACCAGGAGACGGTGAGTCACCACTTCTTCGGCGGCGGCCTGGGCGCCTGGAGCGTCACCATCGGCCCCGCCTACAGCGGCGTCAACAGCGCGACCTACACGACCCCCGGCCCCGGGCGGCCGTTCATCCAGTTCGGCGCCTGCTCCAACGTCTACGCGAGCAGCCCGACCGGCCTGCCGTCCGGGCACACGCTCACCAAAGGGCCACTGGCGGAGTTCGGGCTAGCCCCCGGGACATACTCCGGCGCCACCTTCACCAACCTGTTCATCGCCGGAACGCCGCATACGAACACGTTCACCCGGCCGACCATCGGCGCATACGGGGCGCTCAACAGCGTCTCCTTCGCCGCAGCGTGGGGCTGACCCCTTCACCTACCCGGAGTCGCCCCGAAGCCTCAATCCAGCCCCAGAAGGAGCCTGCTGCATGTGGACCCGTGAGTTCTGGCTAGCGGTGACCGAAAGGGCCATCAAGACGGCCGGCCAGTTCGGCGCCGGCGCCCTGGGCACATTCATCCTGACCGACGTCGAGCAGATCATCCCGGTCGGGCGGGGTATCGGGCTGGCCATGCTCACTGGCCTCGTGCTGTCGGTGCTCACCTCGCTGGCCTCCGCGCCGATGTCCGGGGACGGCCCGTCGCTGGGCCCCGAACTGCTCGCCGGGCACCGCGAGGAGGAGGGCCGCGGAGCATGAGGGGTGTCGACGAGCGCCTGGACTGGTTCGTCGCCCACAAGCCCGCCGCCGGCCACTGCGCCGAGCATGTGATGCACGCCCTCGACGTGCCCCGCCAAGGCCTGGAGGACGCCACCGCGGTTGCCAGGGTCGTCCAGAGGGCCGGCCACATGCAGACCGGGCCCTGCCCTCGCGGAGCGATCCGCTACTGGGACCGCGGCAGCGAGGGACATGGTCACGTCGGCATCGAGCACGCCCGCCTCGACGCCCCCGCCGTCGTCGCCTCCGTGGACGTCAACGGCCCCGCCACCGTCGGCACCCGCCCGCTCGGCTGGTTCGCCGAGCACTGGCCCGCGCTGCGCTACCTCGGCTGGTCCTGGTGGTGGGGCGGCATCAACACGCAACCGAAGGAGACCGTCGTGACCACACCCACATTCAAGGTCGGCTCGGCCTACAAGACGCCGCTGGAGAGCCCCATCACGGTCGCGGGCGGGCCGAAGCCCTACCGGGTGGCGATCACAGACCTGCCCGCCGGCGGGCTGTACCTGCTCAGCCTGCAGGTGCGCATGCCCAAGAAGACGATCGCCCCGGCCGAGCTCGAGATGGTGCGCCTGGGTTGGCCCGGCCTGGCCAAGGAGGACGGGACCGGGCACAACCCCATCCCGTCGGCGACGCAGATCTCCGGGGAGTGGCACCGCTGGCGGACCACCAACCACGCGATCAAGGGCGGCGGCCGGGTCGCGTTCGACATCTACATGCCGCCCGGCGCCCACCCGATGAGGTTCGTAGCGAAGGCCGAACGCATCGTCTGATCCCCCCCTCCCCCCCCCGCCGCCCGCGCCAGGCTGACGGCGCAGAAGAAGGCCCCCCACCCACAACGGGTGGGGGGCCTTCTGCTCGGCTCAGAGCTGGATCCCATCCAGCGACGAATGGTGGCAGTAGGTGCGCATGCTGTCGTGCGTGATCTCACTGTTCGGGCCGGAGGCGCGCGCCCGAAGCCACGCGACGTCGAAGACGTTCACGGTCCCCATTGCCGCACCTCCCCTTCCTCCGCAGTGTTGCACGCCCGGGACTGGTTCTCTCTGCAGCCGGGCCCCGGTCCCCGGGTGTCAGGACGGGCAGCCGGCGCTCTCACTCGCATCCGACACGTACTGCATCAGCGCGGCCCGCTCGCGCCCCCGGCTCGTTCTGCACGATCACGGCATCCGTCACCCGATCCAGAGCAGCGCAGTTCCCCTGCGCGTCCCCCGGAATGTCCCCCGCCGCCCGGACCCGCGGGCCGGGCACGAGCGGGTAGGCGTGCTGCGAGCACTGCCCGGACAGCACCCACGCCAGCGAGCCGGCCTCCATGCGGGCGTGGAACGCCCACCGGGCCTCGTCTCGGGCGTAGAGCTCGTTCGCGGCGTCCTGCCACGCGCGGGTGAGGTGGATGCAGTAGTCGCTGTACGCGAGGCGCAGCTGGGCCAGGGCGCGCCATTCGACGGTGCCCGGCTCGGTGCGCGCAATGGTGGTGGTGCTCATGGGGTTGGGTCCTCTCGGGGTTGGTTGTCGGGGCTAGACGGGGGGGTGCGTCACGGTGCGACCGCCTGGCAGGTGACGATCGTGAACTCACCCGACGACGAATTCTGGGCAACCACCACGCCGTTGACCTCGATAGCGCAGGTGACGTCCAGGCCGCCACCGTGGCTGTAGGCGCGCTGCGCCGACACGTACAGGAAATCGCCCGAGCGGAAGCCCGAGACCACGAGGCCAGGCGGGTACGCCGATTGCCCCTCCGGCACCATCGGCAGCGTGACGGCCGACTGCTGGCGGGTCCCCGACGGCGTCTGCATCGTCACGTCGGCAGCATTGGCCGTGCCGTCCACCTGATAGGTCACCGTCATCGACCGCGGCGCCGAGGGCGCTGCCGGCTCACGCTCGCTCGGGGGTGCCCCGCTGGCGACCGCCCACCCGAACAGCAGAGCCACAGCCGCCACGCCGACGCCGACGCCGACGCCGACACGCTTGTCCATCCCGCTCCCCTCGTCCACTCCCATGGTCGCCCCGCGGGTCGGGTAGTCGGGACGGTGAGCGGTCACAGGTGGGGGTGGATGTCCCCCGGAATGTCCCCCGCGGCGCCTCATCGCAGGTGCGACGGCTGCCCGCCCGGCCTACGCCCGTCGGTCTCCGCGCCGCCGTACCGCTTGTACGCGGCGGCCCTGGTGATGCCGAGCGCGGCCCCGATCTCGGCCCACGAGTGCGACCCGCCCGCCTCCGAGCGCAGCGCCCGCACGACCTGCGCGGTCTGCTCGTCGAGCTCGGCCTGGATCTCGCGCAGCTGGGCCAGGGCGTCGATGTCGGGCAGGTCGCCGCTCATCACTCGCCTCCCGTGCGCTCGGAGCATCCGCTTGAGCATGGCAGCGTACTGGCGCGATCCCGCGCGCCGCTCGTCGTCGGCCGGGGCCCGCAGAGCCATCGCGGTCATGCTGCGGCGTCGATCACAGCCGTCAGTGCGTCAACGTCCAGCGCGACGTAGAGCTGTGTCGTGGCCGCACTCTTGTGTCCGAGTACCCGCTGGACGGCGAACAGGTCGTGAGTGCCGCGGTAGCCACGGGTCGCGCAGCGATGCCGGTGCGGGTGCGGGGACACCCCGGACGCGTCCCGGATCCACGTCTGCACGGTGCTCGGGTGCAGATGCCCGGTGAACCTGCCGGGGAACACGTACCCGGGTGGGCGGCGCTCGAGCTCCCGACGGACCCATGGGGTCACCGGCACAAGGCGATGCCTGCCACCCTTGCCGATGACGTGCAGCCCGTCGGGGCGCAGATCGGTGCGACGCAGCCCGGCGATCTCCGAGCGCCGCAACCCATGCTGCGCCGCGAGCTCCACCATGAGCAGCACGTCCGGATCGCTGGCCTGGCGACCAGCCGCGACCTGAGCCTCGGTGGCCGGGCGGGGCAGGGTCGGTGGGACCGCGATGGGGTCCAGCGCGCCGGTGGGATCGTCGGGTAGCCGGCCGGTGCGGTGCGCCCAGGAGTAGAACGACCTCAGCGCGCACTGAGCGCTCTTGCGGGTCGCCAGGGTCCAGCGGTCGTGACTCGCCAGCCACGCCACTACCTGATCGGTGGTCGCGTCGGGTGGGTTGGTCGCGGCGAACCTGCGCAGGTACGACATGCGGGTTCGCAGGGTCTCGGGTCGGTGCTTGAGGCTCCGCTCGCGGCGGTAGTCGGCCAGCAGCTGCGGCCAGGTGAATGTGTTCATGCTCACGTTCTTCCCCCTTGTCTAGGTCAGGATGCTGTTGGGAATCTCGCTGCCGAGTCGGGCTGCTGGCGCTGCAACGGCGAAGCGGTGGCCCTACGGTGGGTGGCCCGCCTAAGGTCGATGACCTGCCCTCGTGATCCAGAGGTCGCAGGTTCAAATCCTGCCCCCGCTACCAGTGTCGTAGCAGGTCAGAGGCCAGTTCCCGGGAAACCGGGGACTGGCCTCTGGCATAGATGTCAGCGGATTGCCACTGACATGGACTGACATCGAACGGCTGCGCACGGCTGCGGACGGGTCCGGACGGGTCGCGACCTCTGATTTGAGGGCTCGCGCCTTCGGGCTCCCGGGCTGCCGCCCTTCCCGAGACGCTGTGGTCCACGATCAAGCAGCTGTCGCGGTCAAGGTTGGCAACACCTGGATCGCCGCGGGTGAGAGCACATCCGGCGACGATGCGACAGGCGGTCGGCGCTGTTGGCGCGATGACTTCGGCCGCCTGAATCGCCGCGGTGCGGCACCGATCAGGGAAGCCCGGCGCGGTCGAACTCCTGTTGCAGCCGGGGACGGCGCCGGTGCACGTCACGCAGTTCGGCGATGAGGTCGTCGACCTCGGGTGATTTGTCGCTGCCGGCGGCCAGCTGGCGCATCTTCGCTAGCCTCCGCCCGGCGACCCGATAGTGCTGTGCGCCCGCATCGACAAGTTCGTGCTCGACGAGCCGCTGGTGGATCGGGAGGACGGCGATCGGGTCGACCTTCTCGTAGACCTTCACGAGTTCGCTCCATGTGGGGTCGCTGTCCAGGTTGAGGCCGTGGGCGAGTTGCCACGCGAACTCGGCGTCCTTGAGGGTCAGCAGCGCGAAGAGCACCGCGTCGCGGGGGCTCGCGGCCAGCGTCGACATCACTTCGTCGCGGAAGCCGGGCCAACTGCCTTCTGCCGCATTGTGAAGTCGTGCGGCCGTGGTTGACGATGGCCACCGCCGGAACACGACGAGCCGTGCTTCCAGTGCGTCGGCGGGGCGATGTGTCTCCAGGAGGCGGCACCAGTAGTCCGCCGCTTTGAGCGATTGGTGGCCTCGGTCGAAGTCCGTGGCTTGCTTGGCCCAGTCGATCGCCAGGTCGAACTCGCCGATCTCCTCGAACGCCTGCGCCGTGTCTTCCAGCCATGCCGCAACCCTGCGGTCTCGGGCGTGGGTTCGGATGATGGCGTCGATGTCGTGATCGAACACGGCGAGTCGCTGGGCGTTCCAATTCAACGTGAACCACTCGTGTGAGTGGGCCGAACTCCACCGGTCGTCCTCGGAGGGGCGCGGACCAAGCCCGGCCTCGATCTCGTCGAGGCGCTTGCGATAGGTCCGCATGCCGACCTCACCGAGCGCTGGCGCGTACGCGACAGGGTCGAGCTCGAAGTAGTCGACGTCACCGGCGAACTGGAACTTCAGCATCCAGTCGACCAGCTTCCCGGTCGGCGCGCGAGCCGCAGCAGCGACGTTCGGATGCAGGCCGAGTAGGCGCCGGCACGCATCGCCGATGATGCCGCTGGAGTCGTCGGCTCTCGCGATGACCTTGACTGCGCTGGCGAGTGCCCTGTGCGTGACCGAGTAGACCTCGGCGGGATCGGTGCTCGGGATGGCGGCTTCGAGGATGTCCACCGCCTCGTGCATCTGCTGTCCGTGCGCGTTTGCGCTCGACCAGCGCCAGAGCTCGACGCGGGAGCGGATCAGCGGGAGTACACGATCCGCGAGTGATTCCACCTGCTCCTCCTCATCGAGGTTCAACTTGAACCCCAGCAGTGTCCCAGCCACCCCCACCTGCCCTGACTGGCGACCCGCGACATGAACCGCCGGGTGACGCGTGCAAGGTCGAGTTGGCCGTGCTGCACCTCAACGGCCGCCGTTCGTGGCCAACGCAGCCCTCGAGGAATAGCCACGGCATGGAGAATCCTCTGACCGCGGGCCGCCGGAACCTGTGCCCTCAGCCGCCGAGGCGGACGACCCGGGTGGCGAGCTCGACGAGCGTGCGGGCGCGCCGGACGAGTGGTTCGGCCTTGGCCCCGGTCACCAGGGTGGTGCCGTACTCGACGTCGGTCTTCGCGCTGATGAGTTCCCGCAGGGCCCTCGCGGCGCTCGCCGCGTCGGCGCGTCTGCCGAGAGCGGTCTTGAGTTCCTCTGCAGCTGCCGCGTGAGCCTTTCCCTTGCCGGTCACGCCGGTGAGGGCGGTGAGGATCGCGTCCTTGGCGCTGATGCCGGCGTGGACGGCATCACCGGCGGCGGGTGTGTACCGGCTCGCGGCGAGGTTGTCCTCGGCGGAGGCGAGGTACTCCTCGGCCTTGGCGAGGAAGGCCCTGGCGTGGCCGCGATGCTCGACCCCAGCCATCAAGCGGCACCGAGCTTCAGGCGCGGGATGGAGCCGATCAGCGCTACACCGTCGCGGAGGATGTCGTGGACCGCGGGCTCGCCCGATCGGGCCATCTCCTGGAACTGGTTCGGCGTGAACACCAGGACGTCGCAGTCGTTGCCTGTGCGGGCGCGCACGGCGTCCGCCAGTGCGGTGCGTCCATCCCAGCCGTTGCCCGCGATGACGGCCAGATCGATGTCGCTGTCGGCCTGGGCTTCGCCCCGCGCGACCGATCCGAAGACGATCACAGCCTGGACCTGGGAGCCGACACCGTCCTGGACCGCTGCGGTGAGGGTGGCGATCGGGTCGACGAGCGCGCGCAGATGTGGGACGGCGGCATGTTCCTCGTTGATCGTGTGCACCCCAGCACGGCCGATGGTCTGGGTGTCGACGATCCCGAGCTGGGTGAGGGTCTTGAGTGCCTGCTGGACCGACCACAAGCTGTGGCGGTCGCTGACCAGGCCGTGGACTTGCCGGCCGGTCAACGGCATGCCGGTGCGCAGGAGGACCGAGAGCACCGCGCCCGGGGCTCCTGGGATGAGTCCGCCGAACGGTTCACCGAAGAACATGCGACCACTGTACCGGTCATATGGCTGGAAATGCGGTCATACGCGGACCCGCCCCGGCGAAGTGACCGACGCCCAGTCGAGTCCTGCCCCCGCTACCAGTGTCGGGCCGCCTCACGCTCGGCGGAATGCCACCAGGACCAGGAACGCGATCACGCACATCTGCTCGTCGAGGGGCAGTTCTCCCTCGGCGCGCAGGTACCGGGGGCGTGAGCCCAGCTTGTCGTAGTCGACGGTGAGTCCGCCGATTCGTCGCACCCGGTTGCCGGCCATGTCGTACTCGATGCCGATGGTCCCGATGCCGACGAGCCGGCCACCCATGCGGTCGTAGGCGAGGTCGAGGCTTCCGAATCGGATCGGTCGGCTGCCGAGCTTGTCGTACTCGATCAGGTCCGCGCCGACCTGGCGCAGACGGTTGCCTGCCATGTCGTAGTCGAGTTCGAAGCGCCCCAGAGTCTTGGGACGGCTGCCGAGCTTGTCGTAGGCGAGCTGGAAGCCGCCGATACGGCGCAGACGGTTGCCGGCGCCGTCATAGCTCAATTCGACCTTCACGCCGGCGAGCCTAGCCCGGGCTGCGACCAGCCCTGGTGACGGAGCTGCGCGCGGGCCGCCCTGCACGAAAACCTACCTAGTGGTAAAATTGATTTCTGCGTCTCCCAGGCCCCACTCCGGGGCCGGACCACCACGACGGGAGCCACCTATGGCGATCACCACCTTGCTTCTCGACGCCGACGGCGTCGTCCAGACCACGCCGGACTTCTGGCCGGGGATGCTCTCCCTGCTCGGCGACGAGGACATCGTGCGGGCGATGCTGGCCACCGAGGCGCGCAGCGCCTCCGGCCATCGGGACGTGCGCGCGGATCTGACCCAGTTCCTGGCCGAGCATGGCCTGGACGTCACCTTCGACGACCTGTTCGGGGTCTGGTCGACCATGACCCCGGTGCCCGAGGTGCTGGACCTCGTCGCTGCCGTGCGGGCGCGCGGGGTCGGCGTTCACCTGGCCACCAACCAGCAGGCGGTCCGGGGTGCCCACATGATCGAGAACCTGGGCTACGACCAGGTCTTCGACTCGAGCTTCTACTCGTTCCAGCTGGGCCTGGCCAAGCCGGACCCCGCCTACTTCACCGCCATCGTCACCAGCCTGGGCGTCGATCCGGCCCAGACGCTGTTCGTGGACGACCTGGCCGTCAACGCCGAAGGGGCGCGCACCGCCGGGCTGCGCGGCGAGCAGGTCACCCACACCAGCACCCCGCAGGGGGTCGAGGCGCTGGGCGATCTGCTGCGGTCCTACGACCTGCTGGCCTAGCCGCCCTGCTCCCGCCCGGGGATCGCCCTGGCCACCGCCCTGTGACCCACGACGCGCCCACCCGTCGGGAATGACGACCGGGGGGCGCAGGACAATGGAGGCGTAGGGCACCGCAGGAAGCGTCGGGGTCCAGCCAGGCCCCCGGGAGTTGAGGAGGATGGCCATGACCACCAACACGACCAACGACCGGGACGCCACGCCCGCACTGCGGGTGCTCGTCGGGTACGACGGCTCCCCGAGCGCCGCGGACGCGATCGCCGTCGGCGCCGCGATGTTCCCCGGGGCCGAGGCCTCGATCGGCTACCTGTGGATGCCGCCCTTCGCCAGTCCCGCGCTCTCCCAGCGACTTCGCAGCCGGGCCCGCAACCTCGACGACCTGGTCGACCTGATCGAGCACGAGGGCGGCGCGGAGGCCCAGCGGATCGTGGACGCCGGCGTCGCCCTCGCGCACTCGGCTGGATGGACGGCCGAGGGCGTCGTCCGCCGAACCTATGGCGGCGAGGGATTCCAGATGGCCCAGCTCGCCGAGGAGCTGGGTGCGGACCTGGTGCTCATCGGCTCGCGTGGCATGGGCGGGACTCGGGCCGCGCTGGGCAGCGTGGCCGACGTGATCGTGCACTACAGCACGCGGCCGGTCGTCGTCGTGCCCCGGCTGCTCGCGACCGCCGAGCGGGCGGCGCTGCCGGCTGGTCCGGTCGTGCTGGGCTGGGATGGATCGCCCGGTGCCGAGGCCGCCCTGACGGCTGCCGCCAAGCTCTTCCCGGGGCGCGAGCTGATCCCCGCCGAAGTGCGCCACCCCGAGGAGAGCGAGTCGACCGGCACCCAGGACGCTCTCGCGCCGACCGTCGTCCACTTGCCGATGGGGCGTGCGATCGGCGCCAGCCGGGCGGTCGCCGACCAGCTCGAGGCGTGCGCCGAGCAGCGGGGGGCCGCCGCGATCGTCGTCGGCTCCCGGGGGAGGAACGCGCTGCGCGAGCTGCTGCTGGGCAGTGTCGCGATGGCGACCCTGCACCACGCACGGCGCCCCGTCGTGATCGTCCCGAAGGATCGGTAGTCCATGCGTGCCTCGTGACAAGTTGTCTTGTCACGGAGGTGACCGAGTGGGAGCTGCCGTACCGCCTCGCCTACCAGGAGGACTGGTCCGCCCTCATGGGCAAGGAGCCCGACGGAGCTCAGCCCGCTGACCTCGGAGTTCCCAGGCGGCGGACATCGAGCCCGGCGAGGCGACCGACTCGACGTGGATCCGAACGTCAAGAGTGGCCGCCTCCCGAGCCTTCGGGCCGCTAGCGTGCAGGGCGTGCGAGACCTGCCCAGTCCTGGTGACCCCGGAGCCGGGGCTGCCCCGGGGGCCGCTGTCGAGGTGAGCGGGCTGTCCATGGCCTACGGCGAGCTGCTCGTGCTCGACGACCTCGACCTGGTGATCCCGCGCGGCCAGACCGTCGCCTTGCTCGGGCCGAACGGCGCCGGCAAGACCACGACCATCGAGATCCTCGAGGGGTTCCGCCGGCCATCGGCGGGGACGGTCCGGGTGCTGGGTCAGGATCCGGCGCGGGCTGACCAGGCATGGCGGGCTCGGGTCGGAGTCGTGCTGCAGAGCTGGCGCGACCATCCCAAGTGGCAGGTGCGCGAGCTGCTCGACGTGGCCGGGGCCTACTACGCGGCCTGGACGACCGAGGACACGCCGCGGCCCTGGCCGACCGCCGACCTGCTGGAGCGGGTCGGGCTCAGCGGCCACGCCACCCATCGCATCGAGCGGCTGTCCGGCGGCCAGCGCCGGCGCCTCGACGTCGCGGTCGGGCTGGTCGGCCGGCCCGAGCTGCTGTTCCTCGACGAGCCCAGCACCGGGCTGGATCCGGTCGGCCGCCGCGACCTGCACGACCTCATCAGCGACGTCAGCGCCCTGGACACGACCATCCTGCTCACGACCCACGACCTGTCCGAGGCCGAGAAGCTCGCCGACCGGGTGATCGTGCTGGCCGGCGGTCGGTACATCGCCGACGGGACCGTGGACCAGCTGCGCCAGGCCGTCAGCGAAGGCAGCCAGGTGCGCTGGCGGGACCTCGTCAGCGGCGAGCTTCACGACGACACGACCCCGGATCCGACTGGCCACCTGCGCGAGCTGCTGGCCGCGCGGCCCGCAGGGATCGAGGTGATCGAGGTGACGCGCGCATCGCTGGAGGACGCCTACTTGGAGCTGGTCACCCGATCCGAGGCCGGGCAGGACCTGCGCGGGGTCACCTCGCTGCGCGGGGCGCTGGCCGGGGAGGAGCAGCCATGAACGGGCTCGTGGTCCGGGCGGCCTGGCGGCAGGCGATCGTGACGTTCCGGCGCAAGTACCTGATCCCGTCCGGACTGTGGTTCCTGCTCACGCCGGTGTTCCTCCTCGGGGTGCTGTGGATCATCCGCGGACGTGACTTCCTCGACGCGGTGCCGGCCAGCGGCTACCTGCTCGCCGGCATGGTCGGCTACTCCGTGGTGTCGGTCGCGGTGGTCTCGGTGGCCAGCGTCCTGCAGGCCGAGAGGGAGGACGGCACGCTGCTGCGGGCCAAGGCGATCCCGCACGGGATCGGCGGGCACCTGCTGGCCAAGCTGTTCCTGATCCCCGTCGAAGCGCTGATCGTGGTGGTGCCGATCCTGGTCGGGACCGCGATCCTGCTCCCGGGGCTGGTGCCCACCGAGCCGCGGGCGTGGGTGCTGCTCGGAGTCTTCTACCTGCTGGCTCTCGCGGCGATGCTGCCGTGGGGCGCCATCCTCGGCTCGGTGTTCCGCAGCGCGCTGGCGGTGGGGATCGCGATCCTGGTCCTGTACGCCTTGGCGATCGTGTCGGGGTTCTTCTTCCCGGTCAGCTACCTGCCCGGCTGGCTGCAAGGGCTCGTGCAGCTGACCCCGATGTACTGGATCGGCATGGGCATGCGCGCGGTGTTCCTCCCCGCCGAGGCGGCCTCGGTCGAGCTGCACGGCACCTTCCAGTCGCCGTTGGCCCTGGCGGTCATCGCCGGCTGGGCGGTCGTGGGGTTCCTGCTGGCGCCGGTGGTGCTGCGCCGGATGGCCAACCGCCAGTCCGGCAGCGTCGTGGCCGCCGCCCGGGAGAGGGTCCTGTCCCGCGGGTACTGACGGGTGCGTCGCATCGCTGAAGCGCACGGCTCCTCGGACCTGGGCCATTCGGGCCCCATCCAGTCCGGCGCTTCGTCGGCCTCGGCTCGATCCAGTCGGCACGGAATCGCGCCATCTCCCGGGCGGGGATCGACGCGTGCCGGGTGCGCGGGGCGCGTGCCCCTGGGGCATACCCTCCGGCTGTGGATCAGGCGGTTCGGACGCGGGCCATGGACTCGGTGCGCAGTCTGACGCCGGGCTACTTCGCCCTGGTGATGGCGACCGGGATCGTCTCGGTCGGGCTGAACCTGGAAGGTCACCGGACGGCGTCCCTGGCGCTGCTGGGGCTGGCCTGCCTGGCCTACGTGCTGCTGATCGCGCTCAACGTGGTGCGGTTCACCCGGTACTTCGACGCTGTGCAGGACGACTTCCGGGATCCGCGACGGGCCTTCGGATTCCTGACGTTCGTCGCCGGCACCAACGTCGTGGGAGTGCGGCTCGGCGCGGAGGGGCACTACTGGGCCACGACGGCGCTGTTCGCCGTGTCGGTGCTGCTGTGGCTGGTCCTGGGGTACGTGATCCCGTGGACGGCGGTCCTGGGCCGCACCGAGCGCCCCGTGGTCGCCACGGCCAACGGCAGCTGGTTCATCTGGGTGGTGGCCAGTCAGTCGGTGGCGACCGCCGCGGCGACCCTGGAGCCGGTGATGGGATCGTGGCGCAGGGAGCTGGCGATCGTCGCGGTCTTCGCGTGGTCGGTCGGCGTGTTCCTCTACGGTGCCGCCGGGGTGTTCGTGGCCGCGCGGATCATGCTCTACCCGTTCAAGCCGGCCGATCTCACGCCCCCTTACTGGGTGGCGATGGGCGCCTGCGCGATCACGGTGCTCGCGGGGGCCCGGGTCGTGGAGATGCTGGATGCGCCGATGGTCAACGTGACCCGAGGGCTGGTCGCGGGCGTGTCGGTGATGTTCTGGTGCTTCGCCACCTGGCTGATCCCCGCCCTCGTGGCCGCGGGCTGCTGGCGGCACGGCTATCACCGGGTCCCCTTGAGCTACGAGGCGAGCCTGTGGAGCATCGTCTTCCCGCTGGGCATGTACGCCGTGGCCAGCATCTACCTGGGCCAGGCCGACAACCTCCCGGTCGTCAGCGGGATCGGCACCGTGTGGCTGGTCCTCGTCGCGGCGCCCGCGTGGGCGCTCGCCTTCACCGCGATGCTGGTCAACCTGGTGCGCACGGTGCTGCGCCCGGGCAGCACGCCCACGCTGACGCTGAGGCGAGCCCACGCCGGTCGCTGAGGCTGAGTCGGGCCGACCGGTCGCTGAGGCTGAGGCGGGCCCACGCCGGTCGCTGAGGCTGAGTCGAGGCGGTCCGCGCGTGCTGTGCCGGGATGCGAGCCACCTCCGGTGCGGTGTATACCTGCGGACTTGACGATGTCGTGATCTTCGAAACTGTGCGATCGCCCGAGGACCCGCCGTGACTGTTCCGCTGTACCAGGCCAAGGCGGAGTTCTTCCGCACCCTGGGTCACCCCGCCCGGATCCGGGTGCTGGAGCTGCTCGCGCAGCGGGATCGGCCGGTCCACGAGCTGCTCGACCTGATCGAGATCGCGCCGAGCAACCTGTCCCAGCAGCTCGGCGTGCTGCGCCTGGCCGGGCTGGTGACGCAGCGCCGCGAGTCCGGGGAGGTCATCTACGCCCTGGCCCTGCCGGCCGTGCAGGACCTGCTGGCCGCCGCTCGGGCGATCATCACCACTCGGGCGGCCGGCGACGTCGTCGACGAGATGTCCCGCGCCGAGGTGGCCTCGTGAGCCTGCGCCGCCTGGCCGGGCTGATCCGGCGCACCGGCCGGGTGGCGCAGCCCGCGCCCGAGCCGCCTGCGCCGGCCGAGGGGTTCACCGCGCCGCGTGCCCTGGCCGGCAGCGCGCAGGTGCGCCACGTGGACGCGGGCTCGTGCAACGGCTGCGAGATCGAGGTGGGCGCCGCCTTCGGCCCGGTCTACGACGCCGACCGGTACGGGGCGCGCCTGGTGGCCTCGCCCCGGCACGCCGACGTGCTGCTGGTCACCGGCGTGGTGACCCGCAACATGGCCGAGCCGCTGCGCCGGACCGTCGAGGCCACCCCGCAGCCGCGAGTCGTGATCGCGGTGGGGGACTGCGCCCGAGACTGCGGGGTGTTTCGCCGCGGCTACGGGGTCGTCGGCTCGGTGGACGAGGTCACTCCCGTCGACCTGGCGGTGCCCGGCTGCCCGCCGGAGCCCGACCAGATCGTGGCCGCGCTGCGCCAGGTGACCGGGCGATGACCCTGGTGACGGCCGGGACGCTCGCCCAGCTCACGCTGGCCGCGGTCGCGCTGCTGGCCGCGCTGGCCCCGGCGCGGGCGCGCAACCTCCTGGCCGGCTCGGCCTGCGCTGCCCTCGGCGTCGCGGGCGCGGTGAGCGGGTTCGCGGCGATGACCGGGGGAGCCGGGTCGGTGCGGCTGCCGGTGGCCCTGCCGCTGGTCGGCGGCCTGGATCCGCTGACGCTCGCACCGACCCCCCTGGGCGGGGTGTTCCTGCTGGTGGCCGGCGGGGTGGGCGCGCTGGCTGCCCTCTACGGGATCGGGTACGCCCACGGTCCGGCCGCCTCGCGGACCGGGTGGGCGGCGTTCGCGGTGTTCCTGCTCGGCATGCAGCTGGTGCCCGCCGCCGCCGACGTCGTGACGTTCCTGCTCGCCTGGGAGCTGATGGCGCTGGCCTCGACCGTGCTGCTGCTGGCCGACCACGCCCGCCGCAGCGAGGTCCGCTCGGCCGCACTCTGGTACGCGGTGATGACCCACCTGAGCTTCGTCCTCCTGCTCGCCGGATTCGCCCTGCTGGCCGCGCACGCGGGCGCCACCTCGTTCGCCGCGATCAGCGCCTCGGGCGCGTCGGGGATGACCGCGGACCTGGCGTTCCTGCTGCTGGCCGGCGGGTTCGTGACCAAGGCGGGCCTGGTTCCGGTGCACGTCTGGCTGCCTCGGGCGCACCCGGAGGCGCCCAGCCACGTCTCGGCGGCGATGAGCGCGGCGATGGTCAAGCTCGGCGTGTTCGGGGTCCTGCTCGCGACCCTGCACCTGCTCCCGCACGGCCCGTCGTGGTGGGGTCTGCTGCTCCTCGGACTGGGGGCGGTCTCAGCGCTCTACGGCATCCTGCAGGCCTCGGTCGCCAGCGACCTCAAGCGTCTGCTGGCCTACTCGACGACCGAGAACGTCGGCCTGATGCTGACCGCCCTCGGGGTCGCGCTGCTCCTGGCCGATGCCGGGCAGCAGGGCGTGGCCGACGTCGCGCTGACCTCGGTGCTGCTGCTGGTCCTGAGCCACGCGGCGTTCAAGACCGTGCTGTTCCTGGGTGCCGGGTCGGTTCTGCACGCCACCGGTGAGCGCAACCTGGACCGCCTGGGCGGGCTGGCCGGGGCGATGCCGGTGACCGCCGCCGCGTTCGGGGTCGCCGCCCTGGGTGCCGCGGCGCTGCCGGTGACCTCCGGCTTCGTCGCCGAGTGGGCGCTGCTGCAGTCGCTGGTGCACGGCAGCGGCGAGGGCAGCACCCTGCTGGCCCTGATCCTGCCGATCACGGTCGGGGTGGTGGCCCTGACCGCCGGCCTGGCGCTGCTGACCTTCGTCAAGGCCCATGGGATCGCCTTCCTGGCCCGGCCGCGGACCGCGGGCGCGCTGGCCGCGCGCGAGTCCGGGGTCGCGATGCGCGCGGCGCTGGTGCTCGGCGCGGTCGCGGTCGTGGGGATCGGCCTGGCCCCCGGCCCGGTCGCGCAGGCGCTGGCCGGCGCGGTGGGTGCCTCGGGAGTGGGCACCGCGGGCGTCCTGGGCCTGGACGTGCCGGCCGTCACCGCCCTGTTGAACCCGGCGGCGCTGGTCGTGCTGGGGATGGTCCTGACCCTGCCGCTCGCGGCGGCGCACGCAAGCGTCGCGCGGACGCACCCGCGCCGGGACGTCGACCTGGCGTGGGGCTGCGGCGGGGTCCGGGTCAGCCCGAGGATGCAGTACACCGCCACCTCGTACGCCGAGCCGCTGGTCCGCGTGTTCGACGACGCCCTGCAGCCGCGCCGCGACCTAGTGCTCACCCATGCCGAGGAGTCCCAGTACGTCGTGCGCCGGGTCGCGTTCCAGCAGCGCGTCTCCGACGTGGTGGCCGACCGGGCGTATGCGCCGGCCGTGGCGGGGATGCGCCGGTTCGGCCGGCTCGCCGCGCGGCTGCAGAACGGCAGCGTCCACCGCTACCTGATGTTCGCGTTCACCGCCCTGGTGCTCGTGCTGCTGGTGGTGGCCACGTGAGCGGCGGGACCCTGGCGGCGATCCTCGTGCAGGTGGCCCTGGCGGTGGCGCTGGCCCCCTTGCTGGTCGGCGTGATGCGCCAGGTGCGGGCCCGCGCGGAGGGCCGCGCCGGGGCCGGCATCGGGCAGCCGTGGCGCGACGTGCGCAAGCTGCTGGCCAAGGAGCCGCTGCGCGCACGGGGCAGCAGCCCGCTGCTGGTGGCCACCCCGGTCGCGCTGATGGCGACCAGCCTGCTCGTGTGCGCGCTGGTGCCGCTGGTCAGCACCCTGACCCTGCCGATGATCCCCGACGACCTGTTCGTCGTGGTCTCGGTCCTGCTGCTGGGGACGGTGTCGCTGGCCCTGCTCGGGCTGGAGTCGGGCACCGCGTTCGGCGGGATGGGGTCCAGCCGGCACATGACCATCGCCGCGCTGGTCGAGCCGACGGTCCTGGTCTCGGTCTACGCACTGTCGATCCCCGTGGGCACCTCGGCGCTCTCGGCGATCGTGGCCGCCCGGCAGGGCGACCCCGCCTCGGTGGCCACCCCGGTGAGCCTGCTGGCCGTGGTCGCGCTGCTGCTGGCGGTGATCGCCGAGACCGGGCGGCTGCCGGTGGACAACCCCTCGACGCACCTGGAGCTGACGATGGTGCACGAGGCGATGGTCCTGGAGAGCGCCGGACGCGACCTGGCCTGGCTGGAGCTGGGGTCCTGGCTGCGGCTGACCGCGCTGCTGGGCCTGGTGGTGAACCTCGTGCTGCCGTTCGGGGTGGCTACCAGCGCCAGCCCGCTCGCCCTGCTGGTCGGGGCCTTGGCCGTGACCGTCAAGCTGCTGGCGGTCGCGGCCGCCGTCGCGGCCGTCGAGGTGTTCCTGGCCAAGGTGCGCCTGTTTCGGGTGCCCGAGCTGCTGGCCGGCTCGTTCGTGCTGGCCTTCCTGTCCGTGACCGCCTCCTCGCTGATCGGCTGAGGCGCCCCCATGGATCCCTCGCTGCACGCACAGCTGGTGGCCACCACCACCGGCGTCCTGCTGCTCACGGCCGTCCTGCAGGCGTGGCGCCGGTCGCTGACCGCCTCGATCCGGCTGCTGGCCGTGCAGGGCGTCGCGCTGGCCGCGCTGGTGGCCACGATGGGCGTGGCGCAGGGCCACGCCGAGCTGCTGCTCGTGTCCGGGCTCGTGCTGGTGGTCAAGGCCGCCGCGATCCTGTGGGCGCTCACGCGGGCCGCCCGGCTCACCGACGCGCCGCGCGAGGACGACCCGCTGGTCAACCCCACCGCCAGCCTGCTGCTGGCCGCCCTGCTCACCGGGCTGGCCTACCTCGTCACGGTGCCGATCGCCGCCGCGCTCGGCCCGGACGCGATGACGGCCGCGGTCGGACTGGCGATGGTGCTCATCGGATTCCTGGTCCTGGCCACGCGCCGCACCGCCCTGTCCCAACTCGTCGGGTTCGTGGTGCTCGACAACGGCATCGCCACTGTGGCCTTCCTGACCTCCGGCGGCGTGCCGCTGGTGGTGGAGCTGGGCGTCACGCTCGACGTGCTGCTGGTGGTGCTGATCCTGCAGGTGCTGGCCGGCCGGATGCGGATGACCCATGGCGGGCTGGACCTCGACGACCTCCGGGAGCTGCACGACTGATGACCGCGCTGATCCTGCTCCCGCTGCTGGCCCCGCTGGCCCTGGCCGTGCCGGCCGCCCTGCGCCGCACCGCCCGCGCGACCGCGCTGCTGGACATCGCCGCCGCGGGTCTGGTGCTGGCCGCCGGACTGGGTCTGCTCGCCTCGATCACCGCCGGCGGCCCGGTCACGCTGGGTCTGCTGCGCGCGGACGCCCTGAGTGCCTACATGCTCGTGGTGATCGGCGCGGTCGGCGTGGTCGCGCTGTGGGGCGGGCTGCCCGCACGCCGGGATCCCGCGGCCAGCCCGGACGGGGTGTTCACCGCGCTGGTCTGCCTGTTCCTGACCGCGATGAGCCTGGCCGTGCTCTCCGACGACCTGGGCATCATGTGGGTGGCGGTCGAGGCCACGACCATCACCACCGCGTTCCTGGTCAACCAGCGCGGCGGCCCGCACGCGCTGGAGGCGGCCTGGAAGTACGTGCTGCTCGGCTCGGTGGGGGTGGCGGTGGCGTTCCTGGGCGTGGTCCTGCTGTTCGCCGCGGCCCGGGCCGGCGGGACCCCGACGCTGTCCTGGGTCGACCTCGCCTCGGGAGCCATCCCGCTGGACCCGGCGCTGACCCGGATGGCGGTCGCCCTGGCCGCCCTCGGGTTCGCCACCAAGGCCGGTCTGGCGCCGATGCACTCCTGGCTGCCCGACGCCCACAGCCAGGCGCCCGCGCCCGTCTCCGGGCTGATGTCCGGGGTGCTGCTCTCGGTGGCGCTGTACGCGATCCTGCGGGTCCAGGCGATCGGCGACGCCGCCCTCGGCCCGGCGTTCATGCGCGGGCTGCTCGTGGCCGGAGGGCTGCTCAGCCTGGCCGTGGCCGCGGCACTGATGATCGCCCAGCGCGACTACAAGCGCCTGCTGGCGTACTCCTCCATCGAGCACATGGGCCTGATGGCGCTGGCGGGGGCGGCCGGTGGAGCGCTGGCGACCTCCGCGCTGCTGCTGCACATGCTCGGGCACGGGCTGGTCAAGGCCGCCATGTTCGTGGTGGCCGGGCGGATCCTGGCCGCGCAGGGCTCGTCGAAGGTCGCCGAGGTGCGCGACCTGCTGGCCCGCCGCCCCGACCTCGCCCGGCCGTTCCTGGCCGGGACCGCGGCGCTGCTCGGGTTCCCGCCGTTCGTGCTGTTCTTCACCGAGGTCGCGATCCTGATCGCCGGCTGGCAGGCAGGGCTGGCGGTGCCGATGGTGATCGCGCTCGGCCTGCTGCTCGTGGTGTTCGCCGGATTGGGCCGGCACGTGGCCGCGATGACGATCAGCGCCGGGCCAGGTGCGGGTGAGGCGGCCGACGCGGGTCGGAGCACGGGCGAGTCGGACTCCGGCGTGGTCGCCGGGCCGGGCTCCGTGACCCCTGGCCTCCTGCCCGGGTCCGGTCCGCGCACCCCGGTGGCGATCGCGCTCGGAGCCGCGGCGATGCTCGGATTCCTGGCGGTGCCGATGGCCGGGGTGCTCACGCGCGCCGCGGCGGCGATCGGGGGTGGCTGATGACCGAGGAGCCGAAGACGACGCCGGTCACTACGACGCCGGTCACTACGACGCCGGTCACTACGACGCCGGTCACGCCGCCGGTCACGACGCGGCGTGAGGTGGCCCGGGCGCAGTTGCGCGGCACGGTGGCGGCTCTCCTGGCCGACGGCTGGCGCCTGGCGCTGGTCGCCGCCCACGACGACGGCGAGGCGTTCCGGGTCGTGCACTCGTACCTGCGACCGGTCGGCCAGCGCACCGAGCTCACGATCGTCGTGCCCAAGTCGGACGCCTGGCTGCCCACGCTGGCGGGTCTGTCCCATCCGGCGGGGCGCTTCGAGCGGGAGATGCGCGACCTGTACGGGATCCATCCGGTCGACCATCCGCAGCCCCGGCGGCTGGTCCGGCACGGGCACTGGCCCACCGGCTGGTACCCGATGCGCTCGGACGCCGGTCCACCTCCTGGGTTCGAGCTGGACGTCGGCTCCTATCCGTTCGTCGAGGTCGCCGGCGACGGCGTCTACGAGATCCCGGTCGGGCCGATCCACGCGGGCCTGATCGAGCCGGGCCACTTCCGGTTCTGGGTCCTCGGCGAGACGATCCTGCGGATGAAGGCCCGCCTGTGGTTCCTGCACCGCGGGGTCGAGAGGCTCTTCGAGGGCCGTCGCCCGGACGAGGGCATCGAGCTGGCCGAGCGGATCAGCGGGGACACCGCCGTCGGCCACACGCTGGCCTACGTCCTGGCCGTCGAGGAGGCCCTGGGGATCGCGGTCGACCGTCGAGCGCAGGCCACGCGGGCGCTGCTGCTGGAGGCCGAGCGGCTCCACAACCACGTGAGCGACCTCGGCGCGATCGCAAACGACGTCGGGTACGGCATCGCGCACGCCCACACCCAGCGCCTGCGCGAGACCCTGCTGCGCCACCACAAGGCCCTGACCGGCCACCGGCTGCTGCGCGGGTCGGTCACGGTCGGCGGGGCCGCGCTGCGCGGCGAGCCCGACCTCGACCTGCTGCGCGGGGTCGCTGCCGAGGTCGCCGAGGTGGTCGCGATCGCCGTGGATCAGACGGTCGTCCGAGACCGGTTCACCGGCACGGCCGTGCTGCCTCGCGAGCAGGCCGAGCACCTGGACACGCTGGGCTACGTGGCGCGCGCCTCCGGACTGGACCGGGACGCCCGGCGCGACCATCCGTTCCTCGACCTCGACGGGTTCGCGCCCGTGGTCGAGACCGGCGGGGACGTCCTGGCCCGGTTCACCGTGCGCGCCCGCGAGGTCGCCGCCAGCGTCGCGCTGATCGAGCAGCTGGCCCCGCTCGCGGCAGGGCCTGCGTCGGCATCGGCGTCGGCCCGTCCGGCGGGACCGACCACGCCGGGCCGGCCCTCGGCCCGGCCCCCGGCCCCTCCGGGGGAGCGGACCTGCGGTCTCGGGGTGGTCGAGGCGTGGCGCGGGACGCTGTGCACCCGGGTGGAGCTCGCGCCCGACGGCACGCTGAGCCGGGTCAAGGTGGTCGACCCGTCCTGGTTCAACTGGCCGGCGCTGCCGATCGCGCTGAACGAGACGATCGTCCCGGACTTCCCTCTGGCCAACAAGAGCTTCAACCAGTCCTACGCCGGCAACGACCTCTGAGCCGGCGGCGACCACCGGCGTCGGTTCGCTACCCCTGGCCCAGCAGGACCTCGTACACGAGCGCGAACAGGGGGACGTACAGAACGGCGATGAGCAGGGTGTGGGTGGCCACGAACCCCACGGTGTCCGCCACGCGCCCCCGGGCGGAGTAGTACGTGCGCGTCTTGGCGATCATCGACGACGGGTGCCGCACGTCCCAGCTGTTGAAGCGCAGGTACCGGCCGAGGTAGACGCCCAGTGAGCCGAGCGTGATGACCGCGAGCGCGAACAGCCACGACGCGGTCGGCACCCTCGCCTGATCTGTGTTCGGGTCGCTGAGCACGAGGATCGAGAACAGCTGCAGGACCGCCAGGCTGACGATCGCGTTCGCGATCCCGGAGAGCGTGAGCGTCAGCGTCTGGACGATGTCGTACCAGAGCGGAACCTTGTCCTCGGGGCGGCGGTGGCTCAGGTTCAGCTCGGTGATCAGGTACATGGAGTTCGGGAAGAACAGGACCCAGAAGCCCGTGCCGACCAGCATCAGCGTCCAGATCAGCTCGGAGCCGCCCGCCAGGCTCAGCCGGTCGATGCCGGCGGCGGCCAGCAGGGTGACCACGACCAGCCCGAGCGCCACCACCACCGGGACCAGCGACAGTCCGATGTTCACGATCATGGGCCGGTAGACCCTGGTCTTGAACAGCCGGCCGCGAAGGACGATCAGGCCTAGGGCGTACATGTTGATGCCCACCGTCGCCAGGGCGCCCAGGCCGATGCTTGCCATCCGGTGACGCTAGCAGCGCAGCCGAACCGGGCTACCCATTCTGCGTCCGGGGGCTGGAGGGCTCGGCTGACGTACCGGTCGAAATGGGGGACGGTGAAGGCTTGGATGGGCGGGTCGCTGACCGGAACGAGCCTGCGGGCTCACACCTGGACTTCGGTGCGCTCCCCGGACCACAGGGTGTGGAACGTGCCGGGGCGGTCGACGCGCTGGTAGGTGTGCGCGCCGAAGAGGTCGCGCTGGGCCTGGATCAGCGCCGCCGAGGAGCGCTGCGCGCGCAGGCCGTCGTAGTAGCTCAGCGAGGACGCGAACGCCGGGGTGGGCACCCCGTGCAGGGCCGCCTGCGCCGCGATCCGGCGCAGGGCCGGGAGCCCGGAGCCGATCGCCCCCGCGAAGTACGGATCGGCCAGCAGCAGGGGAAGGCGCGGGTCGCGCTCGTAGGCCTGCGTGATCCGGGCCAGGAACCGCGCTCGGATGATGCAGCCGGCCCGCCAGATGCTGGCCATCGCGCCGCGGTCGATGTCCCAGCCGTAGGCGGCGCTGGCCGCCTCGATCTGGTCGAACCCCTGCGAGTAGGCGACCACCTTCGCGGCGTAGAGCGCCCTGCGGACGTCCTCGACGAAGGCCTTCCGGTCCTCGATCCGCATCGCCTCGGGGTCGTCGGGGAACGCCGCGCGCGCCGCCTGCCGCTGTGGCACCGAGCTGGACAGTGCCCGTGCGAAGGTCGCCTCGGCGATGCCGGTGATCGGCACGCCGAGCTCCAGGGCGTTCTGGACGGTCCAGGTCCCGGTGCCCTTCTGCCCGGCGCGGTCCAGGACCACGTCGACGAACGGCCGGCCCGTGTCCTGGTCGACGTGCGCGAGCACCTCCGCGCTGACCTCCAGGAGGAACGACTCGAGCTCGCCGCCGTTCCACTCGGCGAAGATCTCGGAGACCTCGCCCGGAGTGGCGCCGAGGCCGGCGCGCAGGAGCTCGTACGCCTCGGCGATCAGCTGCATGTCGGCGTACTCGATGCCGTTGTGCACCATCTTGACGAAGTGCCCCGCCCCGTCCGGCCCGACGTGCGTGCAGCAGGGGACGCCCTCCACCTTGGCGGCGATGGTCTCCAGCATCGGACCGATCAGCGCGTAGGACTCGACCGGACCGCCGGGCATGATCGACGGCCCGGTCAAGGCGCCCTGCTCGCCGCCCGAGATCCCCGCCCCGATGAACAGCAGGCCCTGGGCACTCAGCTCGGCCTCGCGGCGGCGGGTGTCGGTGAAGTGCGAGTTCCCGCCGTCCACGACGAGGTCACCGGGTTCGAGGTAGGGCGAGAGCGCCGCGATCGCCGCGTCCGTGACCGGACCCGCCACGACCATCAGCACGATCCGGCGTGGTCGCTCCAGGCTGGCCAGGAACTCGGCGACCGTGCCGGCGGGCAGGAACGTCCCCTCTGCTCCGTGCTCGCCCACCAGGGCGAGTGTCTTCTCGTGGGCGATGTCGTACAGCGCGACGCCGTAGCCGTGGCTGGCGAAGTTGCGGGCCAGGCTGCTGCCCATCACGCCCATGCCGACGACGCCGACCTGGGCGAGTGGGGCGGTGGTGGGGGTGGTCATTCGGTCACTCCTGGTGGGTCGTGGTGGGTCGGGCCGGGACGAGGGTTGCGCCGATGCCTCCTAGACCACCAGACCGAGGAGCAGGACGAACACCAGAGCGACCACCGACAGCACCGTCTCCATCAGCGACCAGGTCTTGAACGTCTGCCCGACGGTCATCCCGAAGTACTCCTTGACCATCCAGAAGCCGGCGTCGTTGACGTGGCTGAAGAACACCGATCCGGCGCCGATCGCCAGGACCATCAGCGAGACGTGGGTGGCGGGCAGCCCGGCGGCCAGCGGTGCCACGATGCCCGCGGCGGTGATGGTGGCCACGGTCGCCGACCCGGTCGCCAGCCGGATCGCCACGGCGACCAGCCAGGCGGCCAGCAGCGGGGAGATCGGCAGGTCGGCCAGGGTCTCGGCCAGCACCTTGCCGACGCCGGAGTCGACCAGCGTCTGCTTGAAGCCGCCGCCCGCGCCGACGATCAGGATGATCGCGGCGATCGGGCCCATCGAGCTGCCGACCAGGCTGTTGAGCTCGTTGCGGTCGCGTCCGAGGCTGCTGCCGAGCAGGACCAGCGACGCCAAGGCGGTGATGAGCATGGCGATCAGCGGGGTGCCGAGGAAGACCAGCACGGCGCCGATCGCGGAGGTGTCGGTGCCCAGCATCTCGACCACCGTGCGGGCCAGCATGAGCACGACCGGCATGAGGATGACGGTCAGCGCGACGGCGAACCGGGGGCGCCGCTGGCCCTCCTCGGCCTCCCGCTCGCCGAGGAACGTGGTCGGCGCCTGGATGGGCACCCAACGGGCCATCGGCTTGGCCAGCAGCGGTCCGCAGATGGCCACGGTGGGGACCGCGACGAGCAGGCCCAGACCCAGTGTCATGCCGAGGTTGGCGTTGAGGCCGTCGATGGCGATGAGCGGGCCGGGGTGCGGGGGCACCAGGCCGTGCAGTGCCGAGAGGCCGGCCAGCGCCGGGATGCCCAGGAGGATGACCGGCAGGTTGGCGCGGCGGGCCGCGAGCATGATGACGGGCAGCAGGATGACGACGCCGACCTCGAAGAACAGCGGGATGCCGATCACGAACGCGATCAGCGCCAGCGCCCAGGGCAGGCGGCCGACCGGGGTCCTGGCCAGGACGCTGTCGACGATCTCGTCGGCACCGCCCGAGGCGACCAGCATCGTGCCGATGATCGCGCCGAGGACGATCAGGATGCCGACGCCGGCCACCGTGCTGCCGAAGCCGGCGGTGAAGCTGGCGAACGTGCTGGCGAAGGGGGTGCCCGCGGCGATGGCCACGACGCCCGAGCCCAGCATCAGGGATAGGAACGGGTGCAGCTTGAGCCACACGATCAGGACGATGACGGTCGTGATGCCCGCCACGAATGCGAGTGCCAGCTGGCTGGTGCTCGCCGTGGTCTCTACCGCATCTGCGGCAACGACGGCTAGATGGTGCACGGGGATCGCTCTCCTCTGTCTGGTCGGTCGTGATGGATGGGGCGCGCGGGGGAGTGCAGGTCAGGTGCTCGGGGTCAGGCCGAGCAGGCGCAGGGCCTCGTCGGCCGTCGCCTCGGCGGTGCTGCCGATGGGGACCACGACGCCGTCCTCGTCGGGGCCGAGGGGCTCGAGGATCGCGAACTGGGAGGGCAGCAGCGATGCCGGCATGAAGTGCTTGGACCGTCGCTGGATCTGGTCGCCGATGACCTCGGCCGTGCCCTCGAGGTGGACGAAGCGCACGCGTCCCTGCGCCTGACGCAGCACGTCGCGGTAGACCCGCTTGAGCGCCGAGCAGGTGACGATCGAGTCCTGGTCCGCGCTCTCCTGCTCGGTGGTCCAGTCGCGGATGGACCGCAGCCAGGGCCAGCGGTCGTCGTCGTCCAGGGGGACGCCGGAGGCCATCTTCACGATGTTCGTCTTGGGGTGGAAGTCGTCGGCCTCGGCCATCGCCCAGCCCAGCCGCTGCGCCAGCAGCTGCGCAACGGTGGTCTTGCCGCAGCCGGCGACTCCCATGACGACCAGGTGCTGGTGCTCTGCCATCGCTGTGCCTCTCGTTCGCCGAATGGTGTGATGAGTGTGACGTATAGATGTGATCTTTACAACCCCCAGAACGAATCTTTTTGAACTATTGGTCCTGTACCCTGCTGGTGGGCCCGACCGGCGGACACGGACGGGCGTTTTGAGGAGGTGCCTGTGCCGGCTCCCGTGCTCCACACCGCCGTGGCAGAGGCGCTGGGCCGCGAGATCGTCGACGGGGTCCAGATGCCCGGCAGCGTCCTCACTCTCGATCAGATCCAGCAGCGGTTCGGGGTGTCGCGCAGCGTCGCCCGCGACGCCATGCACACCCTGGAGTCGGTCGGCGTCGTCGAGGCCCGTAGGCGCGTGGGGCTGGTGGTCCAGGGCGCCGAGAAGTGGAACGTGTTCAACCCGACGGTCATCGACTGGCGGCTGGCCGGCCCGGGTCGACGGTCACAGCTGCAGTCCCTCACCGAGCTGCGCGCCGCGGTCGAGCCCTTCGCCGCGGCCGGCACGGCCCGGCACGCCGACCACGCGACGCGGGTGCGACTGGTCGAGCTCGCCGCGCAGCTGCGCCACTTGGGCGAGGCCGGGGACCTCGAGGCATTCCTTCCCGTGGACATCGAGTTCCACCAGACGATCCTGCGGGCCAGTCGCAACGAGATGTTCGCCGGGCTCTGCGACGTCGTCGCGGTGGTGCTGACCGGCCGGACCCGGCTGGGACTGATGGCGCCGCACCCCGCGCAGGCCGCGATCGCCGGCCATGAGGACGTGGCTCGCGCGATCCGCGACTTCGATCCCGCCGGCGCCGAGCGCGCGATGACCGCGATCATGTCCGAGGTCCGCACCGCGATCGACGCGCGCACCCGGTGAGGCGCGGGCGCCCCTACTCGACGGGCGCCGACCCGGCGCCGGCGGCGGCCCGATCCGCCATCACCAGGGAGCGCCTGGCCCTGACCCGGACCGCGGGCAGGTCCCCGGAGCCGTCGAGCAGCGCCCGCAGCGCGGCGGCCTTGCTCGCGCCCGTCACCAGCCACAGCAGCTGGTCGGCACGGGCGAGCGCGCGGTACGTGAGCGTCATCCGGTGCTGCCCCTGGTAGGGCGCGCCGGTCAGGGCGGTGAGTCGGTCGGTGACGTTCAGGACTGGGTCGCCGGGGACCAGGGATGCGGTGTGCCCGTCGGCCCCCAGGCCCAGGTGGATCAGGTCGAAGCGCGCCGGCAGGAGCGCGGCGTACCGGGCCGCCCCGCCCGCCAGATCCTCGTCCTCGACCGGCATCGCCACCACCTGAGCGGGCACGTCGCCCAGCGCCTCCCGGAGCTGGACGATGTTCCGGCGCGCATCCCCGGGCGGCGCCACCCGCTCGTCCACCTGGTAGATCACGACCCGGTCCCAGGGCGCCGTGCCCGGGGGCATCGAGCGCAGCGCGGCGAACATCTGCCACGGCGTGGTCCCGCCGGAGACGGCCATCGTGAACCGCCCGTGGTCGGCGACCGCCTCGGCCGCGCGCTCGGCGACGTACCGGGCCGCAGCCGTCGACACCTCGGCTGGCGTCGGCAGCACCCGCACCTCGTGCCGCACGGCGCGGCGGTCCTCACCCATGCGGCCATCCTCGCCGCGCGGACCCGTCTCTGCCCGCCCAGGCGCGCGGCGGGCATCGGCCGCGAGGCTTCGTGGCCGGGTCCGGGGGTGGGCACCTGCGCTACTTTCCGCCCATGGCGAACACGCAAGCGGGCGGATCATCGACGACCTCTCGGGCCGCGAAGCGGTCCTCCCCGTTGGAGGCCGTTCCGTCGATGGCGGAGCTGCTGCAGCGGGGACGCGACCTGAGGTCGGCGCTGCCGCGCGGCGGTCACGGGCAGCTGGTGCTGCCCGAGCGAGATCCGGTGGCGGTGCTGGAGGCGCAGAACGCCGGCCGGGTGCCCGATCTGGTGCCGATCCGGATGGGCCGCATGCTGCAGTCCCCCTTCGCCTACTACCGGGGCACGGCCGCGACGATGGCGCAGGATCTGTCGGCCGACGCGGTCACGGGGGCGCAGGTGGTGTGCAGCGGGGACGCGCACATCTCGAACTTCGGGCTGTTCGCGTCGCCCTCGCGGGACGTGCTGTTCGACCTGAACGACTTCGACGAGGCGTCGAACGCCCCCTGGGAGTGGGACGTGAAGCGGTTCGCGGCCAGCGTCGTGGTCGGCGGCCGGGACAAGGGCCTGTCCGACAAGCGGTGCCGGGAGATCGCGCAGGAGGCAGTTCGGGCCTACCGGGAGGCGATGGTCGGTCTGTGCGAGCTGACGGCGCTGGAGCGGTACTACTACCAGGTCGATGCGGCGTGGGTGCAGGAGCGGACGAGGGACAACGCGAAGCTGGCGCGGCGCACGGTGGAGAAGGCGCGGCGGCGCACGTCCGACCAGGTGCTGGCCAAGCTGACGGTCACCGGCAAGGACGGGCTGCGGATCAAGGACGCGCCGCCGCTGACCCGGCACGTGGACCTGCTCACCCCGGAGAAGCTCTCGGAGGTCTTCGAGCAGTATCGGCGGACCCTGCGCGCGGACACCGCGCTCCTGCTCTCGCAGTACACGCTGGTCGACTATGTGCTGCGTGTGGTGGGCGTCGGCTCGGTGGGCACTCGGTGCTACCTGGCGCTGTTCGTGGGGCCCTCCGGCGAGCCGCTGTTCCTGCAGGCCAAGGAGGCTCCGCCGTCGGTGCTGGAGTCCTATGGCGGCTATCGGTGCGAGTTCGAGCGGCTGCCCGCCGACGAGCAGGGGCAGCAGGGCTTCCGCGTGGTGGCCGGACAGCGCATCCTGCAGGCTCACTCCGACCGGTTCCTGGGCTGGGTGACCGACCGGTCCGGCGAGGCCGAGGGGCAGCCCCCCACGGCCTTCTACTTCCGCCAGTTCCGGGACATGAAGGGCTCGCTGGAGACCGCGGAGCTGTCGCGCTCGGAGTACACCGCGTACGTCGTGCTGTGCGCGCGGCTGCTGGCCCGGGCGCACAGCCAGTCGCCGACGGGGGCCGTGGTGGCCGGCTACCTGGGGAAGTCCGAGCGGTTCGAGGAGTCGGTGGCCGCGTGGTCGATGGGGTACGCGGATCAGGCCGAGCGCGACTTCGAGGCCCTGCAGGAGGCGGTGAAGAAGGGCCGGGTGCCCGCCGAGCACGGGCTCTGATTCGTCGGGTGGGCCGGGTCCCGCGGCGGGTGCCTCGCGGGCGGGTGCGGGTGGGTTGAGGGCCCGCGTCGGCGAGTGTGCTGCGTGCCCTCGTCGTCGATGTCAGATCCCTTGCCTACGCTGGCGCCGTGGATTTCGAGACGATCGAGGCGCTGCGGGAGCGGCATGCGGCCTGGCGGCTGCTGCGCGCCGGCAACGCCGGCCTGATCCTCTCGTTCCTCGGCGACTACTTCGTCGACGGCAACCGCGGCGCCGCCTCCGCCAGTGAGCTCGCCGCCACACTCGACGACCACCTCTACGGCCTCAACGCCGAGGTGGCCACGCAGAGTGGCGAGGTCCGGTTCCCCAAGGAGCCCCGCGCCTACCTGGAGGACTGGGCGGCGACCGACGCCGGGTACCTGCGCCGCTTCTACCCGCCCGGCGAGCAGGAGGAGGTCCACTACGAGGTCACCTCCGAGTTCGAGAAGGCCTACGGGTGGGTGCAGTCGCTGCGGGCGCGTCCGTTCGTCGCCACGGAGTCCAGGCTGCACACCGCCGTCGAGCTGCTCCGCCAGATCGTGGCCGGCACGGACACCGACCCCGAGCATCGGCTCGCGGACCTACGGCGCCGGCGCGACGAGATCGACGCCGAGATCGCCTCGGTCGAGGCCGGGCGCCTGTCGCTGCTGGCGCCCTCGGGCGTGCGCGACCGGTACCAGCAGTTCACGACGACCGCCCGCGAGCTGCTGTCGGACTTCCGGGAGGTCGAGGAGAACTTCCGGCGGCTCGACCGGGCGGCGCGCGAGCGGATCGCCACCTGGGACGGGTCGAAGGGCGAGCTGCTCGCCGATCTGGTCGGGAGCCGGTCGGAGATCACGCACTCCGATCAGGGCCACAGCTTCCAGGCGTTCTACGAGTTCCTCCTGTCCGAGTCCCGGCAGCAGGAGCTGACCGATCTGCTCGGCCGGGTCACCGCGCTCGCCGAGGTCGACGCCGACCGGCGCATGCGCAGCGTCCACCACGACTGGTCCGAGGCTGCCGAGCGGGCACAGCGCACGGTCCGCCGGATCTCCGAGCAGCTGCGCCGATTCCTCGACGATCAGGTCTGGCTGGAGAACCGCCGCGTGCTCGACCTGGTCCGTGAGGTCGAGAGCGCCGCGCTCGACGTCCGCCAGTCCCCGCCCGCCCTCGGCCTGGAGATCGACGAGCCGGGGGTCGCGATCACGCTGCCCTTCGAGCGACCGCTGTACCGGCCGTCGGTCTCGCCGGAGGTCGAGAGTCTCATCCCGCCCACGACTCAGGCGGTCGACCCCGACCTGCTGTTCACCCAGACCTTCGTGGACCAGGCCCGGCTGATCGACAACATCCGCACCGTGCTGCCCGAGCGCTCGACGGCGCTGCTCTCCGACATCGTGGCCATGTACCCCCTGGAGCATGGCGCGGCGGAGATCGTCAGCTATCTCGCGTTGAACGACGGTGACGTCGTGGTGGAGATGGACGAGGCCGACGAGACGATCCTCGACTACGACGACCCGAGCGATCCCGCGACCCTCAAGCGGGCCAGGCTCCCGAAGGTGACGGTGAGGCGCCGATGAGCGACGAGCACCAGGTGGCCAGCGCCATCATCCGGCTGATGCAGGGCGTGATCTACCGGGAGTCCGACGAGGACTCCTGGCTCACGCTGGAGCGGTCCGGGGCCGGCGTGCGCGACCACTTCGCGACGATCGGGGTCGACGTCGTGGTCGACGCCGACGAGGGATACGCGTTCCTCCGTACCCGGCCCGAGGTGGAGGGCGAGGAGGCTCTCCCGCGCCTGGTCCGTCGCCGGACCCTGACCTACTCGGTCAGCCTGCTGCTCGTGCTGCTGCGCAAGCGCCTGGTCGAGTTCGAGACCGGCGGTGGCGAAGGCCGGCTGGTGCTCAGCCGGGAGCAGCTCGTGGAGATGCTGCGGCTTTTCCAGCCGGAGACCACCAACGACGCGAGGATCGTGGACAACGTCGACACCACCGTCAAGAAGGCCGTCGAGCTGGGGTTCCTGCGCCCGCTGCGCGGCCAGGCCGACCATTGGGAGGTCCGGCGCATCCTGAAGGCGTACGTCGACGCCG
This sequence comes from uncultured Bifidobacteriaceae bacterium, assembly GCA_964418695.1. GTDB lineage: Bacteria > Actinomycetota > Actinomycetes > S36-B12 > CAIYMF01 > Prado023. The sequence continues at coordinate 29,268 of CAYQMN010000017.1, read as the reverse complement.
AGACGCTGTCCGACTTCGCCGGGAAGCTGCGCGAGTACGCGGGCGAGGTGACCGCCGATGCCTGAGGGACTGTTCTCGCTGGTCGGCCTGGACGCCGACAGTGGCGCGGGCTACCGCCTCGAGCACCTCGAAGTCTTCAACTGGGGCACCTTCGACGAGCAGGTGTGGCGGCTGACGCCGGGTTCGCAGACCGCGCTGCTCACCGGCGACATCGGCTCGGGCAAGTCGACGCTCGTGGATGCCCTGACGACGCTGCTCATGCCGGCCCACCGGATCGCCTACAACAAGGCCGCCGGGGCCGAGGCCCGGGAGCGCAGCCTGCGCTCGTACGTCGAGGGGCACTACAAGTCCGAGCGCGTCGAGTCCTCCGGGCGCTCGCGCGCCATCGGCCTGCGCACGGGCGGGCGGACGTACTCGGCGATCCTCGGCGTCTTCACCAACGACGGCTACGACGAGACGATCACGCTGGCCCAGGTGTTCCAGCAGCGCGAGAGCGCCGGCCAGCCGTACCGGTTCTTCGTCACCGCCCGCAAGGCACTGTCGATCGCGGTCGACTTCGCCGACTTCGGCTCGGACTTGCGCGACCTGCGCAAGCGGCTGCGCGCCACCGGCGCGGACATCTTCGACGAGTTCCCCAAGTACGCCACGTCCATGCGACGCCTGCTCGGGATCCGCTCCGAGCAGGCCCTGGACCTGTTCCATCAGACCGTCTCGATGAAGTCGGTCGGCAACCTCAACGACTTCGTGCGCGACCACATGCTCGAGCCCAGCGACTCGACCGAGCGGGTCCGCGAGATCGTCAGCCACTTCGAGGACCTCACCAAGGCACACGACGCCGTGAAGCGTGCTCGCGAGCAGCTCGAGGCGCTGGCGCCGGTGGCCGCCACCGCCGCGAAGTACGACGCCGCGCTGGCGGAGCGCGACGCCGTGGAGGCCGAGCGGGGGGCCGTGCGGGTGTTCATCGCCGAGCTGCGGTCCGCGCTGCTCGCCGAGGAGATCGAGCGCCTCGAAGCGCAGGGCCAGCGCCTCTGGGCCGAGCAGGACGCGGCGAAGGAGCGCCAGGCCGGCCTGGCCGAGCAGCGCGAGGCGCTCATCGAGGAGCGGGCGCGGGCCGGTGGCGACCGGATCGGCGAGCTCGAGCGCCTCGCACGCGAGGCCCGCACCCAGGCGCAGGAGCGCCGGACGGCACGGGCCCGATTCGACGTCGCGGTCACCGACGCCGGGCTCGCCCCGGTCACCGGGCCGGGCGAGTTCGCGGCACTGACGTCGGTGGTGACGCAGGAGCGCCCGCGGCTCAGCGAGGCCAAGCGCGCCCTGGACGGGGCCGTGGCCCAGGCCATCGCTCGGGAGTTGGACTTCGAGCGGCGCCGCGAGCCGGTCGCCGAGGAGCTCGCCAGTCTCGAGCAGCGCACCAGCAACCTGCCCGCGGAGCAGGTCGAGGTGCGCGCCCAGCTGTGCCACGACCTAGGGCTCACCCCCGATGATCTGCCTTACGCCGGCGAGCTGCTCGACGTCTTCGAGGAGCATGCGCAATGGCGAGGCGCGGCCGAGCGCGTGCTCCGGGGCTTCGCGCTGTCGCTGCTGGTGCCCCAACGCCATTACGACGAGGTCGCGGGCTGGGCGAATGCGCGGCGGCTGACGGTCCGCGGGCGTGGCGACCGGTTGGTCGGGGCGCGGCTCACGTACGAGCGCGTCCCGGATCGCCGGCTGCCTCTGCAACCCGCCAGCGACGCGACGCTGCTGCTCGCCGACTGCATCGAGATCAAGGACGGCGCCTTCCGGGAGTACCTCGCCGGCGAGCTCGCGAAGCGTGCCGACCACCGGTGCTCGCCCACCCTGGACGCCTTCCGCCGGGAGCGCAGGGCGGTCACCCGCGAGGGCCAGGTGCGCAGCGGCGAACGGCACGACAAGGACGACCGGCACCGCGTCGACGACCCCCGGCGGTGGGTCCTGGGGTGGGCCAACGAGCGCAAGATCGCCGCTCTGCGCACCGAGCTCGCCGAGCTCGACGCGGGGCGGGCCCGGGCTGCCTCCGAGGTGGCCGAGATCTCCGGGAAGCGCGACGCGATCCAGGCCCGGCTGGAGGCGTTGGGGCGGCTCGGCGAGTACCGGTCGTGGCAGCAGCTCGACGCCGACGAGGCCGCAGCGCGGGCGCAGGCGCACGACGAGGAGCGGGCGCGCCTGGAGGCGGGGACCTCCCGGCTGGCCGAGATCACGCGCGCCTTGACGGAGAACGCCGAGCAGGCGAGTGCGGTCTCGAAGGTGATCGATGCGCTGACAGGCGAGCTTGCGACCACGGCGAAGGCAGCCGAGCAAGCCAAGAAGAGCAGGCGGCTGGACGAGGATCTCGTCGAGTCACACACGGATGAGGGGCTTGCTGCTGCGCGTGCCTCGTATCCCGCGCTGACCGAGCGTCTCGGGGCCGGGCGCCCGGCGAGGGCGGAGGACTGCGGCGCGGCCGAGTCCCGGCTCTCCGACGAGCTGTACCGACGCAAGGAGCGGCTCGACCGCGAGCTCGGCGGCTACGGGCAGAGCCTCGCGCAGTCCATGGGCGAGGTGCTGCGCCGCTGGCCGGAGCTCCGCGCGGACATGGATGCGGCGGTGGAGTCGCGTGGGGACTTCGTCGCATTCCGCGACCGGGTGGCCAACGACGACCTCCCGCGCTTCGAGCGGGAGTTCAAGGACCAGCTCAACAAGAACGCGATCCAGGAGCTGGCCGGCTTCAACAACTGGCTCAACCGGCAGGCGTCGGCGATCGACGAGCGGGTCGACCGCATCAACGAGGCCCTGGGCGCGGTGCCGTACAACCCCGGCCGGTACATCAGCCTGGAGAAGGAGCCCACGACCAACCAAGAGGTGATGGCGTTCCGCGCGGACCTGCGCAACCTGACCAACGACAGCCTCGTCGTGGACGGCGACCAGTACTCCGAGCAGCGATTCCTCGACGTGCAGCGGATCATCGAGCGGCTGCGCGGCCGCGAGGGCTACGCGGAGTCGGACAAGGTGTGGACCCGCCGGGTCACCGACGTGCGCAACTGGTTCGTCTTCTCCGCGTCCGAGCGGGACATGCAGACCCATGACGAGTGGGAGCACTACAGCGACTCCGACGGCAAGTCCGGCGGTCAGAAGGAGAAGCTCGCCTACACGATCCTGGCCGCATCGCTGGCCTACCAGTTCGGCCTCGAATGGGGTGCGGCGCGGTCCAAGGACTTCCGGTTCGCTGTGATCGACGAGGCGTTCGGACGGGGATCGGACGCCTCGACCAGGTACGCGCTGGAGCTGTTCGCCACCCTGGGGCTGCAGCTGCTGATCGTCACCCCGTTGCAGAAGGTCCACGTGATCGAGCCCTATGTGAAGGCGATCGGGTTCGTGGACAACCCGTCAGGGACGTTCTCGCGGCTGCAGACGATGACGATCGAGGAGTACCGGTCGCGCCGCGACGGCAGCGCTCGGTGATGAGCGGCTCGGAGGTTCGGGGCGTGGCGACTCGGGGCGTGGCGACGCCGGTCTTGGGGTCGAGGGCTCGATGACGCCGGGCATCGCAGGGGCCACGGTGTCCCGGGGCTGGACGACGCCGGCCGACATCGCGGCCAGGGTTCGGCGGCGCTGGGACGACGGATCAATGCTGCGTGCCCATGCCGCGGGCATGCCGTTCGAGGTGATCGACCTCCCGCTGCGCGGGCCGCGGCCTTCGCAGATCGGCGACGACCTGGGTGCGGTCCGCGAGTGGGTCGCACTCCTCGACGCGGGCCGGCGTGACGACCGCCGATACGCGCTGGTGTGGCAGGCCATCGGAGGCCGGCGCATCGGACGCAACGAGCTGCCCGCCCGCGCGGTCGTGTCCTCGTTCGACCAGGCGTGGGCGCTGCTGGGCGTGCGCGAGACGGTCCGGCGATTCGACGATCTTCTGAGCCTCGCGGCCGGTCACGCCGCGGTGCACGACTGGGCCGTGGCCCACCCGCATCGTGCCCTGGAGCTGCACGACGACATCCCGAGGCTGGTGGCCGCCTACGCCTGGTTGGAGGCCCATCGCGACTCGGGCCGGTATCTCCGGGAGATCAGCGCCCCGGGCGTCGACACGAAGTTCGCCGAGCGGCATCGGGGGGTGCTGGCCGCGATGCTCGGCGTGCCCTCGACCTCGCAGGGCTTCCTCGCGGAGCTGGGGCTGCGGTCCAAGCCGGAGTTCGTCCGCCTCCGGCCGGCGCCGGGGATCGGCCTTCCGGCGCCCGTCAGCGAGCTGGCGCTGCGCGCGGCCGAGCTTGCCGAGCTGCCCGTGCGTCCACGAAGCGCGGTCGTGGTGGAGAACGAGATCACCTACCTGAGCGTCGACGTGCCGGAAGGTGGCGTGGTCATCTGGGGCAAGGGGTTCGAGGTCGACCGGATCGGGCGGCTCCCGTGGCTGGCCGAGGTGGACGTCACCTACTGGGGTGACCTCGACACTCACGGCTTCGCGATCCTCGACCGGCTGCGGGCCTGGCTGCCCCAGACTCGGTCGGCCCTCATGGATCGGGACACCCTTGTGGCCCATCGCGACCGCTGGGGGAGCGAGGACCGCCCGACCAGCGCGCGGCTCACCCGGCTCGCCCCCGACGAGCTCGGCCTCTACACGGACCTCGTCGGCGACGTGCTCGGTGAGCGGGTCCGGCTGGAGCAGGAGCGGGTCGACTGGACCTGGGCCCAGAGCAGACTGCTCGGCTGACGGGTGGACCAGACCGTTCAAGCCAGGCGGCTCGGTTCAGCTCGCGGCCCCGCCCGCCCGTTCGGACCCGCTCAGCCAAGTCGGGCGGCCACCACCCGGGCGGTGGCCTCGGGGTCGGGCCGGTGGCCGACCGACTCGGGAACCTCGACCAGCTCGGCGTGGGGGATGACCTCGGCGAGGCGCCGGGTTGAGGTCTCGAGGATCGGGAACGTCTGGGACCCCAGCAGCACGGTGACCGGCACGTCCAGGGCACGCATCGCCGCGGAGGGGACCGGGACCTCCCGGGTCAGCGCCGCGTCGTAGACGGTCGACTGGGCGAGCGGGACGAGGTCGGCGAACATCGGGCTGGACCGGATCTGCTCGACCATCGCCGGCGGCAGCCGGACGCCTTCGAGCTGGAAGGTCACGATCGCCTCGTCCGAGCGCCCTTCGTCCACGAGTCGCTGCAGCCGCTCGGGCAGGTCGGACGGGGCCTGCTCGCCGCCGAACGCGAACGGCGGCTCTGAGCAGAAGAGCTGCTCGACCGGCACGCCCGAGGCCGCCGCGTACAGGGCGAGCACCGCCCCCGAGGAGTGCCCGAGCACGGATGCGCGGTCCCCCACCGCCTCGATCACGGCGGCCAGATCCTCGGCCTCGCGCTGCGGTTGCGAGGGCCTGGTGTCGCCGCTGGACCCGCGCGCCCGCCGGTCGTAGGCCACGGCGGTGAATCCGGCGCCGGCAAGGCTGTCGGCGAGGGCGACGGCGTCCCGCGCGGTGGACATCGCCCCGCCGACGATGACGACCACCGGCCCCGCCCCGACGCTGGAGTAGGCGATCTCGGTCCCGTCCGCAGAGGTGGTTCGACGCATTGGGTCATGCAACCACGCGACGGCCCTGCTCGCCGGTCCGCATCCGAGGTGAGGGCGAGAGTTGGTAGTGAATATGGCCAACTGAGTGGGCCATATTCACTACCAACGCGGCGGCGGTGCGGTAGGCAGCTCAGCCAGCCCTGACGTGTGATCGACGTAGGAGCCGGCCATCTCGCGCCCTGCCCGGGTCAGGAGCTGTCCGACTTCGGCTCGCCGCCCACCACCGCCTCGAACATCGGTGGCCAGAAGCCACCCGGAACCTCGACGGGCAAGCGCCCGGCGGGCTCTTCGACGCGGACGCCGAGGCCCGCGTCGACGCCCGGAGCGTCGAGCTCCAAGGGCCTCGATCGCAGTTCCGGACGTGCGGTGACGCCAACGACGCGGGCTACGGGCCCGTACGTCGAGGGCACGAATCCGGAGTACGACTGGTACCAGGATCGCGACAAGGACGGCGTGGCCTGCGAGCGCTGAGCCGGCGGGCTGGCGTGGGCCGGCCGGGCCCCGGCACATCGCCGAATCCGGCCGCTGCCCGCCGCGCACGTGTGAGCCCTGCGTCGCCCGTCGCTCACCTATGTGAGCGCTGCGTCGCCCGTCGCTCACCTATGTGAGCGATCAGACTCCGGCCATGCGGAGTGGGGCACCCCCACGGGCGTACTGTCGAAAGCGGATCGGCAGTGCCAGCGGGGAGGAGCCCAATGTCCAACCTCATCTCGCGAAGCGCGGTTCCCTCGACGGCCCGGCCGGCCGCGTCGGCGCCGCCACGTCCGTCGAGCTGGTCGCTCAAGGTCGTCATGGCCGCGAGTGGCACGTTCCTCGTGGGGTTCCTGCTGTTCCACATGGCCGGCAACCTCAAGGTCTTCCTCGGCGCGGAGGAGTTCAACCACTACGCGGAGTGGCTGCGCACCCTGCTCAACCCGCTGATGCCCGGCGAGAGCTTCCTGTGGGTCTTCCGCGTCGTGCTGCTCACGGCGTTCGTGGCGCACATCTACGCGGCCGGCACCCTGCACGCGCGGGCCCGGCGGGCGCGCGGCCCGCACCGGCGCCAGGGGATGCCGGCCAAACGCTGGTCGGCGCGCTCGATGCTGATGACCGGCGCGATCATCCTGTCGTTCGTCATCTTCCACCTGCTCGACCTGACCATCGGCAAGACGGCCGTCGCGACCAGCGAGTTCACACCCGGCGACGCCTACGGCAACCTCGTGGCCAGCCTGCAGCGCCCGGCCGTCGCGTTCTTCTACGGCCTGACGATGCTGCTGATCGCGATCCACGTCAGCCACGGCCTCTGGAGCGTCGTGAACGACGCGGGCGCGACCGGTCACCGCACGCGACAGGTCGGGCTCGTCCTCGCCGGGCTCATCGCGATCGCCGTCGCGGTGGGCAACATGATCATCCCGATCGCGGTCCAGGCGGGGTGGGTGGCATGACCGAGACCGTGACCGGCGCCGCCGTCGACCTCGACGCCTTGCGCACGATCGGAACCGAGCTCGACGGGCAGGTCCCGGACGTTCCGGCCGCGCAGGCGTGGGCCGACCGCCGGCTGCACTACGGCCTGGTGAACCCGAACAACCGCCGCAAGTTCACCGTGATCGTGGTGGGCACCGGCCTGGCCGGCGCGGGCGCCGCGGCGGCGCTCGGCGAGCTGGGCTACAACGTCGAGTGCTTCACCTACCACGACGCTCCGCGGCGGGCGCACTCCGTGGCCGCGCAGGGCGGCATCAACGCCGCGCGGGCGCGCAAGGTCGACAACGACTCGATCGACCGCTTCGTCAAGGACACCATCAAGGGCGGCGACTTCCGCGGCCGCGAGGCCGACGCCTACCGGCTGGGCGAGGAGTCGGTGCGGGTCATCGACCACATGAACGCGATCGGTGCGCCGTTCGCCCGCGAGTACGGCGGGCAGCTGGCCACCCGCTCGTTCGGCGGCGTGCAGGTCTCGCGCACCTACTACACCCGGGGCCAGACCGGGCAGCAGCTGCAGGTCGCCGGCGCGAACGCGCTGCTGCGCCAGGTCGCTCGCGGGACCGTGAACCTGCATGTGCGCCAGGAGATGCTCGACCTGATCGTGAAGGACGGCCGGGCCCGCGGCGTGGTCGTGCGCGACCTGGTGACCGGCGAGATCCGCGCGGTCACGGCGCACGCCGTCGTCCTGTGCACGGGCGGCTACGGCAACATCTACTTCAAGAGCACGCTTGCCAAGAACAGCAACGCGACCGCGGCCTGGCGCGCGCACAAGCGCGGCGCGTACTACGCGAACCCGTGCTTCATCCAGTTCCATCCCACGGCGCTGCCGCTGTCCAGCGAGTGGCAGTCCAAGACCATCCTGATGAGCGAGTCGCTGCGCAACGACGGCCGGATCTGGGTTCCCAAGAAGGCCGACGATCAGCGCGATCCCACGCAGATCCCCGAGGAGGACCGCGACTACTACCTGGAGCGGCGCTACCCCGCGTTCGGCAACCTGACCCCGCGCGATGTGGCCTCCCGGGCCGCCCGTGAGCGGATCGACGCCGGGTTCGGGGTCGGGCCGCTGCGCAACGCGGTGTACCTGGACTTCACCGACGCCATCGGCCGTCTGGGTGCCGACACCGTCCGCGCCCGCTACTCGAACCTGTTCCACATGTACGAGCAGGCCACCGGCGAGGACCCGTTCACGACCCCGATGCGGATCGCGCCGGGCGCGCACTTCGCGATGGGCGGGCTGTGGTCGGACTACGACCTGATGACCTCGGTGCCCGGCCTGTTCGTCGGCGGCGAGGTCGGCTGGGGCTACCACGGCGCCAACCGGCTGGGCGCCAACTCGCTGCTCTCGGCCTGCGTCGACGGCTGGTTCACGCTGCCCTACTCGGTGCCGAGCTACCTGTCCGGGCTGCTGGGGCAGCCGGCGCTGCCACTCGACGACGAGGCGGTGACGGCGACGATGACCGAGGTCGCCGACCGGATGGCGCGGCTGGTCGGCAACCAGGGCACCGAGCCGCCGGACCGCTACCACAAGCGCCTCGGCGAGCTGATGTACAAGTACGCCGGCGTGACCCGGACCGAGCAGGGGCTGGCGACCGGGATCGCCGAGATCCGCGCGCTGCGCGAGGAGTTCTGGGCCCACGTCCGGGTGATGGGCGAGGCCGCCGACCTCAACCAGGAGCTGGAGCGGGCGGGCCGGATCGCGGACTACCTGGAGATGGCAGAGCTGCTCTGCCTGGACGCCCTGGACCGCGACGAGAGCTGCGGCGCGCACTTCCGCGACGACCACCAGACCCCCGACGGGGAGGCCCTGCGCGACGACCAGCGCTGGTGCTTCGTCTCGGCCTGGGAGTCCACCGGCGGTCGGTTCGTCCGGCACGACGAGCCGCTGACCTTCGAAGCCGTCCCCCTGCAGACGAGGAACTACAAGTGAAGCTGACACTGGAGGTCTGGCGGCAGCGGGACACGGCTGACCCCGGCCACTTCGAGCGCTACGACGTGTCCGACGCGACCGGCGAGATGACCCTGGTCGAGCTGCTGGACCGGCTCAACGACCAGCTGGTCGTCGAGGGGCGCGACCCGGTCGCGTTCGAGTCCGACTGCCGCGAGGGCATCTGCGGCACGTGCGGCATGAACGTCGACGGCAAGCCGCACGGTCCGCAGGACAACACTCCCTCGTGCGAGCAGCACGTCCGCTCGTTCACCGAGGGCCAGACCGTGCGGCTGGAGCCGTTCCGCTCCGCCGCGTTCCCGGTGATCCGCGACCTGATCGTGGACCGGTCCGCGCTGGACCGGGTGATCCAGTCCGGCGGGCACGTGGCCGTCGACGCCGGCACCGCCGCGGACGCCGACGCACTGCCCCTGAACTACCAGACCGCCGAGACCGCCCTGGACTTCGCCGCCTGCATCGGCTGTGGGGCGTGCGTCGCGGCCTGCCCCAACGGGGCGGCCCACCTGTTCACCGGCGCGAAGATCCAGCACCTCGCGCTGCTGCCCGCGGGCAAGCCGGAGCGTGGCCGCCGGGCTGTCGCGATGATCGACCAGATGGAGCAGGACTTCGGCCCGTGCTCCACCTACGGCGAGTGCGCGGTGGCGTGCCCGGCGGGGATTCCGCTGACGGCCATCGCGGTCATCAACAAGGAGCGGATGCGCTCGGTGTTCCGCCGCAAGCACAACTGAGCCGGCGAGGGAGCGGGTGGCAGCCTGAAGGCACCCGAGGCGGCGGGCAGGGCCCTCGTCCACGCGGGCGCCGATCGGCCACACGCGGGCAGGGATCGGCCGCATATGGCCGAACGGCGCCATCTCGGCCGGCCTATTCCTCGGACTGGGCCAGCCAGGCGTCCCGCCACACGATGAGCAGCTGACGACGAGAGTGGGTCAGGAGGTCGGGCGTACCCAGCTCCATCCCCCAGATCATCGAATGCGGATCCAGGCCGTTGGCCCGCAGCAGAGGCTCGGCCCGCTGCGACACCGAGCCCTGCACGCCGAACCACGCCAACAGGTCGCCGACGCTCAGGGTCGCCCCGTGCCCGGCCGACTCGTTCGCCCGGCAGATCACCCAGGCGACCGCGGCCGCCCCGCGGATCGGGGAGGCCTTGCGCCGGAAGATGGCCGGATCGCCCGCGGCTGCCCTGCTCAGGAACCGGCGCATGGCGGTCCGGTGCTCGACGTCGAGCACGGAAGCCGCGCACCGGTCGCACTCGTCGAGCACCTGCTGCACGGCCGGCCGGATGTCCTCGGCGATGCCTGCCCACTCGAACGGCTCGTCGGGCAGTGGCTGGTCGTCCAGCTCGAGCAGCGCGGTTCGCCCGCCCACCTTCCGGTCCAGCGCCGCCATCCCGTAGTGCGACGGATCCTCGTCCTCATCCTCGTCCGGGAACGGGAGGAGCCCGGCCAGCAGGGCGGCTGGCCCTTGCGGCCTGCTCGACCGGATGACGCGCTGGTAGCCCGGCTCCCACTCGTCCACCGCGTGCAGCGTCTCGGTCGTCAGCACCTCGCGGATCCCGGCCCGGTCGTGGGCGTACCGGATGAACGCGCGCAGCAGCTGCGGCATCTTCGCCAGGTACGACGTGGGCGCCACGATCTTGCGGGGGAACCAGTCGTCCATCAGGATCTCGACGCGCGCCGGACTCCAGCGAAGAGGGTCGCCCGAGCCGTAGTCGGTGCCGAACCACAGCAGGCTGTCGAGCAGGTCCCGCTCGTCGCGACGATCCAGGACGGCCCCGAACGGCGAGCCGAAGAAGTCCGCCGCGATGGCGTCCCGTTCCTCGTCGGACCATTCCTTGCGCACGTCGTCGACGTCAGTGGCGGGGAGCTGCCGGAGCATCCACTCGACCAGTGGGCGGCACGCGGGCCAGGTCTCGGTCTCCAAGGGCGGATACATCATCGCGCCGTGCTTGATCGCCCGCTCGATCGTGGCCCGCGCCTTGGCTGGATCTGCTGGTGCCAGGGACCGCTCCGGACCGTGCAGCACGTCGCTGACGTGGTCGCGCAGCACCGGCAGGGGCGCAGGCAGCACGAACCCGTCCCTGGCCACGGTGCCCAGGGTGTGGTCGACGTACACCAGCGCCGACAGCGTGTGTCCGGTGGGAAGGGCGACACTGAGGAAGTAGTCGTCCCCGTCGCCCAGGACATGCGTGAGCACCCAGACCTCGGCCTCGGCGCGCGCATCCCCGAGCCGCGTCAGCCAGCGGGGCATCGGCTGCCGGCGCGAGGTGAGCGCGTCGTCGATCCGGATCCTGGCCTCCTGGTCGGTGACGAGGTGGCGCAGCACCATGAGGGAGGCCGTCGTCTCGGCGTACGAGGGTCCGATCATCGACTCCACGAGCTCGTCGAGGGTCGCCTGCGGCTCGTCGCGGGCGAAGGGTTGGCGGGATCGTCGATCCACCGCCGTGAGCATGGTGGCGACCAGGTCCAGCAGATCCATCGGCGAGTCGGCGCGCAGGGCACGCCGCAGCGCCTGGAGCAGCGCCTGGTCCTCGGCTCGCGGCGAGGGATCCGGGACGGCCCGCAGGTGGCGTCGCTGAGGCTTGCGAGGCTCACGTCGGTTCCGGCTCACGCGGCAGACCCTACGATCCGCGCTCTACTCGTCCTCCGCGCCGGTCCACAGGATGGAGCCGCGCGGCTGGGGCTCGAACTCCGGCTCCTTGTCCCGGTCCCGGTGCGTCTCGGCCCCAGGCGGGGCGGAGGCCACCCATCGGCCGTAGCGCTGCGCCAGCGGCGTCGCGGACAGGCCGTGCGCCAGGACGCTCAGCGACACGGTGAGGCTGACCGTCAGCAGCGCCGAGCGGAGCGCGTCGTCCAGGACCAGAGTCTCGACCGCGATGAGCGCGAAGACCACCGACACGAGGCCTCGTGGGCCGAACCAGCCGACGAACAGCACCGTGGGCCAGCGCATCCCGGTGCCCAGCAGCGCCAGGGCCACCGGCACGATCCGCACGACCGTCAGGGACAGCAGCGCGTACAGCACCTGGTCCCAGCCGATCTCGTTCCAGATCCGGGGGACGGCAACCAGCCCGAACACCGACCAGACGACGAACCCGAGCGGGCCGGTGATCACCTCGGTCAGGTGCAGCGCCGAGCGCTCCTCGGCCAGCCAGCGGGCGGCCCCAGCCAGCGCCGTGCCGGCGATGTACGCGGCGACGAACGGGTTGCCGTGGATCAGGTGCGCCCCGCCGAACGCGATGACCGGCAGGCCCAAGACCGCCATCCCCCGGGTCTCCGGTGTGCTCCAGTCGTGCTGCCGGGACCAGCCGAGCAGGGCGGCGCTGCCCACGCCCACGACGACCCCGACGACCACGCCGATGCCGATCTCGACGATCGCCTCGCCCAGGTGGGAGGCGGCGTTCGGCCCGTACGAACCCGCCAGCGCGGCGATGGCGAACAGGGCCACGGGGGTGGCCAGTCCGTCGTTGAAGCCGCTCTCGACGTTGAGCAGCCGGCGGATCCGGGTCGGGACGACGGGGTTGAGGACCGTCGCCGCGCCCAGGCCGGCGTCGGTCGGGGCCAGTGCCGCCGCGATGAGCAGGCACAGCATCGCGGGCTGGTCCGGGAACAGCGCGCGGGCGGCCAGGAATCCGGCCAGCACCGTGAGCGGGAACCCGATCCCCAGCGCGCGGGCGGCCAGGCCCCGGTCGGCGGCCATGTCGCGGGGCCGGATCTGCGCGGCGTCGTGGAAGAGCACCAGGGCCAGCGTCGTCTCGGCGACCGCTCTGACCCAGAGCACGTCGGCCGCGGCGGGCGGCCCGGTCCAGAAGCCGATCACGCTGCCGGCCAGCACGAACGCGATCGGCGCGGTGACGTTCCAGCGGCCCAGTCGATGGGCGAACACCGAGAACGCGACCACCAGGACCGCGAACGCGAACAGGGTCTGACCCATCGTCAGCCCCTCGGCCCGAATCCGCCCGGCAGGTCACCCCACATGCCGGTCAGTATTGCGAGCGGACACGGCTGAAGCCCTCCAACCGCGAGGTCGAGGATGGCGGGCACCAGACCCGGCCTCCGCGAAGGAGGTCAACACCTGCGACGGCCCCCGCCGACCTCGTCAGCCGCACGACCACCTCGTGGCGCAGCGGGGCGACTGTGGAGAACACCGTCGATGCGCGTCGGGCTGCCGGAGTAGCGCGGCGGGCGCGGCGGGAAGCCCTTGGACTTGGCGAGCTCGGGCGAGTGGCTGACCGTGCCGACGTGGGCGTTGGCCTTGACCGGCGCCGAGTAGCCGTCGCGGTCGAGCGGGTCGAGAACTTCCCCTGGGGCGTCGGCGAATGCGGGGCCTGGGTTCCGGGGCCTCGCCGACCAGCCTCACGTACGGGCCCGCCCCCGTCCCCCCCGACGCGCGCGACCGGCTCATCGGGGCGCGCCCGGCAGTAGCGTGTGCGGTCGGGGCGGTCGCCGGACCGCATCGCCCGGCGCGCCCCGTTCCGGGCTCGAGACGCCCTCGGGCCTGGCGACTCCGGCGCCGCCCGGCCCGGACGTCGCACGACGAGGACGGGAGCAGATCCGTGGCCCAGGCGCAGACCAACCGCAAGGGTGACCTCAAGGCGCTGCTCGCGGCGATCGCCGCGGCGCCCGAGGGACCGCAGGTGGGGGCCTTCTTCGACTTCGACGGCACCGTCATCCACGGCTACTCGGTCCTCGAGTACAACAAGGACGCCCTGCGCCGCCGCGACTTCGACCCGAAGATCCTGGCCCAGACCATGGTCCTCGGACTGCGCGGCGTGGTCACCGAGGAGGAGTTCGAGCGGGTCTTCGAGCTGAGCATCAAGGCGCTGGCCGGGCGCACCGAGGAGGAGATGGACCAGGTAGGGGAGCGGCTGTTCACCAAGGCGATCGCCGGTCTGCTCTACCCGGAGGCATGGGATGTGGTGCATGCCCACCTGGCCCGCGGACACACGGTCGTGCTCGCGTCGTCGGCGACCCGGTTCCAGATCGACGCGGCGGCCCGCGCGCTGGGCATCGCCGACGTGCTCAGCAGCCCCCTGGAAGTGGTCGACGGAGTCCTCACCGGCATGTCCGGCGGCCCGCTGCTGTGGCGCGCGGGCAAGGCGGCGGCGGTGCGCGACTTCGCCGCCGAGCGCGGGATCGACCTGGACGCGAGCTTCGCCTACTCCAACGGTGACGAGGACGTGCCGTTCCTGGAGACCGTGGGACACCCCACCGCGCTGAACGCGCAGACCGAGCTGGAGCGGACCGCCGCCGAGCGCGACTGGCCCTCGTACCGGTTCGCCGAGCGCGGCGGGGCCGGCGTCGAGCAGGTCGTGCGCACCGGGCTGGCGATGTCCGGGATGGTCGGCGGGGTCGCGGCCGGGGCGGTGTTCGGGCTGCTCAACCGCAATCAGAAGGCCGGTGTCGAGCTGGGGCTGGAGTGGGGCGCGGACCTGATGCTCGCGTTCGCCGGGATCGAGGTCGAGGTGGTCGGCCAGCAGAACGCGTGGGCGCGGCGGCCGGCCGTCTTCATCTTCAACCACCGCAGCCAGCTCGATCCGGTGGTCGTGGCCAAGGTGATCGGCGGCGAGCTCGTGGGCGTGGGCAAGATCGAGCTCGCCTCGGATCCGCTCGTCGGCCCGGTGGCCCGGTACCTGGGCACGGCGTTCATCGACCGCAAGAACACCACCAGCGCGGTGGCGGCCCTGCAGCCGGTGGTCGACAAGCTCACCTCAGGCAAGTCGGTGATGATCGCGCCCGAGGGCACCCGCTCCTACACGCCGCACGTGGGCCCGTTCAAGAAGGGCGCCTTCCGGATGGCCATGCAGGCCGGCGTCCCCGTGGTCCCGATCGTCATCCGGGACGCCGGCGAGCTGATGTGGCGCAACGCCCGGACCGCCATGCAGGGCACGGTCCACCTCGCGATCCATCCGCCGATCGACGTGGGCGACTGGGACGTCGAGGACCTCGACGACCGGATCGAGGAGGTGCGGGCCCTGTTCGTGCGCACGCTGGAGCACTGGCCGGAGTCCGAGGAGGACCTGCGCGAGCTGCGATGAGCCGCACGAGGCCGGGTGGGCGCGAACGCTCCTGGTCGACGTTGACTGGCTGGACTCAATGGTCGATTCCCGACAATCGCACGTCGAAATCCGACACCGGTGTCGGGTTTCGACCAGCGAGTGACCGACTCCGGTCAGCATGATGGCCATATGTCCGGGCCCGCCCTTCCCGTCCCCACGTCCGCCGCCGAGCTCGCGGAGTTGGCTGCCCTGGCGCCCAACGCGGCGCGAAGCGTCCTGCGCAGTCGGCTCACGCCACCGTTGACGCCGCGGGCCAGCGGGAAGCTGGCCGCCGCACTCGGGCGCTGGGGGACCACCCCCGCCCTGGGGTTCGCCGGCGGGGCCGCCCGGCATCCGAACGATCTCGCGGTGATCGACCTCGACGACGACCTGCGCACGGTGACGTTCCAGGAAGCGGAGCGGCGGACGCGGGCTGCGACCAAGGCGCTGGTCGATCGGGGAGTCGGCCCGGGCACCAGGGTGGGCCTGCTGGGCCGCAACTCCCGCGCCTACGCCGAGGCGATGGCCGCGATCGCCCGCACCGGCGCGGACACGTTCTACCTGAACCCGGGCCACTCCGCCCGCCAGATCGGGCAGGTCAGCGAGCGGGAGGGGATCACCGTCTTCCTCGCCGACCCCGACCTCGCCCAGCGCTGCCCGCGGGACCAGACCTGGACACTGGCCGGTGGCGACTGGGAGACGTTCGCCACCGGCGAGGTGCCCCGCGCGCACAAGCCACCCGCGGTCGGCCGCCACGTGATCCTCACCAGCGGCACGACCGGCGTCCCGCGCGGGGCGTCCCGGACGGCCGCGCCGGTGGAGGCGGTGATCGCGCTGCTCGACGCGTTCCCGCTGCGGCAGGGCGACACGCACGTGATGGCTGCCCCGATGTTCCACGCGTGGGGCTGGATGCACCACCGGCTGTGCGCACTGCTGGACTCCACCCAGATCGTGCTGCGCCGCCCGGACCCGCTGCGCGTGCTGCGGGCGACCGCCCAGCACAAGGCCAGCGTGATCGTGACCGTACCCGTGGTCGCCCAGCGGATGGCGACCCTGCCGCCGGAGGCGACGGAGGGGCTGGACCTCTCCGCGCTGCGCGTGGTGGCCATCTCCGGGGCGCCGATGCCACCGCCCCTCGTGTCGCAGTTCCAGGACAGGTACGGCGAGATCCTCTACAACCTCTACGGCTCGACCGAGGCCGCGTTCGCGACCGCCGCGACGCCCGCGGACCTGCGCGACGACCCGGGCAGCGCCGGCCGGCCGCTGCCCGGCGTGCGGGTGCTGATCCTCGACGACGAGGACCAGCCGCTCGGCGCCGAGCAGGTGGGCCGGATCTTCGTCGGGTCGGCGACCTCGTTCGAGGGCTACACCGACGGCAGCGACCGCGACCGGGTGGCCGGTCTGGTCTGGACCGGCGACCTCGGCGTACTGGATGCCCAGGGCCGGCTGCGCGTGGTCGGGCGGGTCGACGACGTGATGATCGTCGGCGGTGAGAACGTGCACCCGCTGGAGGTCGAGGAGGTGCTGCGCCACCATGACGCGATCCTCGACGTGGCGGTCGTGCCGCGCCCCGACCCGGAGTTCGGCCAGCGCGTGGTCGCGCACGCGGTGCTCAGCGGCGAGCCGGGGGAGGGCTGGGAGCAGGAGCTGATCGCCTGGGCGGCGCAGCGGCTGGCCCCCGCGCAGCGGCCGGTCGCCGTCGTGCGCCACGACGCCCTGCCGCGCAACGCCGCCGGCAAGATCGTGCGCCTCGAGCTGGCCGAGGAAGCTGACTAGCCGTGGGGTTGGGAGTTGGTAGTGGATTTGGCCCACTGAGTTGCCCGAATTCACTACCAGCTCGGGCCGTTGGTCGGCGGGCCCTTCGGAGTGCACGGCTCTGAGTAGGCGAAGATCCCGTCCGTGGACTCGGGCTACGTGAGTGTCGGCGGGGGAGATACCCGGACGGAGTCGGTCCTGGCCGCGACCGCGGGCCGGGACCGGGTGCTCGACTTCGTCAAGGCGCTGGCGCTGCTCGTGGTCGTGGTCGGGCACAGCCTGGCGTGGGATGTCACGGGGGACATGCCCGGCAACGTGGTGGAGAGCCACCCCGGGCTCACTCCGGTGACCTGGATCGTCCAGGTGCTGCCCTTGTTCTTCGCCGCGGGGGCCGTGTCGCATCTCGCCTCGTGGCGCAGGCACCGTGTCGATGCCGACGCGTTCTGGCGCCGCCGGCTGGTCCGGCTGATGACGCCGCTGGTGCTCTACACCGTCGTGTGGACCCTCGTCCTGCTGCCGCTGAGCCCGGCGGGCGGTGCGATCGAGGGCGTGGGCCGGTTCCTCTCCCAGCTCACCTGGTTCCTCGGCATGTACGGGGTCGTGGTGCTCGCGGTGCCGATGACCGCGCGCTGGACGGCTCGGCCGTGGGTCGCGCTGCTCGGCTGGTTCGTGGTCCTGATCGCCGTGGACCTGATCCGGTGGCTGTGGTGGCCGCCTGTCGGCTGGGTCAACTTCGTGCTCGTCTGGGGCTGGCTGCACCAGCTCGGCTACCACCTGCCCGATCTGCGCCGGTCTCGTCCGCGCGTGCTGGGCCTCGGTGCCGCCGGGGCCCTCGGCGCGGCGCTGGCCCTGGCGGTGGGCGGGCCCTACTCGAGCTCGATGGTCTCGGTGGGCGGCGACGACCGGATGTCGAACCTCGCCCCGCCGACCGTGGCGCTCGCCCTGTTCGGGCTGGCGCAGGTCCTGGCACTGGCCGCCCTCTGGCCGGCTCTGGGCCGGCTGCTCGCCCGACCGCGGGTGTGGGTGGCCACGGCGGTCTTCGGGTCGCGGGCCATGGGCGTCTACCTATGGCACATCCCGGTGGTGGGCCTGGTCGTGCTGCCCATCTGGCGCTCCGGGATGACGCTGCCGTCGCTGTCGTGGCAGTGGTGGGCGCTGCACCTGGCCGGGATCGCTGTCGTGCTGCCGGTCGCGTGGCTGATCGCCGGGCTCGCGGGGCGGGGCGACCGTGTGCTGCAGCGCCGGGGAGCCGGGCTGCCCGCGACCGGTCGGGCGGGGACGGTTGCCGCGCTGGCGATCCCGGTGGTCGCCCTGAACGCTGCGGTCACGGGCTACGCCACGATCGCCGGGCAGGGGATGCCCGGGCTGCCGTCCTCCAGCGTGGTCAACATGGTCGTGCTGGTCGTGTGCTGGGCGCTCCTTGCAGGCAGGGGCGGGGACTCCCCGGGCACCGGTTCCGACGTGGGATCGCGCTCGGCAGGCGCCGGCGCCCCGGGCTGACCCAGTCGGGCTCGCGGCCGGTGGCCCGGCGGGTTCTGTGGTCGAAACCCGACAAAGGCATGTCGAGATCCGACATCTGTGTCGGATCCCGACCACAGAGCAACCGGAACCCGCCGAGGTTCCCGTGGGGGTCGGGTCGGCGCCTCCGCCTGGCGGTCCGTGGCGGTCGCCGGGATCGTGGGCTTCGGCCTGGGGCTGGGGCTCATGGGCTACGTCGCGCATCCGGGCAGCCTCGAGGGTCCCTCGGCCCTCCTGGGGATGAACACGCTGTGGAGTGCGCCGTCCGCGGCGCCCAGCCCATCCACGCAGACTCGGGCCAGTGCCGAGCGGTCGCTCGCAGCCTCAGGCGTGCTGGTCCTCGGCCGACTCCTCGGGCTGGACCGACCATGCCGGCGGGACGTCGTCGCCGGACTCCTCGTCGGCCTCCGCGTCCTGCGCGGTCGGCTGGACCTTCCCGGCCGCGTGGTGCACCGGGGCGTAGACGGCGTACAGCTGCATCGGCTCGTCGCCGATGTTGGTCACGTTGTGCCAGGTCCCGGCCGGGACCAGGATCGTCCAGCCGTCCTCCACCTCGCGGTCGAAGTCCAGCTGATCCTTGGCCGGGCCCATCTGGACCCGGCCGCGTCCGGCGTCCAGGCGCAGGAACTGGTCGGTGTCCGGATGGGCCTCCAGGCCCACGTCCCCGCCCACGGGGATCGACATCAGCGTGACCTGCAGGTACTTGCCGGTCCACGCCACGGTCCGGTAGTTCGGGTTCTGCTTGGTCTCGGTCTCGAGGTCGAAGCTCTGTGGATTCGGCCCGATGTCCTGGATGGTCACGTCCCTCTCCCGCCGACGAAGGTGTCCCGATGGCGGGCGCGCCCGCCGCTCCCGATCCTAGGCCGCCGCGGGCCGTCGAGACCTGCGCCGACGGCCGGGCAGCGACCCGCCGGTCGAGCTCGTCGCGACCCGCGCCGGTCGACCGGAGTTGGGCTCACGCCCAGCCGCCGGGCGGCTTGGGGCCGCGGCCGGCGGACCACTCCTGCCGGGTCTCCTGTGCGGCGTGCTGCAGCTCGCCCATGAGGTTGCCGAGGTGGTGCGGGCCCAGCCGCTCGCCCAGGGCATCGGCGTCGCTGTCGTAGCCCCCACCGTCCTCGAGGACGCCTTCCTTGAGCCCGTGGACGATCCGCGCCTCGCGCACGCCCTGGCTGATGGAGTGCCACAGATGGCCCTCGCCGAGCTCGGTGACGAAGCCACAGCGGCGCAGGATGACCCGGACCGGGAACATGACCCGCACGAAGTACAGGCCCACGTTCCGGCGCCGGACCTGAGCCAGGAGCTCGTGCAGCATGTCGACCGTGGTCGTGTCCAGCTGGTTGGTCCCTTCCAGGTCGATGACCACCGCCACGATCGGCTCGGTCGACTCGGCGCACTCGGCGCACGCCTCGTCGATCCGGGCCAGGATCTGGTCCTGCACCGAGGCGGCGTTGACCCAGAACAGCGGCACGTCCACCCGCAGGACCAGGATGCCCGGGATCGTCGTGCGCTCGGGGTGGTTGCGGATGCCGCCCCACGCCGCCTTCTCGCCGGGGATCCGGCCCATCACCTCGACGTCGACCCGGCTGGACCGGTAGATCAACCCGAGCACCGACAGCAGGATCGCCACCAACAGCCCCTGCAGCGGGCCGAGGACGAGCACTCCGGCGGCGGCGGCGCACGCGGCGACCAGGTCGTTCGTCCGAAGCCGGCCGTACCGCTGCAGCGCCGGCAGGTCGATGAGTCCCCAGACCGCGTGGATGACGATCGCCGAGAGGACCGCCTTGGGCAGGTCGGTGAGCGCCGGGGCGAACAGGACGATGGTCGCGATCGACAGCGCCGCCGTGGCCAGCCCCGACATCTGGGTGCGGCTGCCGGCCCGGGCCGCGGTCGCGGTCTTGGACAGGCTCCCGGCCACCGGCAGGCCGCCGAACAGCCCTGACCCGAGGTTGGCCGCGCCGAAGGCCATCAGGTCCTGGTCGGCGTCCACGCGCTCGCCCACCCGGGCAGCGAACAGCCGCGCGGCGCTCAGCCCCTCGGCCAGCCCGACGAACGCCACGGCGGCGCCGGCGGCCACGATCCCCATCAGCTGGCCGTCCGGGATCATCGGCAGGGCGGCGCTGGGCAGGCCCTGCGGCACCGCGCCGACCACGGCGACTCCGTGCGCGGAGAGGTCCAGCGCGGACGAGGCGATCAGGCCGGCCAGCAGGGTGACCAGCGCCCAGGGGATGCGCGGGAACAGCTTCGAGCCCCCGAACATGAGCAGCAGCGCGGGCACGCTGACCGCCAGCGTGATCCGGTGCGCGCCGCCGATGCTGGTGACCAGCACGTGGATGCGCTCGGCGACGTCGCCGGGCGGCACCGCGATGCCCAGGATGTTCGGCAGCTCGCCGACGATCACCAGGACGGACAGGCCCAGCACGAATCCGGTGATGATCGGCTTGGACAGGAACTCGGCCATCCAGCCGATCCGCAGCAGGCTGGCCACGACCAGCAGCACGCCCGAGACGATGGTGACCGCCGCCGCGATCTGGACCGCCTCACCCTGCGAGGCCGGATGGAACTGGGCGATCAGGGTGCCGATGAGGACCGCCACCGTCGAGACGGGCCCGACGACCAGCTGCCGCGACGAGCCCAGCAGGGCGTAGAGCAGCAGCGCCGGGGCCAGTGCGTACAGGCCCACCTGGACGGGCAGACCCGCGATCGTGGCGTAGCCGAGTGCCTGGGGGATCGCGAGTCCGGCGACCACCGCGCCGGCGACGAGATCGCCGCGCAGCCACTCCCGGCGGTAGGTCCGGACCCAGTCGCGCGCGGGGACTCGCACCCGTGGTCCCCGATGCTCCTGCCCTGCCACGACCGTCACCCGATCCGTGCCCGCGCTCGTCGCGCTGGTTCCAGGGTAGGCCGCCGTCGAGGTGGATTCCGGGTGGCGGGCACGGCCCGGGACGGATCGTGAGCGGGCGGCCCTCGGGGTGGCCGAGGCCGACGGCCGCTGACCGACATCGGACGCAGGCGACCGATGTCGGTCCCTGGGCGGGCGGGCCTCAGGCGCGCAGGATCTTCTCCATCTTCTTGCCCTTGGCCAGCTCGTCGACGAGCTTGTCCAGGTAGCGGATCTTCTGCATCAGCGGGTCCTCGACGTTCTCCACGCGGATGCCGCAGACGACGCCGGTGATCAGCGACGCGTTCGGGTTGAGGTCGGCCTGCGCGAAGAGCTCCTCGAACGTCGTCCCTGCCTCGAGGTGCCGCCGCAGGGCGGCCTCGTCGAATCCGGTCAGCCAGGCGATCACCTGGTCGACCTCTTCGGCAGATCGACCTTTGCGCTGCGCCTTCTGCACGTACATCGGGTAGACCGCGGCGAAACTCGTGGTGAAGATCCGGCTCACGGATCGAGGGTAGCCCGGACGCTGCCCGCGGGTCTGCTGCTCGGCCACCGGGTTCTGTTGCTCCGCCTGGTCGATCACGGCGGTGCCACCGTCGGAGTCGGGCGCCACCCCGTCGCCGTCCGGATCGTGAGGGTCGTCCAGGTCGTGGCCCAGGTCGAGGACGCCCCTTCCCCAGGGGCGGGCCTTGACCCGAGAAGCGGCGGGCGCGCGGGTGCGCCGCGTACGCTCCGGCGGGTGACCCAGCCCGGCGCGCAGCCTCCGACGGCGTGGCGCCGGCTGGACGTCACCGTGGTGGGCAATCCCGGGCTCGACAGTCTCGTGCGCGTCGGCCAGGACGACCTGGACCTGCGCGCGGACGGCTACTTCGTGCGGATCGCCGACACGGTCGGCCATGCGCCGGCCTTCGTCGCCCGCGGCCTGGCGCGCCTGGGTCATCGGGTCCGAATCCTGGGCGCGGTCGGCGACGACCCGATCGGGCGGATGGTCGCCGACGTCCTCGCCGCGGACGGGGTCGACACGAGCCTGCTCTTCACCGACCCCGCCGGCACCCCGCGCTCGGTGAACCTGGTGTACCCGGACGCGCGGCGGACCTTCTTCTTCGACGGCGGCAGCCACCTGGAGCTGCACCCGCCGGCGGACCTCGTGGCGACCGCCCTGACCGGCGCCGAGCTCGTCGTGTCCAGCCTCCCGAACTGGGGCCGCGAGGTGGTGGCCGCCGCGGCGGCGCGCGGAATCCCGGTGGCGGTGGACCTGCAGGACGTCCGCGCCGTCGACGACCCGTACCGCGCCGACTTCGTGGCCGCGGCGGACCTCCTCTTCGCCTCCGCCGCGCACCTGACCGACCCGCGGGCCGCCGCCCGCTCGTGGATCGCGGCCGGTCGCGCCGCGGCGGTGGTCGTCGGGCAGGGTGCCGCGGGGGCGCTTCTGGTCGAGCGGGCCACCGGGGGCCAGCGGGTCCACCAACAGTCGCCCCCGGCCCTGCCGGCGGGCATGGACCTGCCGCTGGTCGACACGACGGGCGCCGGCGACTCCCTGGCGATCGGCTACCTCGACGGGGTCCTCGCGCTGGGTCGGTCCCCGGCCGCTGCCCTGCACCGAGGCCAGGTGCTCGCCCGCATCGTGGCCAGCGACCTGGGCGCGGATGCGCCCTTCGACCGGGCCCGACTCGACGCGCTGGCCGCCCCGCCGGACGATCCACCGATCGCGGTGGATCCGCTCGTCATTCGGTGAGCGCGGCTCGCGCCTGCGCGGCCCGCGCGGCCAGCGCCAGCTCGCGGACCTTGGCCAGGTCCTCGTCGGAGTAGACGCCGTTCACGCCGCTGATCGCGGCCAGCCTCATCCCATGCTTGAGCCCGAGCTTGTAGATCTCCTTGACCTTCTCCCACTCGATGCCCCGCCCGATGGTGAACGTCTCGTAGCGGCCCTCCAACGCGAGCACGATGGTCTCGGCCAGGCACGCGTAGACCACTCCGGGAGGCAGGCCGATGTCGCGCATCCGGACGTCGTCGCCGGGCAGCTCGATCTCGCCGGACTCGATGACCAGGACGTCGGGCCGCTTCGCGACGTCCTCGGCGGACAGGTCCAGGGGCCGGGCGACATCGGTGATGACCGCGCCGGGCTTGACCTTCGTGATGTCCAGGATCTTCTTGCCCGCCCCCGACGTGGCCGTCACGATGACGTCCATGTCGGCGATGGTCGCGTCCGCGCTGGCCCCGACGTAGACCCTGGCGCGCGGGTTCTCGCGCTCGATGTCGGTCTTGAGGGCCAGCAGCTTGGCGGGCTCGATGGAGACCAGCCACAGCTCGTCGCAAGCCAGCGCCAGCAGCCGGGCGCACACCGAGCCGATGGCCCCGGTCGCGCCGACCACCATCGCCTTGCCGCGCAGCCGCCCCTCCTCGTCGATGTCGGCGATCCCCAGCCGGCGGACCGCGTCGTGGGCTGCCCACAGGGCGCCCGAAGCGCTGTACGAGTTGCCCGTCGTGATCGGCAGCGGAGCCCGCTTGGCCACGGTCACGCCCGCGTCGCCGACCACCTTGGTGAAGGCGCCCAGGCCCATGATCTGCGCGCCCAGCCTCTCGGCCATCTCGGCCGCGGCCAGGAGCCGCTTGTAGGTGAACTCCGGGTCGTGGGCCAGCAGCTCCTTGGGCGTCCCGCCGACGGTGATCAGCCAGCCCTCCGCCTCGGCGCCGGTGGGGGAGACCACGCCCGTCACCCGGCTGTACATCATCGGCGGGGCGTGCGCGGCGACCTTCTCCACGCCGTCCATGAGGGGGCCGCGCACCGGGCCCGGCGCTGCCTTGGCGAAGGCGTCGATCGCGTCCATGTTGCGCAGGAACTCCTGGGACAGCGGATGGATCACGAACGCGAACCGGCTCTTGCGGCGGAACCCGCTGGGGAACAGCAGCCGGGGCTGGATCTGCGCGGACTGCAGGATCTCCAGCAGGTCGTCGTCGGTGAGCCGGGACTCGTCGGTGCCGCTGATGGCCACCATCATCGCCTCGAGCGTCGCCTCGTTGACCGTGACGTCGAACGGCTGGGGCACGTTGTCCATGATCAGGTCGATGCCGCGCGCGCGCAGGTCCTCGATCCGCTCCTCGTCGACCCCCGAGGTGATCAGCGCCTTGCCGGCCAGGTCGTCGAGGTCGAACTGCGCCAGCTCCTCGTAGGTGGCCACGACGATGTCGCACTCCTGCAGCGCCTTGCGCAGCCGGGCGTCGATCACTCGCCGACCCGGAGCAGTGGCGACCGACACCAGCGGCCCGGGCAGCTTGTCGGCGACCCAGCCGCCGGCCGAGACCAGGGTGTCGAACGCGGAGAACGAGCCGGCCAGGGTGTCCAGGCCGTACTGGCGCGCCGGGTCGGCGAAGGTCAGGTTGTCGGTGCTCTCGTGGAGCACCCGGGAGCTGCGGTAGTGATTGCGTCCGCCCAGGACGACGACCCGAGCGTTGGAGAAGTACCCGGGCAGCTCGCCCTCGACGTGCCGGATGGTCCACTCCTGCAGCACGTCGCGCAGCCGGTGCCCGTCGGTGATGTGGGCGTCGGGCACGGCGTCGACCGCCCTGCGCAGCGCCGCGGGGTCACCGACGAGCGTGCCTGCGATGGACGCGTCGCGGAACCCGCTGACCGCGATGACGTCGGCCATGCCGGTCCACGTCGCCAGCTCGTCGACCGCCCGGTCGACATGGCCGTCGACGCCGATCCGGACGACGCGCATGGGGATGCCGAGGAGCTCGACCGTCTCGTCGTAGTCCCGTCCCGGCCCCGCCAGGCTGATGTTGACCACTGTCCTGTGCTCGGGCATGCGCTCGGCTCCTGTGTCAGATCATCGCCTTGGAGCTGATCTCGGGGTGTGCCCGCATGAACTCCAGCAGCGTCCCCGCGTAGTCCTTGAAGGCCGGGCAGGCCAGCCCGGTGCCTTCCAGGTCCGCGGTGGTGTGGGTCGTGTCGTACGTGGTGGTGAAGCTGAAGTAGTCCAGCGTCTCGGCTGGCAGCCCGGTCAGGTGCTCCAGGCCGGGGACGGTCTCCAGCAGCGCGTGCAGCACCGAGGGCTTGATGGGCAGCCAGATGGCCTTCTTGCCCAGCAGGCCGGAGAAGATCGAGGCCACCTCGCGGGCGCTCGGCGGGTTGGGGTCGGTGAGCTGGTAGGTCTTGCCCAGGGACCGGTCCAGGACGGACAGCTCGTCCATCGCGGCGACCACGAAGTCCCGCGGCACCAGCGAGGCCCGCACGTCGGGGTCGACGTCGGGCAGGAACGCCGCGCCCGGCAGCCGCATCATGTAGTCGGCCACGAAGTAGGGCCCGTCGTACTTCTGGGTCTCGCCGGTCGTCGAGTCGCCGACCACGATGCCGGGCCGGTAGATCGTCGCGGGCAGCCCGTCGGCCATCGCGGCGCGCACGAGCACCTCGGCCTCGTACTTGGTGGACTCGTAGTGGTTGTTGAACTCCTGGCCCTCTTCGAGCATGTCCTCGGTGAAGACTCCCGGCGCCTTGCCGCTGACGTAGCAGGTGCTCACGTACTGGAGGCGCTCGAAGCCCGGCTGCTCGCGGCAGAAGTCGATGACGTTCTGCGTGCCGTCGATGTTGACCTTGCGGGCGATCGCCTCGGCCGTGGCCAGGTCGTAGATCGCGGCCAGGTGCCAGACCTCGGTGACGTCCTGCGGCGTCTGCGTCATCCCCAGACCGTCGGCCGTGATGTCGCCTTCGACCAGGTCGACCCGGCCGGAGATGTGCGGGTCGGCCGTCTCCAGCTCGGCGAGTCGCTCCTTGGCTGTGTCCAGGTGCCGGCTCTGGACCACGCAGACCGCGCGTGCTCCCTCGCGCTTGGCCAGCAGCCGGGGGAGAAGCGCCGAACCCAGGAAGCCTGGGAATCCCGTCATCACGATGGTGCTCATGTGCCCTCGAATCCTCGCGGGACGCTGGCATCCGCCACGCCCGAGCGGCTCACCCGCCGCTTCTATCTTCCTCAGGTGCCGAGTGGGAACGCGCGCCCCACAATGTGACGCTGGTCAATGCGCGCGGGCCCTGCCGAGTTGGTAGTGAATCCGGCCAACTCAGTTGCCCATATTCACTACCAACTCGCGCCCCGGCGCCGACTACCTCGGGGCGGTGCCGGCGCCGATGCCCATCCGCAGGGCCCCGCAGGCCTCCAGGAACGCCTCGCGACTGCTGCGCCCCACGCCCGTCGAGTTGACGAAGGCGTGGATCAGCCGGTCGTGGCGGCGCAGGGCCACCCGCACGCCGGCGGCGGCCATCGCCCGCGCGTAGGCCTCGCCCTCGTCGCGCAGCACGTCGAACCCGCTGACCGCCACGTACGCGGGTGGCAGGCCCGCGAGGTCCGGGGCGAGCAGCGGCGAGACCCGAGGGTCAGTCGCCGGGTGCTCGCCCAGGTAGTGCTCGCGGTACCAGTCCATCTGGGCCTCGGTCAGGAAGAACCCGTCCGCGAACAGCTCATGCGACGGGTGCTTGGTGGACAGGTCGGTGACGGGGAAGAAGAGCAGCTGGAACGCCGGCCGAACCTCGTCGCGGGTGCGCAGATCCCCGCAGAGCACCGCTGCCAGGTTGCCGCCCGCCGAGTCGCCGGCGACCGCGATCAGCCGGGGGTCGTGGCCCCACGAGTCGGCCTGGGCGACGGCGAACCGGAACGCCGCCAGCGCGTCCTCGGGTGCGGCGGGGAACGGGTGCTCGGGGGCGAGCCGGTAGTCCACGGAGAGCACCGAGACGCCGCTGTGCGCGGCGAGGAACCGGCAGGCCGTGTCGGCACTGGCCAGGCTGCCGACCACCCAGCCGCCGCCGTGGAAGTACACGACCAGCCGGTCCGCGTCGCGCTCCTGCGCTCGATACAGGCGGGCGGGCAGGTCGCCGCCGGGGCCGGGGATCGTCAGGTCGCGCACCTCGTGCATCGGGATCGGCGAGCCGCCGAACACCGCCGCCTCCTGGTCGATCACCGCCCGGGCCTGGGTCAGCGGACGCTGCTCGAACGTCGGCCCGGGCAGCGCGTTGAGCAGCCGCAAGGCGGCGCCGACCTCGGGCTCGATCGCGACGCCGTCGGACAGTGGCGCGCGACCGCCGATCAGCCGCTGCACGCCCGCGGGTGCCACGCCTAGGGCGCCCACCACCGCCCGCTCGACCCGACCCAGCATCGCGCGGCGATCCACCATGGGCCCGATACTGGCCCCTGCGGAACGTGAGCCCGGCAGCGGGTGCAGGGGAGCCGCGGCTGACTCATCGCCGGGACGAGCGCGTGCGTTGTCGCGACGGTCCCGGACCGATAGAAAGCCCTTCATGCGGATGCGCAACGGGGAGCACGGGTACGGGGCGATCGCCAAGCTCCTGCACTGGCTGACCGTCTCGGCGTTCGCCGCGCAGTTCGTCGTCGGGTACTCGCTGGGCGACGATGACGTCGCCGACGAGGACGAGCGCGACGAGGACGAGGCCCGGGAGGTCGACTGCGACCCGCCCGGCGAGGACGTCAGCGGCGGCGACCTGACCGATGCGGAGAAGGACCGGCTCGATCAGCTCGAGGAGGAGTGCGAGCTGGCGCGGGAGCGTGCCGAGGAGCAGGCCGAGCTGGCCCAGGAGCTGCCCGAGGAGGAGGCCGACGACCCGGTGGGCACGGCCTGGGACGACCTGATCTCCGGCGAGCTGGGTGCCGACGGGCTGAGCCTGCCGGAGGTGCACGTCCTGCTCGGGCTGGCGATCATCGCGCTGGGGGTGCTGCGCTTGGCCTGGCGCCGGCTTGCGCCGCTGCCGCCCTGGGACCCCCGGCTCACCCGCAGCGACCGGGGGCTCGTCGGCGTCACCGAGAAGAGCCTGCTCACCCTGCAGCTGGTCGTGCCGGCGACCGGCCTGGCCCTGGTGGCCGGCGGTGACGACGACCTGCTGTGGCTGCACATCGCCGGGCACGTCGCGTTCTTCGTCGTGCTCGGCGCGCACCTGCTGATGGTGCTCGGCAAGGGCCTGCTGCCCCGCATGCTGCCCGGCGGGCGAGTCAGCCCTCCTGACCCGTGACGCAGCGCTTCGCTCTCGCATGAGGCCCGTTCGGTTGCTTGAATCCGCCAATGACCCTCTCTTCGGACGAATCGGCCCCGCAGCCCGGACTCGTATGGCCCGGCCGCGCCTACCCGCTGGGCGCCACGTACGACGGAGTGGGGACGAACTTCGCGATCTTCGCCGACCGAGCCGAAGCCGTGGAGCTGTGCCTGGTCGGCGCCGACCTGTCCGAGCAGCGGGTCCCGCTGGAGGAGAAGCGGGCCGGCGTCTGGCACTCCTACCTGCCTACCGTCGAACCGGGGCAGCGCTACGGGTTCCGGGTGCACGGACCCTGGGATCCGCGGCGCGGCCTGCGGTTCAACGCGCACAAGCTCCTGCTCGACCCCTACGCCCGCGCGATCACCGGGATGCCCGACATGACCCAGGCCTCGTTCGGTCATGTCCTAGGACATCTGGACCACCGCGACGACACCGACAGCCTCGGCCACTCGATGCTCTCGGTGGTGACCAGCCCCTACTTCGAGTGGACCGGGGACCGGCGCATCGACCGGCCCTACAACGAGACGGTCATCTACGAGGCCCACGTCAAGGGGATGACCATCGCGCACCCCGGCATCCCGGCGATGCTGCGCGGGACCTACGGGGGCCTGGCCCACCCGGTGATGATCGACTACCTGCTCTCCCTGGGCGTGACTGCCGTCGAGCTCATGCCGATCCACCAGTTCGTCCAGGACTCGTTCCTGACCGACCGAGGCCGGCGCAACTACTGGGGCTACAACACGATCGGCTTCTTCGCCCCGCACAACGAGTACGCAGCGACCGGGACCCTGGGCCAGCAGGTGTCGGAGTTCAAGGCGATGGTCCGGGCGCTGCACGAGGCCGACATCGAGGTCATCCTCGACGTGGTCTACAACCACACCGCCGAGGGCAACGAGTACGGCCCCACGCTGTCCCTGCGCGGCATCGACAACCCGGGCTACTACCGCCTGGTGGAGGAGGCGCCGCAGCACTACTTCGACACCACCGGCACCGGCAACTCCCTGAACATGCGCAGCCCGCACTCGCTGCAGCTCATCATGGACTCGCTGCGCTACTGGGTCACCGAGATGCACGTCGACGGGTTCCGGTTCGACCTGGCC
>CAYQMN010000016.1:0-67633 GCA_964418695.1 uncultured Bifidobacteriaceae bacterium | reverse complement strand
CCGGGCAGGTCCTCGCCGCCGAACTTGGCGTAGTGCCCGTCCGGCATGCCCTCGTTGGCCGTGAGGTAGGCCGCGCGCTCGGCCTCGGTGATCGGGACCTGCGGCAGCACCCACTCGGTCGGCACCTGCTCGCCGGCGAAGATCATCTGCGCCGCCAGCAGCGGGGTCCGCCACTGGAAGTTCGAGTAGACCGGCGCCAGGCCCGTCAGCTTCGTGGCCTCCCACTTGCGCAGGAAGCTCATCTCGTCCTCGCCGGTGATGATCGGCAGCGCGACGCCAGCGTCCTCGAAGGCCTCGATGGCCGCGACAGCGCCGTCACCGGCATCCATCCACACGCCCTTGACGCCGTCCTGGTTGATGGCGTCGGTCACGATCTGCTTGATCTTCGTGGGGTCGGCACCGGTGAAGCTGTCCTTGGCCTGGATCCCCTTCTCGTCGAAGATCTTCTTCGCCGCCGCCCAGCGGGTCTCCAGCACGTCCACGCCCGGCAGGATGCGCAGCGCGACCACCTTGTCGCCGGACGCCAGGTTGTCGGCCAGGAAGTTGGCGGTGTCGATGCCCCACGCGTACCCGCCGATCGGGTGGATGAACGTGGTCGGGCAGTCGGTCTGCACGCCGCGGTCGAAGACGATGACCGGCTTCTTCGTGGCGCACGCCCGCTCGACGGCCGGCGTCATCGCCGCCGTGGAGTTCGGCGAGATCACGAACGCGTCGCAGTTGCCCTCGTTGATGAAGTAGTCGATGTCGGCGATCTGGGTGTCGTCGGAGTCCTGCGCGTCCCGGGTCTCCATCGACGAGATCACGCCGTCGTCCTGCAGCACCTTGAGCTGCTGCTGCATCGTGATCCAGCCGGTCTGGCGCCACGGGTTGCTGATCGAGGCGTTGGCGAAGCACACCTTCTTGGCGCCCGAGGACTTGAACGCCGCCGTGTCGGTCTTCGGCCCGTCGATGTACTGCAGGTACGGCTTCTCCGGGTCGCCCAGGAACGTCGCCGTGCGCTGCTCGTTCTGCCTGTCGAAGTCGGCCTGGACGAACCATTCGCTGTCGGTGCTGGCCGGGGCGCTGGACCCGGCGGGCCCGGCTTCCGGCTCGTCGGTGCTGCAACTCGCCAGGACGAGCATGGCCGCTGCCGCCAACACGAGGGGTGCTCCTCTGGATACTCGCATCAGTTCTCTCCTGTGATCGCGCCCTGGGTGGGCTGGGTGGGTGGTGCGGAGGTCGTCGAAGGTCCCTGCCGGCGGCGCAGCCGCAGCGCGCCCTGCCAGGCACGTCCGGCCACCGCGACGGCGGCGATGATGATCAGGCCCTGCACGGTGTCGCGCCAGGTCGAGGGGATCCCGAGGCTGCTGAGCAGGAGGAACAGCAGCTCGAGGGCGAACGCGCCGGCGGCGGCCGAGAGCACCCAGCCGCGACCGCCGCCGAGCACCACGCCGCCCAGGACCACCGCGGTGATCGCCGAGAACTCGTACCCGCTGCCGACCGAGGGGTGCACGCCGGCGTACCCGACAAGCAGGATTCCGGCCACCGTCGCCGACAGCGAGGAGAGGACGAACGCCCGGGTCTTGACCCACCACACGGGCGCGCCGGAGTAGTGGGCGACCGCCGGGTTGTCGCCGGTGGCGATGAGAGTGCGCCCGAACGGCCGGGCCATCAGCCAGACCGCGAGCACCGCGACGCCGACCAGCACGAGCAGGGAGTACGGGACGATCCCCACGACCGGGACGTTCTGGATGCCGCCGCGACCGATCGCGCGGAACGAGTCGGCGGGGTTGCCGGTGGCCGCGCCACCGGTGACGTAGC
This sequence comes from uncultured Bifidobacteriaceae bacterium, assembly GCA_964418695.1. Lineage (GTDB taxonomy): Bacteria > Actinomycetota > Actinomycetes > S36-B12 > CAIYMF01 > Prado023. The sequence continues at coordinate 65,833 of CAYQMN010000016.1, read as the reverse complement.
GGACCAGGCCTGTCAGCGACAGCATCATGCCCAGCGTCACGATGAAGCTCGGCACCCGCAGCAGCGTGGTGGCCAGGCCGTTGACGATCCCGATCAGCGCACCCACCACGAGCATGAGCACCAGGCCGGGCAAGATCCGGCCCTCGTCGCGGCCGATGAAGTTGCCGGCCAGCACGACCTGGGTGGCGATGACCGCGGCCATGGACAGGTCGAACTCGCCGCTGACGATGACGAAGTACTGGCCCATCGCGGCGATGGCGATGGGGGCAGTGCGACCGGCGAAGCGGATCAGCGCGTTCGGGTCGGCGAAGTTGGGGTTGGCCAGCATGATCGCCACCAGCAGGATCGCGATCAGCACGAAGACCGCCCCGCCCGGGCTGGCGAGCACCGCGAGGAAGCGCCGCTGTGGGCTGCCCTCGTGCACCGGAAGCGCCCGGGGCGCGGTGGTCGCGCTCATGAGGCCACCGCCGCGGGTGCGCCGCCGGTCGGGAACCGCGGGGGCCGCCGGTCGATCTCGCGGCGGGCGTAGACGGCCACCGCGACCACGATGACGATGCCGCGCACGACGTCCTTGAGGAACGGGTTGAGCTCCATGACGCTCATGACGTTGTCGAGCACCGCGAAGATCCCGACGCCGGCCAGCGTGCCGACGATGCTGCCCTTGCCGCCGGCCAGCAGCGTGCCGCCGAGCACCACGGCGGCGATCGACATGAGTGCGTAGCCGCCCTGCGACCCGACCGTCGGCTGGCCGACGCCGAGCCGGGCCAGCAGCAGCAGACCGGCCAGGGCGGCCAGCAGCGAGCAGATCACGTGCGCGGCGACGATGGGGACGGACGTGCGCACGCCCGACATCCGGGCGACGTCGGCGTTGCCGCCGACCGCGTAGATGTGGTGACCCAGACGGGTGCGGCGCAGCATGAGGACGGCCAGCGCCGCGCACGCGAGCATGATCAGCGTGGCGACCGGGACCGGCCCGATCCGGGTGGCGTCGAGCAGCCGGAAGTCGCGCGGCGCCGAGCCGTGGCTGCCCTTGTAGTTCGACGCCAGGTAGCCCGAGACGACCAGCCCGGTGCCCAGCGTGGCGATGAAGCCGTGGACGTTGAGCATGCTGACGATCAGCCCGTTGACCAGGCCGAACGCCAGCGCGAGGGCGACCGTGACCAGCACGGCCGGGACGATGCTGCCGGTCTGGCCGGCCATGACGCCGCCGCCGACGACGCTGGCCAGGCTCACCACGTACGGCACCGAGAGGTCCAGGGACCCGACGAGGATGACCAGGGTCTGCCCGATCGCGATCATCCCGAGGATCGTGGTCGTGGTCAGGACGTTGTCGATGTTGCCGACGCTGAAGAAGTTGCGCCCCTGCCGGGCGGTGATGACCGCCCCGACCACGATCGTCAGCATCAGGACGAGGTAGACGATGGCGGTCGAGTCCAGCGCCCGCAGCCGCGCCCTCACGAGGCGAGCCCCCCTGCCTCCAGCCCCGTGCCCACCCCGGCGGCCAGCGCCAGGATGGTCTCCTCGTCCGAGCCGGCGGGCAGCTCGCCGGCCAGCCGGCCCTCGCTCATCACCAGGATCCGGTCGGACATGCCGATGACCTCGGGCAGCTCACTGGACACCATGAGCACCGCGACGCCCTGGGCAGCCAGCCCGCGCATCACCTCGTAGATCGCGTGCTTCGCGCCGACGTCGATGCCGCGGGTCGGCTCGTCGAGCAGGACGACGCCGGGCTCGATGGTCAGCCAGCGGGCGAGCACCACCTTCTGCTGGTTGCCGCCGGAGAGGAACTGCGCCTCCTGCGACAGTGCACGCGCCGCGACCGCGAGCGAGCCGAGCAGCGCCGGGACGTCCCGGCGAGCGGTCGACCGACGGCGCGGGAGCACCGCGTGCACCACGCCCAGCGCGTTGTCCAGGATCGACTGGTGCAGCGCCAGCCCGGTCGCCTTGCGGTCCTCGGTGACCAGGGCGAGACCGGCCCGGATGGCCGCGCGCGGCGTGCGCACCGCGACGGCCCGGCCGTCCACGCGCAGCTCGCCGCGGGTGAACGGGTCGACGCCGAAGATCGCGGCGAGCAGCTCGGTGCGCCCGGAGCCCTGCAGACCCGCGACGCCGACGATCTCGCCGGCGCGCAGGGTGAGGTCCACACCGTCGACGTACCCGTTGCCGGCACCACGCAGCTCCAGCCGCGGCTCGCCGACCGTGGTGCCGGGCACCGGGTCGGGGAAGAACGAGGAGATCGGCCGGCCGACCATCAGCCGCACCAGCCGCGCCTCGTCCAGCTCGCTGGCCGGCTGCGTCGTCACCTGGCGGCCGTCCTTGAGCACGGTGATGGTGTCGCACAGGTCGAGCACTTCGCGCAGGCGGTGCGAGACGTAGACGATCGCGACGCCGCGCGACGTCAGCTCGCGGATGATCCGGTAGAGCAGCTCGACCTCGTGGTCGGCCAGCGCCGCCGTCGGCTCGTCCATCTGGATGACGCGGGCGTCGAAGCTGACCGCCTTGGCGATCTCGACGATCTGCTGCTCCGCGACGCTCAGCGAGCGGACCCGCCGCGACGCGTGCAGCGCGCGGATGCCCAGGCCGGCCAGCAGCTCGGTGGCGTCGCGCTCCATCCGCGCGGTGTCGACCAGCGGACCGCGGCGCGGCTCGCGGCCCAGGTAGATGTTCTCGGCGACCGTGCGCTCGGGCAGGAGGTTGAACTCCTGGAAGACCGTGGCCAGCCCGGCGCGCTGGGCCTGGACCGGGTGGTTGAACGAGACCGGCTGGCCGTCCAGCTCGATGGCTCCGCCGTCGGGCTGGTACACCCCGGCCAGGACCTTCATGAGCGTCGACTTGCCGGCGCCGTTCTCCCCGACCATCCCCAGGACCTGCCCGGCGACCACGTCGAGGTCGGCGTCGTGCAGCACGACGTTGCCGACGAAGCTCTTCGTCACGCCGCGCACGCGCAGGACCGGGCCATCCGCCACGAAGCGCACTGTGGCACACGCGAGGGACTTCTGTCGAGAGATCGGCAGAAGTCGTCGGGTCGACGTACGCAAGCCTCAGTGGTTCAATCGGCGCCGTGAGGGCCAGTGACGTGTTCGCGCTGCTCCAGCGCGAGGGCCGGCCGATGACCCGGGCGGAGCTCGCGCAGTCGACCGGGCTGGCCCGCTCGACCATCGCCGCCCGGGTGGACGTCCTGCTCCGGCTGGGCCTGGTCACGCCCTTCGGCGACGGCACCTCGACCGGCGGCCGCCCACCCTCGCTCCTCGCGGTCAACACGGGGGCCCGACTGGTGGCCGGGATCGACCTGGGCGCCACGCACGCCCGGGCGGCGATCGCGGATCTGTCGGGGGTGCCGCTGGCCGAGCAGCGGGCCGACCTGGACATCGCCGAGGGACCCGACGTCGTGCTGGCGTGGGTGGTGCGGGCGATCGAGGGCCTGCTGGCCACGGCCGGCCGGAGCCGCGCGGACCTGGTCGCCATCGGCATCGGGCTGCCCGGTCCGGTCGAGCACTCCACCGGCCGGGCGATCAACCCGCCGATCATGCCCGGCTGGGACCGGTTCGACGTGCCGGCCCGCATCCGGGGCTCGTTCGACGTTCCGGTGCTCGTCGACAACGACGTCAACATCATGGCGCTGGGCGAGCAGCGCACCCAGTTCCCCGACGTGGCCGACCTGGTGCTGATCAAGGTGTCCACCGGGATCGGCGCGGGCATCATCGCCGGCGGGGAGCTGCAGCGCGGCGCGCAGGGAACCGCCGGCGACGTGGGGCACATCCGCGTCGACCGGCCCTCGGACGACCTGTGCCGGTGCGGCAACATCGGGTGCGTCGAGGCGGTGGCCGCCGGGCCGGCGATCGCCCGCGTGCTGCGCAGGCACGGGACCGACGTGACCAGCGCGAGCCAGGTGGCCGAGCAGGTCCGCGCCGGCGACCTGACGGCGATCCGCGCGGTGCGGCAGGCGGGCCGGGACATCGGCGGCGTCGTCGCCATGATCGTGAACTTCATCAACCCGTCCGTGGTGGTGGTCGGCGGGTCGCTGGCGGTCGCCGGCGAGCACCTGCTGGCCGGGATCCGCGAGGAGGTCTACCGGCGCTCGCTGCCCCTGGCGACCGAGCACCTGCAGATCGTGCCCTCGGTCACGGGCGAGCAGTCCGGCGTGCTCGGGGCCGCGGCGATGGCCATCTCGCACGCGCTGTCCCCCGAGGCGATCGAGCGGGCCAGCCAGGACCTGGTCACCGCGGTCCGCTGAGCCGCCCGGACACCCTCGCCGGCCCACGCTCGCCGACCTCGCCCCGGCAGCAACCTCGTCGCTGACGAGGACGGCGTGCCCGCTACCGTTGCGCGGTGCCGCGCGCGAAGGACGACAGGGTCAGCGCACTCGTGCGCGGCAGCGTCCTGGTCGCCGCGTCGATCCTGCTGGGCACGGCAGCGCACCTGTGGGCGGCTGGCTGGACCGCCGTCCCGTTCGGCCCCTTGCTGGTGATGGCGGTCCTGCTCGCGCTCCTGGTCTCGGGCGTCGTGGCCGTGGGGACGTGGCTCTCCGGGCACCTCTCGCGGCGGCGCTGGGCCGACGCACTCGACGATGCGGCCGCCACCGTGGGGCTGCTGGCCGGCCAGGCATTCGTCCACGCCGTGGCCGGCCCCGTTCAGCCGGGCCTGCGCACGCTGGCCGTCGAGCACGCCGGGCACCCGCTCGCCGTCCAGCCCGCCGGGCACCCGCTCGCCGTGGCCGGGACGTCCGCGGCCCACGGTCTGCACGGGGCGCACAGCAGCGGGTGGGCGATGCCGGTCGCACACCTCTGCGCGGCCCTGACCGTCGGCCTGCTGCTGCGGTGGCTCGAGGCGTGCGTGTCCCACCTGGGCACCGCACTGACGACCGTGCGCCATGCGCTCGGGGCCGCGCTGCTCGTCCTGCGTCCGGCACCCCGGGTGGCCGAGGCGGGAGAGCCCTCGCGTGCCCTCGCGGCCCCGAGGGACCGGCTCGGGCTCGTCCTGCGCGTGCTCGCAGCAGACGTGGTGCGGCGTGGACCGCCCCTGGGTGTGGCTGTTCCCTGACCGATCCAGCCGCCTCGGCGGTTGATCAGCGCTCCCTCGCCCGGCCGTGCAGCGTCGGCCTCAGGCGCCGTTCAGGGCACGCAGCGGGCACGCGGGTGCGCCATCCCCACGAACCCGCTCGCGCGCCACGTCGTCGGCTGGGTCAGCGCGCCGTCGTCACCACCCGCCCAGCACCTGCTCGAAAGGCCTTCCCCCATGTCCGCGCGATCCCCCCTGTCTCCCCGACTCCCCCTGTCCTCCCGATCCCTCATGGCCTCCCGATCCCTGGCGACCGCCGCGGTCGCCGTCCTGACCACCGCCGCCCTCGCCGCCTGCTCCGACCCGGTCGATGCCGGCGCGAGCTCGGCGGGCTCGCCCGCGGCCGGTGCTGCCGCGAGCTGCCCAGTTACCGTCGCCGACGCGTGGGTCAAGTCCGCCACCTCGGGGATGACGGCCGCGTTCGGCACCCTGGCCAACCCTTCGGCCGAGTCCGTCACCGTCACCGCCGCCTCCTCGTCGGCGTCGGCCACGGTCGAGCTGCACGAGGTCGTCGGCGCCGAGGGCCAGATGGAGATGCAGCCCAAGGCAGGTGGGTTCGAGCTCGCCCCCGGGGCCACGGTGACCCTCGAACCGGGCGGGCTGCACCTGATGCTCATGGGCGTCAGCGAGCCGATCGAGCCCGGCGACGAGGTCGCGTTCACCCTGACCTGCTCCATGGGTGCCCCCACGAGCTTCAACGCACAGGCCAGGGAGTTCAGCGGCGCGCAGGAGGAGTACGAGGGGGACATGGCCATGTCGGCGTCGCCCCGTGACGCCTCATGACCGGCGGCCCAGCACCGACCGCGCGCGGCCGGACGGAGAGCGGATCGGTGGGCTGCGGACCGGCGGCCGCCGGCCCCGCGGACCCCAGTCCAGCGGCCGCCAGCCCGACGGAGGACAGCGCCGGCCCTAGCCCCGCGGCCCCCCGGGAAGCGGGGCGCGCGACCACGGTCAGCAGGCGAGGCCTGCTCGGCGCCTTCGGGATCGGACTGGGTGGCCTGGCCGTCGGCGCGACCACCGGCTACGCGCGGGGGGCGGACAGCACCTCGGCCGACCCTGCCTCGGCCTCAGCGACCGGTCCCGGCGGGGCCCGTGCGGCAGGTCTCGACGGGCCGGCCGCGGCCGGCCTTTCCGTCGAGCCCTGCTACGGCGCCCACCAGGCGGGCATCGCCACCAGGGCCCAGGCGCACGCCCGCTTCCTCGCGCTCGACCTGCGACCCGGGGTGGACCGCGGCGCGCTGGTCCGTCTCATGCGGGTGCTCACCGAGGACATCGCCCGGCTGACCAGCGGCCGGCCCGCCCTGGCCGATCCCACCCCCGAGCTCGCGGCCCTGCCGGCCCGGCTCACGGTGACGGTCGGCTTCGGCCTCGGGCTGCTGACGGCCGCCGGGCGCACCGCCGAAGCGCCCGGGTGGCTCGCAAGCGGCCTCCCGTCCTTCAGCGTCGACCGGCTCCGGCCGCGGTGGAGCGGGGGCGACCTGCTGCTGCAGGTCGCCGCCGACGACCCCGTCACCGTCGCCCACGCGGTGCGCGTGCTGCTCGGCGACGCGCGGACCTTCGCGACCCTGCGCTGGGTGCAGTCCGGCTTCCTGCGCAGCGTCGGCAGCGCCCCGGCCGGCATGACCGGGCGCAACCTGTTCGGACAGGTCGACGGCACGGTCAACCCGACGCCCGGCACCGACGACTTCGACCGAGTCGTCTGGATCCCGCCGGGCCCGAGCACCCCGGAGTGGCTGGAGGGGGGCACTGCCCTGGTCGTCCGGCGGATCGCGATGGACCTGGAGACCTGGGGCAGCCTGGGCCGCGACGCCAAGGAGCAGGCGGTGGGACGGCGGCTGTCCGACGGTGCCCCGCTCACCGGCGGGACCGAGCTCACCGGCGCGGACTTCGCGGAAACGGACGCCGACGGGTTCCCGGTGATCGCCGACACCGCGCACATCCGACTGGCGCACGCGCACCGGCCGGTCGAGCGGATCCTGCGCCGCCCCTACAGCTACGACGACGGAATCCGGCCCGACGGGTCCGCCGACGCCGGGCAGGTGTTCGTGGCCTGCATGGCCGACCCGGTCGCCCAGTTCGTGCCCCTCCAGCAGCGCTTGGCCGAGGCCGACGTCCTCAACGTCTGGACCACGCCGATCGGCTCGGCGCTGTTCGCGGTCCCGCCCGGTGTCACCGAGGGCCAGCACCTCGGCCAGGGACTGCTCGGCGCGTGACTCCGCGCCGGTCACCCCACTGCCCGACACCCCCTCGGGTGCCGCCCCCGGCCCTCGACCCCGGCGCCCCGACCACGGCCGTGGGGCGGCCACCCCACCGCTTCGCTGGAATAGTTGAACCATCATCTACTGTTCACCCTGTGAGCGGGCACCCAGCTGGGGGTGCGGTGCGCACCGGAGCGGAGGCAGCGATGCAGTTCGGGATCTTCACCGTCGGCGACGTCACGACGGATCCGACCACGGGGATCACGCCGACCGAGCACGAGCGCATCAAGGCGACCGTCACCATCGCCAAGAAGGCCGAGGAGATCGGCCTGGACGTGTTCGCGACCGGGGAGCACCACAACCCGCCGTTCGCCGCGCCCGCGAACCCGCCGGTCCTGCTGGCCCACCTCGCCGCGCAGACCTCGCGGCTCGTCCTGTCCACGAGCACGACGCTCGTCACCACGAACGACCCGGTGCGCATCGCCCAGGACTACGCCTACCTGCAGCACCTTGCCGACGGCCGGATGGACCTGATGATGGGCCGGGGCAACACCGGACCGGTCTACCCGTGGTTCGGCAAGGACATCCGCCAGGGGATCAACCTGGCGATCGAGAACTACGCGCTGCTGCATCGGCTGTGGCGTGAGGATGTCGTCAGCTGGAGCGGCAAGCACCGCACGCCGCTGCAGGAGTTCACCTCGACGCCGCGCCCCCTCGACGGCGTGCCGCCGTTCGTCTGGCACGGCTCCATCCGCAGCCCCGAGATCGCCGAGCAGGCCGCCTATTACGGAGACGGCTTCTTCCACAACCACATCTTCTGGCCGGCCAGTCACAGCAAGCAGATGGTCGACCTCTACCGCCGGCGGTTCGAGCACTACGGCCACGGCAGCGCCGACCAGGCGATCGTCGGCCTAGGCGGCCAGTTCTTCATGCGCCGCCACAGCCAGGACGCGTGGAACGAGTTCCGTCCGTACTTCGACAACGCCCCGGTCTACGGGCACGGGCCCTCGCTGGAGGAGTTCACCGAGGCCACCCCGCTGACCGTCGGCTCGCCGCAGCAGGTCCTCGAGCGGACCCTCGGGTTCCGCGACTACATCGGCCACTACCAGCGCCAGCTCTTCCTGGTCGACCATGCCGGGCTGCCGCTCAAGACGGTGCTGGAGCAGCTGGACCTGCTCGGCGAGATCCTGCCCGACCTGCGCGCCGGCATGGCCGAGGGCCGGCCGGCGCAGGTGCCCGACGCGCCGACGCACGCATCGCTGGTCGCGACCGCAGGTGGGCCGACCGACTCGACCGTCTACGCCGCCGGGGACGACGTCACCGGGCGTTCCGACCGAAGGGTGCTCGCCTCATGACCTCGCTCGTCGTCGTCTCCGCGGGCCTGTCGAACCCCTCCTCCACCCGGCTGCTCGCCGACCGGCTCACCACCGCCACGATCGACGCACTCGGGCAGACGGCGGGGCCGGAGCGGTCGGCCGGGCCGGGACAGGGCGAGGTGTCGGAGCCGGCTGTCTTCCCCCGGCAGGTCGTCGTGCCCGAGCCGGCCGACCTGCATGGACAGGTGGAGGTCACCCACGTCGAGCTGCGCCACCTGGCCCACCAGCTGACCGACCAGCTCCTCACGGGCTTCGCTGCGCCGGAGCTGGCGACCGCGCAGGCCGCGGTCCAGGCGGCCGACGGGCTGATCGTCGTGACCCCGGTGTTCGCCGCGTCCTACTCGGGCCTGTTCAAGACCTTCTTCGACGTGCTGACTCCCGGGGCGCTCGACGCAACGCCCGTGCTCATCGCCGCGACCGCCGGGACCCCGCGGCACTCGCTGGTCCTCGAGCACGCGCTGCGACCGCTGTTCGCCTACCTGCACGCCGTCGTCGTCCCGACCGGGGTCTTCGCCGCCACCGACGACTTCGCGGGGCACGACCTCGCCCCGCGGATCACCCGCGCCGCGCGCGAGCTGGCGGCGCAGATCTCGGGCCCCGGACCCCTGACCCAGCCGAGTCCCCGCCGGCGAACCGTCGCCGACCAGTTCGCAGCCCCGACCCCCTTCGAAGATCTGCTCCGGCGGGCGACGGCGGGGTAGACCGGGTCGGAGCCGTCCTCAGCCCGTGGCGCTCATGCGTTCCAGGCGGCTGCGCAGGGCGGGTACGCGGTCGGCGTTGCCGCGCAGCTCGACGTACTCCTCGCCGAGCGACCAGAGCAGCGCGTCATCCAGTCGTCGCACGGCCCCGGGCGGGTAGCGGTAGCGCATCCGGGCGGTCAGGGCCTCCCCGTCCACCGCGCGCAGGCGAGTGGCCAGATCCGCCAGCGACGTGATCCCCAGCTCGAGCAGGAGCTGGGACATCCATGCGTAGCGCTCGGTGCGCGACCAGCCGGCGTCGGCGTACTGGCCGGCGAGGAACGCGGCCAGCTCGCGGGGGGCGATCCGCGGGTCGTCGTCGGCGGCCTCGAGGCTGGGACCTGTCACGCCGCTGCGCAGCCGGTCGCGGATCGTGGAGAACTCGCGGTCGGCCAGCTCCAGCAGCCCGGCGGCCAGCGTGAACCGGCGGTCGAAGTCGGACCGGTGCTCGTCGGGGACCGTGCCCTTGTAGCGGATGTCGTGCTCGAACTCGGCCCACGCATGCTGCAGCACCGTGCGCACCTGGATCTGAGCGCGCCGGCCTTGGAGGACCTCGAGCCCGGGCTGCGCCTCGCGCACCGCGTCGAGCGTGACCAGCAGGTGCCGGCTGGCATACCCGAACCGGCCCTCGCTGGCCGTCTCCTGGCCCATGTCGCGGTCCTCATGCACGATCAGCTGATCCTGGATGAGGTCCGCGACGGCCTGGACGTCGCTGTGCACGTAGGTGATGACGCGGATCCCGATCTGGTCGTGGATGTCGCGCAGCGGGTCGGCGAACACCGCAGCCCCCTGGACGGTGCGGGCAGCCTTGGCGGCGAAGGAGTCCACCGACTTCGCGCGACCGGTCACGGTCAGGTAGTTGATCCCGGCGTCGTCCAGGATCGAGCTCACCAGCAGCGCGTACTGGTCGGCGGCCCGTCGCAGGACCGGGTGCTGACTGGCGTACTCGCCGACCGCCGCGCCGACGGTGGCCGAGGTGGCGGTGGGCAGGATCTCGGCCGGGCTGCTCGCGGTGGGTGCGCCTGCGCTGACCCCGGCCGGGCTCGCGGCGGGGGCCGGGTCGTCGGTCCGCGCGGTCGAAGGTGTCGGGGTCAGGTCCTCGGGCAGCGTAGGGGTGACGATGTAGCCGGTCTCGACGTCGCCGTAGGTGGTCATCCGCTCCGGATGCCGCGCCGCGAGCAGGGCGAGATACGCGCACAGCACGGCGTCCACCTGGTCCTCGACGGCGCGCAGGTCGACCTTGCGGGTCGCGCTCTCGACCGCTGCGCGCATGGACTCCCAGTGCGCCGCCGCCTCCTGATCGGTCAGCGGACCCCGCAGCAGCAGCGGAGGATCCGCTGCTGCGAGGCCCTCCAGCAGGTCCATCAGGAGCAGCAGCTCCGAGCGGAGCAGGTGCAGGGTCCGGCTCGGCTTGGCCTTGTACTTCAGCGTCCGGCCCAGCCGGAACAGGGCGATCGTCGCCGGATGCGGGTAGACCTCGATCGCCCGCCGTGGGCGCCCGGACCTGGGGTTCACGTCCAGCCCCAGCTGGCGGGCGATCCGGGCCCCGCGAGGCTGGTCGGCGAACTCGGGCTTGCCGGTGTTGGCCGGGTGCGCCCCGGCGTGGAATCGGGCGAAGTCCTTGTTCAGCGCCTTCTCGGCCGGGCGGTTCCCGGTCGGATTGGTGACGATCAGCGGCGCGTCGATCGCCACCAGGCAGCTGCCCTCCACGTACGGCGCGAGCGCGGCCAGGATCGTCTCGTCGGTGCCGGCCGACGAGACGTGCAGCAGCGCGCCGTCACCATCGAGGACCGCCAGCCCGGTGGGCTTCACGTCCCCCCAGGCCAGGTCGACTCCGATGAAGTGCATCCGCCAAGCCTGCCCCATCTTCGGCCCGACGCAGTAGTCGCGGGCCTGGCATCACCAGACCTGCAGAGATGCATCGCCTGTGACGCATCTGGGCAGGTCCATGAAGCAAACGTCTCGGTACGGGGGCGCAGTCGCCGGGCCGGCGCGGGGCTCAGCCCCCGACGGGATCCCGGCGGCCGAGGACGAAGTAGCCGATCGGGAGCACCCCCGCGGAGTTCACCAGGGTGAGCGCCGTGCCCCACAGCGCCTTCGAGCCGCGGACCTGCTCGGCGGGCCGCCGGATCAGGTCCACGATGGCGGCCACCTTCAGGACCGCATCGACCGTGCCGCCGACGATGATCAGCTTCTGCGTCTTCGGGCTCAGGTCGCCCCACTGCTTCGTGGCCATGCGGCCATCGTGGAGCAGAAGTGGCGCCACCGCGTGCCGTGCGGAGACCGAATCCGTCGGCCGGCGGCGGCCGGCCTGCCGACCCGACCAGCGTGTCCCGAGCGACTCAGCTGACCGCGTCGGCCATCGAGAGCCGGGACTCGGACTTGCGGTGGCGCAGGCCGTGCGGCGTGGCCACCCGCTCCACCACGGCCAGCACCCCCTCCGCGCAGATCGCCAGCAGCGCGGTCAGGATCGCCCCGGCGACGATCAGCGTGGTGTCCTGCAGCGCGAAGCCGTCGACGACGTAGCGGCCCAGCCCGCCACTGCCGACCAGCGCGGCCAGCGAGGCGGTCGCCACCACCTGCACGGCCGCGGTGCGGATGCCGGCCAGGATCAGCGGGCTGGCCAGCGGCATCTCGACGCGGACGAGGCGATGCCGCCGGCCCATCCCCATGCCCGCACCGGCGTCCAGCACGTCCGGGTCGACCGAGGCCATCCCCGCGAACGTGTTGGTCAGCAGCGGCGGGATCGCGAACACCGCGAGGGCAAGCACCGCCGCGGCGTTGCCCACCCCGATGCTCGGGATGGACGCCAGGATGATCAGCATGCCGAGCGTGGGCACCGCCCGGCCGACGTTGCTGATGTTGGTGGCGACCACGACGCCCTTGCCCAGGTGGCCCAGCACCAGGCCGACCGGCAGCGCGACCGCCAGCGCGATCGCCATCGCCAGGACGCTGACCTGGATCTGCTCCCAGGTGCGCACCGGGATGCCGTTGGCGCCGGTCCAGTTGGCCGGGTCGGTGAACCACTCCCAGACCACCATCAGTGCGCCCTCCCCCGAGCCCACGGGGCGCTGCGGCGCTGGACCCACAGCAGGGCCACCTCGAAGACCATCGCCAGGACCACGCAGGCGGCGGTCGCGGTGAAGATCTGCGCGTGCCAGAAGTTCTGCTGGAAGCCCGACAGGATCATGCTGCCGAAGCCGCCGTAGCCGACCAGCGCCCCGATGGTGACCAGGCCGACGGTCGACACCGTCGCGATCCGGATGCCCGCGACGATCGTGGGCATCGCCAGTGGCAGCTCGACCCGCCACAGGATCGCGCCCCGGCCCAGCCCCATCCCGCGCGCCGCGTCGACCACCGAGGGATCGACTTCGTCCAGGCCCACCACCGCGTTGCGCAGCACGACCAGCAGCGCGTACACGGCCAGCGCCACCACCACCGTGAGCGGGGAGAGGCCGAAGACCGGCCAGAGCAGCGAGATCAGCGCCAGCGACGGGATCGTGTAGAGCACGCCGGACACGGCGAGGACGGGACCCTCCAGAACCCGGTACCGTCGCACCAGAACTGCCAGGGGACAGGCGACGAGCACGGCCAGCCCGACCGAGGCGACGGTGAGCAGGACATGCTCGCGGCCCGCCGCGATCAGCTCGGCGGTGTGCGTGGACACGTAGTCCCAGGACACCCAGGGGTTCGCCACCTCTGTCGACACAGCGCTCCCCGGGGTGGGCACGGCATGGACTCTAGCCAGAGTGACCCGGTCATCGTCCTCGATGGCGTGTCCAAGGAGTACGCCGACGGCACGGTCGCGGTGCACGAGTTGGACCTGTCGGTGACGCGCGGCGAGATCTGCGTGCTGGTCGGGCCGTCGGGCTGCGGCAAGACCACGACGCTGCGGATGATCAACCGGCTCGTCGAGCGGACCTCGGGGACCATCCGGCTCAACGGCACCGACGTGACCCGGATGAACGTCCACCAGCTGCGCCGCCAGATGGGCTACGTCATCCAGGCCGACGGCCTGTTCCCCCACTACACGGTGGGTCGCAACGTCGCCGTCACGTGCCGGCTCGCGGGCTGGAGCTCGGCGCGCACGGCCGACCGCGTCGAGGAGCTGCTCGAGCTGGTCGGCCTGGACCCCGCCTTCGTGGACCGGTATCCCCACCAGCTCTCCGGCGGGCAGCGTCAGCGCGTCGGCGTCGCGCGCGCGCTCGCAGCCGACCCTCCGGTGCTGCTGATGGACGAGCCGTTCGGCGCGATCGACCCGATCGCCCGCGACCGCCTGCAGATGGAGTTCCACGCGCTGCAGCGCCGCCTGGGCACCACCGTCGTCATGGTCACCCACGACCTGGACGAGGCCGTGCGCCTCGGCGACCGGATCGCCGTGATGCGCCAGGGCGGATACCTGGAGCAGCACGACACCCCGGCGCGGGTGCTGGCCCACCCGGCGACGCCGTTCGTCGCCGACTTCGTGGGCGCCGACCGGCTCATCAAGCTCATGGCGGTCACCGCGCTGGACGTGGCCGCGCTGCCGGCGCCGGTGGGCAGCGAGGCGGAGCTGCCCAGCGTGCCGGCGGATGCGTCCCTGCGCGACGCGGTGGTCGCGCTGCTCAACGCTCCTGCGGGACGGATCCGGGTGGACGCGCCGGACCGCTCGGGCACGCTGACGATGAGCGACGTGGCCGATCTGATCGCCCGCGAGAGCGCCGCACCGATCTCCGCGAGCGACTAGGACCGCGGAAGGCTGGTCGAGGCCCCGGCCGGTCGCCGGTCGCCGTTGCCGGTCGCCGGTCGCCGGTCGCCGTTGCCGGTTGCCGGTCGTTACGCCAGGCCCTTGTCCTTCAGGTACTGGGTCGCGACCGCGGCCGGGTCCTTGCGATCGATCTCGACCTGGGCGTTGAGCGCCTGGAGATCCTGCGTGGTGAGGACCGCGGACACCGCGTCCAGCGCCTTGGTGATGGTGTCGGTGACCGCAGCCGTGTTCAGCGCGGGCAGCACGTTCTCCGCGGTCTGCCAGTCCTTGTCGTCGGTGAGGATCACCAGGTCGTTGGCGCTCACGGCCGCCGAGGACGAGAACACCGTGGCCAGGTCGATCTTGCCCTGCTGGACGGCCTGGATGGTCAGCGGACCGCCCGCGTCCAGCGGCACGAACTTGCCGATCTTGACGCTGTAGACCGACTCCAGCCCCTGCTGGCAGAACGGCCGGTCGGGGCACTCCGGCGGACCGCCCAGAGTCACCGCCTTCGAGTTGCTGAACGTGGCGAGGTCGGACAGCGTCGTGAGGCTGTTGGTCGACGCGAAGTCCTGGGTGACGGCGAAGGCGTTCTGGTCCTGGGCCTGCGACGGATCCAGCAGGGTGATGTTCTTCGGCTCGGCCAGGGTGCGGGCCGCCGCCAGGCTCGCCTCGACGTCACCGGAGGCGACCTGCTCGGCGTCGGCGCCGTTCACGGCCTTGTTCAGGTACTCGGTGAGCGACCCGAGGTACTCCGGGGTCAGCTGCACCTCGCCCTTCTCCAACGCGGGAGCGATGACCTCGCGGGTCGTGAGCTCCTTGACCGAGGCCGGCTGACCGGCCTTCTCCAGCGCCTGCCGGTAGATGTGGGCCAGGATCTTGGTCTCGGTGAAGTTCGTCGTCGCGACGACGATCGGGGCGGCGGCGGGGGACGAGGAGCCGGTGTCCGCGTTGTCGTCGGACGCACAGGCAGCCAGCGAGAGACCCAGGGCAGCGGTCAAGGCGAGGGCGGGGATCAGCCGGGTGCGAGCCATGCCGTGAATGAAAGCACACACGTCTGAGGTCCGGGCCCCGAATCGACCAGCAATTGCACGGGCCGGAACGACCCGCGCGGGCCATCATGGGGCGCGAGGCAGCCACCACGGCTGCCCGCGGCGCGTGCGCTGCCGCGCCGACATCGGGCGCCCGGGATGGCCCACGGCGCCCCGACATCGGCCCCTCGTCGCCGCCGCGGTCCGACGAACCGAGAGGACACCAGATGCTCCCCGAGCCGGTCCAAGCCTTCATCGACGCCGAGGTCGCCGCGGCCCAGACGGACTACTCCGACCTGCGCGCGGTCTTCCTCAACGGCACGCTCAAGCGCTCGCCGGAGCCCAGCCACACCGAGGGCCTGATCGGCATCAGCCGACACATCCTCGACTCGCTGGGCGTGCACACCGACCTGATCCGCACCGTCGACCACACGATCCCGCCGGGCGTCTACCCGGACATGCGCGAGCAGGGGTGGGAGCGCGACGACTTCCCTGACCTGTACCACTCGCTGATCGAGCCGGCCGACATCGTCGTGCTGGCCACGCCCATCTGGCTGGGCGACCAGTCCTCGATGACCCGGCTGATCATCGAGCGGCTGTACGGGTGGTCCGGCGAGCTCAACGACAAGGCCCAATGGGTCTACTACGGCAAGGTCGGGGGCGTGCTGGTCACCGGCAACGAGGACGGCGGTAAGCACTGCTCGGCGCAGATGCTCTACGCCCTGACCCACATCGGCTTCGCGATCCCGCCGCAGGCGGACTCCTACTGGGTGGGCGACGCCGGGCCGGGCCCGTCGTACCTGGACGACAACCGGGGGGCGCACAACAGCTGGACGACCCGCAACACCGTGTTCGCGACCTGGAACATGCTGCATCTGGCCCGGCGCCTGAAGGACGCCGGCGGGGTGCCGGCGCACGGCAACGTGACCACCAACTGGGACCTGTCCAAGCCCGACCACCCGAACCCCGAGTACCGCTGAGGTCGGGGCGTCGGGCACGGATCGCGGCCTGGCGCCGCGCGGCGTCGTTCGCTCAGCGAAGCTGCCCGACCCATCCGACCGACCCCGCGACCACCCCGGCCAGGGCGGTCGCGGCGGCCAGCCACAGCGGCTGCGGATCCGCCGGGATCGCCAGCAGAAGTCCCACGGACGCCCCCGCGATCGCCGCGGTGGCCAGGCAGAGCAGGCGCGCCAGGGTGACGGGCGACTCGGGCTGCACCCGATCGTCGCGGCCGGTGGCCTCCAGCCGCGCCCACAGCCCGACCGCCACCGCCGTGAGTGCCGTGGCCACCACCACCCCGGGCAGGGCCGGCCGATTCGCGACCGTCCCCGCCGTCACCAGGCCCGTGACCGCCAGCCCGACGGCGCCGGCTGTCCGCATCGGGGTGCGGTGCTCGGGGCCGGCCGGGATCCGGCCGGCGGCGGCGAGCAGTCCCACGCTCACCGCGGCGGGCAAGGCCAGCGTGGCGGCGGTCCAGGCCACGGGGCGGGTGGTCCCAGCCACGGCCACCACCAGTCCGGCCGCCAGCGGCACGAGCAGCCAGCCTGCCCAGGCCCAGGCACGCAGCCCGAGCCGCGCATGCAGTCCCAGAAGGACCGCGGCCAGCCCGGCGACCGCCACGGCCGGGTACAGGGTCGGCGTCGTGAGCCAGTGCTCGGGGAGCAGTCCGAGAGTGGGGGCGGCCATCAGGTCGACCAGGGCGAGCGCCGCGGCGACCGCGGCCAGCGCCTCGGCCGTGCCCGCCAGCCTCGATCGCAGCCCGATCGCCAGGACCCCGATCCCGACGGTCACGCCGAACGCGAGGACCGCCTGGCTGATCGCTCCCAGCCGGGCCCACACGACGGCGGTGAACACCGCGCCGGCCACCACCAGCAGCGCCGACCCCGAGCAGGATGGCCTCGGCGCTGCGGTCCTGGCGCGGACCGGCGGGACCGGCGGACCCACCCGGCCGGTCCGGAGGGCGGGCATCGGCGCGGGCCGGTGGCGGCCAGATCCGGTACCGAGCAGCGAGCCGCGGCTCAGGGGCAGGGTCGCCGGCCACGATCCGGTCGGCCAGCCACTGGCGTCGTGCGTCCAGGGCGTCGGCCTCCGCGAGGTAGCCCGCGTAGGCGCGATGGCCGCAGGAGCACGTGCTCATCCCGGCGTCGTCGTGCCGCGCCGGATCCAGCTCGGCACGGCCGCAGCTCGGGCAGCGCACGGTGGCACCTCGGTTCGGCGGGCTCTCGGGTCGTGTCGGTCGCACTCTCTCGCGAAGCCGGCGCGACCCCGAGGCCCGACGCGCCGGCCGCCCAGCCGACCTTCGGCGCGTGGATCGATCCGCCCTGGACCGGGGCGTCGGACCACGGTCACCGGGGCGCGGCAGGGGGATACCCGCGAAGGGACGCCGACCGGGATGCGGAGGACCCGGCGAGGTCAGCCCGTCTCGGTCATCAGGTTGATGATGTTGCCGTCCGGGTCGTGGAACCACACGGCCTTCGCGCCACCCATCTGCGCCACTCCGTCCACCCACTCCATGCCCTCGAGCTCGAAGGTGTCGAAGGTGACGCCGGCGTCGCGGAGCCGGGCGATCTCGTCGTCGAAGCCCTGGTCGACCATGAACATCATCGCGGTCGCCTGGTTCGTGCCCGCGTACTGCGAGCGGTACACCAGGAAGGCGCTGTCGCCGCTCTTGTACAGCAGCTCCTCACCCATCTGGCTCTCCCCGGCGGCGAAGCCGAGGGTGTTCTCGTAGAAGGCCTTCGCCCGGTCCAGATCGGACGTGCCGAGCGTGGGGACCGCAGTGAAATCGGAAAGCATCGCGCCTCCAGCGCTGACCGGCATCCTCCGACGCCGGCGCTCTTGGACGGTACTCCCGGCGCTCCCCCGCTGTCTGCGGCTTCGTGCGGCGAAAGATCGCAGGAGCGAGGTGGCTGGCGGGGAGCCGACCCCGGGGAGGTCTCGACGGGCTCGACCGGCGGGTGAGGTCCTGCTCGACCGTTGGGCGGCCCAGACGCTCGACCGGGCGGGCTCAGGGGGTGGGGGCAGCGCCCGCGGCAGCGGTGCGATCGGCGGGATGGCCGGCCCGCCGGCTCAGCGCGAGCAGCGGCGCTCCCAGGACCTGGATGACCCCACCGACCGCCAGCGACGCCGCGTATCCCGAGACGTCCGCGACCCGGCCGAGGGCCGGCTGGATGACGACGCCGCCACCGGAGCCCATGAGCGAGGCGAAGCTCAGCACGGTCGCCCGCTGTTGCGACGGGATCATCCCGTTCAGGTAGGCGCTCTGGACGGGCGTGCCGATCGCGCCGAGCAGGGCCCACCCGGACGCGAGGATCAGCACCGCCCAGAAGCTGCCGGCCGACCCGGCGATGCCCACGCCGACCAGCAGACCGGCGGCACCGGCGCAGGACACGATCAGGACGGTGGTCCGCCGCGCGACCCGCGCCGACAGCGGCCCGGCCACCAGCCCGCCGATGATCTGCGACCCCGCGACGACGGCCGCCGCCGCGCCGGCGATCGCGTACGCGTCGGGGTCGCCCCACAGCTGCAGCAGCAGCGGCTGCAGGGCGTAGAACGCGTAGATGCCCACCCCGGCAGTCAGCGGCGCGGCCAGCATCACCCACCGCACCGGCGGCGCCCCCAGCCCGTAGCGCACCGACTCGCGCAGCGTCCGGCGCACCGACGGCACGACCCCCAGCCCCGGCACGGGGGTGAATCCCTGGTCGCGCATCACCCGCGAGGCGACCAGGAACATCAGGACCAGGATGCCTGCGCGGAGCAGGAAGGGCACCCCGAGGTTCGTCGCCTGTGCGATCACGCCGCCGGCGACGCTGCCGCCCAGCATCGCCGCGCCCGACACGGTCTGCCCGCGGCCGAACACGGAGTCCAGCGAGCCCCGGAAGTCGGTGGCGGCCAGGGCGTCGACCAGCCAGGCCTCGACGGCACCGCTGAAGAACGTGAAGCCCAGGCCGAGCAGGATCGAGACCAGCGCCCAGGCCCAGAACGGCCCGTGCACCACCCACAGGCCCCAGTAGAGCGCGGTGCTGCCCGCGAGCGTCAGCGTGCCCAGCTGGTAGGAGCGCCGGCGGCCCGCGGTGTCGGCGACGACCCCGGTGGGGATCTCGAACAGGATCATCCCGAGGGTGAAGAACGCGTTCGCGGCGAATGCCTCGGCGTTGCTCAGGCCGGCGTCGAGCAGGAACAGCGTGTTGATGCCCCAGATGAGCGAGGCCGCCAGGGTGTTGCCCAGGACGAGGGTCAGGTAGGTCCGCTGGACCTCGGCCGCTGTCACCCGGTCTCCTCCACGGCCGCCTCCTCGCCACGCCCCGGTCCGGCCGGGCCGGGCGGCCAGAGGGAGCGTGGACCCGCGGGGCCGCACAGGCAACTCCGGGCGACGGCAGGGGGGGCCGGAACCGGAGCCGACCGGCGGCGATCGGACCGCCTTCACCGCAGGTGGTGACTAGCATCCGCGTGTGCCGCTTCGACCCGCCCGAGACGAGGCCCCGGGGTGAGGGCCTGGGCGCGCGACCACGGCCTGCTGCTGGCCAATGCCGCGCTCTTCCTGGTCTTCTTCGGCGGGATGGTGCTGTCCGGCTGGCGCGTGTACGACCAGGATCTCCTGCAGTACGGCCTGGGCTCGGCGTCGCTGGTGGACTACCTCACGAGCGGCGACTTCCTGGAGGCCACGTTCGAGAACTGGGAGTCCGAGTTCCTCCAGATGGGCAGCTACGTGGCCCTGACGGCCTTCCTCGTCCAGCGCGGATCGCTGGAGTCGAAGGACCCGGACGAACCCGCCCCGCAGGACGCCGACCCACGTCAGGCCGACATCGGGCCGGACACGCCCTGGCCGGTCCGGCGAGGCGGCTGGGTCTTGACGGTCTACGAGAACTCGCTGGTGATCCTGTTCGCACTGCTGTTCGCCGCCTCGATGGCGCTGCACGCGATCGGCGGGGCTCGGGCGTACAACGTGGAGCTGGCATCCGAGGGTGAGCCCACGCTGTCGACGCTGTCCTACCTGACCACCAGCCAGTTCTGGTTCGAGTCGATGCAGAACTGGCAGAGCGAGTACCTGTCGATCGCGGTCATGGTCGGGGCGTCGGTCTATCTGCGCCAGCGCGGCTCGGCGGAGTCCAAGCCGGTGGCGGCCCCCCACCACGCCACCGGCGACTGAGGGCGAC
Source organism: uncultured Bifidobacteriaceae bacterium (assembly GCA_964418695.1). Taxonomy (GTDB): domain Bacteria; phylum Actinomycetota; class Actinomycetes; order S36-B12; family CAIYMF01; genus Prado023. Next base: position 45,551 of record CAYQMN010000016.1, on the reverse strand, counting down.
GCTCAGCGGTCGTCAGCGCCTGGCTCGCCGGGCGGCGGCAGGAACCAGCCGAGGAGCTCGGCGCCGTCCTGATCGCTCATCCGGCGATCCGGCCCGACACCCGCCGCGGTGGCCCCCGATGCGGTCCTCGCCGGCCCGGGTCATTCGATGCGGGCGGCCATCGGCAGCCGGGAGCGGGTCGTGGCCCCCACGACCACGCCGACCAGGATCGGCAGAGCCACGACCAGGGCGACGATCAGCGGCCAGGGGATCACCAGGTAGTGCGCGGCGATCGGGGCTCCGGAGAGGTCGACCAGCCCCTGGTCCACGAGGTGGCCGTCGGGGTCGGCGGTGAGCGGGTAGGTGATCGCCACCCCGGGGATGAACCCGACAGCAGCCCCGAGCAGGGCGCCCAGGAACGCGATCGCCCAGCCGTAGGCCGCCGCGATCCGCCGGCGCGTCCGAGGTGCGGCACCGACCGCGCCGAGGGTGGCGAAGTCGGGGCGGGCGTCGGAGAGGGCCAGCAGGGCGGCGGTCATCGAGCCGGCCAGGACCAGCACGCCGGCCGTCAGGGCCAGGATCATCAGCACCACGCGCGCGTCGTCGGTCCACCCGGTCTCCAGGCTCACCGATGCGGTCAGCGCCTCGGGCTTCAGGGTCGGCGAGGTGTTGACCGCGTTCTGCAGGCGCTCCTCGTCGACCCGGGTCAGATCCGCTTCGGCGTCGAGCACCAGCGCGACGGTGATGGGCTCCAGCCGCGCCTCCCGCAGGAGCGAGTCCGGCACGATGGCCGCGGCGGGCACCGAGATCCCCGGCAGCTGCAGGCCGATCGCCGGCACGGTGAGCGTCTGCCGGCTCGTGGGCCCCACGTCCTCCTGGGGGTCGTCGGAGTCCGGCAGGTCCGCGACGACGACCACGTCGAAGGTCGCGGTCCCCTGGTCGGGTGCGGGCGAGTTGCGCAGCACGACGGCGGCGCCGTCGGCCAGCGCGGCCTCCGCGCGCTGGCGCTGCTCGTCGGTGAGCGCGGTGCCGATCGCCGCCAGTCCGTCGTGCCCCGCGAGGATCCCCGACGAGTACCACCAGCCACGGATGTACGACTGGTAGGCCTGCTGGGCGAAGCCCGGCGTGCCCGGCGCGAAGACCGGGTCGGGGATCTCGGGCAGCACCGTGCTCGCCGTCAGCGCCAGTCCGGTCTGGCCCGGGACGTACTCGAGGAACGGATCGTGGGCGCCGGGGACCAGCACGGTCGAAGCTGTCGGATGCTGCGCGCTGAGCTCCTCGGCCAGCCCGGCCCACGTGCTCTCCTCGACCAGGCCCTCGCCGCTGTACACCCGCACGACCGCGTCGCCGACCGGACCACCAGGGACGTACTCCGCACGCCGTTCCGCGGCGTCCGACGTGCCGGCGATGCCGAGGGCGACCGCGCCGGCCACCACCGCGGCCACCGCGGCGACCGCGGGGGCGGTGCGCAGCTGGTTGCGGGCCATGTCGCGCACCGCGTAGCGCACGCTCACCGGCGCGACCGTCGCGAGCCGGGCGAGCAGCCGGATCGCCAGCGGGGCGATGAGCACCGCCCCCAGGACCGCGGCGACCGCACCGGCCGCGATCAGCAGCGATCCGGCACCTCGCCCGGACGACGCGGAGTTCGCGGCCCCCGCCAGGGCAAGCCCGATGCCGGCGCCGACGAGGACGGCCCCGAGCACGGGGTGCCACTGGGTGGTCCGGGCCTCGGGGCGCCTGCCGGCGATGGCACGGACCGGATCCATCCGGGCGGCGGCCCGCGCCGGCGCGAGGGCGGCGACCAGGGCGCTGCCGAAGCCGAAGATGGCCACCAGAGCGAGGTCGAACCAGCCCACCTCGAACGGCCCGACCTGCGCGGGCCCGAGCGCCTGGACCAGGAGCGGGTAGACCAGCCGGGTGCCCACGACCCCGACGACCACGCCGACCACGGCGGCGATCGCGCCGAGCACGACGGCCTGTCCGAGCACCACCCGTCGCAGCTCCCGGCGGCCACCGCCCTGAGCCGCGATCAGGCCCAGCGCGCGCGTCTGCGACGACGCGCTCACCGCGAAGGCGGGCCCGGCCAGCAGCACCACCTCGAGCAGGACCATCGCCACGATCAGGCCCACGACGGCGATCGCGGTGCTGTTCGGGCCGTCGTCGAATTCCGCCGAGTTCAGGCCCTGGGTACGCGGGTCGGCTGCCAGCTCGGCCTCGGTCGGTGGATCGGTCACCACCTGCCGAGACAGTGCGGTCAGCCCGTGCGCGTTGAGCCCCAGCACCTGCTCCCAGCTGACCCCACCCGGCACCTCGACCAGCCAGCGACTCCACTCGTTGGGGAGGTCGCCGTCCACGAAGGGCACCCCCAGGCCGCCGGGCGCACCCACGACCTCGTCGGGCGCGCGATGGTCGCGGACGATCCCGACGACGTGCCCGGTCCCGTAGCCACCCAGGTCCAGGGAGGTCCCGATCCCGGAGCCTCGCGCGGCCACCGGCTCGCTCACCGCGATCTCCCCGGGCGCGGCCGGGGCGCGACCCTCGACCAGCTCGAGCATCCCGGCGAACAGGGGATCGGTGAGATCCGCCTCCGAGATCAGGCCGTAGAAGGTCCGGTCACCGACCGTGAGGTCCAGGTACTGCGTGGGCACCGCGACGACCCGCGCCTGCGGTCCGAGCACGGCCCGGATGGCGTCCTCGGGCGGAAGGTCGGGGACAGGATCCCCGGTGGCCAGGGCCGAGGTGGTGCACGACAGGTCGGGGCACTGGACCAGGACCTGGCCCTCGGGGACGTCCCAGTGCAGACGGACCGCCACGTCCGACGCACCCAGCTCGCGGGGCAGCGACTCCTCGGTCGACACCAGTGCTGTGCGCAGCAGGGTCGACAGGACGGTGACGACGAGCACGGGCAGCAGCACCAGCAGCAGCACCAGGGCGCTGCGACCCTTGGCGCGCATCGTCTCCCGGCGGGCGATCCGCAGGGGGACGCCCCAGCCGGCGCCGCGGCGCCGGCGGCCCGGTGCCGGCAGTGTGGTCGGGGCCTCGGTGGTCGGTGCGCTCATGGGCGGGCGGCGATGCTCGGACGCTGCGCCGGGGCCGATGCCCGGCGAGCCGGCATGGGGTCGGCCGACCTCGCTGCGCCGGTCACGACGCGGCCTCGTCGAGCAGCGACTCGACGCCCGGCGCAGTCCCGGTCTCCTCGACGATCTGCCCGTCACGGATGAACACGACCCGGTCGGCCCACGCCGCGTGCCGGGCGTCGTGCGTGACCAGCATGCCGGCGGCTCCGGCATCCACCCGGGCGCGCAGGATCCGCAGGACGGCGTCGCCGGTCTCGGTGTCCAGCGCGCCGGTCGGCTCGTCGGCCAGGATGAGCGTGCGGTCGCCGACCACCGCCCGGGCGATCGCCACGCGCTGGGCCTGCCCGCCGGACATCTGGTCGGGGAAGCGGTCGGCCAAGTCCGCCAGCCCGACCTCCTCGAGCGCGACCAGCGCGGCGCGCCGGGCGGCCGCGCGACCCACCCCGTCCAGCTCCAGGGGCAGACCGACGTTCTCGGCCGCGGTCAGCGCCGGCACGAGGTTGTAGTCCTGGAACACGTACCCCACGCGCTGGCGGCGGACCGCTGCCACCTGGGCGGCGCTGGCGGCGACCAGGTCGACGTCGCCGACCCGGACCACACCGCTGGTCGGCCGGTCCAGGCCGCCGGCGATCGTCAGCAGGCTGGACTTGCCCGAGCCCGACGGCCCCATGACGGAGACGAGCTCGCCCGCATTCACCCGCAGCGAGACCCCCCGCAGAGCGTGCACCTGGACCGGCGGCTTGCCGTACACCCGGTCGATGTCCACCATCTCCAGCACGACGGTCGGAGCGGTCATCGCGGCGCTCCCGACCGGTCCTGCCGGGAGGTCTGCTCCGCAGGCATCGGGGCCGGGGCGGGCGAAGACGCTGGGGCGGCGGGCGGGCTGGACTGCAGCGCGTCGGAGGCCCGGACCAGGCGAGCCTCGCAGTGGTCGAGCCAGCGGACCTCGGCGTCCGCGTCGAAGATCAGGGACTCCAGGACGAGCTGCCAGGACAGCTCGGCCGTCGTGGCCGCCGAGGTCGGCAGGTTCGCCTTGAGCCGGGTGTAGTCCTGCAGCGCACGCACGGTCGCAGCGCGCTGTCGGCTGATCACGGCCCGCACATCCACGCCCGGCACGGTCACCGCCATCGCCAGCTTGATCGCCAGCTCGTCGCGCGGCGGCGTGGCGCGGTCCACGGGCGAGGCGAACCAGGCCGCCACGTCCGCACGCCCCGCCTCGCTGATCCGGTAGCGCACCCGCCCCTCGTCGTCGCTGCCCGCGGCCTCGACCAGCCCGTCACGCTCCAGCCGGCCCAAGGTCGTATAGACCTGACCGACGTTCAGCGGCCAGGTCGCGCCCGTGCGCGCCTCGAACTGGCCGCGCAGCTGATAGCCGTACATGGGCGCCTCTGCGAGCAGCGCCAGCAGTCCCTGCTTGATCGACACGTGCCGGTCCCCCCTGGTCGATGGATACCACGTATGTATATACGCCGTAGGGTGCCAGGGTCAAGCAGGTCCGGCCGGGCGCTCGGCCGAAGGCGGGAGGCGGGACCCAACCGCCGGTGTCTGGTGGGCGGGTCCGCACCAGCTCACCGGCCCAGCGTCAGCGGTTCACCGACGACATGTCCCCGTACCGATCGCCGACGACGGCGTCCCGCGGGACTGCCGCGTCGAGCGCGGCCAGATCCTCGGCGGTCAGGTCGACCGTGGTCGCGCCGAGGTTCTCCTCCAGATGCCGGACCCGTCGGGTGCCCGGAATCGGCACGATCGCCTCGCCTTGCGCCAGGACCCAGGCGAGCGCGAGCTGGCCGGGCGTGCACCCCTTCGCGGCCGCGATCGTCCGGACCTGGTCGACCAGCCGGAGGACGTACTCCGGGGTGCCGCTGATGCCCAGGCGCTCGCCGTTCTCCCCGCGCACGTTGCCGAACTTGGTGGCCAGGACGACCTCGTCCCGGCGCGGGCCGAGGACGCGCCCGAGCAGCTTCTCGTTGGTGAACGGGCCGTACATGTCGGCCGTGTCGAAGAACGTGATGCCCAGGTCGAGGGCGCGCAGGATCGTCTCGGTTCCCGCCTCCTCGTCGGGAGCTCCGTAAAACTCGGAGATGCCCATGCAGCCCAGGCCGAGCTCGGAGACGGTCAGCGCGGTGTCGAGGGCAGCCGAGCCGAGGGTGCGGGGGGCGGGGGTGGGGAGGTCGGTGTCGGTCACGGCGCCATCCAACGCCCTGACCCACGGGCACCCGCCACCGCGATCACGCACGTGCGCCCCGGGCGTGAGGACGAGCGGCCCGACCCCCACCACTCGTGGGTCGAGCCGCTCGCCGGATCCTGCGTCGCTCGTCAGCCCAGGGGCACGGCGGTGGCCGACGCGCTGCCCACGCCGCAGCGGGTGCCGTCGACGGTGTAGCTCACGTCGAGTCCGGCGAACGAGTCCTCGACGCCCCCGGACGTCGTGATCTCCAGCTCCGAGTCGGCGCGGTGCAGCGCGGAGCCGGCGGGGATGGTGATCACGAAGTTGTCGCGATTCAGCTGCGTCGTCAGAGCCGGGTTCGCCGGGTCCCCACAGACCCCGGTCACCGGTGCCGAGTCGCCGGTCTCCCCCTGCAGCGTGGCCGACGCGCTGGTCGAGCCGCTCAGCGCCGAGCCGCCCGACTCGAGCGCGCCCGGGGCCTCGTCGAGGATCGGGGCGGACGGCGCCTCACCGGCGGACGTGGGCCGGTAGTGGACGTTGGCGGTGATGCCCTTGGCCGCGAGCGCCTGCTCCAGGCCGTCCGCATCGTCGAGACGGTGCAGGGTGACGGCGATGTCGCCGGCACTGGACTGGTCGACCGCGAACGCCGCCGCCGGGGCGCCGAGCGACGTGACGGCGAACGCCGCGGCCGCTGCGGCGGCGACCCCGGCTGCCGCCAGACCCCGACGGCGCCCGGGCCGGCGCTCCGACGTGCGCGAGCGAGCGCCGACCTCCTGGCGCAGCGCGTGGAGCAGGGCCAGGTCGAAGGAGTCCAGCGACTCCCGATCACTGGTGGGTGTGTTCATGCCGAAGCCTCCCGCACGACGAGGACCGGCAGGTCCCCGTCGATCGATTCGAGTAGGGAATGGTCGCCGAGGTGGTCCCTCAGCCGAGCCCGGCTGCGGTGCAGCCGGACCCGCGCGGTGCCCGGCTTCACCCCCAGCTCGTCGGCCGCTTCGGCGACCGACAGCCCGTCGACCGCGACCAGCTCCATCAGCAGGCGGTCACGCGCGGGCAGGGTTGCCAGCGCGTCGTAGAGAGCCCGGGTCCAGGCCTCGGCCGCGATCCGGTCCTCCATCCGGGCGATGGCGTCCTCGTCGAGCAGCCGATGCCCCACGAGCCGGCTCTCGGCCCGCAGTCGCCGGGCCCGGCTGCGCTGGGCGTCGGCGACCTTGTTGCGGGCGATGCCGAGCAGCCAGGCGACCGGCTTGCCCTCCTGGGCCCGGTACCGGTGCGCGTGGTCGATCGCCGCCAGGAAGATCTCGGCAGTCAGGTCGGCCACGTCGTGCGGATCGGCGACCCGGCGCGCCAGGAACACCCGCACCGTCGGCGCATGCTCGCGGTAGAACGCTTCCAGCAGGGCCGGGTCGCGCCCGATCCCCGTCACCTCGTCGTCGGCTCTCTGCTTCACGTCCACTCTTCGCCGCTCCCGGACGAAGCGTTACACGAAGCCCCGGAACGCGATGCCGGAAGGCATCAGCCCGGCCTGCGACGAGTGGTGGGGTCGCCCTTCGACCTGGCGGCCCCGGGTGGGTGGTGCGCCCCCTCCGGCGAGGTGGTGGCGGCCGAACCGGTCCCAGCGCTTGACGACGGCGTTCCGCGTCGTCACAATCCCTACATGTCCGATCAGGTTACGTGGATTCTCGCCCACCTCCGGACCTCTCCCCTGTCCTGCATGTGCTGTTGCCGCTGATCTCAGCCGACAACCCAGCCCCGCACGACACAGGAGAACAGCCATGCCCGTCGCTTCCGCCCCGCGCATCCTCACCCCCACCGGGCTCTCGTCCCTGGTGTTCGCCATCGCCCGCGACCCCGCGCAGTGGTCGCACCTCGTCGAGTACCGGCAGGAGGAGCGGTACTGGGTGCGCCTCGACGCGCCGGCCCCGTTCCGCGACAGCGTGGACCTGTGGCTGCTGACCTGGCTGCCCGGCCAGCAGACGCAGCCGCACGACCACGGCAGCTCGGCGGCCGCGTTCCGAGTGGTCGCCGGCTCGATCACCGAGTTCCGCTGGTCGGCCGACGGAGCCGTCAGCAGTGCCGCCCTGCATGCCGGCCAGTCCCGCGAAGTGCCGGTGGGCGAGGTCCACGACGTGGTCAACCTCGGCACCGAGTCGGCCGTCAGCATCCACGCCTACTCGCCGCGCCTGACCCACATGAAGTACTACCGCGTCGAGGAGTCCGGCCTGCGCGCCTTCCGGATCGTGGAGTCCGACAACCCCGACTCGGACTGGGTCCGATGAGCCCGGGGAGCCTCCGGGCCGCGCCGCCGGCTCCGCGGTCCCGGCCGGCCGGGCACGGGCCGGCGCCGGACACGATCGACAACGTGCTGCGCCGCGCCCGCGAGCGAATCTCGCGCTGGACTCCGCAGGAGGCTCTGTCGCGGCACCGGCGGGGCGCCCGGTTCGTCGACATCCGGCCCTACCACCAGCGCCTGGACGAGGGCGAGATCCCGGGGTCGCTGATCATCGAGCGCAACGTCCTGGAATGGCGGCTGGACCCGACGAGCTCGGCCCGGATCCCGCATGCCCGCAGCCACCGCAGCGAGTTCATCGTCGTCTGCTCCGAGGGCTACACGTCCAGCCTGGCCGCGGCGGCACTGCACGACATCGGCCTGACCCGCAGCGGTGATCTGATCGGCGGCGTGCGGGGCTGGATCGGCCAGGGGCTGCCGCATCGCACCGGCGGCACCCCGGCCGGCGGGCGGGTGCCGGGCAGCCTGGAGTGGCTGTGGGAAGGCGCCGGCGGGCGCTGACCAGGCTCCGCGACCTCGGGGCGCCCACCAGCCGACGCGGGGCCGTGACCGGGCTGAGCCAGCCCCTCGGGGGTTGGTCCCAGCCGGCCGGCTCGGCCAGCTCCGGCGGGCGGCCCTCGCTGCCGGGCGGCTCAGAGCCGAGAGGCGCCGGCCTCGTCGGCGATCACGACCAGGTTGGGGTGCAGCTGCAGAACGCTGGCCGGGAGCTCCGGGTCGATCTCGCCGTGCAGGGCGGCCGCCAGCGCCTCCGCCTTGCCTTCGCCGATGACGATCAGCACCGCGCGGCGGGCGCGCAGGATCAGCTGCGCGCCGAAGGTGACGACGGCGCTGGCTGGCGGATCGGACATCGCGAGCACGTCGGCGTACCACGGCAGCGAGTCGACGATGTCGTAGGTGTAGATGTCCTCGTTGAACCGGGTGACGCCGGGCATGTTCCCGCAGAAGTGACCGTCTGCTCCCAGGCCCATCAGGACCAGGTCCAGACCCCCGTGCCGGCGCAGGTCCGCGCGGATCTCGTCGGCGTTGTCGAGGTCGAGCGCATGGATGTTGTCCGGGGCGATCCGCGCCGGCCGGTACAGCTGCTCGTCCAGCGCCCCGAGCGTGACCCGGGCGGCCGGATCGGGCATGGCGATCTCGTCGAAGTTGTAGAAGTGCGCCTCGGCGTAGGCGTCCGGGTTGGCGGCCATCGCCGGGGCCACGATCGCGTAGGTGCCCACGGGGGTCTCGCCGGCGGTCAGCGACAGGTTGGTGCGGCGGTCCTGCAGCATCGTGCCGAGCACGATCGCGGCGGTGGAGCGGCTCAGGGCGTCGGCGTCGGGCTCGATGATGACCTTCATCCTCCGAGGCTAGGCCGCCGCGGACCCCGGAAGCATCGTGTGACCGGGCAGGCCCCCCGACGCCCCCGACGCCCCCGGCGCGGCGCTCTGAGCCCCGGAATCTGGTGAGAATCGGTCGCCATGGCGACCGGAACCCACCAGATTCCAGGCGGGGGCGCGGGGCCGCCGGCAAGTGCCGACGGTGCGCGGTGCTACTCCAGCAGCATGCGGTCGACCGCGAAGGCCTCACCAGCCACCTGGTGGAACTTCTCGATGAGGTCGGGCACCTTCAGCTTGCGCTTGCTCGCGTCGTCGAGGTCGAGCACGATCCGCCCCGCGTGCATCATGATCAGGCGGTCCCCGTACTGCAGGGCCAGCTCCATGTTGTGGGTGACCATCATCGTGGTGAGGCCGCGCTCCGCGACGATCTGGCCGGTCAGCTCCATGATCCGGGCGGCCACCTTCGGATCCAGCGCTGCGGTGTGCTCGTCGAGCAGCAGCAGACTGGGCTCGTCGACCGTGGCCATGAGCAGCGACAGCGCCTGGCGCTGGCCACCGGACAGCTTGTTCACCTGGGCCTTGAGACGGTCCTCCAGCCCCATGCCCAGCTCGGCCAGCTGCGTGCGCATCTCGACGCGCCGCTGCTTGGTCACGCCGCGACGCAGCCGGCTGCGGTGGGAGCGCATGACGGCCAGGGCGAGGTTCTCCTCGATGGTCATCCCGGGCGCCGTGCCCGCGCGCGGATCCTGGAACACCCGCCCGATCGTCCGGCTGCGGACGTGCTCCTTGGACTTGGTCACCACCCGGTCGCCGACGCGGATCTGGCCGCTGCTGATCGGGAAGGTGCCCGCCACGGCGTTGAGCAGCGTCGACTTGCCGGCCCCGTTGGAGCCGATGACGGACACGAACTGCCCGGCCGGGATGTCCAGGTCGATGCCGTCGAGAGCCACGACCTCGTTGGCGGTGCCCGGGAAGAAGACCTTGCGCACCTTCTCCAGGGTGAGGGCCTCGGGATGGCTCATGCGCGCACCACCCGGGTCCGGATGGTCGGCACCGACAGGGCCAGGACGACCAGGACCGCGGTCAGCAGCTTGAGGTCGGTCGGCGCGATGCCCAGGCGCAGGCTCAGCGCGATCAGCAGGCGGTAGACGATCGATCCGCCGATCACCGCGAACAGCACCCAGCTGATGTTCCGCTGGCCGAAGATGACCTCGCCCATGATGACCCCGGCCAGGCCGGCCACGATGGTGCCGATGCCCATGCCGACGTCGGCGAACCCCTGCTGCTGGGCCACCAGCGCCCCGGTCAGCGCCACCAGCCCGTTGGCCAGGCCCAGCCCGATGATGCGCATCGTGTCGGTGTTGGTGCCCATCGCCCGGATCATCTGCTCGTTGTCGCCGGTGGCGCGCAGGCACAGGCCGATCTCTGTGTGCAGGAACCAGTCGAGCGCCAGCTTCACGATCAGCGCCAGCAGCGCGAGCGAGGCGATCAGGATCCACGCGGTCAGCGCGATGCCGAGCAGGTCGCCCAGCTTCTCGAAGACGCCGTCGACCCCGAGCAGGGGAGTGTTGCTGCGTCCCATGACGCGCAGGTTGATCGTGTACAGCGCGGTCATGGTGAGGATGCCGGCCAGCAGCTTGGGGCCGTAGTTGGCCGCGTTCCCATCCGAGCCGCCCTTGAGCACGAGGTGCAGGACGCCCGTGGTCATCCCCGCGGCCACTCCCGCGAGCACGCCGGCGAGAGTGGCCAGCCAGGGCGACTGACCGGCGACGACCAGCGCGGCCGTGACGGCAGCCCCCAGCGGGAGGCTGCCGTCGACGGTCAGGTCCGGGAAGTCCAGGACCCGGAACGCGATGAACACGCCCAGGACCATGAAGCAGTACAGCAGCCCCTGCTGGAGCCCGCTGGTGAGGATCGCCTCCATGGCAGCCCGATCCGGCCGGAGTCAGCTCAGAACTTGTTCTGCGCCTTCGTGACCAGCTCGGCCGGCAGGGTGACGCCACTGGCCTGCGCTGCGGCCTCGTTGACCGACAGCTGCAGCGTCTGGGCGTACTGGACCGGGATCGCGGAGACCGCCTTGCCGGTCAGGATGTCCGCGGCGATCTGGCCGGCCTGGACGCCGAGATCCCGGTAGTCGAACGCGTACGCAGCGATGGCGCCGCGCTCGACGCTGTCGGTGTCGCCGGCGAACAGCGGGATCTTGTTCTCCTGGGCCACCTTCACGACGCTCTCCAACGCCGAGACGACGGTGTTGTCGGTCAGCACCGAGATGGCGTCGACCCGCCCGACCAGCGAGTCGGCGGCGGCCTTGACCTCGGCGGAGGTCGAGGCGGTCGCCTCGACCACCTCGATGCCGGCGGTCTGGGCGGCCTTCTTCTGCTCGCCGATGAGGAAGACCGAGTTCGACTCACCGGCGTTGTAGATCACGCCCAGCTTCTTGACCTCGGGCACCACCTGCTTGATGAGGTCCAACGTGGGTCCCATCGGCAGCATGTCGCTGACTCCGGTGACGTTCCCACTGGGAGCAGCGGCATCGGTGACCAGGCCGGCGCCGACGGGGTCGGTGACCGCGGTGAACACGATGGGCTTGTCCGTGACGGCCTTGACCACGGCCTGTGTGGTGGGGGTGGCCACGCCCAGGATGAGGTCGAGATCGTCGCTGGCGAACTTCTGCGCGATGCTCGAGGCAGTCGACATGTCACCCTCGGCGTTCTGCTGGTCGAACGTGACGTTGGTGATGCCCTTGTCGGCCAGGCCCTGCTTGAAGCCCTCGACGGCCGCGTCCAGCGCGGGGTGCGACACGATCTGGGTGATCCCGATCCTGTAAGCCTTGCTCGCGTCGGGGGAGCCCTCACCGTCGCTGCTCGAGCAGCCGGCCAGAAGCAGGGCGGCAGCCGCGGTCGCGGCAACGGCCAAGGTGGAGAAGCGGCGCATCGTGTTCCTCTTCCATCTGTGGGGTCCGGGTGCGCGCGGGCAGTGTTCGGCGCGACTGGGGCCGAAGTGTATAGAGCACCGATTGGCCTGCCCTCGGCGGACGCACCCGGGGCCGCGCGGCGTGGGCCGGCGCGGCGCACCTCGCGACTCGCAGCGCGGCAGCCGCGCGGCGGCTGCGACCGGTCACGAGGTGGGCGGCTCCGCGGGGGTGTCCTCGCCGCGCGCATCGTCCCGGTCCGCCCAATCGAGCAAGGGGGCGATGTCGAACACCGCGTCGTCGATGCCGGCGTGCAGGTCGCCCAGCTCGGAGAACCGGGCCGGCACCGTCGCGATCGTGAAGTCCCGCGGCTCGGCGTCGTCGATCTCGGACCACCGCAGCGGCGTCGAGACCGTGCCGATCGGGTTGCCGCGCACCGAGTAGGCCGCGGCGATCGTGTGGTCGCGGGCGTTCTGGTTGTAGTCCACGAAGACGCTGGCCGGGTCGCGGTCGCGCCGCCACCAGGTCGTGGTCACCTCGTCGGGCAGCCGTCGCTCCACCTCGCGGGCGAATGCCAGCGCGGCCCGGCGCACCTCGCCGAACGGGTGCTCGGGACGGATCCGGACGTAGATGTGCAGGCCCTTGCCGCCGCTGGTCTTGGGCCAGCCGGTGGCGCCGAGCTCGTCGAGGATCTCGTGGGCCACCCCGGCCGTGCGGCGAACCGTCGCCAGGGATGCCTGGGGCATGGGGTCCAGGTCGATGCGCCACTCGTCGGGCTTCTCGGTGTCGGCGCGCCGGCTGTTCCAGGGATGGAACTCGACGCAGCTCATCTGCACGGCCCAGATGACGTCGGCCAGCCGCGTGACGCACAGCTCGTCGGCGTGCAGCCCGTACCGCGGGAAGTGCAGGCGCACGGTCTCCACCCACGGCGGCGCACCGCGTGGCAGCCGCTTCTGGTGCACCTTCTCCCCCGCCACGCCGTCCGGGAACCGATGCAGCATGCACGGGCGCTCCCGCAGCGCGCGCACGATCCCGTCGCCGACGCTCAGGTAGTAGCGGGCCAGGTCCAGCTTGGTCTCGCCGCGGGCCGGGAAGTAGACCCGGTCCGGATTCGAGATCCGCACGTCGAACCCGTCCACGTCCAGCTCGACGGGCTCGCCGAACTCACCCTTGCGCGCCATGGCCCCCACGGTAGGCGCGCGGGCGCACGCGCGTCGGACGGAGCTGGCTCAGTCGCGCGGCTCGGTGGCGACGACGATCCGGGTCACGTGGGGCGCTGGCTGGTCGGCGATCCACTCGGCGCCCAGGAAGGCGCCGGTGTCCGGGTCGGCGAGGACCACGATCCGCTGGGCGCCCCCGAGGTCGGCGGTGAAGCCGACGGCGGGTCGGCCAAGCCGGTCGGTGGCCGTTCCCATGGCTTTCACGCCGGGCAGCGCGGCCAGTGCCCGCATTGCCGGAGAGCCGGTGGCGGAGGCGGCCGACAGGGGGGCGCCCTCGGCACAGGTCGCCTGCTCGCCCGGGCAGCCGGCCTCGCCGCTCCCCGCGAGCGCCTCGGTGACCGCGGTCTCGGCCGACAGGTCGACGGCGACGGTGGTCGAGGCATCCAGCGGACCACGGCTGGCGAGCTCGACGCGCCCATCCGCGGGGGCGGGCATCCGGAAGGTCTGCACCTGAGTGTCGTCGCCGTCCGGAGTCACCTCGACCAGACGGCCCTGCTGCGGTGAGGACGCGGTCCACTCGTACCACGACGACCAGGTCGGCACCGATCGACGGGGGCCCGCCGCATACCCCGAATACTCCGACGACACTTGCGCGAGCTGCTCCAGCACCGGACCGGCCGGGTCCGCGAGAGCGGTGAACGCCAACGGAGCCAACAGGGACTCCGCGACGGTCGCGGAGGGCCCGGCCGGGGAAGGCGCAGCCACGGTGGGGGCGGCGGGGGACACCGAGTCGTCCAAGACTCCGGCGGCACCAGCCGCCAGACCGACGCAGATGGCGGCCGCCGCGAAGACCCCCGCGAGCAAGCGCCGTTGGTGGGCCGCCTGGCGCCGGGCGAACAGCGCGGCGAGCGCCTGCTCACCGGCCTCGGCCAGCAGCGGATCGTCCACCGCCTGCAGCAGGCCGGACCCGTGGCCGAGACCCTCGGCGCGCAGGAAGTCGCGCAGGTCGCTGTCGTCAGACATCCTCGGCACCCCCTCCCGGACGAGTCAGCCCGCGGATCCGCTGGCGTGCTCGGCTGATCCGCTTGGTCACGGCCGCCGGAGTGGCACCCACGATGCCGGCGATCTCCCCGGCCGTGTATCCCTCGGCCAGCAGGGCCAGCACGCGCTGGTCGGCGGCGGGCAGGTCGCGGAACCAGTCGGGCGCGTCGGTCCCGACCGGCTCGGGCGCTTCGACGCTGGTCTCCTCGACACCGGCCACCTTCAAGCACAGGGTGCCCCGGCGCCGCTGCGCCCTGGTCTCGTTGCGCAGCAGGCCGCGCAGAATGGCGAACGTGAGGCTGTCCAGCTGCTGCCAGCCCTCGGCGTCGCCGGGGGTCGGCACGTCCTTGGTCCAGACGGTCTCCAGCGTGCGGGCGGCCAGATCCTGGGCCGTGTGCGGGTCGACCGTGCGGCGCGCCAAGGCGACCAGCCGCGGGAACATGCGCCGGAAGTAGCCCGAGAACTCGGCCTCTTCCATGTCCCCAGCCCCCTGCGATCTCGCCCGCCACACCACGCCTCGCTGTCACGCGAGGGCCGCTGCCGGACCTCACCCTATGAGCGCGAGGCGCTCGTGACGCCGCAGGGACGCACCACATCGAGTCGCCACCCAGACCCCCGACGAACGTCTCCAGGCTCCGTCGCCATGGACAGACCAGGACGGACACCGTCGGCGGAGGTCCGCCCGACGACCTGCTGAGCGGCAGCGCCGACGGCGCGAACGCGACACCGCCGCCCGCCGGCAGGAACGATGACGTCCGGATGCCCCGCATCGAAGACAGCGCCGGACGAAGGAGTCCCATGTCCCGGATCTTGTTCATCGACGTCGACGGCACGCTGGTCGATTACCACAACCGGCTCCCGGACTCCGCCGTGGCCGCCATCCGCGCCGCCCGCGCGGCGGGGCATCGGGTGTACCTGTGCACCGGGCGCAGCAAGGCGGAGATGCCCGAGTGGCTGTGGGACATCGGCGTCGACGGGATGGTCGGGGGCAACGGCAGCTACGTCGAGGACGGCGGCGAGGTGGTCCTGCACCAGACGCTGTCCGGCCAGGAGTGCCGCGACATCGTGGACTGGCTGCACCGGCGCAGTCTGGAGTTCTACCTGGAGGCCAACGCCGGGCTGTTCGCCAGCGCGGGCTTCGAGGAGGCGGCGCTGCCGGTGATGGCTCGCTACTCCGCGGGCAAGGGCGAGCCGGCGCCCAAGACGGTCGACGCGGCCTTCCACGGCATCGTGTTCGGCGGCGCTCTGGACCGCGACGACGTCAACAAGATCAGCTACGTCCTGGGCGACTACGACGACCATCTCGCAGCCCGCGAGACCTTCGCCTCGCTGCAGCACGGCACCTGGGGTGGCCGCGGAGCCGAGGCCCTCTTCGGTGACGTGGGCCCCCGCGGCATCACCAAGGCCCACGCGGTCGAGGTGCTGCTCGACCACCTGGGCGCCCAGGTCGAGGACACCATCGCGTTCGGCGACGCCGCGGTGGACATCCCGATGTTCCAGGCCTGCGCGGTGGGGGTGGCGATGGGCAACGCCAGCGACGACCTCAAGGCCCTGGCCACCCTCACCACCGACGACGTCGAGCACGACGGCCTGGCCAAGTCCTTCGCCAGCCTGGGTCTGATCGCTTCGCACTAGACCGGACCCCCGAACCGAGCTCGGCACCTGAGGAGGCACCGATGGAGATCCGTATCTCCGCCGGCGATCTGGCGCTGCACGGCACGCTGTCCGACAACCCGACGGCCCGCAGCCTCGCCGCCCTGCTTCCGCTGACCGTGCTCGTCCGCGACTTCGAAGGAACCCAGCGGATCGCGGACCTGCCGGTGCGGCTGGACGCGACCGGCGCTCCCCCGGTGCACCGAGGCCTGCCGGGCGAGATCGCCTACTTCGCCCCATGGGGCAACCTGGCGCTGTTCTACGGCGAGGGGACGTTCACCGGCGGCTTGATCCGCCTGGGCACGCTCGCCCCGGACGACCTGGCCATCCTGACCAAGCTGAGGGGCTCGACCACGATCACCGCCGACTCCCCCCTCGGTCCGGCCTAGGTGGCCTGAGCGGAGGCGGCACCGGCACCCCGGCTCGGGTCCGCGCCCGACGGGCGGTCGCGATCGTGGCCATCGCCAGCCCCAGATAGGCCAGCAGGACGGCCCAGTCGCGCGCCGAGCCGGTGCCGCCGAAGACGGTCACCGAGCGGGCGATCTCCAGGCCGGCCCCGTGCGGCAGCCAGGGAGTCAGGGTGGCCCAGGGCTCAGGCTGCAGGATCGGGTGGATCAGCCGGGTCAGCGGCGCGGCGGTCAGCATGAACAGCGACGTCGCCACAGCCAGCCCGGCGACGTCCAGGACCGCCTCCAGCGCGGTGGTGAGCAGCGCGACGATCAGGACCAGCAGGAACGTCACCGCGGCCAGCCACAGCGCGCCGACGTCGGCGGCCAGCCCGCCCACCGCGGCCAGCGCGGCGCACACCGCTGCCAGCAGCACGAACCGACGCAGCCGGAGGGCCCCGCCGCGCAGCGAGGCCTCCACCGGCCCGCGCCTCACCGTGACGATCACCGCGGCGGTGAACCCGATCAGCGTGCCCAGCAGGACGAGCGCGTAGGGCGCGACGGGGTGACGGCCGGGCAGGGGCAGCACCTCGACGGTCAGCGTGCGACCGCGCGGAGCGCCGATCGCCTGGAGGGTGTCGCGGATCGCGTCGTTGGCTCCGGTTCCGTTCGGCGCCACGAGCAGCAGCGTGTCGTGCTGCGTGGACAGGTCGACGAGGACCGCCGCGACCACGTCCCCGGCCCGCAACGACTGCTCGGCGGTGGCACGGTCGGGCGAGATGCTGGCGTCGAACGGCCGGCCGGCGATGCCGTTGATCTCCTCGACGACGACCGCGGCCACGATGGGCGGGGCGACCATCGCCAGGGGGGCATTGCTGGGCGTGCTCGCGGGCGGCGCCAGCACGAGGGTGCCGATCACGATCGCCTGCAGGACCATTGCGGCGCCGATCAGCCAGGTGCGGCGCGCCGGGACCCGAGCCATGGCGAGACGGTAGCCCCTCGCACTCGTGGGCCCGGGCGGGCTCCCGGGGCGGTCCGGAATCCGCGACGGCACGGCCCATCCCCGCTGCCCCCGATCGACGCGGGCTTCGCGCACCGGCGTGCGTGCGACCATGAGTGTGTGCGGATCCCGTGGCGCGCTCAGGTGCTGCTGGTGATCGCCCCTGCCACGCTGCTCACGTTCATCGCCGTCGCGCTTCTGCCGGCGCACCCGACGGTCGCCGTCGCCGTGCCCGTCGCCGCGACCGAGACGACCTGCCTGCGGCACGAGGGAGTCGAGTCCGTGGACGACCTCAACAGCCTGGTGCACACGCTGCGCGCCGACGACCAGTTCATGGGGGCGGATGTCGGCGCCGACGTGACCCTCAGTGACGGTCGGCTGCTCTGGGTCTTCGGCGACACCCTGCGCTCGTCGTCGTTCTCCGGGCAGCGCTTCGTGCGCAACTCGATGCTGGTCTTCGACGAGACGTGCGCGACGGTGGTCACGCCTGCCGACCACGGCGCCCTGATCCCCGACCGGGCGGACGGCGTGGGCTACTGGCCGATGTCGATCGCGAAGGTGGCCCGCGATGGCTACGACCTCGTGGGCGTCACCGCGAACCGGGTGCGCAGCGGCGGCGATCCGGGCGACTCGTTCGCGTTCACGAACCTCGGGCCGGCGCTCGCGCTGTTCATCGTGCCGACCGGGGGCACACCCCAGCTGCTGACCGTGCAGGACGTCGGTGCGGACAGCCCCGACCGGGCGCGTCCGGCCTGGGGGGCCGCGACCGCCGTCACAGACACGTGGGTCTACCTCTACGGCACCGCGAACCCCGGGCAGGAAGGCGTGTTCGGCTACTCCCTGCAGGTGGCCCGGGTGCGCCCGGACGACCTGCTCGACGTCCGGGCATGGCGCTACTGGAACGGCTTGGACTGGGTCACGGACCCGGCGAAGGCTCAGCAGCTCATCGCCGCCACCGGCGGGGTGTCGCAGACCCTGAGCGTGTTCGAGCAGGGCGGACGCTGGTTCGCGGTGAGCAAGCGCGACGAGTTCCTCGGGTCGCAGCTGGTGATCTGGAGCGCCTTCTCGCCCACCGGGCCGTTCGTCGCCGGGCCGGCGGTGGCCTCGATCCCCTCGGACCTCGCGGGCGGCACCCTGCGCTACATGCCCCTCGCGCACCCCTCCCTGCTGCCGGCGAAGGGCTCGGTGATCGTCTCCTACAGCCGCAACCAGACCGACGTGCAGAAGGTGCAGGAGAACCCCTTCCTCTACCGGCCGCGCTTCCTGCGCGTCCCGCTTCCCTGAGCCCGGGCCGACGTCGGATCTGATCGACCCCTGCCCCTGGCTGCCCGCCCGACAGGGCGCATGAGCTGCGGCACCCCACCGCCGGGCTCTGCGTACCGCCGCCCGCTCAGGTCAGGTCTGCGCCGTTCGAGGCGATGACCTTGGCGTACCAGTGGAAGGAGTCCTTGCGGTAGCGGGCCAGGTCGCGCAGGTCGAACTCGTCGCGGTCCACGTAGATGAAGCCGTAGCGCTTCCGGACGCCCTGATGGGTGGAGACCAGGTCGATCGCGGACCAGGGCGAGTAGCCCAGAACCTCGACGCCGTCAGTGATCGCCAGCTGGATCTGCTCGATGTGGGCGCGCAGGTAGTCGATCCGGTAGCCGTCGTGCACCTGGCCGTCCTCGAGCGTGTCGAAGGCGCCGAGCCCGTTCTCGGTGACCAGCAGCGGCAGCCGGTAGCGGTCCCAGATCGCCCGGAAGGTGGTGCGGAAGCCGATCGGGTCGATCTCCCAGCCGAACTCGGTCTTGGGCAGGTGCGGATTGGGTGCCGACCTGAAGACGCCCGCCTCGCCCCCGGCGACCTGCTGGTCACCGCCGGCCTGATCGCCGTCCTGGGCTCCGGGGCGAGCGACCGTGTGGGTGGAGTAGTAGTTGAACGCGATGAAGTCGGGACGGTCGGCGCTGAGCAGCTCGAGGTCGCCCTCGGCGATCTGCGGCGTCGCCCCGCGGGCCTCCAGGTAGGCCCAGACCGTCGAGTTGTAGTAGCCGTTGACGCCCATGTCGAGGTAGAGCCAGTTGCGCACGGCGTTGAAGTCGTCGGCGGCCAGCACGTCCTCGGGGTGGCAGGTCTCCGGGTAGCACACGGAGATGTTCGGAGCCGGCCCGATCTTGCCGCCCGGCACCAGCTGATGGCACAGCTGGTTGGCGCGGGCCTGGGCCAGCATCATGTGGTGGTTGGCCTGGTACACCGCCGACTGCGGCATCCCGGGCTTGACGGTCCCGATCAGCTCGCCGGCCAGCACCATCACGTTCTGCTCGTTGATGGTCAGCCAGTAGGTCACCTTCTGGCCGTACTCCCGGAAGAGCACCTCGGCGAACCGGGCGAACGCGTCCACGGTGGCCCGGTTCGTCCAGCCCCCCTTCTCGTCCAGGGCAGCCGGCAGGTCGAAGTGGTACATCGTGGCGATGGGCTCGATCCCGGCATCCCGCAGGGCGTCGATCAGCCGGTGGTAGAACGCGACGCCCGCCGGGTTCACCGCACCGTCCCCGTCCGGGATGATCCGGGTCCAGGCGATCGAGAACCGGTAGGCCGTCAGCCCCATCTCGGCCATCAGCGCCACGTCCTCGGCGAACCGGTGGTAGTGGTCGGCGGCCACGGTGAAGTCGGTCGTGCCCTCCGGGTACGCCTCGCGCGCGTCGATCACCGACGGGCCCTTTCCGTCCTCGGCCGACGCGCCCTCGACCTGGTAGGCCGAGGTCGACGCGCTCCACAGGAAGCCCTCCGGGAACGGCTTGAGAGTGTCGTACTTCATCGCATCCTCCTGGTGTCAGTTCGACAGTCTGGCCGGAGCCGAGGCCCTTCGCACCGCGGCGGGACAGCGCGGCGCGGCTCCCACCCCGGCCCTGCGCCAGTGCGGCCCGGGAGACGTCGTGGACCTGGTTCGGGGCAGATCTCGTGCCAGCATCTGCCTGGGTCACGGCCCGGCACCCGAGGGAGCCCATCCCGACTCCCTGCCCGGGTCCGGCGCCGCCGACCACGGTCATCACGCCCGGTGACCCCGCACGACGACCACGCAGGAGGCCCGCCCATGCACACCAGAACCCTCGGCCAGGGCCTGTCCGTCTCGGCGATCGGGCTGGGCTGCATGGGCATGTCGCAGAGCTACGGGCCCAACCCCGGCGACCGTGCCGACATGATCGCCGTGCTGCGCGACGCGGTGGACGAGGGCGTCACCTTCTTCGACACCGCCGAGGTGTACGGCCCGTACGTCAACGAGGAGCTGGTCGGCGAGGCGCTGGCCCCGGTCCGCGACCAGGTGGTGATCGCGACCAAGTTCGGCTGGCGCATCGAGGGCGGACGCAGCACCGGCCTGGACAGCCGGCCCGAGCAGATCCGCCGGGTGACCGACGCCTCGCTGCGCCGGCTGCGGGTCGAGGCGATCGACCTGCTCTACCAGCACCGGGTCGACCCGGAGGTGCCCATCGAGGATGTGGCCGGCGCTGTCGGCGAGCTCGTCGCTGCCGGCAAGGTCCGCCACTTCGGGCTGTCCGAGCCGGCCGCCGGCACGATCCGCAGGGCCCACGCGGTGCACCCGGTGACCGCCGTGCAGTCCGAGTACTCGCTGTGGACCCGCGACCCCGAACCCGAGGTGCTGCCCGTCTGCGCCGAGCTGGGCATCGGGTTCGTGCCGTTCAGCCCCCTGGGCAAGGGTTTCCTCACCGGGCAGGTGACCACCACCACCCAGTTCGCCGAGGGCGACATCCGCGCCAGCATCCCCCGGTTCCAGGTCGAGAACCGCTCCGCCAACCAGGCCCTCGTCGAGCACGTCACGCAGCTGGCAACCAGCCGGGGCGTCACCCCGGGGCGGGTCGCCCTGGCCTGGCTGCTCGCCCAGCACCGGTGGATCGTCCCGATCCCGGGAACCCGCCGCCGCGAGCGACTCCGCGAGAACGCCGCCGCCACTGCCGTCGCCCTGTCCGCCGACGACATCGCCGAGCTGGACGCCCTGGCCGCGCAGGTCGGAGTGCAAGGCGAGCGCTACGACGAGCAGCACCTGGGCCTGGTCGGCCGCTGACCCGTCGCGCCCCGGCCGCGATCCGCCCACCCGATCCGCACGCCGAAAGGACCTGCCCATGACCTCGGCCACCCGGCCTGCCGCGGAGTCGGCGCTGGCCCCGTTCCGGCAGCGTGCGTTCGCGTGGCTCTGGCTCGGGGTCGTCATCAGCAGCATCGGCATGTGGGCACAGACCGTCGGGGCGCAATGGCTGTTCGTCGACGACCCGAACGCGGCCACCATCGTCGGCCTCGTGCAGACCGCCACCCAGCTGCCGGTGGTGCTGCTCGCCCTGCCCGCCGGCGTGCTGGCCGACGCCTTCGACCGCCGCTGGCTGCTGTTCGCCACCCAGGCGTACGTCATCGTGGTGGCCGCGATCATGACCGTGCTGACCGCGGCCGGACGGATGACCCCGGGGCTGATGCTGGCCCTGATGTTCGCCGCGGGCGTGGGGCTGGCCGCGCAGGTACCCACCTGGCAGCCGCTGATCGCCGAGCTCGTCCCGCGCTCCCAGCTCGCCGCCGCGACCCGGCTGGACATGGTCAGCGTCAACGTCGCCCGCGCAGCCGGCCCGGCGATCGCGGGGGTCATCATCGCCACCTGGGGCGTGCCGCCGGTGTTCGGCTTCACCGCGATCTGCGCCGGCGTCCTGGCCACCGTGCTGCTGATGTGGCGCCGACCCGCCCCCGACCTCGGCGACCGCGAGCGGTTCCTGCCCGCGCTGCGCGCCGGCGGCCGGTACGTGCGCCACGAGCCGGTCATCCGGGTGATCCTGCTGCGCCTGACCATGTTCGTCGCCCCCGCCGCCGCCCTATGGGCGCTGCTGCCGCTGATCGCCAGCCGGCAGCTCGGCCTGGACGCCGGCGGCTACGGCCTGCTGTTCGCCGCCCTCGGCATCGGCGCGGTCATCGGCGCGCTGACCCTCGGCCGGGTCAAGGCGCACCTGTCGTCCAACGCACTGCTGAGCACCGTCGGGCTGCTCTACGCCGCCGCACTGGCCGGGACGATGCTCGCCCCCGGCCTCGTCGCGGCGATCCCCCTGCTCGTGATCGCCGGCTTCGGCTGGACCGCGACGGTCTCCACGGTCAACGCCGAGCTGCAGCTGTTCCTCCCCGGCTGGGTGCGCGCCCGTGCGATCGCCGTCTACCTGATGAGCTTCATGGGCACGATGGCCCTCGCCTCGCCACTCTGGGGGGCGCTCACTCAAGCCACCACCCTGGCCACGGCCGTCTACGCCGCATCCGCGCTGACCGCCGTCGGCGCCGTCGTCGGGCTGGCGGTGCGGATCCCCGAGTCCGAGACCGCCGACCGGGCGGCGCTGAGCTTCTGGAACGACCCCAGCCTCGGGATCATCCCCGAGCCGGACGCCGGGCCGGTGCAGGTCATCGTCGAGTATCACGTGCCCGCCGAGCGCCAGACCGACTGGCTGACCGCCATGCAGGCGATGCGCCTGTCGCGCATGCGCAGCGGCGCGTTCCGCTGGGAGCTCTACCGGGTCGGCGAGCGCCCCGACCACTTCGTCGAGATCTTCGCCTTGCCCTCGTGGCAGGAGCACCAGCGCCAGCACGACCACCGGCTCACCGCCGAGGACCAGGCCATCGAGGAAGCCGCGTTCGCCTACACCGTGGGCACTCCGAGGGCCGAGCACCTGCTCCCCCCACAGCTCGACCAAGGCGCGCAGTGACCACCGCGGGGCGGCCCGAGTCCCCCGGCCGAAGGATGTGTCGAAGCGCGCCGCAGCCGCGCTGTGACGCGGTTCTCGTGTGAATCAGCCGAGGTCGGGGCATGAAGGGAGTGACGAGCTGGCGTCGCCAGCCCCTGACACGAGGAGGTCCGACGGTGGATCCGCGCACGCAAACCGCACGGGGACGAATCAAGGAAGCAATGGGCGCTCTGACGGGCAATCAGGATCTGAAGGCATCCGGCCTGGCCGATCAAGCGGCGGCCAGGGCGGCGCACAGCATCAACGTGGTCGCCAAGACGGCCAAGGGAACGGTCAACGACGCCGCGGGAGTCCTCACCGGCGCCATCGACAAGGCAGCGAAGGGCCTCAAGCGCTGACCGCAGCACCCGGCACAGCGGGCAGGACACGATCAGCACGTCGACCGGCCGTCCTTCGGGGGCGGCCCGACCCCCTACGCCGATCGTGAGGGACTGGCCTTCTGTCCTGGGCAGGTGGGACCGTGGCAGACACGGGCCAGCCAAGCCCACGTCAGGCAAGGGGGTGCTCGATGGGGAGACCAGGCAAGTCTGCTGCTGGTGATGCTCCGGACTCCGTCCCGCGCAACTCGGCTGTGCGTCAGGTCGTGACCGAGCTGGACGTGGCTGCCCTCACGGCTCGGATCATCGATCCCGAGCGGACCCGGGTCGTGGTCGTCGTCACGTCCGGGAGCCGCGCTCCCGCCCAGCGGCTGGACGCGCGGCGGATCGCTGCTGAGGCCGGCCCGGACGTCGAGGTGGTCGCCCTCCCGACCGGGTCGCTGACCTACGCCCTGGAACGCGGGCTGCCCGAAGACACCCACGTCTTCGGCGACGCCGCCCGCACGTACCCGGTCGGGGCCTCTTGGCACACCCGTCCGCACCTGGCCACGCTGCGGTACTGCCGCGCCGAGACCGAGGCCCACCAGGTCGAGTCGCAGGTGATCGCCGATGCGCGGGCCGCCGTCCGGCGCGCAGCGGAGGCGCTCAAGGCTCCCCACCGGACCACCACGGCGCCAGGCGTCGTAGCGGCGGCGCGGCCTGCGGCCAAGGCTCGACCGGGGGTGACGCCGGCGACGATGCCCGGTGCGCCCGCGCGCCACCGCGGGACCGGATCGCAGAACGGGCCCGAGATCGCGCCGACGACCGGGCAGGCGAGCCGGCCGACGCCCGGGCCGAAGGCTGCTGGCGGCCCGTCCGATCCGTCTGCCCCCCGACCCGCCGGTGGCACCCCTCCGTCAGCGGCCCGGACCCTCGGGCCGACGCCCACCAACCCGCGCGGCGCCCCCGCCCGGCCCAGCAGGGCCATCACGCCTGCGGCCTACCCGACGCCCGACACGCCAACACCCGCGCCGTCCCCCACCCCGCCCACGCCCGCCAAGCCGACACCCGCCCGGCCGGCCCCCACAGCGGCGCGCGCCGTCGCCCGCCCTCGACTCTCCGCGGGCGGGCCGTGGCATGCCGTGTCCGGCGCTGACGGGCTGGCTCTCGCCACTCACCTGACCGCCACCCGGTCGAACCCGGTGTTGGTGGTCACCACTGCCCGCGAGGGCGCGCCCGCGCGGATCGACGCGGACGACCTGTACCAGCGGGTCGGCGAGATCGCCGACGTGGTCATGCTGCACACGGGTCCAGCGTCCTGGGCTCTGGCTCACGCGATGCCCGCGCTGACCGAGGTCTACGGAGGCGCTGGGCGGGTCTACCCGATCGACCTCGACTGGATGGCCAACCCCTACCGGGTGCCCATCCGGTTCTGCTGGCCGCATGACGATCCGCGCGCGGTCGCCGACCAGCTCGAAGACGACGCCTACGCCGCGGCCAATCTCGCCGGGCTCACCGCAGCGCGCTCGATCACGGCCACCGTCTCCACGACCGGCGAGGTGCGAGGCCCGATGGGCCGCCACCACGTCCTCATGCGACTGGACCGCGGCGGTGAAGCCGCCCTCCTGGTCGACGAGCTCTACCCGGACGTCGAGCCGGAGCGACTGCTCAGGCGCGGGCAGACCTTGACCGGGCGGGTCGAGCCTGGGCACCTGCTCAGCCCGTTCGTCCCTGACCCCATCGACGACGACCCGCACGCACGCGCGGCCGCCACCTACTCGGTGGGCGACGTGGTCCTGGCCCGCGTCATCGGGCTCGACGACCGATCCGGCAGCGCGCTGCTGCACCCCCGGGTCCAGGTCGCGCTCCACACCGACGACGACGTCGACCTGCGCAACCTCCTGGCCGTGGACGACGTGGTGGTCCTGACCCTCACCGAGGTCGCCCCCGAGCGGTTCGCCGCCGAGCTGGCGGACTCCGCTGCGCCCTCGGTCCCCACGATCCCCGTGCTGCCCGACGGTCCCCCCTGGCTGACCGAGCGGGACCTCCCCGCACCCGAGCCGGAGCCTGTGCCCACGCCGGAGCCGGAGCCGGAGCCGGAGGCCGCGAGGGTGCCGCCGCCCACCGCCGCCGGATTGGCACCTACGGTCCCGGCGGTCGACGACCACAGCGCGAAGCTGGCGGCCCTCCAAGCCGAGAACGACTCGCTGACCTCCCTGCTCGAACGAGCGCGCACCGACGTCACGGCCCAGGCGAGGCAGGCCAGCCGGGCCCGCGAGGAGGCCCAACGGCTGCGCCGCCAGGTCAAGTCCCTCAAGGACCAGCACCAGGCGTACCGCGACCGGATCGAGGGCCGCGCTCTCTTCAGCGACCCCGAGGAGCAGCTGCGCTACGACCTCCAGCAGACCTGGCTGCGCCGCACCCCGGAGCCCCAGCGCCGCACCCAGCCGCTGGCCGGGTACACGCTGGGACCCACGTTCCTGGACTCGCTCAGGCGACTCGAGGGAATCGCCACGGACAAGGTCTACGACGTCCTCGTCGAAGTGCTCACCGACCGCGCCAAGGACATCCCCGGCCGCGACCTGCACCCGCTGCGCGAGTCCGAGTCCAGCCAGACCCAGCGCCGCCGCGCCGACGGAGGCAGGGCCTGGCGCTGCGCCCTGCAGGTCAGCACCCCCTCAGCGCGCCGCCTGCACTACTGGAAGCTGCCCGACGGGACCATCGAGCTGGACGCAGTAGGGACCCACGACAGCCTGTGAGCGAGCGTTCCTGGGCCGAAGTGGGTGAGGCGCAGCGACTCTTCTTCGGCGGGCTTGATTCGCCAGGAACCACATTCCGCTCGGTCTGAATTCGTTGAATGTTCCACTTTTCGTCGGCCAGCCCACGCCGGCTCGTCCCAGTATGCGGTGACGCCCACCGACTCTCAAGGATCGCGAGTCATCGCTGCCAACCCGGTCGTGACCTGCGGTGACGCTGTCGCCGAGCGGCTGTTCCACGCTCTCATCGGTCTCAGAGAGGGTGGTCAGCGGACCGCCGTCGGACCGCCGTCGGACAATAGCGACGGAGTCGCCCCGTGAGTCCGCACGATTTTCGGAGTTGGCGGCGTTCAGCAATGCATTGACCAGTCGGGCCTTCTAGTCTCCGCCCCGAGTTGGTGGTGGGTCTCGAGCCTCCGACTCGCCAGCGGTCGCAACCGCCGCCGCTGAACTCACCCGCTGCACCCCACGTCCAGGAAGCAGGACACCATGAACCGCGCCCTCCCGCGAACCATCTTCGCAGTCGCCACGGCCTCCCTCATCGCCGCCGGCTGCGGCACGGCCGCGACCGACGCCTCCCACTCGACCGCCGCGACCGATGCCTCTGTCGCGGCGACCACGACCGTCGCCTACCACTCGACGACCGCGACGCACGGCTCCCCCTCCACGTGCTCGACGAGCCCTGGCACCAGCTGGGTCGACGTCAGGTTCCGGGGCCAGAGCTACCCCGTGCGCGTGCACGTCCCCGACGGCGTCGCGCGGAAGCGCCCCGCGCCGCTGGTGCTCAACCTGCACTTCAGCAACGGCAACGCCGACATGATCTCGTCCTACAACGACCTCGACGCCACCGCCGACGAGAACGGCTTCATCACGGTCGCCCCGAACGGCGACATCCCGGCGGCCGACCCCAACCCCGACCAGATCTGGCTGTGGAACGTGCCCGGCGTGCCGACCACGGGAGGCGACTACCCGCCCCCCGGCGCGCGCGACGATGTCGCCTTCCTCACTCAGGTCATCGACACCTTCGTGAAGCGCGGTTGCGCCGATGCCGACCGCGTCTACATCACCGGCCATTCGGGCGGCGCCCGGATGGCCTCGGCCTACGCCTGTGAGCGCCCGGAGAAGGTCGCCGCGATCGCACCGGTGGCCGGCCTGCGCGCCGGTCGCCCCTCCCCGGATGCGCCGCACGCGCTCGAGCTGCAGAGCTGCGCGCCGCGCAAGACCGTGCCGGTGATCACCTTCCACGGAGACGCCGACACCACGAACCCGTACGAGGGCAACGCGGACAAGCGCTGGGGCTACACGACCCAGCTCGCCATGCAGACCTGGGCCCGGTTCGACGGCTGCACGCGCGGTCCCGCGGTCAGCCAGGTCTCCGAGCACGTGACCAAGGAGGCGTACTCCAAGTGCAAGGACCGCTCGGAGGTGGTGTTCTACAAGGTCGCCGGCGGCACCCACAGCTGGCCGGGCAGCCCCGAGGACGACACGGCCACCCAGGAGGTCGACGCCACCGAGATCATCTGGGACTTCTTCGCCAAGCACCGCAACTGAAGGAAGGGTCGCTTCACGGCGAGCCCCGGGCGGTCGTCGCCAGCGGCCGGTCGGGGCCTCGCGCCGCGGCGGTGATCCTGCGTCCGGAGAAGTCAGGGCAGGTCGAGGAGCAGGCCCAGGGTCTCGCGGATCCGCAGGTCGACGGGGCCGACGTTGCCGGTCACGGTGGCGATGCGCCCGGTGGACACGGCACGGACATGCTGGCATTGGGCAGCTGAGGGCCGATCCAGCCCACCGGTGCCCGGGCCGAGGGTCACCTCGCTTCGGTATCCCCGCAGGGTCGAGGTCACCGGAACCACGTGCCCGTCAGTGGGCGCGTGTGCGATGAGTCGCCCAGGGCGGAGCAGGCAAGAGCAAGGCGGTGCGCGGGCGCCGGACCTGGCGCCCATGAGGGTGGGCCATGCTCCACGTACGGCGCCTGGCATCGTCAATGCGCGGCGCCCAGGGACCCGTAGGCGGCGCGACCGCGCTCGAGCGCGGCGACGTAGCCGGCCCGCTCGTAGGCCGTCGCGTCGGCGTCTGCGGGGACGGCGAGCAGCCCGCGCACGTCGTCCAGCGAGGCGAAGCCCTTGTCCAGCATCCAGTCCTCCAGACCGTCGAGCAGCACCGCGACGTGGTCGACGCCGTGGCGCAGCAGGGCCGAGGCGGTCATGACCACGTCCGCGCCGGCGAGCAGGTACGCCGCGACATCCTGCGCCCTCTCGACTCCGGTCGTTGCGGCGAGCGAGCCCGTCACCTGACCGTGGAGCAGCGCGATCCAGGCCCGCGGGAGCCTGGCCTCGACCGGCGACGAGAGCGTCACCCCCGGCTCGACCGTCAGGGTCTGCGGGTCGATGTCGGGGTGCATGAAGCGGTTGAAGAGCACGAGCCCGTCGGCGCCGGCCCGGTCCAGGCGGAGCGCGACCTCGCCGACCGAGCTGAAGTGCGGGCTCAGCTTGACGGCCACCGGGATCGTCACCGCGCCCTTGACCGCCTCGAGGATCTCGACATGCCGGTCCTCGACGTCCCGGCCCGACGTGCGCGGGTCCCCGGGGACTGCGTAGATGTTGAGCTCGATCGCCGCGGCGCCCGCCTCCTGGATCGCCGCCGCGTAGCTCACCCAGCCGCCCGGCGTGCTGCCGTTCAGGCTGCCGATGACGGGCACGTCGCACGCCGCCACCGCCCGCTCGACGTGCTTGAGGTACCGGCGGGCGGCCCCCGCCTGCGAGGTGTCGCGACGGGGGAGTAGCTCAGCGCCTCACCGAAGGCGTCCTCGTGGGCATCGACGAGCTGCAGGTCACGCAGCTGCTCACGAAGCACCTGCTCCTCGAAGAGGGAGTAGAGGACGATCGCGCCGACTCCGGCATCGGCCAGGGCTGCGACGCCCTCGACGCGCAGCGAGAGCGGGGATGCGCTGGCGACGATCGGGTTGCGCAGGCGCAGGCCGAGGTAGGTGCTGGTCAGGTCAGGTGCCGTCGCAGGGTGAGGCTCGCCGGCCGGGCGCGTGGCCCCGGTCACGTCGTTCACCCCCTCTTCCGGGCATCGGCGACGAACCGGGCGGGGCCGCGGGTCGCCATCTCCTCGTAGGTCGCCCACCGCTGGTCCACGGCCTCCTGGGCATGGGCCAGCAGGCGTTCGGCCTCCTCCGGGTCGGCGTCGCGCAGCATGCGGTAGCGCAGCTCGTTGTAGACGTAGTCCGCGAGCGGGATCCTGGGCCGCGGCGAGTCGAGCTGGAACGGGTTGCCGCCGCTTGCCCGCACGGTCGGGTCGTAGCGCAGGAGGGGCCAGTGCCCCGAGGCCACCGCCCGGTACTGCTGGTCCAGGCCCTTGCTCATCTCGATGCCGTGGGCGATGCAGTGGCTGTAGGCGATGATGACGCTCGGCCCGTCGAACGCCTCGGCCTCACGGAAAGCCGTCAGCGTCTGGTGAGGGTCCGCGCCCATCGCGACCCGAGCGACGTAGACGTAGCCGTACGCGATGGCCTGCAGGGCGAGGTCCTTCTTCGGGACCGTCTTGCCACCCGAGGCGAACTTCGCGACCGCCCCGACGGGGGTCGACTTGGACGACTGGCCGCCGGTGTTGGAGTAGACCTCGGTGTCCAGCACGAGGACGTTGACGTCGCGTCCCGAGGCCAGCACGTGGTCCAACCCGCCCGAGCCGATGTCGTACGCCCAGCCGTCCCCACCGACGATCCAGACGCTGCGCCGCAGCAGGTGGTCGGCGACGCTGCGCAGGTCCGCCACGGCTGGTGCGCTCGGATCGTCGAGGTCGTCGAGGCGTCGCAGCAGCTCGTCGACCCGCTGGCGCTGGGCGGTCAGCTCGAACTCGCGCACCTGCCGGGCACCGAGGATGGCGTCGGCGACCTCGGCACCCACGGCGTCGCGCAGCTCGTCCAGACGCTCCCGGGCCAGCCGGGTGTGCAGGTCGGCGGCGAGGCGCAGCCCCAATCCGAACTCGGCGTTGTCCTCGAACAGCGAGTTCGACCAGGCAGGTCCGCGGCCCTGGGCGTTCTTCGTCCAGGGCGTCGTGGGCAGATTGCCCCCGTAGATCGAGGAGCAGCCGGTGGCGTTGGCGACGGTCGCCCGCTCCCCGAAGAGCTGGGTGAGCAGCTTGAGGTAGGGCGTCTCCCCGCAGCCCGAGCAGGCGCCCGAGAACTCGAACAGCGGCTCGAGGAACTGCGTCCCTCGCACGGTGCCGAAGTCCACCCGCGAGCGGCTGTTGACCGGCAGGCTCTCGAAGAACCCGATGTTGGCGCGCTCGGGCGCAAGGACGGGCTCGAGCGGCTCCAGGTTGATCGCCTTGCGCGGGTCGGCCCCCAGCGGGGTCGGGGCGTCCACCGGGCACGCCTCGACGCAGAGCCCGCAGCCGGTGCAGTCCTCGACGTAGACCTGCAGCGTGTAGCGCGTGTCCGGCAGCCCGACGGCGTCCAGCGGCGCGGACCGGAAGGACGCCGGCGCGTCGGCCAGCGCGCCCTCGTCGTAGTACTTGGCGCGCAGCACGCTGTGCGGGCAGACGAAGCTGCAGTTGCCGCACTGGATGCACGCGTCCGGGTCCCAGGCCGCGACGAGGTCGGAGATCCGTCGCTTCTCGTAGGCCGCGGTCCCGCTGGGGAAGGTGCCGTCGATCGGCAGCGCGCTTACGGGCAGGGCGTCGCCACGACCGGCCATCATCGCGGCGGTCACGGTCTGGACGAACGCGGGCGCGCTGGTCGGGACCACCGCAGGCGGCTCGCGATCCGTGGTCACGGCACTCGGGACCGCGACCTCGTACAGCGCGGCCAGGGTGGCGTCGACCGCCGCCTCGTTGCGGCGGACGATCTCGGCGCCGCGCCGCCCGTACGACTTGCGGATCGAGGCCTTGACCTTGTCGATCGCCTCCTCGCGCGGGAGGACCCCGGAGATGGCGAAGAAGCAGGTCTGCAGGACCGTGTTGGTCAGGCCGGGCAGGCCGGCGGCGTCGGCGACGGCGTCGGCGTCGATGGTCCAGACCCGCAGGCGCTTGTCGATGATCTGGCGCTGGACCGGCCGGGACAGCACCGCCCACAGCTGGTCACCCGGCTGGGGCGCGTTGAGCAGGAGCGTCGCCCCCTCCCGCGCGGTTCCGAGCACGTCGACCTTGTCCAGGAGGCCGAGGTGGTGGCAACCGACGAAGTCGGCCTGGGCGACGAGGTAGGGCGCGCGGATGGGGTGCGGCCCGAAGCGCAGGTGGGAGATCGTCAGGCCGCCTGACTTCTTCGAGTCGTAGACGAAGTAGGCCTGGGCGTGGATGCCGGGCTCGGAGCCGAGGATCTTGATCGTGTTCTTGTTGGCACCGACCGTGCCGTCCGAGCCGATCCCGTAGAAGACGGCACGGATGGTGCCCGGCTCCTCGACGACGAGGTCGTCGTCCCACGGCAGGCTCAGGCCGCCGACGTCGTCGGTGATGCCGATGGTGAACCGCGGGCGAGGATGCAGTGCGGCGAGCTCGTCGAAGACGGCGCTGACCATGCCGGGCGTCAGCTCCTTGGAGGACAGGCCGTAGCGACCGCCGATCACCGCGGGCAGGTCGGCGACCTCGCCGCGCTGGTGCGCCTCGGCCAGGGTCGTCAGGACGTCGAGGAAGAGCGGCTCGCCGTTGGAGCCCGGCTCCTTCGTGCGATCCAGGACCGCGATGGCGCGCACGCTCTCGGGCAGGGCGGCGACGAGCTCCGCGGCCGGGAACGGCCGGTAGAGCCGGACCTGGAGCACCCCCACCCGGGCGCCGCCGCGCACGAGGTGGGCCACGGTCTCGCGGACCGTCTGCGCGCCCGACCCCATGATGACGACGACCCGCTCGGGCGCATTGTGGCCGGCGTACTCGACCAGCCGGTAGGCCCGCCCGGTGTGGGCGGCCAGGTCGTCCATCACCGCCTGGACGACCGCGGGCGTGCGCGCGTAGAGCGGGTTGACCGTCTCGCGGGCCTGGAAGTAGACGTCGGGGTTCTGCGCGGTGCCCCGGATGAACGGGCGCTCGGGCGTGAGCGCGCGCATCCGGTGCTCGCGGATGAGCTGCTCCGGGGCCAGGGCGCGCAGGGTGTCGTCGTCCAGCGTCTCGATCGTGTTGAGCTCGTGCGAGGTGCGGAAGCCGTCGAAGAAGTGCAGGAACGGCACCCGCGTGCGCAGCGTGGCTGCCTGCGCCACCAGCGCGAGGTCGTGCGCCTCCTGGACGGAGGCCGACGAGAGCAGCGCGAAGCCGGTCTGCCGGACCGCCATGACGTCGGAGTGGTCACCGAAGATCGACAGCCCTTGGGCGGCCAGCGACCTCGCGGCCACATGGAAGACCGTCGACGTGAGCTCGCCGGCGATCTTGTACATGTTGGGGATCATCAGCAGCAGCCCCTGGCTGGCCGTGAAGGTCGTGCTCAGCGCCCCGCCCTGGAGCGCGCCGTGCAGCGCGCCCGCGGCGCCGCCCTCGCTCTGCATCTCCATGACGGTGGGGACGGTCCCCCACACGTTCGTGCGGTGAGCGCTCGACCACTCGTCGGCGAGCTCGGCCATGGTCGAGGAAGGCGTGATCGGGTAGATCGCGCAGAGCTCGTTGAGTCGGTAGGCGACGTCGACTGCCGCCTCGTTGCCATCGATGGTGACGCGCATCGCAGCCTCAGCCTTCGGCGGTGAGCTCGGCGACCATCTCGATCGCGTGGACCGGGCACTGGCGGTAGCAGGCGCTGCAGCCCGTGCAGGTGTCGTAGTCGAACTCGTAGCGGTTGCCCTTGCCGAGCTTGATCACCGCGTCCACCGGGCACGCGCCCAGGCAGCCGTCGCACTCGAAGCAGTTGCCGCACGAGAGGCAGCGGCCGGCCTCGAAGACGGCCTCGCTCTCCGACAGTCCGACGAGGACCTCGTCGAAGGCCTGCACGCGCGTCGCCGGGTCGAGCTCGTCCTGCTCGCTGCGGTCATGGTGGCCGAAGTACCAGAGGTTGAGCTTGTCGAAGCTCGCGGTCGGGTGCTTCGGCGGTCGCTCGGGGTGGCCTCCCCGCAGCCACGCGTCGATGGCGCGCGCCGCCCGCTTCCCGTGCCCGACGCCGACCGTGACGGTGCGCTCGCTGGGGACGGCGTCGCCGCCGGCGAAGATGCCGGGGGCGCCGGTCATGAGCGTGTCGTGGGCGACCTGCACGGTGTCGTCGCGGAACTCGATGCCGGGGATGCCGCGCAGGAAGCCGGTGTCGCTCTCCTGGCCGACCGCGAGGATGACCGTGTCCGCCTCGAGGGTCTCGAAGCGGCCGGTGCCGTGCGGGCGGCCGTGGTCGTCGAGCTCCTGGACCTCGACGACCAGCTCGTCCTGGCCCATCGACGCGATGGTGCGCAGCCAGTTGATCCGGATGCCTTCGGACTCGGCGTCCTGCGCCTCCGACTCGTGGGCCGGCATCTGCTCGCGCGTGCGCCGGTAGACGATGACCGTGTCCTCGGCGCCGAGCCGGCGGGCGACGCGCGCGGCGTCCATGGCGGTGTTCCCACCCCCGTAGACGGCCACGTGCCCGGTGAGGGGCGCCTGGGTGCCGGTGGCGGCGCTGCGGAGGAACTCCACGGCATCGAGGACGCGGGATGCGTCCTGGTTGGGGATGTCGACCCGCTTCGACAGGTGTGCCCCGACCGCGACGAAGACGGCGTCGAATCCGCCTTGCTCGCGCTCGGCCTGCAAGTCGGTGACCCGGTGGTCCTGGACGAAGGTGACGCCCAGCGCGCGGAGCCGGTCGATCTCGGCGTCCAGGACGGCCCGCGGCAGGCGGTACGAGGGGATGCCGTAGCGCATCATGCCGCCGGGCTCGGCCCCGTTGTCGTGGATCGTCACGCCATGACCCAGCCGCGCGAGGTGGTACGCCGCGGACAGACCGCTCGGACCCGAGCCGACGACCAGGACGTGCTGGCCGGTTCGGGTCGAGGGGGGCTCGAAGGTCCAGCCTCGCTCGATGGCCAGGTCGCCGAGGAACCGCTCCACGCCGTGGATCGAGACCGCGCTGTCCAGCTCGGCGCGGTTGCAGGCGGTCTCGCACGGGTGGTAGCAGACCCGGCCGTGGATGGCGGGGAACGGGTTGTCGGCGGTGAGCTGAAGCCAGCCGGCCTCGTGGTCCCCGGCCTTCACCTGGGCGATCCACGCCTGGATGTTCTCCCCCGCCGGACAGCCCGCGTTGCAGGGCGGCAGCAGATCCACGTACACAGGTCGCTGGGTGCGCACCGGCCCCGAGCGAAGCCTGGCCTGGCCCAACGGGGCGAGCGGGGTGAGGTCGCGTTCCGTTCCGGACACCGGACATCTCCTAGTGACACCCTCGGCGGGGTGCCGAGGCGTCGGCTGTCTCGATCCTACGAGCCGGGGGTTCCCGATCGGGTGCCGCGGGGCTGCTGCGCCCGTGCGGGAGCTGCCGGTGCGGACGGTGGTCGTGCTGACGAGGTCACCGCGTGGCTGCGGCGCAGGCGCTTCGATGAGCGGACCTTCCTGCTGCAGCACGATCCGCGCCGCTCTCGCGCTCCAGCTCCCCACTCGACCCCGTCGAACCCGTTCGGGAGAGGTCGCACCCCTGTGCTCGCGGTCCCTCTCGTCTCAAGCTCGATGGTGCCGGCTGGTTGCCGTGCCCCGGCAGTTTGGGTGTACTGGCCGGGTGACGAGCGGAGAGGGCGCGCGCGGCGGCGGGGTCGGACGTGCTGGGCAGGACGCGGTGGCGCGCTCCGCGTCCGTGGATGGCGGGTGGCTGGCTGAGGTGGGCGCGGACGCGGCCCGCCACGCCGGGGTGCCGGTCGGCTTGCTGGGCGACTACCTGTCCCTCCTCGCCGAGGCCGCCGTCTCGGGCAGGCACCCCGGTGAGCGGGAGCTGGCGGCGGTGGCGGCGTTGGGACGCGGTGCGGCGGAGCAGGGCGTTCCGGCGGCGCGGGCGGTCGACCTCTACCTGTCGTCGGCATGGCGGTTGTGGCGCAGGCTGCCGGCAGATGCCCGGTCCAGGGACAGCGAGGTCGTGCGGTCCGCTGCCGAGGCGGTGCTCCGGGTGGTCGACGGTGCAGTGGCGGCCCTGGTCGACGGCTACGAGGAGGCCGTGCGCACGCGGATCCGTCGGGAGGAGGCCGCCCGCCGCGAGCTGGTGGACGACCTGCTGCGCGGTGACTCGGACCTGGCCGGGCTGATCGAGCGGGGGGAGCCGTTCGGTCTCGACCTGGGTCGGCCGCACCGGGTGGCCCTGGCGGCCCCGGCCGTGCGGCTGCCGGACACGGCGGCGGCCGTGAGCGCGCTGGAGCGACTCATCCTGGACCGGTTCGGCGACCGCGGGGTCCTGGTCGCGACGAAGGACGGGCTGCTGGTGGTGATGACCCCGACCCCGACCGTCGCCCCGACCCGCCCGGGCGCTGACGACCTCGCGACGCTGGTGCATGGCCAGCTCTCCACGCTGCCGACCGGCGGCCCTTGGCAGGTTGCCGAGGGGCGGCCGTATCCGGGGGCCTACGGGGTGGCGCGCTCCTACGAGGAGGCCCGGGAGGCCCTGGAGCTGGTCCAGCGGCTGCGGATGGATCAGCCGGTCGCGCACGCCCGCGACCTGCTCATCTATCGGGTGCTGGCCCGGGACCGGCCGGCCATCGCGGACCTCGTCGAGTCGGTCCTCAGTCCGCTCACCCAGGCCCGTGGTGGGGCGCAGCCGTGGTTGGAGACCCTTGAGGCGTACTTCGCGGCCGGCGATGTCGCGACCGTCGCCGCGCGCCGGCTGAACCTGTCGGTGCGCGCGGTCTCCTACCGGCTGGCCCGGGTCCACGCGATGACCGGCTACGACCCGGGCGACCCGATGCAGCGGTTCACGCTCTACGTGGCGGTCCTCGGGGCGCGGCTGCTCGGCTGGCCGGAGTGAACGTCCGCCTCGGGCAGCGCCGGGCGGGTGGGCGCATGCTGCCTGGCGCCGGGGGGCAGGGTCGGGCGGACGGCCGAGAGCACGTGGACGTGGTAGCGGCGTGCGGGGGCGTGCACGGCGACGGTCTGCCTGACCTGAGCGCCGATCAGCGCCTGGCCAAGGGGGGAGTGCACCGAGATCCGTTCGTCGTCCAGCCGTGCCTCGATCGGGTGCACGATGCGGAATCGCGCGACACGGGCTGCGGTGGTGTCCGTCGCGGGGAACTCGACGGTGACCAGGTCGCCGAACTCGACCGTCGAGATGTCGGTCTTGCCGACCGGGACGGTGTCGGCCACGTGCAGGGTCCGCTCCAGGGTGCGCAGCAGCTCCTCGGCGCGGTCGAGGTCGAGCCTGAGCGTCCAGTCCGCGGGGTCGTTGAACGCGGCCTCGCGCATCACCGGGATCTCCTCGTCGCGCAGCCACCTGACCCGGTCGTGGAGCAGGGCCCGCCCGTCCAAGGTCAGCATCGGCCGCTCGGATCGGGTGTCCCGGGCGGGGCTGACAGTGGCGGTGCTCATTGCGGGGTCCTCCATGTCGAGACGTGATCGGCAGGGGATCTCGTCCGCCTGCTCCCTGTCCACCATGCCGGCACGAGCGCCTTTCGGCTACCCCCCGCGCGGGACACGTTCGCAGGCCGCCCGTTGCCGGTACCCGGCAACCTCCCGACACCAGGAGGCCCCCACCGGATCGCTCCGCGGGGGCGGCTCGCGGCCCGGTGGACAGCGGGCTCAATCCTCCCCGCGGCGGGCTCGCTTGAGTCGGGAACGACGCTTCTTCGCCGCCAGCCGCCGCTCCACCGAGGCGCGCGTGGCGCGAGTTGGTCGACGGGACCGGGGAGGGGCGGCGATCGCGTCTCCCACGAGCTCGGCCAACCGCCGCTCGGCCTCCTGGCGATTGCGCAGCTGGGAGCGGTGCTCGCTCGCCACAACCACCAGGACTCCGTCGTTGAGCCGACGGCCCAGGCGACTCCTGGCCCGGTCCTTCTGTCCGGCGCTGAAGGCGTCAGAGGCGCCCAGGTCGAACACCAGCTCCACCCGCGAGTCCGTGGTGTTCACGCTCTGACCGCCGGGGCCCGAGGACCTGGAGAACCGCCACACCAACTCCCCCGCCGGGATCCTCACCCCACCGGGCACTTCCAGCGGACCGGCCATCGCCCCAGGATGACACCCGAGCGCCGCCGCTACACAGGAATCCGCTCAGCGTCGGAGCTGGCCGTGACGCCTCGGTGCTCGGCGACCACAGACCACGGGGGGTCGCGACCTGCGTCCGGGCGCGTGGCCCACCACGACCACCCGGACGACCCAGGATCCCCGGGCCGTCCGCGACCTCCAACACTGCCGGTACCGCACCCGCGATCAGCATCGGGGCGCAGACGAGCAGCAGGATGACACCGAGGCACGCTTCATGGCCGGTCTCCCTGATCCCGATGCTGCGCGCACGACCCGACCACACCCACCCCCCGGACACGACGCGGCCGGTGGGATCGACGAGGAGAGGACACGCCCATGGAGTACATCTCGGACCTTGCCAGCCTGATCGAGGTCGCCGAGGAAGCCACTGTCTCGCGCACCGTGCTGCGCGCCGAGGGTGCAAGGGTCGTGCTCTTCTCCTTCGATGCCGCCCAGGAGCTGAGCGAGCACACCGCGGCGGTGCCGGTCCTGCTGCAGGTGCTCGACGGCCGACTCAGGGTGCGTGCGCAAGGCGAGGTCGTTGAGCTGGCACCGGGAGGGATCATCCACCTGGGCAGTCGAGTGGCCCATGAGGTGACGGCCCTGATCCCCAGCCGTCTGGCACTGATCATGCTCGATCAGCGAGTCACCAGCTGAGCCACGGTCCGCGGCGAGTACCGGCTCGCGGCGTCCCCGGAGGGTGGACCTCGACACTGACCGCCCCGTCGATCCGCTCGTGACGTCGGCCGTCGCCGGCAGCTCGCGCGTGAATCCGGTCCCCGTCCGCACGGAACCGCCGATGCCGCATCCAGGCTGCCGGCAACTGCCGAGCTGCCCGCGCATCGGCGCGCGTACCGTTCCGGTCACGCGGCTGCGCCACCGTCTCCGCGTGCCGTCCGGTCACGGCGGTGATGCCCAGACCGTAGCCCTGCGCGGACGCGCCCACGCCCTCCAGGGCCGGTTGAGTGTCGTCGGGGACCGCACTGGCGTGGATGGCCGCCGCTCCGGTACCCGAGGGTGCGCCGTGGCGCGAGGGTGGCTGTTCAGCTCCCGCGCGGCGGCAGGGGCAGCTTCGATCGCAGGACGGTCTGGGCGTTGAACGCCGAGGTCAGTGCCCGGTCGCCCCGGGAACCGGCGCTGGGCAGCAGGCCGATCTGGCGGGCGAAGGACAGGCCGTCGTAGTAGATGGTGTTGTCGAGCAGTCGGCCGTCGACGATGTGCATGACGTCGACGCCCCGCACGTCGACGCGCCGGCCCGTCGCCTGGATGCCCTGGAACGGGCGACCGCTGAAGGTCCCGGCGATGCGCCACTGCACGGTCGCGTGGTCGCCGTGGGCCGTGATCCGCTCCGGGGTGAGGGTGCCGTCCGGCAGTGCGGCGAAGAGCTCCTCGAAGAAGGCGCGGACTGCCGGCTTGCCGCGGTAGACCCCGACGGCGACGAAGTCGTCGACGACCTCGTCGTGCTGCAAGTCGGCGACCGCGTCGAGGTCGCGCCGGCCGAGGGCCTGGAAGATGCCAGCGGCGACCTCGGCGGGCGACGTGGATGACGGCATCGGACCCTCCATGTGAGCAGCCTGGCGTTGGTGCGAGCACCGTAGACCGTGAGTTCGTCCGACGTCCTAGCGGGGTGGACTCGGCGCCGTGGCACCGGTCTTGCTGACACTGAAGTGGGCGCGGTCTTCCGCCGCGCCGGCCGACCATCGCGAGTGCAGCGCTCGTCGCCGAGCCACCGGCGCCCCCAGCGCGCCGCTACATGGCGGCAGCGGCGATGCGGTTCAGGGTGCGGCGTCCCCATTGGCTCAACGAAGGGTCGGACTCGGCGTAGCACCGCACCAGACCGAGGGCTCGCTGAAACGCCCACGCCATCCCACGCTCCCATTGCGTGTCGGTGCAGCTGACCGCACGGCGAAGCTCCACGCGCGAACCGCGTCCGGATCCTGGCTCACCAGCAGGAATCACGCCACGAGCCCGGCACCGATGCGGAACAGCGCGTCGACGGTGCCCGTCGTGTGGGCCTGCTCGACCGGCAGACCTTCTATTGGGGGAACTGCCTGCGGATCAGCCGCCGCACGACGACCTCATCGACCCTCCGCTGACCGGCGGGGATCGGCATGGCTCGTGGTGACCCACCTAGAACCCCTGGCAGAAGAGCCCACGATCCAGCGACCGACACGGCCTCCTGCGTCCGGCCGCCTGCGGACGCGCCGGGGCCATGAGTCGGGTCGGCGGCCGCCCACGGTCGGCGGCGCCGGCCACCGACGAGCCTGCGGTGGTCCGCGAGTACGCCGCCATCTGGCGGGACACCGACAAGATCGTCTACTCATCCTCGCTCGACAGCGTTGCGACGGAGCGCACGACGATCGAGCGGACGTTCGAGCCAGCGGCCGTGCGAGGACTCAAGGAGACCTCCGACTCGGACCTGAGCATCGGCGGCGCGGGCATCGCGGCGGAGGCGTTCCGGCACGGTCTGGTCGACGAGTGCGTGCTGCTGCTCTGTCCCGTGGTCGTGGGTGGCGGGAAGCCCGCACTGCCACGGGGCGTACGACTCAACCTCGAGCTGCTGGACGAGCGACGATTCGCCAACGGAGTGGTCTACGTTCGCCACGCGGTCCGGAATCCTGCCTGACGGGGCTGCATCCTTGCGCGCGTTCGATGACGTCGTCGCCGCGGCTGGGCGTCGGCGGCGGCGGCGAGCGCAGGATGCCGTCATGGGCGATGAGCTGGGTTCCGAGCCGTCCCAAGGTCGCAGCGCGCTGCCCGTGATCGACGTTCAGACCGGGCGGTTCCGCAGGTCCGCGCCGATCTATCGCGGTGACCAGCTGGTGAACACGATCGCCGACCTGGCCGACCTGGCCGACCGGGCCCACCGGGCAGGGGCACCCGTGATCTACGTCCAGCACTCCCTCGGTCAAGGCCCGGTTGTCACGAGTCTGGGTTCGGTCGACGCTGCGGGTCGGCGACGTCTCGGTCGCTGGGTGGCGATCGTCACCGCCTCCGTGAGCTCCAACATCTCGACTCCATCCTTCGCTCCGCCCCCCGGAGTGCCTACTCCCAGCGGAAGGCCAGCCAGGCAACGGCGAGGCTGCCTGCCGGGATGGCCGGGACGATCAGGGTCTGTGACCTCAGCCAGACGCTATACCGCGCACGCGCAAACCGGCCCTGACCTACGACGATACGGAGCCGACGCCCGGACTCGAACCGGGAACCACCTGTTTACAAGGCAGCGACAGACCGTCTACGACGTCGTCTGCCGTTCGAACACCGTGCTCAGCAACGTTCGGAGGCGTCCATCCGGTGCCGGTGCGTTCATGGCCGTAGGCACTTCGTAGGCACCTGCGTGGAGGCATGCAGGTACCGGCAGGGCGACAGTTCGAGCTGGCGCGGCCAGCCCTCTGCCCGTCCCCGGAATTCGCCGCTACAGCGCTACAAGCATCCGTCGGATGCGAGATTGGTGCTCCGACACCACCCTCGGGGGTGTAGCGGCAAGACGGCGGCGTAGCGGGCTCGGGCCGCAACACGAGTCGTCACCGAGCAGGCCCAGCTGAACCTCGCCGACGAAGTGATCGGACCGCCTCGACCTCAAGTCGAGCACCGCTTCAGCATAGCGAGCACGCGGAGCCCCTGAGCGCCGATGTCCTCGACGGGGGCGCGCTCGCCCTGACGAGGAAGGCGCTGACGAGGAAGGCGCTACGTGCGGTTCGGCGTGGCTGTTCGGGAAAGGTTCGCTGTCCGCCGTCAGCGGGCTTCTAGTGTTTCCCGAACTACCCTGCGCTACGATGTTCGGGTAAGGCCGCGATTCCGCCGCCAGCGGAATGAGTCGAATATCTGAACTGAGGTGCTTCGATGGCTGTGGACGACACCCCAACGGCAGTCGAGGTGGAGCGCAGCGTCGCCAAAATGCTCCGTGAGAACCTGCCGGCCAGTTGGCAGGTCACCGAGACCTTCGAGCCCACGGGCAGGTCCCGGAGGCCCGACCTGGAGATTGAGGCTCCGGACGGCCGTCGCACGCGACTGGTGGTTGAGGTCAAGCAGGTCGTCGACCGTCGCGACGTTGCGCGGATCGGTGCGCAAGTGCGGAGCATGGCCACCGGCCCCGCGGACATACCGGTGGTGGGCGCGCGCTACCTCTCGCCGTCGGTCCGCGAAGCCTTGACCGAGGAGGGTCTCTCCTACGTGGACGCGACCGGCAACATGCGCATCGAGAGCGATTCGCCCGCCCTGTTCATCTCCTGCCGTGGCGAAGACCGAGACCCATGGCGCAAGGGACGCCCCCGTGGAACTCTCAAGGGTGAACCAGCGGCGCGGGTGGTGCGCGCCCTCTTGGACTCCCGTCGCGATTGGCGTGTGCGTGAGCTCATTGCCGCTTCAGGGGCGTCAAGCGGTGCCACCTACCGCGTTCTTGAGTATCTCCAGCGCGAAGACTTGGTGGTCAAGAACGGTGACTCGTACAGCGTGACCGATTGGGAGCGCCTGCTCCGCGAGTGGAGTGTGGATGCCGCCTTCCAAGACAACGCTCGCCTGATGGCCTTCATCGAGCCCCGCGGCGTCGACGCCTTCCTTGGACGACTCTCGCAGGGGTGGAACTTCGCGATTGCTGTGACGGGTTCGGCTGCTGTGAAGGAATGGGCTAGCTACGCGCCCACCAAGGTTGCCTTCGTCTATGTGTCGTCGATGCCCGAGGCTGCAGAGCAGTGGGGGTTGCGCCCCAATGTGGCTGCGCCGAACGTCATCTTGCTTGAACCCACAACCGTGGGCGACGTGCCCTTCCGCAACTCGACGCAGTCCAAGTCCGGATACCCGATTGCCGCTCCCGCCCAGGTCGCAGCCGATCTGCTCAACGGCCCCGGCCGTGAACCCGCTGAAGGGGAGTACTTGATCGAATGGATGAAGGCCAACGAGGAGCAATGGCGCCGTGACTGACGAAGTGACAATGGCCAGGGCGGGTCTGCTCGACGCGCTCGAAGCGCTGCAGGCGCACCTGAATGCCCTCGTGATTGTGGGCGCGCAGGCGATCTACTTGCACACCGGATCAGCGCAGGTGGAGCTCGCTGAGTACACGACCGACGGCGACCTCGCGCTGGACCCTGACCTGTTGAGCTCCGATCCATTGATCGAGGAGGCGATGGCTGAGGCAGGATTCGCGCCGGACCCGAGGGCAAGCGCGGTCGGCACCTGGATCTCACCGCGCGGCGTTCCTGTTGACCTGATGGTGCCGGACGCCGTCGCGGGTGCCGGGCGTCGCGGGGTACGCCTGCCACCGCACGACTCCAAGGCAATGCGCCGCGCACGCGGCCTCGAAGCGGCCTTGAGAGACAACTCCAAGATGACGATCCGCGCCCTCGACGCCGAAGTTGACCCCCGAGCGTTCGAGGTCTCCGTGGCAGGTCCCGCCGCGTTGCTCGTGGCCAAGCTGCACAAGATTCACGACAGGATTGGGAATCCGTCGAGACTGGACAACAAGGATGCTCACGACGTCTACCGTCTCCTGCGCGCCATCGAGACGGACCTGTTCGTTGCCACCATCGAGCGACTGCTGAACGAAGAGGAGAGTGCGCTCGTGACCCGCGAAGCGGTCGCTTATCTCCGGAGCCTCTTCGCGCAGGGTTCGGGGGCACGGGGGTCACTGATGGCGGGGGCTGCGGAGGAGCTGGTTGGGGATCCAACCTCCGTGTCGGAAAGCGTTGCTCTGCTGGCTCAGGACCTCGTTGGGGGACTGGACTCCTGAACC
Organism: uncultured Bifidobacteriaceae bacterium; assembly: GCA_964418695.1. Lineage (GTDB taxonomy): Bacteria > Actinomycetota > Actinomycetes > S36-B12 > CAIYMF01 > Prado023. Next base: position 2,950 of record CAYQMN010000016.1, on the reverse strand, counting down.
TCAGGACTGAGCATCCTCGCCCGACGGGGACGAGAGGACGACCGATGGATGGTGTGGGCAGAATCAAGCAGGCAGGGCGACGCACGACGATCTACCGGCTGATCGGTGTGGAGGCGCTACGGGACGCTCTTCGTTCGAAGTACATCGATCGGAGCGGGTTCGAGATGTCCGACGTCACCGTGGGGGGGCGACAGGCACTACTACTGACCGGCGCTATGGCCAAGGATGCCGCGGACTGGTGCGAGACCGTCAACGCGTTGACCGGTAGGGATGTGGCCATCGCCGGCGCTACCCCTGCGGCCGTGATCCTTTTCCGCGCTCGCTCGGAAGTGAAGCAGGACCCCCAGGTGGCATATGCGCTTACCTACGGCATGGGCTTTCAACTACTTGAACCAAGCCGACTCGACAACTTGTTCGGGCAGCGCATCGCTATCCGCACGGCCGAGCCTGACAAGCTCCGTTCGCTCACTGTCACAACGATGGACGAACGCTCGCGCACCTCACGCGCGACCATTCCCCAAGGTGACGGGTTGCTCGGCTTCGGCATCGGCGATATCGGCGAGGCAGTGAGCAGAGTGGTCGCGATGGCGAACCTGCCAGACCTCTCGCGATCGGACGGTAAGCCCATCCAGGTCAGGGGGGCGGACGCGCTGAATGTGCCGATCGGTCGTACCCCGGACGAGGTCGTAGCCGATATCGATATGCTCGAGCAGCTCCTCGCCGTCCAGCCACCTCCGGCCTTGAAGATCCTTGAGCAGCTCACAGCCGTGAAGAACCCTGAGACCAAGAAGGCGCTCGACGCACGCCTCTCGTCGGTTCTCGATGGTGGCGTCGGAAGCATCGGGCTGGCCTGGCCCCATGAGCGAGTAGACGAGAACGGCACCCCCGACTCATGGATCCCGGGCAACCTGTGGCCCCGCGGCGAGAGGAAGGTCCGCCAAGGTCAGCCCGAGTGGAGCGAGATCCGGGAAGTGCTGGAAACGTATCCGAGCGGTCAGCGTCTCGATCGCGTCGACCGTGCCACTATCCAGCTGTTCCGGGATGCCGAAGGTCAAGAGCCCATCAGCCAAGCCATCCCGCTCCGGCGCTGGCTGGCGTTCCAGGCCGAGCTGGATAGACGACTGTACTCGCTCTACGACGGGTCCTGGTATCAGATCCATCACGACTACGCAGACAACATCAACCGTCGGACCCAGGCGATCTTCGCCGAGCCCGTCGACGACATCGAGTTCCCGCTGTGGAGCGCTGGAGACGACGAGGCGGCCTACAACCTGAAGCTGGCCGAGGCCATCGGCGGGGTTGCCTCGACCGGAAGCTGATCACAACAGAACTGCACCGGCGCGGTATAGAGGCCTGCGACGTGTACCTGCCCGATGGAACCCTGATCCACGTGAAGAGAACGGAGAAGTCATCCGCGGCCAGCCACCTCTTCGCCCAGGCCCTAGTCTCTGCTGACGCACTGTGCAACGACGTGGAGGCACGCCAGAAGCTGCGGGACCGCATCTTTGCCGGGGGCGGCGACTCGGGCACATTCGGCTCGAAACCCACGAGAGTCATCTTGGCGATGCACCGGAGCAATGGGCCTGGACTGACAGCGGAAGACCTGTTCACCTTCACCAAAGTGAATCTCGTCCGCCAGGCGACCTCACTGGAGGCGCGCGCCGTCCCTGTGCGGATCGTCTCGATCCGAAACGTCGATTGACACGCCGTACGACGTGCTCGACGTTCACCTGCTTCGCGGGGAGCGCGTTCCCAGGCGCCGCGGTGGTGGGCGGTGCCCCACGTCGCGGATCTTGGGACTACATCGCCGGCCGGGCTGTCGCCCCTCCCGGCGCGTGCCGTCCCGGTCAGCGGCGACCGCGACGCTCCGGCTCCCTATGACCGTCGGGGCAGGGGATATGGGGATGAGGTCCTTCTGAAGCTCGTTCATTCCCCCGCATGCACCTGATCGGGGCACAGGTGCGGGCGGTCCATTCCATAGAGTGCCGACCCATCCACCGCGTGCTCGCCGGTCCGTTCGTGGAGCCCGGAGATAAGGTCGAAGCACTCGCGGGAGCCGAAGGTAGGCACCTCGTAGGCACCTACGGGCACGGTTCCAAGGCAGGTCAGGGCAACCTAATCGGCCTCTGACCTGCGACGATACGGAGCCGACGCCCGGACTCGAACCGGGAACCACCTGTTTACAAGGCGACTCAGAACCGTTCAGGAAGTCCTTTCACGTTCGAACACCGTGCTCAGGAGCATTCGAACACGTCCAAGAAATCCCGTCCTGTTCACGGGCGTAGTTACAAGTTAGTGACAAGCCACTGGCAGGAATCGGACACGAGAATCCCGCCTGTCGGGAACCCCGGCGCGTGCGCGAGCGCCGGCTGGTCTGCTCCCGCACGGCACCCCGAAAACCGGGCTCTTCGCGCACCCAGCGCCCCGGCTATACCCACCGGCCCCTGCCACACTCATTTTCTCGGTCGGAAGGCCGTGCCGCTTCGCCACCTCCTGCGTCTACGCGATCAGCTTCTGCTTCACGATGCTGCAGACATGTCGCTGATGAGATCGAAGTACGAAGAGGGGGAAGATCTCAATGTTCTCCACCGGAGTCTCGGGCCGGCTCTTCGCTCGCAGTTCAAGTGCATCGACCATCTGTCGGGCGATCTGGAGCCCCCTATGCCATGTCCGGCAGGCGTGCGAGTGGCGACACCCAAGCAGAAATCTTGCGGCTCGCGGCAACGGAGAAACTGTGCGGCGGGGTCGCGGCGTGCCTCCGTCGTCCGTGGCGTGCGCTCAGCGAGCCTGTGGGCGACACGGAAGAAGGCGAAGACTCGGCCCCGAATGCCCGCCCAGCGAGGATCGCTGTCCTCGAAAGCGAGGTACGGGTCGACCGCAAGCATGGTGTCCTGACCTAGGTGTATTGACCACGGACGTTAGGTACGGCGTGGCGTCTGGACGGTGACGA
>CAYQMN010000015.1:0-83007 GCA_964418695.1 uncultured Bifidobacteriaceae bacterium | reverse complement strand
CCCCACCAGCCGCGGCCACCAGCCACCACACCCGGGTCGGTGGATCAGGGCTGAGCCGCCCGCCGCCCAGCCGGCCCAGCCGGCTCAGCCCGCTCAGCTGGTCCGCTCGACCCCGACCGTGAACGTGGCCCGGAACGACTTCCCGCGGGGGACTACCTCCATGGGGTCCTGGCCAGAGAACGGGTCGCTGGCCGCGGTCATCGGCTCGATGCAGATGTGATCGCGGTGCGGCGGGCCGTACAGGATGGCCCAGTCGTACCCGCTGTCGAAGCGGATGAACACGCGCCGGCCGTTGCCGCGGATGTAGGCGGTGGTGCCGTTGTCCACGTTGGCGAACAGGTCGTCGAGGGCGCGCTCCCCCAGCCGCCCGATGATCGGCTCGACGTCCTCGCGGGTTCCCTCGGGCAGCAGGGTGGGGCCCAGCGGGCAGCGACGGGTGAAGGGGAGGTAGACCTCCCATTCGGCGCGCGGCAGGCCCGGGATGGTGATGTAGGGGTGCCAGCCGAACGCGATGGGCACCTCGTCCTGGCCGGTGGCGTGGATCTCGGTCGAGAAGGTGAGCGAGGTCGCCCGCAGCGTGGCCTTGAGGTCGATGCGGTGCTCGAACGGGAAGGCCGAGAAGTCCACGCGGCGCTGGTCGAACTCCAGCGACGCCAGGATCGAGGCCTCCATGGGAGTGGTCGACAGATCACGGACCTGCCAGTCCGGGCTGCCCCGGAGCAGGCCGTGGATCGGCTGACCGTAGGGGTCCTGGCGCAGGTTCGGAGTGTCCGGGTGGACGTCGATGCGCCGCACCCCGCCGCCCTCGTGGACCAGCGCGTACGCCATCTTGCCCAGGCGGTTGGCCCACGGCGCCAGGATCGGGACGCCGAAGGTGCGCCCCGTCACCAGGTAGTCGGCCAGGCCGTACCGCTGGCCGAGCAGCTCCTCCCCGTCGTGGGTCATGGAGCTGCAGACCATCCCGCCCTTCGGCACGAACGTGGCCGTCACGCCCGCGGGCGAGTGCAGGGTGATCGCCTCGAAGTCGGGGGCGTCCGGGTGCGGACCGCGAGTGATCTCGTACATGCCGGTGAGCCTAGGAGCCCGATGCACGGGCCGCGCGCTGGGCGCCCGCCAGCCTCAGCATCAGCTCGGCCCAAGCCCAGCCCCCCGAGCCCAGCCGCGAACCCAGCTCAGCCCCCAGCCCCCAGCCCGGGGCCTACTCCGTCGGGAGGCCCAGGTCCTTGGCGATGAGCATGCGCTGGACCTCGGAGGTGCCCTCGCCGATCTCCAGCACCTTGGCGTCGCGGTAGAACCGGCCCACGGCGCTCTCGATCGTGAAGCCCATCCCGCCGTGGATCTGGGTGGCCACGCGCGCGTTGTCCATGGCCGCCTCGGAGGAGACGAGCTTGGCGATGCTGGCCTCGGTGGCGAACGGCCGGCCGGCCACCATGAGGGCCGCCGCATGCCGCCAGGCCAACCGCGAGAGGTGGGCCCGCACGGACATGTCGGCGATCATGAACTGGATGACCTGCCGGGTGTTGATCGGGCGGCCGAACGACTCGCGGGTCGCGGCGAACGCCAGCGACTCGTCGACGCAGCCCTGCGCCAGCCCGGTGCCCAGCGCGGCGATCGCCACTCGGCCCTCGGACAGGATCGACAGGAACTGCCCGTAGCCCCGGCCGCGCTCGCCGACCAGGTTGGCCAGCGGGACGCGCACGTCGGCGAACGACAGCTCGTGGGTGTCCGAGGCGTTCCAGCCGACCTTGTCGTACCCCGGCGCGACCGCGAACCCGGGCGTGCCCGCCGGGACGATGATCGAGGAGATCTCCGGGCGGCCGTCGTCGCGGGTGCCGGTCACGGCGGTGACCGTGACCAACCCGGTGATGGCGGTGCCCGAGTTGGTGATGAACGACTTGGACCCGTTGATCACCCACTCGTCGCCGTCGACGACCGCGGTGGTGCGCGAGCCGCCGGCGTCCGAGCCGCTGCCGGCCTCGGTGAGGCCGAACGCGCCGAGCATCCGGCCGGCGGCCAGCTCGGGCAGCCAGCGCTGCTTCTGCTCCTGCGTGCCGAACCGCAGGATCGGCATGGCGCCCAGCGACACGCCGGCCTCCAGGGTGATCGCCAGCGACGAGTCGACCCGGGCGATCTCCTCGATCGCCACGCACAGCGCCAGGTAGTCCCCGCCCATGCCGCCGTACTCCTCGGGGATCGGCAGCCCGAACAGGCCCATCTCGCCCATCCGGGTGACCAGGTCCAGCGGGAACTCATGGCGCTTGTAGTACTCCCCGATCCGCGGGGCGACCTCGTCGTGGGCGAACTGCTCCACGACCTTGCGCAGCTGCTCGTGCTCGGCTGACAGCGCGACGTCCATGGCGTCCTCCAGTCGTGCCAGGGGCCGCGGGAGCGGCCGAGGTGGGGTGCGAAACGCCGGAGTGACCAGCGCCTCGGGGCGAGGAGGCCACCGTAACGACTCAGGGATGAGACACTTGACGGCACTGCTGTCAGGTCGACGCCGAGCGTGGGTAGGGAGGTGCGTCATGACCTCTGTCCTGGAGCTGCCCGGTCCCGCCACCGCGACGCCGAAGGGCCGCCTGGACTCGGTGTGGGCCAAGCTGGTCGCCGAGATCGCCAAGTTCGGCACGATCGGCGCCGTCGCCTTCGTCATCGACGTGGGCGTGTTCAACCTGCTGCGCGCCGAGCACCTCTCCGACAGCCCGCTGACCGCCAAGACGATCAGCGTCCTGCTGGCCACGGCGTTCGCCTACCTGGCCAACCGGCACTGGACCTACCGCGACCGGGCCCGCACGGGAGTCCGCCGCGAGACGGCGCTGTTCTTCGCGGCCAACGGCGTCGCGCTGCTGATCTCCTGGGCGTGCCTGTGGTTCACCCACTATGCGCTGGGGTTCGACAGCCAGCTGGCCGACAACATCAGCGGCAACGGGATCGCGCTGGGCCTGGGCACGCTGTTCCGGTTCTGGGCCTACCGCACCTGGGTCTTCCCGGAGACGGCCGAGGTCAAGGAGCCGGCGGCCGACGCCGATCCGATCGGCGACCTCGCCCTGGTGGGGCCGCTGCCCGCGCTCTCCCCGGACCATCCCGGCTGAGCCCGATCCCCCGAGCCGCCGAGCCGCCGCATGGTGAGCCGCGCGGCGAGCGAGGAACGCCGCTCTGCGCGACCAAGGTTGGCTGGCCACGGCGTGGAACATCGAGCCTTTGCTACCCGCGTTGGCTACTGTGACCGCAGCGGTGCGCGAGAGAGGCCACGTTGTGCGTCGGGTGTCGAACGAGCAGCTGGCCACGGCCATCACCATCCAGCGGATGCAGGAGGGGCCGTACCTCATCCAGCGCCTGGGCCGCAGCAGGCATCGCGAGATGTCACCGGTGCGCAAGTACCAGGAGTTCCACTACTACGTGTTCGGTGACGGGTCCTCCGAGTCACTCGTCGTATCGCCCTCGGAGGACCGGCTCTACGCCCCGCTGCTGGGTCTTCACCTCGGGGAGGCCAGCCTGGATGAGAAGGGCGCTCTGCGGGTGGGGATCGCCGGGCGCAAGGACCCGCCCGACATCCTGGCCGCCGACCTCGTCTTCGGGGACCCGCGAGATCGCGTGCCGGGGCAGGTGCGTCCGACCGAGGTCGTCGTGGGACTGCCCGGTCCCGAGCCTTCGATGAGCCTGGGATCGATCGGGCTGATCGAGGTGACCTTCCGGCGTTTCGAGAGGGTTCTGAGCACGGCCCTGCCGCTGCCGTTCGTCGACGCCGACGCGGTGCTCGCCCCGATGGGGCTGGCCATCCGACCCACCGACGACGGGTTCGCCTACGTCTTCCGGAACGACCCGTCCGCCCAGCGGCTGGAGCGGATCGCCGACCTGGTCCGGTCCCGACTCGTCCCGTCTCGATTCGTCGACGTCATCGGCCGGCTCGACGACGAACACGGCACCGCGATGCGCCGCATCAGCATCTCCGGCTGCGACCTGCTGATCGTCGATGTCCGCGGATACCGGCACGTGATCCGCGACTCGCCCCAGCGACTGCAGCGCATGGATCGAGCGGAGGCGGTCGCGGTCGCCGAAGCGCTGCAGCTGGACGCGACCCCGAAGCCCCACCAGGGCCCCGTGCGGGCACGGGTCCAACCAGCGGGCCAGGCGCTGCGCCGCGGCACGACGGCGATGACCATGCGGGCCCTGGGGTTCGAGCGCTACCAGAAGGCTCGTCTGGCCATCCAGTCCGCCCGCACGCCGTTGTCGCCGTACCAGAGCTACGCGCAGAACGTCGACTTCTCCACCGCGCTCGCGGGAACGGTCCTGGTCGACGGCTACAACGGCAAGGCCTTCGACGGCTCCCTCCTGGCGATCGCACGGGAATGCGCGGTCAGCAGGCCGGATCTGACCTGGACGATCGCGGCGCCGAATCGGCCGGGACTGGCCGAGCGGCTGGCGAGGTACGGCATCCGGGCCAAGACCGTCGCTCGCTCGTCACAGGAGTACTACGACTCGCTGCGCACCGCGGCGCTGCTGCTCACCGACTCGGCGCTTCCCCGCTCGTACGTGCCCACCCGGGGCCAGACGCTGGTCAACACCGGGCATGGGACCCCGCTCAAGCGGATGGGGCATCACATCGAGGCGGCGCCGCTGGCCATGGCGAACGCGCAGCGCACCCTCCTGCTCAGTGACGTGGTCGCCGTGAACAACCCGACTGGGCTCCAGCGGGTGCGCGAGGCGTTCATGCTCGACGGCGCCAACATCCGCATGCTGCCCAGCCCCCGGGTCTCGATGATGCTGGAGCTGGAGGCGTCCGCGGCAAGCCTGCGAGACCAGATGGGAATCAGGCCCGAGGAGCTCGTGGTCGCGTGGCTGCCCACCTGGCGGGGAAACGCCGGTGCCACCGCTCACGCGCAGTCGAACCTCGACCTCTTCACGCGGATGGCTGCCGTGCGCGCAAGCACACGCCGCCCCATGAGGTTCTTCGCCAAGCCGCACACCTTGGTCACGGACCTGGTGCAGGGCCACCAGAATGCCGCCTTCGAGATGGTCCCTGACCACATGGATCTCTACGAGTTCCTCACGATCGTGGACGTCCTGATCACCGACTACTCCTCGGTGACGTTCGATTTCGCGCTGCGTGGCCGGCCCATCATCCTCGACGTGCCCGACCTCGAGCAGTACACCGCAGAGCGCGGCCTCTACCTCGACCTCGCCCAGCTGCCCTTCACACTGACCCGCAGTGAGGACGAGGTGGTGCGCGCGCTGGAGAGCGCGCCGAGCCGGGCCGACCATGCCGCCTTCAACGAGGAGTACAACCCGCTGGAATCACCCGGCGGCACCCAGACGTTCCTGGGCTCGGTCCTGGGCGGAGACCCTGAGCCAGAGCCCGCGGCTGCCCCGGCCCGGGAGCGGATCCTGATCTTCCCGGGCAGCCTGAAGACCAACGGGATCACCACGTCGTTCCTGAACCTCCTGAGCCATCTGGGGGACGAGCGCGACTACGAGATCCTCCTGCCCGTGACCAGCGTCTCGGGCCACGCCGGCGACAACCTCCACCAGGTCCTGGCGTCCGGCCACCGGTGCATCGTGGCCCCCCGGGGGACCATGGTCGCGCCCAGCGAGCAACTCGCCTGGGCCAAGTTCGAGCACAGACTGGAGCTGGACGAGGACGACTGGAACCACCTGGAGGCGGTGTTCCGGCGCGAGGCGAGACGGCTGTTCGGCCGTCGGTCCTACGATCAGGCGATCCACTTCTCCGGCTACGACGCGCTGCCCGCCGGAGTCCTCGCGCTCACGGCGCCGCGCAGTCACGTGTTCATCCACAGCGACATGGGGCACGAGCTGGAGCTGCGCAACAACTTCAACGCCCCGGTGCTGCGGCGGGCCTACCAGCGGGCGCGGACCATCCCCGTGGTCAGCGATGCGCTGCGCACCGATCTGGTGACCGAGGGCTACCTGCCCGAGAGCATCGCGGACCGGATTCGCGTGGTCCACAACACCCTCGACCTGGACTCGATCGTCCGTCGCAGCAAGGCGCACGAGGCCTACCTCACCCCGGAGCTCGTCTCGATCCTCGAGGACGAGTCGAGCACCAGGTTCGTCAACATCGGCCGGTTCTCCCCCGAGAAGGGTCAGGACCGCCTGATCCGCGCGTTCGAGGAGGTCTGCCTCGCCGAGCCGCACCGCACGTTCCAGCTGTTCCTCATCGGCGGGCCGGGCAACTCGCGCGCGAAGCTCTACGGCATGCGCGACCACTCCCCCGTCGCCGAGCGCATCCATCTGTTCGAGAACATCAATCCCATGCCGATCCTGGCCCGATGCGACCTCTTCGTGCAGTCCTCGCTGTACGAGGGCTTCGGCATTGCGCTGCTGGAGGCCATCGCCCTGGGGGTCCCGGTCCTGTCCACCCGGCTGCCTGGACCCCAGGAGTTCCTGGAGTCTGGCTACGGATACGTCGTGGACAACTCGACCGAGGGCCTGGTCGCCGGGATGACCGACTTCGTGCGCGGCAAGCTCCCGCCGGTCACAAGGTCGCTGGAGGACTACAACCGGCAGGCAGTCGCCGAGTTCTTCGCTGTACTGGACTGAGGCTGCCCGGCTGTCAGGCTGGGGCCGCCGGGCGTCGAGCCTTCTTCCCGATCGGCGGGAACCGCCGCTGCTCGACGCCGGCCTGGTCGAGCAGAGCGAGGAACCGCTCGGCCACGGCGGGGGCGGCGAAGGCCCGAGCGTGGTCGCGTGCTCCGCGGCCGAGCCGGGCGCGCAGATCTGGGTCACCCGTGGCCTGGTCCAGGGCGGCCGTCAGGTCGGGCAGGCTCCCGGTGCCGACCAGTAGGCCGTTGACGCCGTCCTGCACGATCTCCCGCGGCGCGACGGGGCAGTCGGAGCTGATCACGGCCACGCCAGCCTGCATCGCCGCCAGCAGGGCCGCGCCGGTCGGCTCCGACGTCCCGGCGCTGACGTAGACACCGCTCTCGGCGAGCACCTCTCCCATGAATGGCGTCGGGGGGCGGATGGTGAGGCGATCGCGGATGCCCAGGCCCTCGGCGTTCTGGAGCAGCAGGTCGTGCTGGGGGCCCTCACCAAGGATGAGCAGGTCCCAGCCGGGCCGGGCATGCGCGATCTCGGAGAACGCGCCGAGCAGATGGTCGAACCCGCTGTCCGGATTCAGGCGACCGGCCGCCACAACCGAGGTCGACTCGGCATGGGGCGCAGGCCGGTCGGGTCCGGCGACGGGTGGGGGCACATGGACGGCCGGGATGCCGGCGAACTCGAGCCTCGACTGCCAGCCGGCGGTCTCCTGGGCCGTGACGGCAGCGACCGCCGCGCACGCGCCAACCGCGTGCACGAGGTCCACGCTCAGCCCCGTGGGCAGCGCGCTGACGACGTCGTGCGACCACAGGACGACCGGGGTGGCCGGCAGGCAGCGGACCAGTGCCACCGCCAGGCCGGGACTGGTGACCACCAGGACGTCGGGCCGCCACCGCCGCGCGTAGCGCTCGATCGCCGCGTCGGAGATCGGGCTGAACCGCCGGAAGTCGCGGTCCTGCCCGGGCACCAGCGCGGATGCGCCGACCAGCTCCACGGCATGGCGCACCGCGGGGCTGCGCGTGTTCACCAGGTACCCGGCGTGGATCAGCCTTCCTGAGCGCAGCGCCGGGACCTCCTGGCGTCGGAAGACCGAGACCACCTCGACCTCGATCCCCGGATGGCGGCTCAGGGCATCGGCCAACGTGAGCACCGACTGGACGGTCTCGTCGAGCAGGAATGCGTCGGTGACGAGGAACGACACCCTCATCGGTCAGCCTCGTGGGACCCCGCGATCGGGAAGTAGTCCTCGAAGAACTCACGCAGCGCCTGGTCCACCAGCATGGTCTCTTCGGGGTGGGCGTCCGAGTCGTTGAGACACATCGACTGGAAGCTGCGCATGGCAGCCAGCCGGCCCAGTCGCTGGACCATGTCGGCAGCGGCCAGGTTGGTGTACGAGTAGGTCAGGCTCCCCGTGAACGAGCGCCCCGTGAACCAGCTGTAGTGCTGGTAGAACGACGAGGTGGGCGAGATGTCCTCGGGGCTGCGGAACCGCGACGCCTCGGTGCGGTCCCACTCCGGGGCGTAGCGGTCGGCCATCTCGGCGAGCACATCGACGCGCAGGGGGTGCGGGGTGTGCCAGCTGGTGGCGGTGAGGGTGCGTTGGAAGTCCCGCTCGATGAGGCGGCGCACGTTGCGGAAGGCGGCGTCGACCGGCCGGCGCAGCTCCGGGTACTCGGGGATCGGCACCTTGGCCCGGCCCAGGTGGATGGCGGTCAGCCCGGCCGGACTGACCAGGTCCTCGGGGTCGACCGGCGCCCCGAACAGGACGTCGTCGTTGAGGTACACGAAGTGGTTGGGCAGCCCGTCGATCCGGTGCAGCTGGGACTCGATGGCATGGGAGTTGAAGACCGGCAGCACATCGGGGTGGGCGAAGAAGTCGCGGTGGTCCACGATCCGGACGCGGTCGGTGTCCTCCGGCAGCCAGGCGGGCCGCTGACGGTCGGTGGCGATGTGGATGCGCCCCACCCAGGGCGCATGGGCCAGGACCGAGCGCACGGAGTAGCGCAGCTCGTCGCGCTCCAGGTAGCGGGAGTCGCTGGCGACCTCGGCGTGCCAGTCGGCGCCGGCACCCCGCTGCTCGTGTCGTCGGCGCTGCCACTGCTCGTCGCGGCCGTCCACCCAGGTGTAGACCACGTCGATGGGCAGAAGGCAGTCGGTGGCCGCGCTCACCAGGAACTCGGATCGGGCCGGGAACCGCTGCTCAAGCTGGGCTGGGTCCGTGTGGTCGTGGAAGCGGCCGAGATCGGCCAGGGAGGCCCGCGTGTCCGGGGTCAGCTGATCGATGACCGTCTGGACTCGCCCCCACCGCGGGGATCGCAGGTACCCGAAGGCGTCGGGAAACCAGAACTCGACCTCGACGGCATAGCGCAGCCGGTCCACCGCGTGGTCGTGGGCGAACTGCGAGGGCCCGACGACCGCGAACGTACCGGTCTTGCGCAGCTCGGACGTGGCTGCCGACGAGTCCAGCTCCAGCAGCGGCGGGACCGGGCCGGTGCCCACCACCTTCGCACCGCGCCAGGTCGACTGCGTGCTCAGGGCACGCGAGACCAGGCCGCGATGCTCCGCGGAGACCATGACGGCCGTGCTTGTCCGAGCGCGCGGGGCGTGGACCAGGAACGGCACGCCGAGCTGCTCCAGCAGCTGCGTCACCAGCGCGAGGTTCTCGGCACGCAGACTGGTCGGCCAGAGCTGGGCGTTCATCGCGGTCCTCCAGGTTCCGTGGAGACTCGGATGCGGGCCGAGCCGTCGCGATCCAGCGTCGTGCGGATCAGCACGGAGGGCTCGGGGGACTCATCCACGAGCCCCGAGTCGAGGTCCGGATCCTCCACCACCACCGCGACCCCCGCCTCCAGCCGGCGCCGGCGCCGCTCCGATCCCAAGAGCATGCCGATGTCGATGCGGTGCCCCTCGTCGGTCTCCAGCAACGGCTCGAAGGCGCTCACCGCCGCCTTCTGGGCCAGCCGCAGCTCCCGCAGCGGGATCCGCAGCTCGCTGCTTCCGTCGGGCTGGGCACGCATGCGCAGCTGAACAGTGGCGTCCTGCCCGGTGATGCCGGCGAGCCCACGCAGCGCCACATGCGCCAGCTCGGGATGCTCCTCCGCCGTGGTCAGGCGCCCAGTGAGGATCAGGTCCTGGTCGTCGGTGTCCCACGCCCGCAGCTCAAGGTGCTCGGCGCGATCGTAGGTCCGTAGTGACAGCCCGCCGAGCACCGTCCGGAAGGGGACGATCGCGAGCAGCCGCCCGGCGGCCACCGCCGCCCGGTCGGCGTCCGGACCTAGCCAGGACGCCTGGACCCGCATGGACCGGCCCCGGGAGTCCTCGACGTGAACGTCCCAGACGCCCTCGCCGAAGCGGTCCTCGAGACGGAGCAGGGCCTGACCACCCGCGAATGTCCGGCCCCGGCCCGAGATCCGGTCGCGCAGGACCAGCGGCACCTTCTCGTCTTCGTCCAGGCGCACCAAGAGGCCATCCGCGACCGGCTCGACGCTGCCCCAGAACCGCTGGGAGGCCGGGACCGCCATCCACTCGACCGCCGGTGGCGCGATCTGACGACGGAGTCGGCTCACGCGGAGGCGACCCCGACCGCCGACTGCTCGCACCTGCTCCAAGCGGTTTGCCGGCACGCCCGGGACGCTAGCAGCGGGCGGCAACCTGAGTCGCCTTCGTCGGATCGGGCCCCACGGCTTGGAAACCCGGGAGTCGAGCCCAGCGACGGTTCACCGGGTGAAGGGGCCGATCCGTGAACCAGACGGGTGGCATGCGCCGTCAACTCGCCGTAGGTTGGCCGATCGTGAATCACGTGGGCCCACGGTTCGGCCGGTGGCGCGCGTCCCGGCGCCAAGCGCGGCTGCGGGCACGGCCGTTCACCCGCTCCGCCACCCCGCCGGCCGGGGCAGCTCTGGATGTGGTGGTCGGCCTCGTCGACGGCCACACATTCACGATGGACGGTCCTCGTCGCGGAGATCCACCGGGGATCATGCTGAAGTCTCGGAGCGGGAACATCGTCGTATCGGCTGCCACGAACCCGATGCGGCCCGACCGATGGACCGCTGTTGTGGACCTTGACGAAGCGCTCCCCAAGGGAGCCGGCCCGTGGCGGGTCTACCTGCAAGGACTGGGACCCGACGCCCCCGTGGCATTCGCTGGCGCGACCCAGTGGCAGGAGGCGCCTCTGTGGGTAGGAGCGGCGCGGCTGTTCAACCTGGCATCCCACGCAGGCCTGCTGGAGGTCAGGCCGGTGGTCCCTCGCCCCAGTGCCGTGCTGGTCGGAGCCCACAGCGGGCCCGGCCATCTGAGCGCCTTGATCCGGGTGGACCCCGGAATGGTCATCCTCAGCGGGGAGCTCGAGCCACGCGACCGCGGAACCCCCATCCCGCTGCGCGTGTTCGGCAGTGAGCTTCCCGATCACCATCGGGTGTCGGTTCCCGTGTCCATGCTGCTGGCCAAGCCAGATGAAAGGCAGACCTTCAGTCTGAGAGTCCTGGACATGAACGGGCGGCGGCTGCGTGTCCGACATGCCCACGAGGATCTGCCCGGAGTCAGGGTCGGACCCGCGTTCTCCTGGACCTGGATGGCTACCCCGGACGGCGCAGTGCGTCGAACCCGGTTCTACATCACCGTCAAGGGCTTCCTCGGCGTTGTGCTCGACGCCCTGGGAGGGGATCGATGAAGCCTCGCATCACATACCTGCTCATCTGGGGCAACGCGAACGCCGGCACCGAGCGAGCGGTCTACTCCCAGGCCGCGTCGCTGCGGGACTTCGCGGACGTCGAGGTCGTCTCCTGTCTGCGCGATCGGGACGCAGCGCCGGGCCTGGTGCCCGAAGGTCTGAAGGTGACCCACCTGGTGGATGCAACCGGTGACCGCATCGCCGTCTCAAGCCCGGAGGTGGGCCTCTCGCCCGAACGGCTGAGCGACCTGGACCGCCAGCCATCGACGATCGTCTCGCCCCGGTGGGAATCTGCCTTCAGCGCCCTGACCGATCTGATGCTGCAGAATCACTTGGAGAACCACCGATCCGATGTCCTGGTCACCACCGTGCCCGCGTTGATCCCGTTGGCGGTGGCCCTGGCTCCGGCGGACACTCTCGTCGTCCACCAGGACCACCGACGCAGCCACACCCGGGGATCCAGCGGCGAGCCCATGGCCCTCTTCGGCGCGATGCTCGACGCGATGGTCTTCCTCTCCGAAGAGATCCGCCTACAGATGGCCTCCATCCTTGGCAACGGGCACCCCCCGATGCACGCGATTGCGAATTCGATCCCGGCGACCGTCCGGCCACGCTCGTCCCTGAGCAACCCACTGGTCCTCGGAGTCGGCCGGATGACTGGCGAGAAGCAGTTCGGCCATCTGATCACCGCGTTCGCCTCGGCGACCTCCGACCATCCCGAATGGCACTTGCGCCTCATCGGCGACGGCCCCACCAGCCCGGCACTGGCCCGGCAGGTCCGAGCCATGGGCCTGATGGGACGCGTCTCGTTCACCGGACCGCTCGCCGACGTCACGGAGGAGTACGCCAAGGCATCCATGCTGGTCATGCCGTCCCGGACCGAGGGCCATCCTTTGGTCGCCCTCGAAGCAGGCGCCGCCGGGGTGCCCACGATCGGATATGACAGCGGGCCTGGCACGGTCATCGGCCACGACGAGCGTGGCCTTCTCGTCCCGCCCAACGATGTCGGCGCCCTCGGCGCGTCAATCCGGCGCCTGATCGAGGGTCCCGAGTTGCGAGCCCAGCTGGGGCAAGCGGCGCACGAGTGGGCTGCGACGGCCACGCCCGAGCACGTGGCGCACGAGTGGATCCAGCTGTTCGAGCGTCTGCTGCGAGAGCGCGCATCCTGGTCACCCGAGGCACGTGCGAGCAGGCTGCGCCGTGCGGTCGAGCGGGCCCCTCACTCCGCAGAGAGCCTGCTATCCGGGCCGGCCACGCCGAACCGCGCCTCGATCGCCGACATCCAAGCGGCGAACTTGTCAGCGATCGGGCAGATCCTCAGAGTGGCCGGGATCCCGCACACCGGCCTGCCAAGCACGTCGTGGGCCCGCGCCCAGATCGCCATCCGACAGCAGGACCGCGGGACGCTGATGACCGCATTGGCTGCTGACAGTGGCGGGGAATGGATGCTTGCCTCTCCCGAATCGCCCCTGACCTGGTATTCCTTGGCCGATGCCCCCGCCGCCCTTGCGATGAACCCCGTCGTCTTGGCCCATGTGCGCGGACGAGGTGATCTCGTGACGCTGGGAACGCGGTCGTTCGGTGCTGTTGAGCTGGAGTTCTGGCGGGATTCCGAGGACATCCCCGGCCAGTTCCTCGCGCCACAGGCCAATGCCAGGGTGGGGCTGCTTGAGGAAAGCGAACTCAGGCCAGCCGGTCCTTCCGACTTCCACGGAGTGCCGTTCCTGGTGGCATCGAGCTTCCGCAGAAGAAGCATCTCGGAGCCCGGCTTCCCGATCGATCTCGTCTACACCTGGGTGGATGGCAACGATCCCGAGTGGCGAGCCCGCCGCGACGCGGCGAAGGGTGAGATGGCATCCTCGGCGCCCCCGGCACTCGAGGGTCCAGACCATGCCGCGGGCGATCATCGCTTCCGAAGCCGTGACGAGCTGCGCTTCTCGCTGCGCTCGATTCATCAGTTCGCACCCTGGGTGCGTCGGATCTTCGTGGTCACAGACCGTCAGCGGCCGCGTTGGCTTGAGGAGGAGCATCCCAGGATCAGCATCGTCGACCACCGCGACATCTGGAGCGATCCATCGGCCCTGCCCGTCTTCAACTCGCACGCGATCGAGACTCAGATTCACCGGATCGACGGGCTGGCCGAGCACTTCCTCTACGCGAACGACGACTTCCTCCTGAGCTCCCCCGTGGAACCTTCGGACTTCTTCCTCGCCAATGGCCTGAGCAAGTTCTACTTGTCCGGCGTCACCGTCGACTACGCAGGCGACCCCGAACCACACATCCAGGCCGCTCGCAACAACCGAGAGCTTCTCGCGTCGGATTATGGGGTCGACATCACGCATTCACTGCTCCACATCCCGATCGGCATGCGCCGGTCGCTGCTCGAAGAGCTGCAGGAGCGCTACAGCCGAGATTTTGACCGCACGTCCAGGGCAGCCTTCCGTTCCCCGACCGACGTCAGCGTGACGTCGTCCCTCTACCCCCATTTCGCCTTCGTCACCGGGCGAGCCGTGCCGGCGCGAGCTCGATACGCCTATGTCGGCCTCGGCACCGAGAGCCTGCCAGAACAGCTGAGCACGCTGCTGCGGGGCAGACCGTTCACCTTCATTGCGCTCGGCGATCAGCCGGAGTCGGCCTATACCAGAGAGGAGGTCGACGAGATGCTGGAGGACTTCTTCGCCCAGTTCATGCCCCGGCCAGCCCCCTGGGAGCGGGTAGTGACGCAGCGCGAGGGCCAGTAGCCCTTTCAGGCGCAGGGCCGCCAGGCAGCATCGTCAGTCGCCCCGGGATGCGCAGCGGACGCTCGGATCGCGGCTACTCTCGCCGGATGGCCGTCAGCGTCTCGACCCCTCCACAGCAGGAGCACTCGTCACAGACCCGTCGCGGTCGGGACGACATCGAGTTCATGCGCGCCCTGGCGGTCCTGGCCGTCATCACCATTCACGTCACCAAGAACTTCATTGGCCGGGCTGAGAAGGCCGGCGACTTCGACTCCGTCTATTGGACGGCGTCAGCGTTCGACTCGGCCTCGCGCTGGGCGGTGCCCGTCTTCTTCGCCATCGCCGGATGGGTCCTGCTGGTCGGCGCGCCCGTCCGGTCTCGGGAGGATCTGGCTCGTCGGGCCCGCAAGGCGCTGGTGCCCATGCTCGTCTGGGGATACCTCTACATCGCATTCGGCTGGCTGCGGGAAGGCCGCCCGAAGGGTGCGTCCCAATTGGCCGTGGAGGCAGTCGAGCCCTTCGTACAGGCGCCCACGTGGGGCGGCCACATGTGGTACCTGTTCGTCTACATCCCCCTGCTGCTTGTGTTGGGCACGGCCGTGCTGCACCTACGTCGCCAGCCCACATCGATCCCTCTGCTTGCGTGGCTCGGTGCGGTCGTGGCTCTGCCGTCGATCCTCGTCGTGGCCTCCCACCTCTATGAGCCATTCGAGACGCTGAGGTCCGACTGGGCGCTCGCCGCGTACCCGTTCCTCTATGCGCTCCTCGGGGCGCTGGTCCTGCGTAGGCAGTCGATGACGCTCAGAGCCCGGACTCTTGCTGTCGCCCTCTATGTCGCCTTCGTGCTCGTCACCATGCTTGCGATCCGGACAGAAGGCCGCGGCGCGACGACTTCCTACGCGACGTACTTCACCATGCTCGCCTCGACCGGAGTCCTTCTCGCCTTGGTCGGGGTGCGGGTCCCGGCGCGCGCCTCCGGCCTCGTGGCGGCAATCGGGCGCGCCTCCTTCGGCGCCTACCTCATCCACCAGATGCTCATCTGGGCGCTGTGGGGCAATGCGGGTGCCCTGTCCGACGCCGAGAGCCGGTGGTGGGTCATCGCCCTGGACATCGTCTGGAGCGTGGGCCTGGTGTACGTGCTGTCGGTCGGCGCGGCCATGCTCTGGGGCCGGTCACCACGGTTGCGCTCCCTGCTCGGCTGACAGCCCCACCGCCCCGAGGGCTTCCAGCGCTCCCGGAGGCCGCCGCCTCACCCTCGATGACGCGCTGCGGTCGGGCATCGGGACGAGCTTGCACAGGTCGTAGAGCACGGGCTTGACCGCGATCTTGGCCCCCGGACGTCCCAGCTGGGCTCTGGGACACCCCCCCACAGACCACCCGGGCTGCGCCCGTTCGGCGGACTGAGCGCCAGGCTCACCCCTCAGCCGGGGGCGCCTCCGCCTCGGGTGGGTGGCGCAGCCGGATCGACGAGGCGCGCACCAGGCCCAGCCCGCGCAGCGCGCGTGGGCGGTGGTGGCGGATCACGTAGTCGCTGGGGTCGGCCAGGGCGTCCTCGGTGGCCGGGTCGATCCAGGTGTGGCCGGGCCGGGCCACGGCCGTCAGCCGGCTGGCCCGGTTGACGGTGTCGCCGTAGTAGTCGCCCATGAGGCTGACCAGCCGCCCGGTCGCCAGGCCGATCCGCAGCTGCAGCCGGACCCGGTCGGTCGGGGTGAGCAGCGGCAGCCGGTGCAGCGCCGCCGCGATGCTCACGGCGGTGTCGGGCGAGTCGGCCAGGAACATCACCTCGTCGCCGAGGGTCTTGACCATGCGCGCGCCGTGCCCGGCGACGATGTCGGCGGCTCCGGTCTCGAAGGCCTCGACCATGGCCGCCAGGTCGTCCTCCTGCAGCACGCGGGTCAGCCGGGTGAAGCTAGCGATGTCGGCAAACCCGACCGTCCCCGCGCCGACGTCCGAGCCGGGCGTCCCCGACCGCGTGGACAGCTCCCGCGACACCGCCGCGGCCAGGTGCCGGCGCCACACGTGGACCAGCAGCGACTCCAGCTCGGGCAGCAGGTCAGTCAGCCCGTCGGCGACCTCGTCCACGGTCACCTCGTCGCCGAGGGTGGCCAGGATGCGGCCCATCGTGTCCACCTGCCAGTCGGCCAGCCGGACCGCGGTCTGGCCGAGGCTGCGGATCACCTCCACCGCGCGTGTGGAGTCCATCAGCCCGTCGCGGACCCAGCGGACCATCACGTTCATGGCTGCCAGGTCGCCCTCGGTGAAGGCCTGGGTGGTGCCGACGTCTGCGAATCCCATGGCCCGCCAGAACGGCCGGGCCTCCTCGACGGTGATCCCGGCGGCCGTGGCCACCTCGTCGCGGGTCAGCGACGTGGGTCCGCCCAGGATCGCCTCGACGAGCCGCGCGAGGGCGGGATCGCCCACGCCGTCGTCGTCCCCCGCCGCATCGGCGGCATCGACCGCATCAGCGGGGCCGACACCCTCGGCAGCCTCGGCGGAACCGGCGGAATCTGCGGAATCTGCGGAATCGGCGGGGTCTGCGGCTTCGGAGGAGTCAGCCGGCGGTACCTCGGTCACCTCGTCGCGGCGTGCACCACGTCGCCGGCGGTCACCGCGACCCGCTCCCCGTTCGCGTCGACCAGCAGCTCGCCGCCCGGGCCGATCCCGGCGCCGGTACCCACCAGATCCTCGGCGGCACCCGGGCGTGCGACCCGCAGGTCCGCGCCGATCGACAGGCAGCGCTCCCGGTAGGCGTCCAACAGGCGGTCCAGTGCGGCGGCATCGGTGCCGACCGCATCCCACGCGGTGAACCAGTGCTCGATGCGCGACAGCGCGCGGCCGACCAGCTTCGCGCGCCGCGGCCGGGGCACCCCCGCCAGGGTCAGCGAGGTCGCGGTGGGGACCGGCAGGTCCTCCTCGGCCAGGTCGACGTTGATGCCGACCCCCAGGATCACCTTCCCGGACCCGGGATGACGCTCGGCGAGGATGCCGCCGACCTTCCCGCCGCGCCCGCTGGGGGCGTCCTCGTCGCGGATGACCAGGTCGTTGGGCCACTTCAGCGCGGCCGGCACTCCGGTGACGAACTCCAGCGCCTCGCTGACCGCCACCCCCGCCAGCAGTGGGAGCAGACCCCACGCATGCTCGGCGCTGGTCGGGTCCAGCACCACCGAGAACATCGCCGAGGTGCCCGCGGGTGCCTCCCAGACGCGGTCGAGTCGACCTCGGCCGCTGGTCTGCAGGTCCGAGACCAGCACGACGCCACCCGGGCAGCCAGCCTGCGCCAGCGCCATCCCGACGGTGTTGGTGGAGGCGATCTCGGAGAAGACGGTGACGCTGCGCCACGAGCCGCCGCCCTTGCGGATGGACTTGATGACCGCGGCGGTGCCGAGGTCGACCGGCCAGCCCTCGACGTAGGCGACGCCGCTGGAGCGGGTCACTGCGTCCGGGCCGGTGACGAGCGGAGCGGGGGTGGGGCTGACCAGCCCCGAAGTGGGTTCCGACACGCGGATAAGGTACTTCACAGACCCCGGTCCGAGCCCTGCCGAGTCAACCGGAGGCCCGCCGGCTGGACCAGTACCGCCTACTCAGGCGCGGGAGGAATGCACATGAGCGCGAGCGCAGCCCAGAAGGCCGGGGAGCCCGCCCCGGACCTGTCCACCACCGCGGGCCGGATCGCCGAGCTGGAGGACCTGCGCCATCGGGCGATCCTCGCCGGCAAGGCGGCCCGGATCGAGAAGCAGCACGCCAAGGGCAAGATGACCGCTCGCGAGCGGCTGCGCCACTTCCTCGACGAGGGCTCGTTCGTCGAGCTGGACGACCTGGCCCGGCACCGCTCGCACGCCTTCGGCGGGCAGAAGAACCGGCCCTTCGGCGACGGCGTGGTCACCGGGCACGGCACCCTCGACGGGCGCCCGGTGTGCGTGTTCGCCCAGGACTTCACGGTGTTCGGCGGGTCTCTCGGCGAGGTGTTCGGCGAGAAGATCATCAAGGTCATGGACCTGGCCCTGCGCAACGGCTGGCCGATCATCGGGATCAACGACTCCGGCGGCGCGCGCATCCAGGAGGGCGTGGTCTCCCTGGGCATCTACGGCGAGATCTTCCGGCGCAACGTCCACGCGTCCGGGGTGATCCCGCAGATCTCGCTCATCATGGGCCCGTGCGCCGGCGGCGCGGTCTACTCCCCGGCGATCACCGACTTCACCGTGATGGTCGATCAGACCTCGCACATGTTCATCACCGGCCCGGACGTCATCAAGACCGTCACCGGCGAGGACGTGGCGTTCGAGGAGCTCGGCGGGGCACGCACGCACAACTCGAAGTCCGGCGTCGCGCACTACATGGGCACCGACGAGCACGACGCGCTGAGCTACGTGCGCGCGCTGCTCTCCTACCTGCCCAGCAACAACCTGGAGCGCCCCCCGGTCATGGGCGAGCCGGCCGACCTGGAGCCCACCGAGCTGGACCGCGAGCTGGACGCGCTCATCCCGGACTCGCCGAACCAGCCCTACGACATGCACAAGGCCATCGAGGCGGTCCTGGACGACCAGGAGTTCCTCGAGGTCCAGCCGCTGTTCGCCCCGAACATGGTCTGCGGGTTCGGCCGGGTCGAGGGCCACTCGGTCGGCATCGTGGCCAACCAGCCGATGCAGTTCGCCGGCACTCTGGACATCGACGCCTCGGAGAAGGCCGCCCGGTTCGTCCGGACGTGCGACGCGTTCAACGTCCCGGTCATCACGTTCGTCGACGTGCCCGGGTTCCTGCCCGGCACCGCCCAGGAGTGGAACGGCATCATCCGGCGCGGCGCGAAGCTGATCTACGCCTACGTCGAGGCGACCGTGCCCAAGGTCACCGTCATCACCCGCAAGGCGTACGGCGGGGCGTACGTCGTCATGGGCTCCAAGCACCTGGGCGGGGACGTCAACCTGTCGTGGCCGACCGGCCAGATCGCGGTCATGGGCGCCCAAGGCGCGGTGAGCATCCTCTACCGCAAGGAGCTGGCCGCGGCCGACGACCCGGCGGCCAAGCGCGCCGAGCTGGAGGCCGAGTACAACGTCACCCTGGCCAACCCGTACCTGGCCAGCGAGCGCGGGTACATCGACCGGGTGATCTTCCCGCACGAGACCCGGGCGCAGATCGTGTCCTCGCTGCGGATGCTGCGCAACAAGCGCGAGACCCATCCGCCCAAGAAGCACGGGAACATCCCGCTGTGAGCGGGATCAGTGGCGGGCGCACCGGAGACGACGCAGGGCGCCCCGGCACCACGGGCCCCGGGGTCGACGCCGGGCGCTCGGGGGCACCGTTGCTGCGGATCGTCTCGGGCGACCCGTCCCCCGAGGAGTTGGCGGCACTGGTCACGGTCCTGGCCGCCGCGGCGGCCGGGGCCGAAGAGCCCACCGAGCCCGAGCCGGCCTCGCAGTGGGCCACCCCCGAGCGCCTGCTGCGCGCCCCGGTGGCCCCCACCGGCTGGTGGGCCAGCGCCCTACCCCGCTGACCCGTCGGACATCGGCATCCTCGGCAGCACGTTCGACGAGGGTGCGCACACTCTCCCACCGGGAGGCGACTGCGCCTCCTCTCAGGCGGGCCTCACCATCACCGGGTGACAGGGTGGACGGGGCGGTGACCGGGTGGACGGCGCGCGCCGGGTCACCGGGCCCCCGGGTGCCGGGCACTAGGCTCGCGGCGTGATTGCCGAGCGTCCGATGGCCGACGGACGGCCCACTGCTGTCTTCGTGCTCAGCACGATCCCGGAGAGCTACGGGCGGCTGACCCGCAGCTGGCTGGCCCGGCTGCGGGCCTTCGATGCGGCGGGCTGGGCCACCCACGCCGTCCTCGTCAACCAGGATCCGAAGCTGGTCGCACGGGTCGACCGGCTGGTCGCGGCCGGGCGGTTCCCGGCCGGCACCGACCTGCACCACTTCGCGATGCGCGACGTGCGCCTCCGACCGTTGTGGCGGGGCAGACCGCCTGCGGGGCTGACCGCCGAGCACCAGGTCGCCGACTGGCTGGACTGGCTGACCGGACGGCTGCCCGGCGCCGTGGTCATGGCCGACTCCCCGGCCACCTACCCCGTCGTGGCCCGGATGAGCAACCCCGTCGTCGGCCGGATCGCCGGGATCAATCTCCCCCATCTGCAGGCCGGCGCCGATGCCGGCGGACCGCTGGCCGAGCGGTTCGCCGACCGGTTCGCGCCCGTCCACGACGCATTCGATGCGATCGCGGTCATGACCCCGGAGCAGGCAGCCGACCTGCGCGCCCGTTTCGGCACGGACCTGCCGGTGCGGGTCATCCCGCCTTCGGTCAGCGTCACGGTGCCCGACCCGGTGCCGGGGCCCGCGCAGCTGCCGCGGCGGATCGTGAGCATCGGGCCGCTGGAGCCCGAGTACGACCACACCGCGGCCATCCACTCGATCGCCGCGCTGGCCGTGCGCTACCCCGACCTGCGCCTGGAGCTGGTGGGTGCCGGCCCCGACGAGGAGGCGCTGCGCTCCCTGGCCGACTCGCTGGGCGTGGCCAACCGGGTGACGATCCTGGACCCCGCACTGCCCAGCACCGCCACCGTGCTCGACGGCGCGCGGCTGTCACTCTGGCTGGGCAGCGACGACCCGCACCCACTGCCGATCCCCGGGTCGCTGGCCGCCGGCGTCCCAGTGATCGCCCGGCAGGTTCGCTACGGGTCCGCGACCATGCTGGCCGATCCGACCCTGGGCCGGGCGATCCCTTCGCTGGACGATCTGACCCGGATCATGGCCATCGAGCTGCACAAGCCGCACGATCCCGCGGCGGTCATCGAGGCCGCTCGCCCGATCCTGCGCAGCGTGGACCCGGCCGCCGTGGCCCGGCAATGGATCGACCTGGCCGGCGACGTCGGGCGCTCGGTCACCGACCACACGCGGCCCACCCTGCTCACGGAGTCGCTGAGCAGCCCGATCCGCACGCTGCGGGTGCCCGCTCTGCTGGCCGACACCGTGTCCAGCAGAGCGTCCTGGACCGCCGCGCTCCCGGGGCTGAACGAGCCGGCCGCGTGGCTCAGCGCACCCAGCGGAGTCGACCCGAAAGCCGTCGAGCCGCCGGTCTCCGACGCCCAGCGGCCCGGCCGGGAGGCCTTCCTCAACGTGCGCACGGCATCGCTGGCCACCGTGGCCGTGTCGCAGGCCAAGCCGTTCCGCCTCGAGCTCAGCGACGGGTCCACCACCGTGCCGGTGCTGGCGCCGGCGTTCGAGGACCGGATCATGGCCTCCCGCATGGGCAACGCGACGCTCTCGCGACATCCTGACGGGACCGTCTGGGTCGCCCCCCGCGACGAGCTGCTGCTGGCGCACTTCATCGACGGCGGCCTGCTCGTGCGAACCGCCGAGAGGCAGCCGCCCAGCGACGTGACGCATGCGGTGGACTGGGCGGTCGACATCGACTGGGCCGACCTGGTGGTCGACGCCGAGGGCGTGTCCTTCCACGGGACGGTCCGGGCGCACGCGATCGCCCCGGCCGACGACTCCTCCCCCTCCATCTGCGTGCCCGACGTGGGCGGGTACGCCCGCACGATCGGCGAGCTGGTCTACACCGGCGAGCCCACGGTCGAGGGGCTGGACTGGTCGGCACCGGTGCAGGGCCTGTTCCACACCGACCCCCTCGTGGCAACCACCCAGCTCGCGCGCGGCGCGCTGCCACTGTTCGTCGGGTACCGCGGGCTGCTGGCGCCACTCGGCGGGCTGTGGACGCGGGGCGGTCGCGAGCGGATCCACCTGGCGTGCCCGCGCGGCGAGGTCACACTGCTTCCCTCCCCGGGCGGGCGGCTTCTGGCGGCACCGGGCAAGGGCTACCGGGCGCGGGTCTCCGGAGCCATTCGCAGCACGGTCGGCCGTGGCTGAGCGGGGCCTGGAGTTCGAGTCATCGGGCAGCTGGCGGCCGGCGACGCTGGTCCTCGCGTCCGCGTCGCCGGCCCGGGCTGGCCTGTTGCGCAGCTCGGGGATCCGCCCGCTCCTGGTGCCCAGCTCGGTCGACGAGACTGCCCTGATCGCCGAGCTGCGCGCGGCCGACCCGGGCATCGTGGCCGACGCCGGGCGGCTCACCCAGACGCTGGCCGACGCGAAAGCCCAGGACGTGGCCGCCCGCGCGCGGGCCGGCGAGGTCGAGGTCATCGGCCGGACCGTGGTCGTCGGCGCCGACTCGATGCTCGCCGTCGACGGCCAGGTGGTGGGCAAGGCTGGGAGCGCCCAGCAGGTTCGCGACCGGTGGGCGGCGATGTCCGGGCGGACCGGGACGCTGGTCACCGGTCACACCGTGATCGACGTCACGTCCGGGGTCGCCCAGCGCGCGACCGTGGCCACCACCGTCCGGTTCGGCACCCCGGACCCTGAGGAGCTGGAGGCCTACATCGCCTCGGGCGAGCCGCTCGCGGTGGCCGGATCGTGCACGATCGACGGCCTCGGTGCGGCGTTCATCGACGGGGTCGACGGCGACCACACCAACGTCATCGGCTTGGCGCTGCCCACGCTGCGCGCGCTGCTGCCCGAGCTCGGAGTGCGCTGGACCGACCTGTGGGAGCGTGTCTGAGCGGCGCCCTGAGCGGCCCCCTGAGGGCCCCCTGAGCAGCGATCCACGGGCCGCCGGGTGCGCGAAGGGCATCCCTTCCGGGTTCGTAGGATGGACCGTTGGAACGTCGCGGCCGCATGGGCCCGCTGGGATGTGGAGTGCACAGATGAAGAAGGTCCTGATCGCCAACCGTGGGGAGATCGCCATCCGGGTGGCGCGCGCCTGTCGAGACGCCGGGCTGGCCTCGGTGGCCGTGTACGCCGACCCCGACCGGGACGCCCTGCACGTCAAGGCCGCCGACGAGGCGTTCGCCCTGGGTGGGACCACCGCCGCCGAGACCTACCTGGTGATCGACAAGCTGCTGGACGTGGCCCGGCGCAGCGGGGCCGACGCGATCCACCCCGGGTACGGCTTCCTCTCGGAGAACGCCGACTTCGCCCAGGCCGTCATCGACGCCGGGCTGACCTGGATCGGTCCCCCGCCGCAGGCCATCCGCGACCTCGGCGACAAGGTGTCCGCGCGGCACATCGCCGCCCGCGCCGGCGCCCCGCAGGTCCGCGGGACGGCCGACCCGGTGGCCGACGCCGACGAGGTCGTGACCTTCGCCCAGGAGGTCGGCCTGCCGATCGCGATCAAGGCGGCGTTCGGCGGTGGCGGTCGCGGCCTGAAGGTCGCCCGCACGCTCGAGGAGATCCCCGAGCTCTACGACTCAGCGGTCCGCGAGGCGGTGGCCGCGTTCGGTCGCGGCGAGTGCTTCGTCGAGCAGTACCTGGACAGCCCCCGGCACGTCGAGACCCAGGTGCTGGCCGACCAGCACGGCAACGTGGTCGTCGTCTCCACCCGTGACTGCTCGCTGCAGCGCCGCCACCAGAAGCTGGTCGAGGAGGCGCCCGCGCCCTTCCTGAGCGCCGAGCAGGTGCAGCGGCTCTACGACTCCAGCAAGGCGATCGTGCGCGAGGCCGGCTACTACGGCGCGGGCACCTGCGAGTTCCTGGTCGGCCTGGACGGGACGATCTCGTTCCTGGAGGTGAACACGCGGCTGCAGGTCGAGCACCCGGTCTCCGAGGAGGTCACCGGGCTGGACCTCGTGCGCGAGCAGTTCCGGATCGCCGACGGCGAGGAGCTGGGCTACGACGACCCGACGGTCACCGGGCACTCGATCGAGTTCCGGATCAACGGCGAGGACCCGGGCCGCGGGTTCCTCCCGGCTCCCGGCGCGCTGACCGTGTGGAACCCGCCGAGCGGCCCCGGCGTGCGGCTGGACGGCGGGTTCCGGCAGGGCGACGTGATCGGCGGCAACTTCGACTCGCTGCTGGCCAAGCTCATCGTCACCGGCCGCGACCGCCAGCAGGCACTGGAGCGCTCGCGCCGCGCCCTGGCCGAGTTCGACGTCGACGGGATCGCCACCGCGCTCACGTTCCACCGCAAGGTGGTGTCCGACCCGGCGTTCGCCCCGGCCGACCCGGACCAGGCGTTCGAGGTGCACACCCGCTGGATCGAGACCCAGTTCGACAACGACATCCCGGCCTATTCCGGGGCCAGCGGAGACGTCGCCGAGGCGGCCGAGCGGCACACCGTGGTGGTCGAGGTCGGCGGGCGCCGGCTGGAGGTGAGCCTGCCCGAGGGGCTCTCGGTCGGCGGTGGCGGCGGCGCGAAGTCGGCGCGCAAGGCTCCCCCGAAGCGGGGCAAAGCGGCATCCGGCGGGGCGACCGGCGACTCGCTGACCGCTCCCATGCAGGGCACGATCGTCAAGATCGCCGTCGAGGAGGGCCAGCAGGTGGCCGCGGGCGACCTCGTCGTGGTCCTGGAGGCGATGAAGATGGAGCAGCCGCTCACCGCGCACAAGGCCGGGGTCATCACCGCGCTGAACGCGCAGACCGGCACCACCGTGCCGACCGGGACCGTCCTGTGCGAGATCAAGGACGCCTGAGCCCGACGTGATCGAGGTTCGGCTGGCCGCCACTACGGAGGTTCGTCCGCTGCAGCAGGCCGTGCTGCGGCCGGACGGGCCGGTGCCCGGCGACACCCCGGCTCCCCCGGACTCGCTGCACCTCGGCGCGTTCGACGGCGGCCAGGCAGTCGGTGCGGCCACCCTGCTGCCCAGCGCGTGGCCGGGGCCCGGGCTGGTGTCCATCCCGGCCTGGCAGCTGCGCAGCATGGCGGTGCGCGCCGACCGGCAGGGGACGGGGATCGGCCGGCAGATCCTGGGCCACGCCGAGCAGGTGGCGCGCGCGCACGGTGCGGCCACGATCTGGGCGGCCGCCCGGGTCAGCGCGGTCGGGTTCTACGAGGGCGCGGGCTGGGTCGCCGCCGGCCCGGAGTGGGACAAGCCGGGCGTCGGTACGCACCGCTGGATGCACAAGCAGCTGAGCTGACCGTCGAGGTCTCAGGAAGCCGGGGTCTCAGGAAGCCGAGGTCTCGACCGGCTCGACGGGTGGGCAGCCGCTGGGCTCCGGGCAGGTCAGTGGGCCCTGCGGCGATGCCACAGCGACGCCGCGATCAGCGCCAGTCCGGTCAGCGTGACCGCCAGCGCGAGACCCAGCAGACTGCTCACGTCGGCACCGGTGCGCGGCATGGCCGAGTTCGACGCCGACGACGAGGCACTCGGCTCGGGAGTCCCGGTCGGCTCGGGGCTGCCGGTCGGCTCGGGGCTGCCGGTCGGCTCGGGAGTCCCGGTCGGCGTGCCGGTCGGCGAGGGAGAGCTGGTCGGCTCCGCTGCCACCACCGTGACGTTGGTCGTCGTCTCGTTGTTCGGTGGCCTGATGTCGGTCTCGGCGAGGGTGACTGACGACGTCACCGTGATCCTGGTGCCGGGCGGGGTGTCGGGCGCGGTGGCGACCGTGTAGCTCACGGTGGTCGATTCGCCGGGCAGCAGATCGGGCGGATTGCAGGGCTGCGTGAGCGGCTCGGCGGGACAGTCCGGATCGCCGAGCGCGAGGCCGGTCACGGCCGGGGTCGTCCGCTCGACGAGGCTCTGCAGCGTGAGGCCACTGGCCAGCGACGGGCCCTCGTTGTGGAGGGTCAAGGTCAGGACGAAGCTGTCGCCGGCCACGACCGTGGTCGGCTGCGCCTCACCGGCGATCGACACGTCGACCCGACGCACGACGTCCGAGACGGCCTGGCCGTCGGGAGCCGGTGCCAGGTCGAGCTGATCGGCGCGGGCCGCGACCGTGATCGTCAGGACCGAGTCCTCCGCGAGCGTCGGATCGACGCGGACGATGAACGTGAAGGTGCCCTCGTCACCGGGCGGGATCGCCGCCCCGACCGGACAGGTCAGGGTCCGCGGCGGCGTCAGCGTGCACGGGCCCAGATCGACCGGTGTCGTCCGCAGCGGGAGCTGGCTGGTGACCACCGCATTCGTGGCCACCGACGGGCCGTCGTTGCGCGCCCGCACGGTGTAGGTCACCACCTCGCCGGCCACCACCGGGTTGGGGCTCGCGGCAACGCCGGCCACCACGGTCGCGGCGGCGGCGACGGTGATCTGCCCGGTCGAGGAGTTGTTCGCCAGATCCGGGTCGGGCGTCGCCGCCGCGACGGTGACCGTGCCGCTGACCTCGAAGGTGGGCTCGTCCGGGGGGACCAGGTCCGGCGGGGTGCTCACGACCAGCGTGATCGTCGCGAGCGCGCCGTCGGCCAGCCGGGCCAGGCGGCACCTGACCGTCAGGTCGGCCTCGGTGAACGTGCACGAGCCGCCGGGCAGGGTCGCGGAGACGAAGCCGAACTCGGCCGGCAGCACCCGGGTCACCACAACGTCCCTGGCCTCGGACACGCCGAGGTTGGTGACGGTGATCTCCCGCACGATGTCCTGGCCGGCGTAGACCTGCACGCTCGTGGCGCTGACCGCGAGATCCGCAACCGGGCTCACGACCGTCTGGGCAGTGGCCGATGCCGGGCTGGGGTCGGTCTCGTCCGACTCCGCCTCCACGGTCGTCGTCACCGTGGCATCGAGGCTCGGGCTGGTGCGTGCGGTGACCGTGAGCTGCTGAGTGCCCTCCGGCGAGAGGCCCCCGACCTGGCAGGTGACGATCTGGCCGGTCGCCGTGCAGCCGTCACTGGAGCCTTCGGGGACGAACGTCAGGCCGGCCGGGAGGGTCAGGGTCACGACGGTGCCGGTCGCGCTGGCCGGGCCGCGGTTGGTGACGGTCACCGGGAAGGCGACCGTCGCGCCCGCCGCCACCGTCTCCGGCGCCGAGCGCACCCGAACGTCGAGGTCGGCCTCGCGGACCACCAGGACGTCGGTCGCGGCAGCGTCGTCGGAGAGGTCGGTGTCCTCGGTGTCCATGCCGACGACGGCGACGGTCAACGGCATCGGCCCTGCGGGCTGATCCGCCCGCACGTCACCGGTCAGCGTGACGGTCAGCGACTCCCCCGCGGGCAGGTCGCCCAGATCGCACACCAGGGTGGCCAGGTCACAGTCGGCCCCCGTGATCTCGGTCGCGGTCAAGCCTGGTTGGGGGCCGGCTCGATCGTCAGCTCGCCGGTGGAGTTCGAGGGCCCATGGTTGGTCACGGTCACGGTCCACGCCGAGACGCCGCCGGCGAGGACCGAGGCGGTGGTCGGCTCCGCGGTCACCGCGAGGTCGGCGCGCCGGACCACGGCCGTGCGCTCGTTCGCGTCCACGCGGGAGTCCTGCTCGTCGGTGGCCGTCGCGGTGTTCTCCAGAACTGCTCCGGTCGCCATCGAGGCAGCCACCCGGCCCTCGATCGTCACAGCGACCGAGCCACCGGGGGCGAGGGTGCCCAGGTCGGGACAGGTCACGGAGCCCGGCCCGAGGGTGCACGCCGACGAGCTCACGTCGGTGGCCGTGAACCCGTCGGGCAGCGGATCGGTCAGGGCGACCCCGGTCGCGGTGGACGGCCCCTGGTTGGTCACCGTGACGGTGTACGAGAGCGGGTCTCCGGCGACGGCGGGGGTGTGGCTGTCCACCTTCGAGGCGATGAGACCGGTCGTGGCGACGACGTCGGTGGTCTCGGTCCCGGTGTTCTTCTCCGGCTGCGCGTCGGGCTCGGTCGAGGTGACCGAGGCGGTGTTGGTCAGCGGCCCCGGCGGCTGCGCGGGATCCACCGTCGCGGTGATCTCCACGCTCGCCGTCTGCCCCGCCGCGAGGGTCGGGAACGTGCACGTGACGGTCGCCGCCGCCTCGCAGCTGCCGGTCCCGAAGGTCACCGTCGCGGCGGGCGAGCCCAGCGCCGAGGGCAGCGGGTCGGTCATGACGACGTTCGACGCGTCGGACGGGCCCGCATTCGCAAGTGTGAGCAGGTACGTGACCGGGGCGCCGGCCGTGACGGGCTCGGTCTTGCTGGTCTTGGCCACCGACAGGTCCACGAGCCGGGTGACCGCGCCGGTCGCGGTCGCCGAGTTGTTCTCCGGCGTCGGGTCGGGCTCGGCCCCCTCGACGCCGGCCGTGTTGGACAGGACGGTCCCCTGCGGAGTCGCGGCGGAGACGGCCGCGCCGATGCTCAGCGTGAGGACCTGACCGGGCTGCAGGGTGCCCAGCGGGCAGGTCACTGTCGCACCAGGGGTCGCGGCGGCCGAGCAGCCGGGTGTGGAGGCGCCTGCGGAGAACACCGTGCCCGCGGGCAGGACGTCGGTCACCGTCACCTGGGAGGCAACCGACGGGCCGGCGTTGGTCACGGTGATCTGGAAGACGCCCGTCGACCCGGCCCGCAGCCCGGCAGCGTCGAGGGTCTTCTCGATGCGCAGGTCGGTCGAGCGCTGGACCGTGGTGCTCACGGCGGCTGTGTCGTTGGCGGGGTTGGGGTCGGGATCGGTGGTGCTGACCGTGGCCGTGTTCGTGAGCACCGTGCCGGCAGGCAGCGCGGCCGAGACGGTCCCGGTCAGCGTGAACGTGCGCGAAGCCCCGGCGGCCAGGGCAGCCGTGCAGCGCGGCCCGCCCGGCAGGGTGCAGCCGGACGAGGCGCTGGTGGCGGTGAATCCCGCCGGGACGACATCGGTGACCGTGGCCGTGGTCTGCGAGGGGCCGGCGTTGCGCACGGTGATCGTGTACGTGGTGGTGCCGCCCGCGATGGAGGTGGCCGAGTCGGCCGACTTGGCGATCGAGAGGTCGGCGGACCTGGTGACGGTCACCGGGACGCTCGCCGCGTTGTCGGCGAGGTCCGGGTCGTTGGCCACCCCGCTCACTCGGGCCGAGTTGGTGCGAATGCCCGCCGTTGCCGTCGAGGGGACGGTGACCCCGACGGTCACCGCGGCCTGCGACCCCACGTCCAACGTGCCGATGTCGCACCGGACCTGGCTGCCCACCGCGAAGCAGCTCGGAGAGCTCGTCGCTGCCGAGAAGCTCAGTCCGGCGGGGAGGACGTCGGTGACGAACACCCCGCTGGCCGGGGACGGCCCGGCGTTGCGCGCGGTCAGCTGGTAGGTGACTCCGGCTCCACCGGCCACGACCGTCGGCGCCGACACCGTCTTGCTCAGCGCGAGGTCGGCTTCGGGCACGACGTCGATCGTGGCGCCCTCGACCGGGCTGACGTCGAGGTTGGGC
Organism: uncultured Bifidobacteriaceae bacterium; assembly: GCA_964418695.1. GTDB lineage: Bacteria > Actinomycetota > Actinomycetes > S36-B12 > CAIYMF01 > Prado023. The sequence goes on along the minus strand of CAYQMN010000015.1, from coordinate 54,038 downwards.
ACGGTCGCCGTCGCCGCCAGCGCATAGGTGCCCGGAGCATCGGCGACCCGCACGTCCAGGTCCAGCGCGATCGTGCCGTAGCTCGGCAGCGCGAACGGGCCGGTCCAGGTCAGCGTGCGCCCGGAGACCGCCGGGTCCCCCGACGTGACGCCGGACGTGCTGCCGGGCCGGTAGGTGAAGCCCTCGGGCAAGGTCGCGACGATCGAGGACACGACCGTGCCACCCTCGTTGTCGTTGACCACATTGATGCGGTAGCCGTTGGTGGCGCCGGGGGTCGAGGTGGGTGCGTGGGCGGTCGCGGTCACGATGATGGGCACGTCGCCACCTGGCGAGAAGAGGGTCGACCACTCCCAGCTGCGTGACGCCGACGCCGCCAGCTCGACCGGCCACGAGATGCCGATCGCGTTGTCGACCCGGGTGTCGCACTGGCAGGTGTTCGACAGGGGCCGCTGGGCTCCGATCTGGGACCACAGCGTGCTGTAGAGGCCCTCGAAGAACGCGTTGTCGCCGGTGCGCGGGAGGAGCTGCTCGACGCGGCTGCCAGGCGTGGGAGCGGTGGTGCAGGCCGGCGCCGACCCGCTGATGCGGCCGTATCCCAGATCGGAGTCCTGCAGGAAGCAGTCCGCTGCGGTGTACAGCTGCCCCACCTGGGTCGCGGCGGTGAGGTTCGTGACCGTCACCGAGGTGTCGTAGAACTCACGACCGACGACGTACGTGTCGGTCTGCACCAGCCTGGCTCGGGTGCCGGCATCCACGACCGTGACGATGGTGTACGGGTCCGCCTCAGTTCCGGACCCGGTCACCGCCGACTGGCTCACGCGCGTGAAGGACATCCGCGGCGTCGCGCCATTCCCGCCCGGGACGGACGTGGGCCCGTGCAGGACGCCGTTGAGCGAGATGAACGTCCCGCACGCCGTGCCCCCGTACCACTCCGGCTGGGCGTCCAGCACATGGTTGACGTGGCAGTTGAGCTCGGGCGTCACGCGCACCAGTCGCAAGGGACCGTCGGAGGCGATGTCGGCGGCCTGGGCCGGCGCGGCGGACAGCCCCACGAACAGGCCGACGCAGAGCAGGGCACCCAGCACAGCCCGCCCCGCGCGCAGCCTCGACATCCCCTCCCCTTCGCCCCGTCGCACCGACCTCAGGACGCAGCCCGGCGCCATGTGGCAGGCGATCCCGTCGCTCGCCGTCGCTCGACTGTACGGCGGCGGCCTCGCGTGTTGCTGAACGGCGCGAGCACGGCGGGCGATCCCTCGCCGCCCCTCGGGGACGCCGCGCGTCGGGGAGCCCGCTCAGTCGAAGGCGCGCAGCCGGCGGGCCGCCTCGGCCAGCGAGCCGGACAGCGACGGGTACACGGTGAAGGTGGCGGCGACGGCGTCCACGGTCATCCGCTGCTCGACCGCCAGGGCCAGGCCGAAGACCAGCTCGGACGCCTTGGGCGCCACGACCACCCCGCCGACCACCGTCCGGGTGCCCACCCGGCAGATCACCTTGACGAAGCCATCGGTGATCCCGAGCATCTTGGCCCGCGCGTTCGTGGCCAGCGGGAGCAGCACCGCCTCGGCATCCACCCGGCCCGAGTCGACGTCGGCCTGGGTGTAGCCAACCGTGGCGATCTCCGGGTCGGTGAAGACGTTGGAGCTCACCGTGCGCAGGTCCAGTGGCGAGACCGCGCCGCCCAGCACGTGCCACATCGCGATGCGGCCCTGCATCGCGGCGACCGAGGCCAGCAGCAGCACCCCGGTGCAGTCCCCGGCCGCGTACACCCCGCGCGCGGAGGTGCGCGAGACTCGGTCGACCTCGATGTGACCGGAGGCTGCGGTCCGCACGCCCGCGCCGGCCAGGCCCAGGTGATCGGTGTTGGGCACCGAGCCGACCGCCATCAGGCAGTGCGTCCCCTCGACGACCGTCCCGTCGCCCAGCGTGACCGCGACCCCGTCGGCGGTCCGGGTGGCCGTCGTCGCGCGGCTGCGGCGCATCACGGTCATCCCGCGGCGGCCGAAGACGTCCTCGAGGACCGCGGCGGCGTCGACGTCCTCGCCGGGCAGCACCCGGTCGCGGCTGGAGACCAGCACGACCTGCGAGCCCAGCGCCTGGTACGCGCAGGCGAACTCCGCGCCGGTGACGCCGGAGCCGACCACGATCAGCCGCTCGGGCGCTCGGTCCAGTGCGTACACCTGGTCCCAGGAGAGGATGCGCTCCCCGTCGGGGACCGCGGTCGCCAGCACGCGCGGCCGGGCGCCGGTGGCCAGCAGGATCGTGTCGGCCGCCAGCCGGTCGGTGCCGCCCTCGGCCAGGTCGACCTCGACGGCGTCCGGGCCGACCAGCCGTCCCGTGCCCGACACGAGCCGGACCCCCTCGCGCAGGCAGCGGGCGGCGGTGTCCGCGCTCTGCGAGCGGGCCAGGCCGAGGATGCGGGCGTTGACCGCGGCCAGGTCCACGCCGATCGCGTCGGCCGCCCCGGTGATCCCGAGCGACACGCTCTCGCGGACCCCGGTCACCGTCTCGGCCACGGCGAGCAGCGCCTTGCTCGGCACGCAGTCGGTGAGTACCGCGGAGCCGCCGATGCCGTCGCGGTCCACGAGCGTGACCTCGGCGCCCATCTGCGCGGCGACCAGCGCCGCCTCGTACCCGCCGGGCCCGCCGCCCACGATGACCACGCGACTCATGCGCGCGATCATCGCGTACCACCGCCCGATAGGGGGCCGGTACCCCTGCCTACGACACCCTCAGCTTGTAGTCGCCCGTCGCGCAGCCGATGACTCGCCAGCCGCCCGAGGGGGCTTGGGCCTGGTCCCCGGCCGGCACCTTCACGGTGGTCAGGTCGGTGACGTTGGTGGGGGAGAGCACGGGCTGATCGGTGCCGGGCACCCACACGTCCAGCGTGCAGTCGCTGGGGGTGCCCGAGACCGGGCCGGCGCCCGACCGCGTGCCGGTGATCGTCAGCGCCTCGCCCGAGGTCTGCACGCTGAGCAGCCGACCCGGCGCGCTGCGCGCGTAGGCCCGGGTCACCGGGGCCAGCTCCACGGTGTCGGTCGGCAGCGGGGTGCCCTCGGGGCAGGCCATCCGCCGGATGTTCCCGCTCTCCTTGTCGGGCCAGGTGTGCGGGTCGCCGCACGCCTGCTTCCACTGCCAGATCGCGGTTCCCGTCAGCGTCGCGTCGGCCTGGGCCATGAACCGCTGGTAGTACGCCTTGTTCGTCTCGGCGTCGCGCCACGATCCCCACTCGCCGACCCACATCGGCACGCCCCAGGTCTGCGCCGCGCGCTGCGCCAGCGCCCAGCCGCGCTCGACCCCCACCAGCGTCACGCCCAGGGACTGGTCGGTGGTGATCGACTCGTTGTAGAGGTGCGGGGCGAACACGATCTGCGAGTCGGTGGTGAACCCGCGCGGCGGCAGCGGGTCCAGCCCGAACCCGGACCACCAGATGCTCGGCTCCAGGAAGATCGGGTGCGGGTAGCCGCCGGTGGCCTTTGCCTCCCCCTCGCGGATCGCCGCGATCGCCCGGGCGTGGTAGCGGCCCAGCAGCATCCCGCTGGTCAGCGGGGCCTGCTCGGCGAACGACGGCTCGTTGAGCAGGTCGTAGCCGACGACGGTCGGGTTGCCGCCGAACTCCTGCGCGATCCGGCCCCACGACGCGACCAGCTGGGTCTCGATGTCCGAGCGGTTGGCGTAGAACGAGCTGAACGAGCGCAGCACGTTGGGCGCCAGATCACGGCCGGTGAACTGGCAGGGCGGGGCGCCGTCGTCCAGGGACGCCCACTCCGGGGCGCCGTCCCAGCCGGTCATCGGCGAGGTGCCCGTGCGGCAGGTCGTGCCGGCCGGGGCCACGACCGACTTGCCCCACGCATCCTGGTGCATGTCCAGCACGACGTGGATCCCGTACGCGCCGGCCCAGGCCACGGCCTGGCGGATCTGGGCCAGGTACGCCTCGTCGACCGTGTCGGGCTGGGGCTGCACCTTGGACCAGCTCAGGATCAGCCGGACCACGTCGAACCCCATCGCGGCCATGTCGGAGAAGTCCGCCTCGGTGAGCGGGGCCACGGTCGCAATGGCCGGGTCGGCGGCGTAGTAGTCGCCCAGGGCGTTGACGTTGACCCCGCGCAGCACCACCTGGGCGCCGGACTGGTCGGCCAGCACGGCGCTGCCGTCCGCGTCGCGGCGCACGGTGATCCGCCCGGGGGCTGCGGGCTGGCCGGGCTCGACCGTGGGTTGGGCGGGCATGGCGACCGGATCGGCCTGCCGCGCCAGCGGGGGCACGCCGGCGTAGTCCCGAGGGCCGACCGTGACCAGCACGACCGCGCCGGCCACCACCGCGACCGCACCCCCCAGAGCGGCCCGCGACCACTGCGGACGCGGAGCCCGCGGGACCAGCCACACCGCCAGCGCGGCGACCGGCGCGATCAGCAGGCCGAAGGAGAGGCCCTCGATCAGGCGCAGGTACGTCGAGGGCGCGATCCACAGGTCCTCGCCGCCGGCCACGTCGGTGCCCATGACCAGGGCGACCAGGGACTCGACGACCGCCAGCCCCAGCCCCGCGACGACCGCCGCGATCGCGCCGGCCAGCCGATGGGCGCTGCCGGTGCGCGGGGCGGGGATCCGGCGCAGGGTGGCCGAGATCGAGCCGGCCAGGAGCAGCCAGAGCAGTCCCAGGGCCACCGCCTGGCCGGCCGGTCCGGAGGCGACCGTGGGGGCCAGAAGCCGCCAGTCGGTGGGGTGGGCGTAACCGACCGGGGAGCCGGTCCACCAGCGGTCGGCCAGCCACCCGCCGAGCAGCGCCACCGCCAGCACGACCGCCGCGGCGGGCAGACTCGCCATCGCCGGCTCCGGCACCCGGGGCTCGGTGCCCGCCCGCCGCGCCGGCCCCGGCCGCCACAGCAGCGCGGCGACCACACCGGGCAGCCAGCCCAGCAGCAGCGCCTTGAATCCGGCGAATCCGGTCGCCCAGACCAGGTACGTCCAGGAGGTCTGCCACGGCAGCCCGTCGCCGGCCCCGCCGATCAGCGCCGGCAGCATCAGCACGACCGAGTAGACGAGCTTGGCGGCCAGCACCGCGAGCACGACGAGCAGCCACGTCCGCCCGAGAACCCAGCGGCGAGGCGCGGCCGGCGAGGCGCTGCGCAGCAGCTGCCGGGACCAGCGCCACACCAGCGCCACCATGAGCGGGCCGTAGAGGAGGTACTGCAGCCACGACCAGGGCTGCACGATCAGGTCGGCGCCGCCCCAGGCGATCGGCGCGCCCAGGCCGGAGGGGTCGACCAGGGCCAGGGCGACCACCGTCGCGGCCCAGGCGAGGCCCGCCCCCAGAGCCGTGCGCCGGGCACCCGCCGGGTCGCCCGCCATCTCGGCTGCGAAGGTCCCGGGCCGACCCGGGTCACCGGCATCGGCCTGCGCGGCCTCGTCCGTGGGCCAGCCCGGGCCCGCGCCCGCGGGCAGGACGGTCGTCGGGTGGGTGGTCGGGTAGGCGGTGGGCCCGGCGGGCGGACTCTGCGCGTCGGGACCCTCGTGGCCGTCGAGGCCTTCGAGTATCCGGCGGATCTCGGGATCCAGGTCCTCGTAGGGGTCGTCCTCGGGTGGTCGCGGAGCGTCGGTCACGCCCCCGATCATGACGCACCCACGCTCCCACCTCACGCACCCGCAGTGCCGGGCCGGGCGTGGGTCTGGACGGGCGCCTTACCCTGGGCGGATGGTCCTGTACGCCGCGTACGGGTCGAATCTCGATCCGCGCCAGATGCTGGAACGGGCACCGCACTCGCCGGTCCTGCGTCCGGGCTGGCTGGTGGACTGGCGGCTTACGTTCGCCGGCGAGGACCTTGGCTGGGAGGGTGCGCTGGCCACTGTGGTCGAGGCTCCCGGCAGCAGCGTGTACGTGATGCTCTACGACATCGCCCCCGAGGACGAGCCGCTCCTGGATCGCTGGGAAGGCTCGGACCTGGGCATCCACCGCAAGATCCACGTCCGAGTCGCCACCTTGGACCGCGACGAGATGGCGTGGCTGTACGTGGTCGACGCATGGGAGGGCGGACTGCCGTCCGCGCGCTACCTGAACATCATGATCGACGCGGCCCAGGCAGCCGGAGCGCCGCAGGACTACATCGACGACCTGCTCGCCCGGCCGTTCCGGTAGCCAGGCGGTCCGCCGCGGTCCGCCCCGGCCGCCCCACGCGCGACGGCGGGGCGCGCCGGGTCGCCGGCCGGCCCCGGCCCCCGACACAATCGGGCCATGTCGCGGACCGGGCCTCGGGTGATCCTGCTCGCCGGGCCCAGCGGCTCGGGCAAGTCCACGCTGGTCCGCGCGGCCGGTCTGCCGCTGCTGTACCTGGACGACTTCTACCGGCCCGGCTCGGACCCGGCCCTGCCGCGCGACCCGGTGCTGGGCATCGTCGACTGGGACGACCCGGGAAGCTGGGACGCGCAGGCCGCGCTGGCGGCCATCGAGACGCTCTGCGCGACCGGGACCGCCGACGTGCCGACCTACGACTTCGCCGCAGACGGGCCGGTCGGGACGCACGTGGTCGACGTCGGCACCGGTGCGTTCGTCGCCGAGGGGATCTTCGCCCCCGAGCTGGTCACCGCGCTGAGCGCCCGTGGGCTGCTGCTCGATGCGATCGTCGTCCGGCGCGCCCCGTGGAAGAACCTGGTGCGCCGCGCCGCCCGCGACCTGCGGGAGCGGCGCAAGCCCCCGGTCACGATCCTGCGCCGCGGCCTGCTGCTGCACCGCGCCGAGCCTGGCGTGGTAGGCCGGGCGATGGGCCGCGGCTGCCGGCCGCTGGACGCCCCCGGGACCCGCCAGGCACTGGCGGCCGCCCGCTCCCGAGCCCCGATCCAGCCGAGCCGGCCGCCGGAGCCGGAGAGCGACCCGGGCCGATCGGGCGGCCCGAGCCGCGGGCTCACGCCCCGAGTGCCGCGTACCCGGGCTTGATGACGTCGGTGATGAGCGCGAGTCGCTGGTCGAACGGGATGAACGCTGACTTCATCGCGTTCACGGTCAGCCACCGCAGGTCGGCCAGCCCGTAGCCGAACGCCTGGCTGAGCAGGTACATCTCCTGGCTCAGCGAGGTGTGCGACATCAGCCGATTGTCGGTGTTGACGGTCACTCGGAAGCCCGCCGTGCGCAGTAGCCCGATCGGGTGTTCGGCGATCGAGGCGACCGCCCCGGTCTGCACGTTCGAGCTCGGGCACATCTCCAGCGGCACCCGCCGGTCGCGGACGTACGCGGCCAGCCGGCCCAGGTGCGCGGCCCCGTCGTCGTCGACGGTGATGTCGTCCATGATCCGCACGCCGTGGCCCAGCCGCTCGGCGCCGCACCACTGGATCGCCTCCCAGATGCTCGGCAGCCCGAACGCCTCGCCGGCGTGGATCGTGAAGTGTGCGTTCTCGCGGCGCAGGTACTCGAAGGCGTCCAGGTGGCGGGTGGGCGGGTAGCCCTCCTCGGCCCCGGCGATGTCGAAGCCGACGACACCCCGGTCGCGGTACTGGACCACCAGCCGGGCGATCTCGGTGCTGCGGGCCGCGGTGCGCATCGCTCCGAGCAGTGCGCGCACGACGATCGGCGTGCCCCGCTCGGCGCTGGCCCGCTCCCCCTCGGCGAACCCGGCCAGCACCGCGTCCACGACCTGCTCCAGACTCAGGCCGGTGGCGGTGTGCAGCTCGGGGGCGAATCGGACCTCGGCATACACCACCCCGTCTGCCGCCAGGTCCTCCGCGCACTCCCGCGCGACCCGGCGCAGCGCCGACTCGCTCTGCATCACGCCGACCGTGTGCGCGAACGTCTCCAGGTAGCGCACGAGCGACCCGGAGTCCGCGGCGTCCCGGAACCAGATGCCCAGCGCCTGCGGATCGGTGGTCGGCAGGTCTGCGTAGCCGGACTCGGCGGCGAGCTCGGCGACCGTCGCCGGGCGCAGCCCGCCGTCGAGGTGGTCGTGCAGCAGCGCCTTGGGCGCGCGCCGGCAGGTCTCACGGTCCAGAGTCATGCCGGCAAGGCTAGCCGCGCGGGCCCGGCCGGGACGGGTTGTCAGCGCAGGGGCCATTCGAGGGCCTCTGCGCTGACAACCGAAAGAAACAAGCGCCAGACTCGATCCCATGCGCGACGAGAGCATCAACCATGACTTCCTCGACGGCGTCCTGACCGGCGAGCATCCCGACGTCTACTACCACTTCGGCGTCTCCAGCGAGGACGCGGTGCTCGACGCGCTCCGCGACGTCCGCGCGATCATCCTGGCCGGCTCCGGGGACCGGATCGTCGAGTTCGCGCAGCGGTGGAGCGCCCAGCACGCTGACGCCCCGATCGTGGCCCTGCCCAAGGAGGAGCGGTTCGTCACCCGCTACTGCGCCGGCGTCCTGTTCGCCTCGCACGGCATGGGCATGCCCAGCGCGTCGATCGCCGTGCAGGAGCTCATGCGGATGCTGTTCTTCCTCAAGAACGGCGACCACGACGCGATGGCCGACGTGTTCTGGGCGCGCGTGGGGACCAGCGGCGGGGTCGGCCTGCCCGGCGGCACCGTCGTGGTCACCACCGAGGGGGTGCTGGCCGACCTGAAGCCCTACCGGCTCCTGCAGGGCGGCACCGGCGAGTACTGGTTCGACAGCACGTTCCCGGCCGACGTCGCCGACGCGATCGTGGCGGCCAGCGCGGGCACCGGGACCCCAGTGGAGCAGGGCAAGACCGTCGCGGGCAACGAGTTCTTCCTGGAGCAGTTCCGCCTCGACGGGGCGATCTGCATGGAGTCCCCCGAGTCGAAGATGGCCTGGCTGGAGTGGATCCACGCCCACGGGGTGCGCAACATCGAGATGGAGGGCGCGATGCTCGCGGGCTTCCTGAACCACTGGGGGTTCCCGAAGTTCGCGATGATCTGCACCACCCTGCTCAACCGGCTCGAAGGCGACCAGGTGACGGCCACCAAGGACGAGCTGCACCAGTTCAGCGAGCGCTCGGGCGACGTCCTGTTCCGGTATCTCACCGCGACCTTGGGGTAGACCGCCCCGCGCACGCTGAACGCCCCGGGGGGGAGGTTCTCGACAAGCTCGACCGCCGCAGGGCTGGCTTGGGCTGCGCCGCCGTGCCCCGGGCTCAGCTGCTGTGCTTCTCGATCTGGGCCCTCGCGGTGGCCAGCACCGCATCCGGGGTGAAGCCGAACTTGCCGAGCAGCTCCTTCAGCGGAGCCGAGGCGCCGAACGTGGACATCCCGACCACAGCGCCGTCGCTGCCCGCGTAGCGCGCCCAGCCCAGGGTGGAGCCCTGCTCGATGGCCACGCGGGCCCGGATCGAAGGCGGCAGCACGCTGTCGCGGTACTCGTCGTCCTGCTGGTCGTACAGCGCCCACGACGGCATCGACACGACGCGCGACGCGATCCCCTCGGCAGCCAGGGCCTCGTGCGCCGCCACGGCCAGCGCCACCTCGGACCCGGACGCGATCAGGATCACCTGCGGGGTGCCGCCGTCCTGCGGGTCGGCCAGCACATAGGCGCCCCGGGCCAGCCCGGAGGCGGACGCATACCGCTCGCGGTCCAGGGTGGGCAGCGCCTGTCGGGACAGGAACATCGCCACCGGCGCATGGCGCATCGGCAGCAGCACCCGCCAGGCCTCGGCCACCTCGTTGGCGTCCGCGGGGCGGATGTCCACGAGGTACGGGATCGCCCGCAGCGAGACGATCTGCTCGACCGGCTGGTGGGTCGGACCGTCCTCCCCGACGCCGATCGAGTCGTGGGTGAACAGGTGGATGACCGGCAGCTCCATGAGCGCCGAGAGCCGGATCGCGCCGCGCTGGAAGTCCGAGAAGATCAGGAAGCCCGACTGGTAGGCGCGGACCTTGGACAGCGCCAGCCCGTTGGCCACGCACCCGGCCGCGTGCTCGCGCACCCCGAAGTGCAGGTTGCGCCCCGAGCGGTCGGTCGCCGAGAAGTCCCCGGCCCCGGGGAAGGTCAGCAGCGTCTTGGTCGACGGGCCCAGGTCCGACGCGCCGCCGAGCAGCCACGGCACGGCCTGGGCGACGGCGTTGAGCACCTTCCCGTTGGCCTCGCGGCCGGCCAGGCCCTTCGGGTCGGCCGGGAACTGCGGGATCGCGTCCTCCCACCCCTCGGGCAGCGAGCGGTCCAGCATGTGCTCGATCTCCGCGGCCAGCTCCGGGAACGCCAGACGGTAGGCGGCGAACTTCGTCTCCCACTCCTGCCGGGCCGTGCGCCCGCGGGCCCCCATCCCCGCGGCGAACGTGTCGTACACACCGTCCGGGACCAGGAACTGCGCGTCCTGCGGCCAGCCGTAGAACGCCTTGGCCCCGCGGATCTCCTCGGCCCCCAGCGGCTCGCCGTGCGCGGCGTGCGTGCCCTCCTTGGTGGGCGCGCCATAGCCGATCCGGGAGTCCACGATCACCAGCGTCGGGCGGTGCGCCTCGGCCTTGAACAGCCGCAGCGCGCGGGCGACCATCCGGCGGTCGTTGGCGTCGCCGACCCGGGTGACGTTCCAGCCCAGCGCGATGAACTTGGTGGCGATGTCGTCGGAGAACGCCAGGTCGGTCGAGCCCTCGATGGTGATCTCGTTGTTGTCGTAGATCCAGCAGAGGTTGTCCAGCTGCAGGTGCCCGGCCAACGACGCGGCCTCCTGCGCGACGCCCTCCATCATGCAGCCGTCCCCGCCCACCGCGTAGACGTCGTAGTCGTACAGCTCGAAGCCGGGCCGGTTGTACCGGGCCGCCTGCCACTTCGAGGCCATCGCCATCCCCACGCTGGTGGCGAACCCGGTGCCCAGCGGGCCGGTCGTGCACTCCACGCCGGAGGTCCATCGGTACTCCGGATGCCCCGGGCAGCGCGAATCCAGCTGCCGGAACGTGCGCAGGTCGTCCAGAGTCACCGAGGGCTGGCCCAGCGTCTCGTACTTCGGGTTGACCGTGCGGACCTGCGCCAGGTGCAGCAGCGAGTAGAGCAGCGTGGAGGCGTGCCCGGCCGAGAGCACGAACCGGTCGCGGTTGGCCCAGATTGGCGCCTCCGGGTCGAAGCGCAGGAACTCCTGCCACACCGTGTACGCCACCGGCGCCAGCGCGATCGGGGTCCCGGGGTGCCCGGAGTTGGCGGCCTGGACGGCATCCATCGCCAGCGTGCGGATGGTGGCCACCGCCAGCTCGTCGGGATCGGTGATCGTCAGCTCGTCCAGGTGGGGCATGGGGACTCCGTTCGGCGTCGACGTGGCGACGACCAGTCTGGTCCGGCGGAGGTGGGAAGTCGCGCCCGCGCGGCTGCTGGACCGGATCGTCCAGGGGCCGCCCGGCGCATCCGTCCACAGGGCCCAGCGGAGGCCCGCTTCGCTATCGTCGGCCCGGCGGCGCGCCGCACCGGCACGCTCGGGACGAGGAGGCGGACGGGGCATGACGGTTCTGGACATCGCAGGCTGGATCAGCTCCGCGCTGGTCGTGGGCTCCCTGATGGTCGCGTCGGTCTGGCGCTTCCGATGGATGAACTTCGCCGGCTCGGCGCTGGGGGCGGTCGTGAACGCCCTGCTGGGCGTGTGGCCCTTCGCGGTCATGAACGGGGCGATCGCCGTCATCGACATGGTCTGGATCCGGAAGCTGGCCCGGGATCGGCACGACGAGGAGGTCTTCGAGGTGGTCGAGGTCCGCCCGGACGACGCTTACCTGCGCCACCTGCTGACCGTCAAGGCGGCCGACCTGGCGGCCACCCATCCCGGGTTCGCCGGCCCGCCGCCCGGGTCCTCGGCACACCTCGTGCTGCGCGGCGACGAGACCGTCGGCATGGTCATCGTCAGCGATGCCGGCGACGGCGTGGGCTCGGTGGACCTGGACTACGTCACCGAGCGGTTCCGCGACTTCACCCCCGGCGAGTTCGTCTACCGCCGGTCGGGCATCTTCGCCGAGAAGGGATTCACCCGGCTGCGCGCGGCCGACGCGGCCGAGGCCCGTCGATACCTGGCGCGCGTCGGGTTCCAGCAGGTCGGCGACCACTGGGAGCGCGCGGTCGAGCCGGCCGCCGCCTGAGCGGGTCCGGCTCCGCGCCGGGTATCGGGCACCGACCCGCCCGGCCAGCGCCTCCGGGTGGCTCAGCCGCCCAGCCGAGCCACCGGGTGGATCAGCCGCCCAGCCGAGTCCGCACGTCGTCGGCCACGGCCGCCAGCCGGTCGGCGGCCACCTGCCGGGCCGCCGCCACCCCGCCCTCGCCCACGGCCGCGCGGACCTCCAGGTACGCCTTGATCTTGGGCTCGGTGCCACTGGGCCGCACGATCACCCGGGCCCCGTCGACGCCATGCGCCCCGCCGAGCATGTACTTCAGTCCGTCGGTGGGCGGCAGGTCGGCCGATCCGGCCTCCAGGTCCACCGACTCGACCACGTCCAGCCCGCCGAAGCCGGCGGGCGGCTGCGCGCGCAGCGAGGCCATGAGCGCGGGGATCGCCGACAGGTCGGTGAACCGCAGCGAGACCTGGCTGGTCGCGTGCACCCCGTGGGCGACGGCCAGCTCGTCGAGCACGTCCTGCACGCCGCGGCCCTCGGCCTTGAGCGCCGCGGCCATCTCGGTGATGAGCAGCCCCGCGGAGATCCCGTCCTTGTCGCGCACGCCGGCCGGGTCCACGCAGTAGCCCAGCGCCTCCTCGTACCCGAAGGCGAGGTCGTCGGACGCGCGCGCGATCCACTTGAAGCCGGTGAGCGTCTCGCGGAAACCCAGGCCCGCGGAGCGGGCGATCGCGCCGAGCAGCTGCGAGCTCACGATCGAGTTGGCGTACGTGCCGGCGGCCGGCTGCCCGGAGCGGACTCCGCGCTGCAGGATCCACCAGCCGAGCAGGGCGCCGACCTCGTCGCCGGTCAGCATGCGGTAGGCCCCGCCGCCGGTGGGGATCGCCACCGCGCACCGGTCGGCATCGGGGTCGTTGGCCAGCACCAGGTCCACGCCGGCGTTGCCCGCGAGGTCCATGGCCAGGTCCATCGCGCCCGGCTCCTCGGGGTTCGGGAAGGAGACCGTGGGGAAGTCCGGATCCGGGTCGTCCTGCGCCACGACCGCCAGCGGCGCGGGGAACCCGGCCCCGGTCAGGGCCGCCTTCATCAGCGGGCTGCCCACCCCGTGCATCGCGGTGTAGGCCACCGAGACGTCGCGCGGGCCGCCGGGCAGGGCCAGGCTGGCGACCCGCGCGAGGTAGGTGTCGACGACGTCCTCGCCGAGGGTCTCGTACGCGTCGCTGCGGGGGATGTCGGCCAGCGCCCCCACAGCCGCGATCCGCGCGGCGATCTGCGCGTCGGCCGGCGGCACGATCTGCGAGCCGTCGCCCAGGTACACCTTGTATCCGTTGTCCTGCGGCGGGTTGTGCGAGGCGGTCACGACCACGCCGGCCGAGGCACCGTAGGTGCCGATGGCGCCGGCGAGCACCGGCGTGGGCAGCGGGCGCGGGCAGACCAGGGCGCGCAGCCCGGCGCCGGCCATGATCTGGGCCGTGTCGCGGGCGAAGACGTCGGAGTTGTACCGGGCGTCGAACCCGATCACCACCGGCGTGCCGGCCTGGCCGGTGTCCAGCAGGTACTGGGCCAGCCCGGCGGCGGCACGCGAGACGACCACCCGGTTCATCCGGTTCGGACCGGGGCCGAGCTTGCCGCGCAGCCCCGCCGTGCCGAACTGCAGGGTGCCGGCGAAGGCGTCCTCGAGCTCGGCCAAGGCGGCGGCGTCCCCGGTCTCCGCCGCGGTGATCCGCTCGTTGAGCTCGGCGGCGGTCGCCTCGTCGGGGTCGGCGTCGGCCCACGCGCCGGCCTGAGCCAGCAGGTCGGCGTTCAGCGCGGTCACAGCCGACCCACCACAGTCGCGAGCAGGCCACCCATCCGCTCGGCGGCCATCTTGCCGGCTTCGAGGACCTCCTCGTGGTTGAGGGCCTCGCCGGTCATCCCGGCGGCGAGGTTGGTCACCAGGGACAGCCCGAGGATCTCCATGCCCGCCTCGCGGGCGGCGATCGCCTCGATCGTGGTGGACATGCCGACCAGGTCCGCGCCGAGGACGCCGGCCATGCGCACCTCGGCCGGGGTCTCGTACTGCGGGCCGCGGAACTGCAGGTAGACGCCCTCGGCCAGCGACGGGTCGACCTGCTTGCACAGTGCGCGCAGCCGGGCGGAGTACAGGTCGGTCAGGTCGATGAAGGTCGCCCCGCGCAGCGGGGACGCGCCGGTCATGTTGATGTGGTCGCTGATGAGCACCGGAGTGCCGGGGGTCCACTCGGCGTGCAGCCCGCCACATCCGTTGGTGAGCACGATGGTGCGGCACCCGGCCGCCGCCGCGGTGCGCACCCCGTGCACCACCGACTCGACGCCGCGCCCCTCGTAGAAGTGCGTGCGGCCCAGGAACACCAGCGCCCGCCCGCCCGAGGCGGTGGCGATGCTGCGGATCTTGCCCGCGTGCCCGGCGACCGCGGGCGGGGCGAAGCCGTGCAGATCGGTCGACGGGAACTCCGCGAGCGTCTCGCCGAGCAGGTCGACTGCCGGCAGCCAGCCCGAGCCGAGCACCAGGGCGAGGTCGTGCTGGGGCACGCCGGTGCGCTCCGCGAGCTCAGCGGCGGCCTGGGCGGCTGCCGCGGTGGGGTCGACGTCGGGCAAGGGGGCGGTCTGGGTCATGCCGGCAAAGTAGCGTCCGGCGGGCCGGTGGTGCTGGCTGAGCGAGGCCCCCGGGCCCGGGCCGCTCGGCAGGCCACCGGCGGCTCGCGGGGTGACAATGCCACGTATGACGCTGACCCGTTCCGAGCTGGCCCGGATGGTGGACCACACCCTGCTCAAGCCTGAGGCCACGGCCGCCGACGTCGCCGCGCTGTGCGCCGAGGCCAACGACCTGGGCGTCTTCTCGGTGTGCATCTCGCCGTCTTTCCTCCCACTGGCGCAGGGGCTGCTCGCCCCCTCGGTCGCCACCTGCACGGTGGTCGGCTTCCCCAGCGGAAAGCACCACGCGGACATCAAGGCCACCGAGGCCGCCCGCGCGGTCGCCGACGGGGCCGACGAGGTCGACATGGTGGTCGACGTGGGTGCGATCAAGGCCGGCGACTGGGCGGTCACCGAGGCAGAGGTGGCTGCGGTCCGCGCGGCCACCTCCGGCACGCTGCTCAAGGTGATCCTGGAGACGGCCGCCCTGAGCGACGACGAGGTCGTGCGCGCCTGCCAGATCTGTCAGGACGCGGGTGCGGACTTCGTGAAGACCTCCACGGGGTTCCACCCCTCCGGCGGCGCCTCGACCCACGCCATCGCGCTGATGGCCGACACCGTGGGTGGGCGGCTTGGGGTCAAGGCCAGCGGTGGGGTCCGCACGGCTGCCGCCGCGCTGGCGATGGTCGCCGCGGGCGCCACCCGGCTGGGCCTGTCCGGCACCCGCGCGGTCCTCGACGGCCTGGACAGCCCCGACGCCTCGGCCGACACCGCCGACGAAGGCGCCGGCGGCTACTGACAGCGGGCTCCGACCGGAGCGCGGATACAGGTCTCGACACGCGAGACCGGCGGGGGCTGGGTCGGGGCCGCTAGGCGCGGCTGCGCAGGTCGCCCTCGTCGAACGCGGCGGGGAGGACCTGGCGCATCGGCAGGATGCCGGCCTCGGTGTGCAGCAGGCAGTCGGGGCCGCCATGCTCCCAGAGGAGCTGGCGGCAGCGCCCGCACGGCATGAGGTCGGCGCCGCCGCGGTCCACGCAGACCACCGCGACCAGCCGGCCCCCGCCGCTGGCGGCCAGCGCGGAGACCATCCCGCACTCGGCGCACAGCGTCAGCCCGTAGGAGGCGTTCTCCACGTTGCAGCCGCTGACCGTCCGGCCGTCGTCGGTGATCCCGGCCACCCCCACCGGGAACCCCGAGTAGGGCACGTACGCGTGCTCCATCGCGGACACCGCTGCCGCCCGCAGCCCCTCCCAGTCCACGGCGACCGCCTCCATGCCCGGCCCCTCAGGACTTGATGTACGGGACGCCGTCGGCCGCCGGGGCCCGAGACTTGCCCGCGAGCCCGGCCACCACGACCAGCGTGGCCACGTAGGGCGCCATGAGCATGAACTGGCTGGGGATCGGGGTGCCGATGATGCTGAGCACCTGCTGCAGCTGGTCGGCGAAACCGAACAGCAGCGCCGCGCCGACCGCCCCGAGCGGGGACCACCGGCCGAAGATCATGGCGGCCAGGGCGATGAAGCCCTTGCCGGCCGTCATGTTCTTGCCGAACGCGCCGACCGAGCCCAGCGTGAAGAACGCGCCGCCCAGGCCCGCGACCATCCCGCCCAGCAGGACGTTGCGGTAGCGGATCTTGTTGACGTCGATGCCGACGGTGTCGGCGGCCTTGGGGTGCTCGCCGACCGCGCGGACCCGCAGCCCCCACCGGGTCCGGAACAGCGAGATGTGCACCAGGATGACCAGGGCGTACATCAGGTAGACGATGAGCGACTGGTTGAACAGGGCCGGCCCGATGACCGGGATCTCCGAGAGCCCGGGGATCGCGATGCGCTGCATGACCGGCGGGCTGTTCCACGTCTCGACGTTCTGGGAGAGCACCGCCGTGTAGAAGAACGAGGTCAGGCCCAGCACCAGGGTGTTGATGACCACGCCGACGATGACCTGGTCGACGAAATAGGTGACCGCGAACACCGCGAGCACCCAGGAGACGAGCAGCCCGGCGACGACCGCGGCCAGCAGCCCGAGCACGATGCTGTGGGTGATCGACCCGACCACCGCGGACATGAACGCGCCGGCCAGCAGCTGGCCCTCGATCGCGATGTTGACCACGCCGGCCCGCTCGCACAGCACGCCGGACTGGGCGCCGAAGATGAGCGGCACGCTGAGCAGGATCGTGCCCTGCAGCAGGCCGGTCACCGGCAGCGTCTTGTCGGCGGCCACCCAGGACAGGAACGACAGGATGAACGCCAGGCCGAAGAGCATCGTCGCCCACCAGGGCAGCCGCAGGCGGTTGCGCGAGCGGGTCAGGGCGAAGCCGGCCAGGGCCAGGCACACCAGCCCCATCACGACCGAGAAGACCATGGAAGGCACGACCAGGTCGGGCAGCTTGATGGCCTCGTCGCCGATGGTCAGGTCGAAGGTGGTGTGCTTGGCCGAGTCCCCCATCACACCGAACGCGATGAGGGCGAACAGGCCCAGCACGCCCATGGCGATCGGGGCCTTGTACGAGATCGGCAGGCGGATCTCCGGCTCGGCGACGTCCGAGGCAGCAGAGGTGTCGATGGCCATCTGAGGGCTCTCCTTCACTCCGGCTTCGGCGCCCGCAGGCGGAAGATCTTGCGGACCAGGGGCGGCGCCGCGATGAGCAGCACGATCAGCGACTGCACGACCAGCACGATGTCGATCGGCGTGCCGGTGGCGGCCTGCATCGTGGAGCCGCCGGCGCGCAGGGCACCCATGAGGATGCCGGCCAGGACCACGCCCAGCGGCGTGCTGCGACCCAGCAGGGCCACGGTGATGGCGTCGAATCCGATGTCGCCGGCGATGCCGTTGCCCAGCGCGTACTCCGTCGAGCCGCCGAGTATCTGGTTCATGCCCGCGAGGCCGGCCATGCCGCCGGCCACGACCATGACGCCGGTGATCGCCCGCGGGACGTTGATCCCGGCGGTGCGCGCCGCGCTCGGGTTGGCGCCGACCGCGCGGTACTCGAACCCGATGGTCGAGCGCTCCAGCAGCCACCAGATGAACAGCGCGGCCAGCAGTGCCAGCAGGAAGCCCAGGTTCAGCCGGTAGTCCTCGCCGAGGATCTTGGGCAGCCGGGCCGAGGCGGCCACCGGCGGGCTGAGCGGATCGTCGCGGCCGGGGCGCTGGAAGGCGTCGAGCGTGAGCAGGTACTGGAGCAGGTAGATCGCGATCCAGTTGAGCATGATCGTCACGATCACCTCGTGGGCGCCGGTGCGCGCCTTGAGGAAGCCCGCGATGCCGCCCCACAGGGAGCCGGCCACCATGCCGCCCACGATCGCGACGATCATGTGGATCGGGAACGGCAGATCCCAGGTGAAGCCGATGTATCCGGCGACGATCGCGCCGGCGATCAGCTGGCCCTGGGCGCCGATGTTGAACAGGCCCGCCCGGAACGGCAGCGCGACCGCGAGGCCCGCGAAGATCAGCGAGGTCGCGGTGTAGAGCGACTCGGTGAAGGGCTTGATCGCCTCGCCGACCGTGTACGCGCTGAAGTTGATGACGGAGCCGGAGAACAGCGCCTTGTACGCCGACCAGACCGCGTCCCAGGCCGCCGAGATGGTGTCCATCGGCGCGGAGAAGAAGTAGGGCAGCGCCTCGCGGACGTCCGGGTCGGCGAAGGCGATGAGGAAGCCGCTGATGACCAGGGCCAGCGCGAAGGACAGCAGGTAGATGGCGACCTGGTCGACCCAGGTGCGGCGACGCTTGGTCTCGGGGGCCGGCGCCGGGGCTGCCGGCTTGACCTCGGTTGCGCTCACTGGGCACCCTCCTCGCCGCTCGACTCAGGGGCTGACGGATCTCCCGGTGCCGGCGCGTCCGCGTCGGCGGCGTCGGCCTGCGCGTCTGCTAGGGCGCCGGGCTCGACCAGCATGTCGTCGGCATCGGCCAGCGCCTCGACCGCGCCCTCGGGCACCACCAGCGGCTCGTCGACCAGCTCCTCGCCGGTGTGCGCCGCGTCGCTGGCCAGGGCCGCCTCCAGCGGGATGCCGGCCATCATCAGGCCCAGCACGCCGCGCGAGGTGTCCGGCGGCACGATGCCCACGATCCGGCCGCGGTACATGACCACGACCCGGTCGGCCAGCGCGGCGACCTCGTCCAGCTCGGTCGAGACGATGAGCACGGCCAGCCCGGCATCCCGCTCGGAGATCACCCGCTTGTGGATGAACTCGATGGCGCCCACGTCCACGCCGCGGGTGGGCTGGGAGGCGATGAACAGGGAGACGACCGGCTTGGACAGCTCGCGGGCCAGCACCACCTTCTGCTGGTTGCCGCCGGACAGCGACCCGGCGGGCAGCTGCACGCCGGTGGTCCGCACGTCGAACTCCGCGACCTTCTCCTCGGCGTTGGCCGCGATCACCGAGGGGCGCATCCGCACGCCCTTGGCGAAGGGCTCCTGCCGGTACTGGTCCAGGATCATGTTCTCGGCGATGGAGAACGCCCCCACCAGACCGTCGTGCGAGCGGTCCTCGGGGACGAAGCCGATGCCGGAGTCGAGGATCTGCCGGGTGGTGCGACCCACCAGCTCCTGACCCTTGATCGTGACCGACCCGGTGACGTACTCCTCCAGGCCCATGATCGCCTGGGTGAGCTCGGTCTGTCCGTTGCCCTGCACGCCGGCGACGCACACGACCTCGCCGCCGCGCACGTCCAGATCGACCTGGTCGACCATGGCCTGCCCGGTGTCCGAGCGCACGGTCAGCCCGCGGATCGCCAGGACCACGTCCTTGGGCTGGGCGGGGCCCTTCTCCACCTTGAGGCTCACGGCGCGGCCCACCATGGCCGCGGCCAGCTCGGTCTCCGAGGCCGTCGGCAGCGCGGTGCCCACCACCTTGCCGCGGCGGATGACCGTGATGACGTCGGCCACAGCCTTGATCTCGCGCAGCTTGTGGCTGATCATCACCACCGACCGGCCGGTCGCCTTGAGCTCGCGGATGATCGCCAGCAGCTCGTCGGTCTCCTGCGGGGTGAGCACGGCCGTGGGCTCGTCGAGGATGAGCACCTGGGCGTCCTTCACCAGGGCCTTGATGATCTCCACGCGCTGCTGCACGCCGACCGGCAGGTCCTCCACGAGCGCGTCCGGATCGACCTCGAGGTTGTACTTGCGCGAGAGTTCGCGCACCTGGGCGCGGGCGGCCTCGATGTCCAGGAAGGCGCCCTTCGTGTGCTCGTGGCCGAGCATCACGTTCTCGGCCACGGTGAAGACCGGCACCAGCATGAAGTGCTGGTGGACCATGCCGATCCCCGCGTCCATCGCGTCGCCGGGATCGCTGAAATGGACCGCCTTGTCGTCGATGAGGATCTCGCCCTCGTCGGGCCGGTACAGGCCGAACAGCGAGTTCATCAGCGTGGACTTGCCCGCCCCGTTCTCACCGAGCAGGCAGTGGATCTGCCCCGGCTCGACGACCAGGTCGATCGAGTCGTTGGCGGTGAAGGTGCCGAACCTCTTGGTGATGCCCCGCAGTTCCAGTCGCACGGCGCTCCCTCCCGCTCCTCTAGATGCTCCGGCACAGTAGCGGCCCGGATGCGGACCATTCCTGCCAGACAAGGCCGTTTCGCCCGGGAATGCCAGTGGCCCCCCGCCGGTGGGCGAGGGGCCACTGTCAGCCGATCCGATCGCTCAGGTCTGCCGACCGATCAGGCGATCCGATCGATCAGGTCTGCGGCGAGTTCGCCGACTCCACCACGATCGTGCCGTCGATGATCTGCTGCTTGAGCGCGTCGACCTCGGCGCTCAGCTCGGCCGGAACCTTCGACTCGAAGTCGTGGAACGGGGCCAGGCCCACGCCGTCGTTGGCCAGGGTGCCGATGAACGGGGTGTTGTTGAACTTCCCGTTGAACGTCTCGGTCGTGGCCGTCTCCACGGCGTTGGCGATCTCCTTGACCACGGTGGTCAGGAAGACCTCCTTGTACTGGGACGCCGACTCGTAGCCGTCGGTGTCGACCCAGACGATGGCGACCTTGCCGCCGGACTCCTGCGCGGCCTGCGCCGCGCCCAGCCCGGTGCCACCGGCGACCGGCATGATGATGTCGGCGCCCTGCTGGATCATGTTGTTGGCCAGGTTCTTGCCGTCGGTCGGCGAGTCGAACTTGCCGGCGAACAGGCCGTCCTGCTTGGCCTTGTCCCAGCCGAGGAGCTTGACGCTCTTGCCCTTGTCCTTGTTGTACTTGTCGACGCCGTCGGCGAAGCCGTCCATGAACACCGACACGGTGGGCAGCTTCATGCCGCCGAAGGTGCCGACCGTGCCGGACTTGGACATGCCGGCCGACAGGTAGCCGGCCAGGTAAGCGGCCTCAGCGGTGTTGAACAGCAGCGGCTTGATGTTGGCCGAGGGCTGGACGCCGTCGGTGTCCGGGTCGGCGTCGGGGTTCTCGTCGACGATGGTGAACTTCTCGGACGGGTTGGCCTTGGCCGCGGTCAGCGTGGCGTCGCCCAGCGAGAAGCCGACCGTCACGATGATCCCGCAGTTCTCGGCGACCATGCTGTTGACGTTGGGCGTGTAGTCCGACTCGGACTTGCTCGTCACGTACTTGACCTGGATGCCCAGGTCCTTCTCCGCCGCCTGCAGGCCCTGCCAGGCCGAGGCGTTGAAGGAGCGGTCGTCGATGCCTCCCTGGTCGGTGACCATGCAGCCGAGGAAGTCGCTTGCGTTGCCCGAGGGGCCGGTCTCATCGGCCGGCGGTTCCCCGCAGGCCGACAACGCCAGCGCCGCTACCGCGGCGACGGCCAGGACTCGAGTCTTCATCCGATTCTCCCCTTCAACGTTCGACGAGACGCCCACGCGTCTGACACGTCGCTTGGGATAGTAGACCGGCGCCCCCGCGCACCGATGGACGAGCGGGACTGGCCGCACCGAATCGGCGATCACAGTTCAATAACGCCGGTCCCCGCATGTCACCAGCGCCGGTCCCCGCCAGCGGTCGAGAACTCAGAACACGTCGACCGGGACGTACTCCCCCCACACGTCGCGCAGCGCGTCGCAGACCTCGCCGACGGTGGCGCGCGCCCGCAGCGCCTCCTTCATCGGGACCAGCACGTTGTCGGTGCCGCGGGCCGCCGCCCGGATGGCCTCCAGGTGGGCGCTGATGTCGCCGCGCTCGGCGCGCAGCCTCGCCAGGCGCGCGTGCTGGTCAGCCTCGATCGCCGGGTCCACGCGCAGCGGCTCGTAGGGCTCCTCGGCGTCCAGCGTGAACCGGTTGACGCCGACCACGACCCGCTCGCCGCCGTCGATCTCCTGGGCGATCTGGTAGGCCGAGCGCTCGATCTCGGCCTTCTGGAAGCCGTGCTCGATGGCGGCCACCGCGCCGCCCAGCCCGGCGACCTTCTCCATGAGGTCGCGGGCGGCGGCCTCCAGGTCGTCGGTCAGCGACTCCACGGCGTACGAGCCGGCGAACGGGTCGACCGTCTTGGT
This sequence comes from uncultured Bifidobacteriaceae bacterium, assembly GCA_964418695.1. Lineage (GTDB taxonomy): Bacteria > Actinomycetota > Actinomycetes > S36-B12 > CAIYMF01 > Prado023. The sequence goes on along the minus strand of CAYQMN010000015.1, from coordinate 32,002 downwards.
CACGTCGGACTCGTAGGCGATCACCTGCTGGGTGCGCAGGGCCAAGCGCGCGGCCTTCTCGGTGGGCAGTGCGATCGCCTCGTCGAAGGAGTTGGTGTGCAGGCTCTGGGTACCGCCGAGCACGGCGGCCAGGGCCTGGATCGCGACCCGGACCATGTTCACCTCGGGCTGCTGCGCGGTCAGCTGCACGCCCGCGGTCTGGGTGTGGAAGCGCAGCATCAGCGACTTCGGGCTCTTCGCGCCGAACTCGTCGCGCATCACCTGCGCCCAGATCCGCCGGGCTGCACGGAACTTCGCGACCTCCTCCAGCAGCGTCGTGCGCGAGACGAAGAAGAACGCCAGGCGCGGGGCGAAGTCGTCCACGTCCTGGCCGGCCGCCAAGGCGGCGCGGACGTACTCGATGCCGTCGGCCAGCGTGAACGCGATCTCCTGCGCGGGCGTGGCGCCAGCCTCGGCCATGTGGTAGCCCGAGATCGAGATGGTGTTCCACTTAGGCAGGTGCTCGCCGCAGTAGCCGAAGATGTCGGTGATGAGGCGCAGCGACTGGGCCGGCGGGTAGATGTAGGTGCCCCGCGCGATGTACTCCTTGAGCACGTCGTTCTGGATGGTGCCGGTCAGCGCGCTGCCCGGGATGCCCCGCTCCTCGGCGACCAGCGCGTAGAGCAGCAGCAGGACCGACGCGGGGGCGTTGATGGTCATCGAGGTGGAGACCTGGTCCAGCGGGATGCCGTCGAACAGCACCCGCATGTCCTCGATCGAGTCGATGGCGACTCCGACCTTGCCGACCTCGCCGTGCGCGATCGGGTGGTCGGAGTCGTAGCCCATCTGCGTGGGCAGGTCGAAGGCCACGCTCAGGCCGGTGGTGCCCGCGGCGATGAGCTGGTGGTAGCGCTGGTTGGACTCCGCGGCCGTGCCGAACCCGGCGTACTGGCGCATCGTCCACGGCCGGCCCGTGTACATCGTCGGGTAGACCCCGCGGGTGAACGGGTAGCGGCCCGGAGCGCCGATCCGCTCGGGGTCCGTGCCGTCCAGGGACTGCGCGTCGTACAGGGGGGCGAACGGACGCCCGGACTCGGTCATGGCCATGCCCCAAGGCTAGGCGCCTCCCGGAGAGCCCCCACCGCCCGGTAGCCGCCGGTCGAGCCCGTCGGGATCGGCACCAACCGGCCCGCGGCGCGGGGGCCGGGACGAGCGAGCCGCCGAGGGCGGCGGCTCAGGCGAGCAGAGGCGTGAGCCTCATGCGCTCTCCATCGGGCCTGTCGATTCAGGCGTCGACGGTCGATCGCAGCTGAGCACGCCGCGCTGCAGTGAGATCAGTCACAACCAAGTTTCGCAGCGCTTTCCCACCTGGCGCATTAAGGGGGTGTGGGGGGCAGGTGCCCGCACGAAGGATGCGATCGAGGACCACACCATGGCGAAGTACACACAGAACGACCAGATGTCGGCCTGGGCTGGCAACGGAGGCTGCTAGTCATGACGTCCCGGACCGCTGAGCCTGATTCCGGCGTTGCGCTCGTCACGATCCGCGGGGTGACGTGCACCTTCGTGACGAGCTCGGAGCGGGTCGAGGCGGTCCGGGACGCCAGTCTGACGGTGGGCGCCGGAGAGTTCGTCGCGCTGATGGGGCCGAGCGGCTGCGGGAAGTCGACGCTGCTCGGCCTCATCGCGGGCCTGCTCACCCCGGACACCGGAGAGGTGTGGATCCGCGGGCAGCGACTGGACACGCTGTCCACGAGCGAACGGGCCGACGTGCGGCTGCGCGAGATCGGCTCGGTGTTCCAGGAGCACAACCTCGTCCCCGAGTTCACCGCTCTGGAGAACGTGATGCTCCCCATGGAGCTGCGCGGCCTCCCCCGCTCACAGGCCGCGGAGCAGGCGCGGGACATGCTCGAGACCGTCGGGCTGGCCGACGAGCTGGGCCGACTGCCCGCCCAGCTGTCCGGCGGCCAGCGACAGCGCGTGGGAATCGCGCGGGCGATCGCCGGAGGCCGCCGCCTGGTGCTGGCCGACGAGGCCACCGGTTCGCTGGATCACCGCAACTCCGAGGCGGTCTTCGCAATGTTCCGCGCCTTGGCGGACGCGGGATACGCGGTGCTCGCGGCCACGCACGACCGCCTGGCAGGCACCTTCGCGCACCGCACCGTCGACATGCTCGACGGGGCGCTCCTGACCGTTCCCGCCCAGGCGTAGCCGATGCCCACCGACGAGACGGCGCGCCGACCCGCCACCCGCGTAGCCCTCTGGGCGGCTCTCAGGTTCGTGGCGCCCCGGCATGGCTGGTCCTGGGCTGCCCCGGTCCTGGTCATGGCGGCGCTCATGACGACCCTCTTCGTCGTCGCCTCGCAGTCCGAGCGCCCAGCTGTCGACGCACGCGAGCACCGGCTGGCTGGCTACGACGCAGCGGTGTACCTCAACGACCTGGTCTCGACGCAGGACGGCGGTTCGACCCTCGCCGCCGAGCTCGATGCGCTGGGTCAGCGGGGGCTCTCCCCGGACTGCTACGCGGTGGGGGCGAGTCTGGCTACCGGTCAGCGGGCCCAGGGCGTCGTGGGACTGCGGCAGAACAGCGCGGCGTGCCCGGCGTCCGAGTGGGGCTTCGACCTGGTGCAGGGCCGTTGGCCGAGCCATGCCGGCGAGGTCGCCGCGACGACGGGATCCGGCTACGGACCAGGCACCATCGACAGTGGCCTGACCCCCGAGCCGGTCAGGGTCGTGGGCCTGGTGGAGTCGCGCCACGACCTGCGGGCGCGCACCCTCTTCGCCGCCCCCGGGACGTGGGAGTCCTGGGGCTGGCCCGAGGTGGCGTCGCGCTACCCCGGCCTGACCGGCACGGTCACCGTCTTCCTCACCACCGACGATGTCCTGGGTGTGCGTGAGCTCTACGCCGATCGCGCGCTCACTGATCCGGCAGCCGCCAGCATCGAGGTCGTCGCCGCCTCGAGCGTGGTGACCCCGATCCCACTGCTGGAGAGGTTTCCCTACATCTACCGAGTCACGGGTCCGGTCGTGATCCTGCTCTCCGTCCTCGTCGCCTTCGCCTTCCGCCGGAAGCTGCTGACGGCAAGGATCAGGCAGCTGAACGATCTGGGCATGTCCGTGCCCAGCAGCATCGGGGCGGTGTCCCTGGCATTCGCCGGCGTGGTCGCCGCCATGCTGGCACTGGGGATGACGCTGGGCTGGCTCCTGAGCGCCGCCGCCGGCGGACCGGTCGCGCAGTGGGTCTCCGGCCACCAGCCCGCACCGATGCCGCAGCCGTGGGATCCCCTCGCACGACTCGCCGGCGCGTGTCTGATCGGCATCCTGGTCTCGACGCTCGCCTTGGCTCGCTCGTCCGTCGCTCGGGAGACTCCCGTCGGGTCCGAGCCCGCCTCGGCGGACCGGTCGGCCGCACGGCACGTACGCGATGTGGTGGGGATCGTGCTGGCCTGCGTGAGCGTGTGGTCGGTTCTGACGATCGGGGCGTTCGCGGGGATCTACCTCGCCATCCTGCTGACCACACTGGCCATCGGCTGCTGGTCCAGCACGTTCGCGCTGGTGGCCGCACGGGCCCTGCCCGAGTCGCGCCCGTCGGCGCGCCTGGCCAAGCGACGGATGCATCGACGGCTGGGGGCCTCGGCCCTCATGTTCGCGGTCGGCGCACTGACGATCGGTCCCGTTGTCGCCACCATGATGCTGGTGGCCACGCAGATCGAGGGGGAGAACCAGGCGGAGCGCCGGGCGCCGGCGGAAGGCCAAGCTCGCTACTTCGCCTCCGGGCAGCCTGACACCGACGAGCAGGTGGTTGCGGTCGCGCTGAAGATCGCCGGAGCAGACGGAGCGGTCGAGAGCCTCTACTTCCCCACCACGGACGAGGGCCGAGGAGTGGTGGCCACACCGCAGGGCCTCGGCGCCGTGGGGCTCCTGGACGACGTGCACGCCGTGAGTCAGGTCCTGCGCGCCGAAGTGCCGAAGCAGGTGAGCGACGTGCTCGAAGCAGGTGGCATCGCCTTTCTCATCCCAGGCGACCGCGCCGCATCCGTGTGGACGGTGGGCACGGGGCCCAACCAGGAGATCCCGGTCACGGGCACGGCGTTCCTCGATGCCGACGACCGTTGGGCACGGGAGCTCTCCGGGGTGATGCTGACCCAGACCGGCCAGCAGCTCGGGTGGACACTGGGTGACCCGGAGGCGGTGATCACGGGCCTGGACGACGCCGAGTCAGCCGCCATTCCCTCAGCATTGGTCGACGCGGGCTATGCGCCGTCCCTGGTGCGTCTCTACTCGGCTGCGGACCCCTTCACGGTCGAGCCCCTCATGTACGGCCTGCTCGGGGCCGTCGGAGCCATCGGCGTCGCCATCCTCGTCGGCGCGAGCCGCGCCTCCCTGCACAGCCTGCGCGCACAGAGCGAGGGCCTCTTCTCCCTGGGCGCTCCACGGTCCTGGCAGGGCCGCGTGTTCGTCCTGGAGACCGCCGGCGCCTACGCCCACGGGGTGCTCGTCGGGACCGCGATAGCCGGCGGCATCACAGCGCTGGGCATCGTCGTCCTGGGGTTCGTGCCCGCCGTTCCGGTGATCGCCTTCACCGGCTACCTCACCGTCGCCGTCGGGGCGGTCGCGGTGACCGTGACCATCGGAACCCTTCAGCTACGCGCGACGCGAAGCTGAGGCAAGGACCGAGCAGGGCGCCGGCACCGGCGCTGTGTGCGGGACCATTGATGGGCCAACGGACTCTGTCTACGTTTCGTAGGAGCGCTGCTCTGCGGTGAGGTGGCGACGCCGATTCGGAGCCAGCAGACGTGGGTGGCCGCCTCCCTTCCAGGTAGGACCTCAGGAGCGGGTCATTCAGCTGCTTGCTGTGAGAGACGCCCTGGGACTGGATGCCATCAGTGACGTGCCACCGCTGCTCGACGGACCTCCGCACTCCTTGTTTGCTGACACAGATCGCCGCCTGAGCCGACTCACCAATGACCTCTGGAGGGAGGTACTGAGTGGGCGGGAGGGGTGAAGTAGTTGAGCCGGTCGTTGACCAGCGGCCAGAGCCGGTGGAGCACCCGGACCTCGGCCGGGGTGTCGTACTGGTAGTAGAACGCGTAACGGCGGACCAGGTGGTTGATCTTGGACTCCACGGTCGCCTGGTCGTTCTTCTTGTAGGGCCGCGACCGGGTGAAGTAGATGCCCTGCCGGCCCACCCGACCACGTCGTGGTTGAGGAACTCCGAGCCGTTGTCGAAGTCCAGCCCGACGATCCCGAACGGGATCTGCGCCTCGGCGGCCTTGAGCGCGTCGAGCACGTGCAGGTGGGCGTCGTTGCGGATCGCGCGGGTGAACGTCCAGCCGGTGTGCACACAGGTCAGGTCAGGGTGCGGGCGAACTCGCCCTTCAGCGTGGGCCCGCAGTGCGCGACCGTGTCGCCTCACAACCAAGAACCCTTCGCGATGAGCGCGCGAAGCGCGAAGGAAGCTCCGGGACGAAACCGCCGGCTTCCACCAAGCCGCATCCTGGAGCACCTACGAACTCGCGTTCAGCGCAGGTGGGGATCCATGTCTGTGGCTGTATCACGGCGTATAACGAAATCCCTTAGTCGGGCATATCCGTTCTGATAGACCGAATCTCTTGGTCAGGCCGATGTGGGATTCCCCTTCCGGGCGGGAGAGTCCCCGCCGCTGGCCGAGGGACATCGGTCCGTCCATCCATCCCCTCATCTCTGGGCCATTTCTCCCTGGGCGCTCCACGGTCCTGGCAGGGCCGCGTGTTCGTCCTGGAGACCGCCGGCGCCTACGCCCACGGGGTGCTCGTCGGGACCGCGATAGCCGGCGGCATCACAGCGCTGGGCATCGTCGTCCTGGGGTTCGTGCCCGCCGTTCCGGTGATCGCCTTCACCGGCCACCTCGCCGTCGCCGTCTGCGACCAAGCGGCGATCACGCCACGATGCCGAAGTCTGCGGATGTATGCGGTGGATCCTAGACAGGCCCATACCCTCCGATCGTGGATCCCGTCCGGAACCCCTACGCCCCCGGCGCCGGCCAGCGACCCCCAGAGCTGGCCGGCCGCGACGAGCAGCTGCGGGCCTTCGAGGTGGTGCTGGCCCGCGTCGCCAGGGCGCGGCCCGAGCGCAGCGTGGTACTCACCGGGCTGCGCGGCGTGGGCAAGACCGTGCTGCTCAACGCCATGCGCTCGGCGGCGGTGCGCGCCGGCTGGGGCACCGGCAAGCTCGAGGCCCGCCCGGACCTCTCCCTGCGCCGGCCGCTGGCCTCGGCGGCCCACCAAGCGGTGCGCGAGCTCGGGCCGGCGATCGGGTCCGGCGACCACGCGCTGGGCGTCATCCGGTCGTTCGCGCAGAAGGAGCCCGGCGGCACCGCACCCGCACGGGGGCGGTCCGGCCGGCCTGCCGACCGGTGGAGCCCGGGCATCGTCGTCCCGGCGGTGCCCGGGCGCGCCGACTCCGGCGACATCGAGATCGACCTGGTCGAGCTGCTCACCGACCTCGCGGGCGCAGCCGCCGACACCGGCCGCGGGATCGCCGTGTTCATCGACGAGATGCAGGACCTCGGCCCGGACGACGTGTCAGCGCTCTGCGCAGCCGCCCACGAGATCAGCCAGACCGGCCTGCCGCTCATCATCGTCGGGGCCGGCCTGCCGCACCTGCCCGCGGTGCTCTCGGCGTCCAAGTCCTACTCGGAGCGCCTGTTCCGCTACTCGCGCATCGACCGGCTCGACCGGGCCGCCGCCGACTCCGCCCTCGTGCGGCCCGCCCTCGACGAAGGCGCGGGGTGGGAGGAGCTTGCGCTGGCAGCCATGTACGACGCCACCGGCGGCTACCCCTACTTCATCCAGGCGTACGGCAAGGCCGTGTGGGACCGCGCGCCGCGCTCCCCGATCACAGCCGCCGACGTCGCGGTGGCCGCGCCAGAGGCCGAGTCCGAGCTCGCGGTGGGCTTCTTCGGCTCCCGGTTCGAGCGCGCGACCCCGGGCGAGCGCGAGTACCTGCGTGCGATGGCCGACCTCGCCGAGCAGGCCGGCGAGGAGTCCCGCGGCGTGGCCACCGCGGATGTCGCCGCCCAGCTGTCCCGCAAGCCCCAGGCTCTTTCGCCGGCACGCGACGCGCTTCTCAAGAAGGGCCTCATCTACTCCGGCGAGCGCGGGCAGATCTCCTTCACCGTGCCCCACTTCGGCCGATACCTGCGAACCCACGCCTGAGCGCGCCAAGCGCCGCAGGCCAGCTCCGGGGGGCCGTCTCCGCAACCCGTGACGTAGATCACATCATCGTCTCTGCAGCGAAGCCTCGCCACCTCGGATTACCAGTCGAACGGGAAGGTCCTGAAGGGGGAATCATGCGAGCACGAACAATGCTGGGCCTCGCCATTGCGGGTTCCATGGTGGGGGCTGGACTCGCCGCGGCGCCCGCGTGGGCGACCATGGACTCGAACTGCGGCTTGTCGGTGTCCACTCCGACGAGTGACGGCGTGTATGTCTACAGCACTTCCACCGTCACGTGCAGCACGTACATGGACTACACCGCCGTCGAAGTGCGAAATCGGATCGCGGAGCAGGTGGGGTCCGCCTGGCTCAACCGGACTGAATGGAAGACTCTCTACTCGGGTGGGACAACGTCACTTGCCATCACCCAGTCCTACAACTGCAATGGCCACGGCACCGACAACTACCGGGGACAGGGCTACGGCAAGACCAGCGACGGCGAGTCAACGACCAAGAACGGGGCAGCACGGAGCTTGACGTGCTGAGATCCGGCTTGTGGCCGGTGGTGGGGCTGTGCTCGCTGGGCCTTGCTCTGGCCGGCTGCGGTCAGCAGGGGCCGACGGCCGGGCCGCGCGCTGACGTCCTGGCCGATGGCACGGTGACCGCGGCCGAGTACCGCGCCACGATCGACGGTGTGGCTGCCTGCCTGAACGACTTGGGGTGGGAGACCAGCCAGCCCAAGGCGGAGCTCGACGGGGTCACTCTGGGGTTGTCGATGAATCCTCGGTCGGGCCACGAGGAGGACGTCTCGGCGGCGTCGGCGGCGTGGGACACGTGCTTCGACGAGACCGCGACCACAGTGCAGCGGCAGTACTTCAAGCAGCATGTGCCCACGGGTGCCGCGCGAGATGCACTCGTGGTCAAGCTGATCGACTGCCTGGCCCGAGTCGGGGTGGATGGCCTCAGTCCGGCGAACACCGAGCAGGAGATCGTGGGGGCGATTGCTGAGCAGCGGGCCGAGGACATGAGCCCCGGACTGCTCTGCCTGGAGAAGTACAGCCTGGTGTTCCCGGAGGGCAAGGTCGATCCGTGAGACCAGCGTCGGTCTGGTGGGTCACGATGGTGGTGACCACCGCCAGCGTGATCGGTCTCGCGATCACCGCCGGGGTCGGCCGGCCTGTCCCGGCCGCCCTCGAGCCCCACTCCGCGTTCGCGTTCGTCCGCGTGGACCCCTGGCCGGACGATCAGGCTCGCAAGGTCCGCGTCTCCGCCAAGGTTCGGCCCGCCACCGAGGTGCTGGCAGCCGGACCCACCGGGGTGGTCACGCACGTGTGGGCCACAGCCGGGGACACCCTCGCCCCAGGGCAACGGGTCTATGCCGTGGACGGGATTCCGGTGTTCGCCTACCACGCCTCAGGTGTCCTGTTCAGAACGCTGGCGATCGGCGACCAAGGCCAGGACGTGCGCGCGCTGCAGAGCGCACTCGGTCAGGCGCTGGGGGTCACGCTGGAGCAGACCGGTCGGTTCGGGACCGCCACCGGGGATGCCGTGCGGCGCCTGCAGGCGCAGCTGGGTCTGCCGCCGGACGGGCGGGCGCAGCCCTCCTGGTTCCTGCGGATTCCCCGGGACTCGATCGTCGTGGCCAGCCTGGCCGTGCGCCTGGGGGCGTCCGCACCCGGTCTCGGGGAGCCAGCGCTGCGGACCGCCGCGTCGCTGGCAACGTTCGACGTAGCGGACGCCCGTATCGCCGACGGGCACTACCTGCTGACCGCGCGCGGCACCTCGGTCGAGATCGCTCGCAAAGACCGAAGGTGGGCGACCGAGCACCCCTCGGAGCTGCTCGCCCTACTGCAGGACCCCACGGAGGCGGGCATCGACTCGGACCCCAGCGGTGGCGAGTCCGGGACCAGCCGCCCCGGCGATGCTGCGGATGTCGCCACCACATCGCTGATCCGGGGCGAGGGGATCCTCGCCCTGGCCGAGGCGGGTCCGGCGGTGGCCGTGGCGCCGGGTGCACTCGTCGGCTCCAGCTCCGGACCCGGGGCCTGCGTCTGGCGCCAGGCGGAGACGGGCCCGCAGCGAGTGACTGGGCTGACCATCACCGGCACCACTGCCTCAGGGGCCGCCGTCGTGGCCGGCGAGGCCTTGGCCGGGGCGATGGTGCTGCTCGATCCCGCGGCGCACCTCTCGGCCGGGGAGGTGGAATGTCCCTGACGGTCAGGGACGTGAGCTTCGGGTTCCCCGGCGCCCCGCTGCTGCTCCACGGGCTCGCCCTCGACGTGGAGCAGGGCCAGGCCGTGGTCGTCATGGCGCCCTCCGGGACTGGCAAGACGACGCTCCTGGCCTTGCTGGGCGGGCTGCGTCAGCCCCGAAGCGGCACGATCACGATCCAGGACCGGCCGCCTGCGCCGGCGCTCGTGTCGTGGGTGTTCCAGCGGATGCACCTGATCCTGGACCGCAGCGTCTTGGACAACGTGACGCTCCCCGCCCTCGCCCGGGGCGTGAGCCGGGACGCCGCGCAGGAGGCCGCCCACGACGCGCTCGACGCCTTCGGAGTGGCCAGGCTCGCCGGCCGGCGGGCGCGCGAGATCTCCGGCGGCCAGGCACAGCGCGTGGCCATGGCCCGGGCTGCGGTTGTGCGCGCGCCCGTGGTGCTCATGGACGAGCCCACCGCGAACCTGGACCGGGTGACCGCGGACGGGGTGATCGACGTGCTGTTCGCCGGCTTCCGCGCGTCAGCCGTCGTGGTCGCGACGCACGATCCGGCGGTGGCACAGCAGGCCGACCGCGCGTACCAACTGGTCGCCGGAAAGCTCTGCGGACAGTGACGGTGAGGGCGTGACGAGGACCGCTGGATCCTGGCGGGTCAGGGAGCTGGCAAGCGAGGCACTGCGCCGCATCGCAGGGCTGCACACAGCCACGGGCCTGGCCTTGGCGGCGATCCTGGGCACCTGCCTCCTGGTGTCCACCGCCGACCTCAAGACGGCCTTCGCGGCCGAGCAGGCGGCCCGCGAGGCGGGCCTGGACGTCTCCGTGGTGACCGTGGCCCAGGACTCGTGGCTCGATGCCGCCCAGTGCGAGGCGCTCTCCCAGGCGCCGGGCGTCCTCGCCGCGGGCGCTTCCCTTGGCGAGAACATCACGACGACTGCCGTCTGGACGCCCTCTGGCATTGACCTGCCCCTGGTCGACCTCACTGCCGGGGGACTGCGCACGTGGTGGCCCGAGTACGACGGATCGACCGGGCTGTTCGTCGGCCGCGACTTGTCGAGCACCCGAGGCCTCTCACCCGGGATGCGGATGTCCATCGACGGCCAGCGCGTCACCGTCACGGACAGGCTGCCGCCCTCGGTGGCCCCGGTCGCCCTCCAGTCCAGCGTCGTGCGGGTGGTTCCGGCCTCGGGGCGGGCCCAGGAATGCTGGCTGCGGGTTCCTGCGGGTTCCGCCGGAGCGGCCGAGCAGACGGCCATGGTCGGGCTGGCGGGGAGCACCGTGCTGGTCACGGCGTTCCTCGATCCGGCCACACGGACCGGGATCGTCCAGCGACTGAGCGAGTCGGCGGGCCGCATGGCCTGGCTGGTCGCGACCGTCGCCGGCCTGGCCCTGCTGGGCTTTGTGGGGGTCACTCGGCGGCGCGAGGTCGGCGTGTATCGAGCCACCGGCACGGGCTGGCCGGCGCTGACCGCCATGCACAGCCTCCAGGTGCTCGTGCTGGCCTGGACGGCGATGCTCCTGGTGGCCACGACGGGCATGCTCTGGGTCGCCCTGACCCAATTGGGCCTGCCCACGAGCCCGGACGTCCTCTGGTACCTGCTCCAGCCGATCCTGCTGGTCACCCTTGCCTGGATCGCCGTGGGCCCCCTCGTGCTGCGGATCGCCGGCGCGGGCGCCATCGTCGACATCCTCGACGACTGACCCGCTCCTGGCTCGGCCGCCGAGGTGGGCAGGCCGCCGAGGTGTCAGGCCGCCGAGGTGGGCAGGCCGAGGCGCAGGCAGGTGCCCGGGTCGCCGGGGAACACCCCCACGATGCCCTCCGGCAGGATGCAGGCCTGCAGCTCGGGCACGGGCTGGGGTTCGGGGCTCACGTACCCGGGCGGCTTGGTCTCCGGCCAGGGCATGCTTCCCTCCTCCCAGCCGGCGCCGCACAGCTCGATCGCGTATGCCGCCGTCTGCTCCACACTGTCGTCGGCATCGCTGTAGCTGATGTCGTAGCTGCCGGGCGCTCCGAGGGTGAACGGCGGCGCGGCGACGCTGAAGCAGCGCACGACGCGGCGCTCCTCGGGCTCGGCGCGGGTCAGGAACCCGGTCGCCGTCCCGGCGCCGGCCAGGACCAGCCCGCCGGAGACCAGCACGATCCCGGCTCGACGCCAGCGGCCCAGGGGCCGGACGGGCTGGGGCTTGGACAGGGACGAGGCACGGTCGGGGTCGGCGCCGACCAGGGCGCGCAGCGCCTGCTTGTGCGCGACGCGCTGGTGCTCCGACAGGGGGCTGATCGCTGCGCTGCGGAGCAGCGACTCGACACGGGGCTCGGTCATGGCCTGATCCCCTCCTTCCAGGAGCGCTCGTAGGCCTTGGCGAGGCGCCTGCGCGCGCGGGTCAGTCGGGAGCGGAGGCTGCTGGGCCGCAGCCCCAGGGCGCTGGCGGCCTCGGTGGGGGTCAGACCCTCCAGGACGCACAGGGTCAGGATCTCCTGGTCGTCCACGGACAACGAGGCCAAGGCGGCGTAGGCGTGTGGGAGGGCGGCCGCGTCGTCGAGGGTGTCGATCAGCTCGGCGATCGGGTCTTCGGCCTGAGGGCCGCGATGCGCCAGCCGTTCGGTCAGCCGGCCGGTGGCTGCGGCGGAGGCGCCGTGGGTGCGCGCGAGGTTCAACGCGGTCCCCAGCAGCCAGGGGAACAGCCCACCCGGGTCCGCCAGCCGGATCCGGGCTCGGTGCGCCCAGGCCCGGGCGAACACCTCCGCGGTCAGGTCGGGCGCCTCCTGGGGACCCACCCGGCGTACGAGCAGCCGATGCACCGCCTCGGCGTGCCGGTCGTAGAGGACCTCGAACGCGTCGGCGTCGCCGGCGAGCACGGCCGCCCACAGCAGGGAGTCGGCGCTCTGCTCCGCGGAATCCGACCCCAGGTCAGCCATGATCAGGCCGGGTGTCACCGGAAGGGCGGGTGCCAGCGGCAGCGTCAGGCTCACACCTATACATCCGGCCTGACCTCCCCGCGCTGCACCCCAGTTTCGCTGGACTGCGCATTCCCCGACTGCTCGTCGCTCGACGAGGAGGCCCCACCCGTTGCGGGGCACGACAGCAGCGAAGGGCTAGCCCCACGAGGGCAAGCATCACGAGGGCATAGCGGAGGCCCCACCGCGACGGGGGAGCAACGGCAGGGCCTCCAGAACGCAAGGATACGCCCACTTTCGCCGGATCGTCCTCATCATCGGGCGGGTCGGGCCTGGTTCCCTCCCCCGCGAGGAACCCGACCCCCCTGAAGTTGCCTGCCCAGAACCGGACCGCAGTGGGCCGCCACCGCACGCGGCTCGACCGCGCAGACAGGCACACATGGTTAATCCGACCAACCGCGACAGCGCTGCTGTGATCTACATCACGCCCGCAAACGTGGTGGCTTCCCCTGCCCTGCGCAGCCGGAACTCACCAGATTGTGGGACATGTGGCCGACGGCCAGCGCGGGCGCTTCCCGGGCATCGGTCTACACTCGGCGACCGACACGGGCCGTTTCCTGTCCCGTGCACTTTTCGTCGCCGAGGAGGCTCTGCCGATGGCCACTGCGCCAGCGGGGACCCTGTACCGAGGCGGTGAGGGCATGTGGTCCTGGGTGCTCCACCGCATCACGGGCGTAGCGGTCTTCTTCTTCCTGTTGGTCCATGTGCTGGACACGGCCCTGGTGCGCGTCTCCCCGCACGCCTACGACGAGGTGATCGCCACCTACAAGACCCCGCTGGTCAACCTCATGGAGGTCGGCCTGGTCGGCGCGGTGCTGTTCCACGCGCTCAACGGGGTCCGCGTGATCCTGGTGGACTTCTGGTCGAAGGGCCCGAAGTACCACAAGCTCATGCTGCGCGGGTTCACCGTGATCTGGCTGGTCATCATGGTGCCGGGCGTCTTCTTCATGCTCAAGCACACGATCGAGAGTCTGTTCGGGAGCACCCCATGAGCCTGGATGTCGCCAGCCCCCGCGCCCGCGCCCCGCACCGCGGCAACATCGAGCGACTCTCGTGGATCTTCATGCGGGTCTCGGGCCTGGTCCTGGTGGTCCTGGTCCTGGGCCACCTGTTCATCATGAACATCCTCGACGGCGGCGTGCAGCGCATCAACTTCGGCTTCGTGGCCGGCCGCTGGTCCAGCCCGTTCTGGCAGGGCTGGGACCTGACCATGCTGTGGCTGGCGATGATCCACGGCGGCAACGGCATGCGCACCGTCATCAACGACTACGCCCAGAGCCCGCGCACGCGGTTCTGGCTGCAGCTGCTGCTGGCGGTGGCGGTGGTCTTCACGATCGCCCTGGGCACGCTGGTGATCTTCACGTTCGATCCCTCCATCACCTGACGCCCGCCCCTGATCCCTCCCCCTGATCCCGTCGCCCGATCGGAGCCCGAGCAACTCATGGCCATGGATGTCCACAAGTACGACGTGGTGATCGTCGGTGCCGGCGGCGCGGGGATGCGCGCGGCCCTGGAGGCCGGGCCCCGGGTCCGCACGGCCGTGCTCACCAAGCTGTACCCGACCCGGTCGCACACCGGCGCGGCCCAGGGCGGCATGTGCGCCGCGCTGGCCAACGTCGAGGAGGACAACTGGGAGTGGCACACCTTCGACACGATCAAGGGTGGCGACTACCTGGTCGATCAGGACGCGGCCGAGGCGATGTGCAAGGAGGCCATCGACGCGGTCATCGACCTGGAGAAGATGGGCCTGCCGTTCAACCGCACGCCTGAGGGCCGGATCGACCAGCGCCGCTTCGGTGGGCACACCCGCAACCACGGCGAGGCGGCCGTCCGCCGGGCCTGCTACGCCGCGGACCGGACCGGCCACATGATCCTGCAGACGCTCTACCAGAACTGCATCAAGCAGGGCGTGGAGTTCTACGACGAGTACTACGTGCTGGACCTGCTGCTCGACGAGTCCGACGGCACGAAGCGGACCGCCGGCGTGGTCGCCTACCAGCTGAGCACCGGCAAGATCCACGTCTTCCAGGCCAAGGCCGTGATCTTCGCGACCGGCGGGTTCGGCCGGGTGTTCAAGACCACGTCCAACGCGCACACGCTGACCGGCGACGGCATGGCGATCGCGCTGCGCGCCGGGCTGCCGCTGGAGGACATGGAGTTCTACCAGTTCCATCCCACGGGCCTGGCCGGGCTGGGCGTGCTGCTCACCGAGGGCGCCCGCGGCGAGGGCGGCATCCTGCGCAACGCCTCCGGCGAGCGGTTCATGGAGCGCTACGCCCCCACCATCAAGGACCTCGCCCCGCGCGACATGGTCGCCCGCGCGATGGTCCAGGAGGTGCGCGAGGGCCGCGGCGCCGGCCCGCACAAGGACTACGTGTACCTGGACCTCACGCACCTGCCGGCCGCGCAGATCGAGGAGAAGCTCCCGGACATCACCGAGTTCTCCCGGACCTACCTGGGCGTGGACCCGATCACCGAGCTGGTGCCGGTCTTCCCGACCGCGCACTACGCGATGGGCGGCATCCCCACGACCCTGGACGCGCAGGTGCTGGCCGACAACACGACGGTGGTGCCGGGCCTGTACGCGGCCGGCGAGTGCGCGTGCGTGTCCGTGCACGGCGCCAACCGGCTGGGCACCAACTCGCTGCTGGACATCAACGTCTTCGGCCGCCGCGCCGGGATCGCGGCCGCGCAGTACGCCGCGACCGCGGACTTCGTCGACCTGCCCGAGGGCGCCGGCGACCGCGTCGAGGCCATGCTGGCCGGGCTGCTGGGCAGCACCGGGCAGGAGCGGGTGGGCGAGATCCGCCGCGCCATGCAGGAGTCCATGGACATGAACGCGCAGGTCTACCGCACCGAGGAGACCCTCCACCAGGCGCTGTCTGACGTGAAGGCGCTGCAGGCCCGGTTCGCCCACGTCGCGATCCAGGACAAGGGCGCCCGCTACAACACCGATCTTCTGGAGGCCGTCGAGCTCGGGTTCCTGCTGGACCTGGCCGAGCTGCTCGTCGTGGGCGCGATCGCGCGCAAGGAGTCCCGTGGCGGGCACGCCCGCGAGGACTACCAGAAGCGCGACGACGTGAACTTCATGAAGCACACGATGGCCTACCGCGAGGTCGGGCCGGACGGGGCCTCGACCGTGCGGCTGGACTACAAGCCCGTGACCGTCACCCGCTACCAGCCGATGGAGCGCAAGTACTGATGGCTACCGACACCGCCGCCCCCGCCTCGCCCGGCGCCGAGCACGCGCCCGCCCCGCAGCCGGAGCCCAAGCCGTTCCCGGTCACGGTGCGGATCCGCCGCTACCTGCCCGAGGAGGGCCCCGAGCCGTTCTGGCAGGACTTCGTCGTCGAGGTGCTGCCCACCGATCGCATCCTCGACGCCCTGCACAAGATCAAGTGGGAGATGGACGGGACGCTGACGTTCCGCCGCTCGTGCGCGCACGGCATCTGCGGCTCGGACGCGATCCGGATCAACGGGCGCAACCGGCTGGCCTGCAAGACCCTCATCAAGGACCTCAACGCGAACAAGCCGATCACCGTCGAGGCGATCAAGGGCCTGCCGCTGGAGAAGGACCTGATCGTGGACATGGAGCCGTTCTTCCAGGCGTTCCGCGACGTGATGCCCTTCCTGGTCGCCAAGGGTCACGAGCCGACGAAGGAGCGCCTGCAGTCCGCCGAGGACCGGGCCCGGTTCGACGACACGACCAAGTGCATCCTGTGCGCCTGCTGCACCACCTCGTGCCCGGTGTTCTGGCAGGACGGGCAGTACTTCGGCCCGGCCGCGATCGTCAACGCGCACCGGTTCATCTTCGACAGCCGCGACGACGCCGCCCAGGAGCGCCTGGAGATCCTGGACTCGAAGGAAGGCGTGTGGCGCTGCCGCACGGCGTTCAACTGCACGGAGGCCTGCCCCCGCGGCATCGAGGTCACCAAGGCGATCCAGGAAGTGAAGCGAGCCCTGATCTTCCGAGGCTGAGCGCCTCTGGTCAGTCGAACTGGCCTGGAAGGACCAGCCGGCCCAGCTTGCGGTACTCGCGCTGGGCTGCGTCCATCAGGTGGGCCATCGTGATCCGCTGGTCGGAGTCGGCGGCCAGGTAGGCCGCGGTCACCGCCATCGCCCGGATCGAGCCACCGGTCACGTCCATCAGCCGGGCGCAGGCGTCCAGGTCCAGGTCGTCGTCGCGCGGCAGCGTGTCGCCCAGGCAGTGGTCCCACAGCGCGCGGCGCTGCACCTCGTCCGGGTTGGGGAAGTCCACGATCAGGTCCAGCCGCCGGGTGAACGCGTCGTCGAGGTTGGCCCGCAGGTTGGTCGCCAGGATCGCCAGGCCGTCGAAGCTCTCCATCCGCTGCAGCAGATACGCGCTCTCGACGTTGGCGTAGCGGTCCTGGGCGTCCTTGACCTCCGAGCGCTTGCCGAACACCGCGTCGGCCTCGTCGAACAGCAGCACCCCGTTGACGCCGGCGGCCTCGGTGAAGATCCGCTCGAGGTTCTTCTCGGTCTCGCCGATGTACTTGTCGACCACCGTGGCCAGGTCGATCGTGTACAGGTCCAGGCCGAGCGCGCCGGCGATCACCTCGGCCGACATGGTCTTGCCGGTGCCCGAGTCGCCGGCGAACAGGGCGACCACGCCCCGGCCCCGCCCGCCGCCGGGGCGCATCCGCCACTGGCCCAGCACCTGCTCGCGGTGCCGGGCGCGCAGCGCGATCTCCTGCAGCTGGTTGAGCACCGACGAGGGCAGCACCAGGTCGTCCCAGCCCACGGCCGGGGAGATCCGGCGGGCCAGCCGCTCCAGCCCAGCCGCGTTCTGCAGACGAGCCCCGGTGCGCAGGTCGTCGGCGGAGACGGCCTGGCTGGCGAACTCGGCCTGCTGCCGGGCGCTGGCCGCCGCCCGCACCACGGCGTCGGGGCTGAGGATGAACGGCTCGGAGGCCCGCAGCACCTCCTCGTCGCTGACCAGGGAGGACCGCCACAGGGAGGCCCGGTCGGTCGGCAGGAACAGCGGGGCCTGGACGACGAGCGGCGGGGTCGCCGACCAGTGCGGATCCCAGGCGAACCCGGTGACCAGCAGGACCGGGACCGGCGAGTCGGCCAGCCGGCGCAGCGCGGCGGGGGCCGCCCCCTCCGATGCCGCCTGGGCCGGCCCCTCCGGCGCGGCGGGCAGCTCGGCCACGATGCCACCGCCCACCAGGCGAGCCTCCCGGATCAGCCTGGCGACCAGCGGCAGCGGGTCCGACCCGGCCAGCAGCCGGGGCAGGTCCACCGTCAGGGTCCGGCGGCCCGCGGCAGCCAGGGCTCCAGCGGCCAGCGCGCGCCCGGGACCCCCGACGCTGTCGCGCACGCAGACCAGGCGGACGCCGCGCTCCACGGCTCGGGCGAGCCGATCGGTCTCGGGCAGCGGCACGGCCGGCGGCACCGCGGTGAACAGGTCGGCCAGGACCGGGTCGGCGGTGTCGTCGCCGAGCAGGTGGTTCACCACCCGGTCGGGGATCCGCAGCGCGCGGCCGAGGAACGGCCGCTCAGGATCCTCCACCACCACCAGGCCGCCGGCGACCAGCGGGGACGCCACGCCGAGGCGCGCGCGGGCGCGGCCGGCGGCCGTCGGCAGCGAGCAGAGCCGCAGCGCGGTGGCCACGCTGGGCCGCTTGCGCGTGACGTCGTCGTTGAGGTAGCCGAAGAGCTGCTCGAACCTCGTGTCGACCTCGGGCAGCAGGGCCACCAGCAGGAGCTCCAGGTCGAGGTCGTCGAGGTCGAAGCGCCGGGCCAGCCGGCGCAGGGTCACCACGCCGCCGGCCTGCTCGACCTGGTCAGCGGCGGCCTCGACCGACTCCCGGAGGTCCCGCGCCGCCGCCTCCTGCGCCGGTGGGTCGTCGGATCGTCCGGCGATCCACTCGACCGTCTCGGGAGTCAGGTACAAGCCGCGGAACGGGTCGTCCGGCGCCGGGTCGCCGACGCGTCGATCAGCGACAGCCGCCTCGACCCGCGCCCGCACCAGACCGAGGCGGGCCGCCATGTGGTCGGCCGGGGGGCCGGTAGGCGGCAGGCCGGTGCGCGGGAGGCCGGTGCGCGAGGGATCGGTGAGCGGGGGGTCTGTGAGCAGGGGGTCTGTGGCCTGGTCCTGCGCCGGCGCCGGGGCTGGCGACTGCCGTTCGCCCACCTTGGGGTCGGTGGTGGTCACCGCCGCTCCACCGCCCCGGCCGCCACTACGCCGGCCCCGCCGGCTTGCGCTTGGTCGCAGCGCCGGCCTTCTTGGCCTCGGGCGCCTTCGGGGCCGCCTTCGGGTCCGGCTTCGGGTCCGGCTTCGGGTCCGCCGCCGCACTGGACCCCTGGGGCTCGCCGGCGCCGGAGGACTCGACCCCTCCGGCGGAATCGGGGCCCGCGTCGGGCTGCTCGGTCCACGGCGACCACACGGAGTCCCCGGCGATCGCACGGGACGGCGCCCCTCGCCGGGTGCGCCGGATGCCACCGCCACCGGCGGGCCGGTCGACGGCGTCCGGGCCGGTGGTGGGGCCGGAGGACGCGGCCGCATCGTTCGAGCCTGCGCGGCCGGGCTCGGCGCCCGGCTCGGCGCTCACACCGTCGCGCTGCGCCGCCCGCCGCGCCGCCTCGGCTCGCGCTGCCTGCAGGCGCGCCTCCGGGTCGAGTCCGGCCGCGAGGTCGCCACCACCCGATCCCTGACCCGATCCCGCACCGGCAGCCGACCCGCCGCGCCCGGCCGCCCGGTCGCGTGCGTCCCGCCTCCCGGTCGAGCTGCCCGCCCCCGCCGACCCGCCGATCGGGGTGGGCGGTGGCACGGCGCCCTCCCCGGCGACCGACATCCGGCGGCGGTGCTCGTCGATCCCGTCGCCGTCGACGTCGGCCAGGGTGATGACCGGCCCCTCGTAGACCGGCGGCCCGGCCTCGAACACGCGCGCGGGCGTGAGCGGCACGGACAGGACGATGTCGATGCTGGGCTTGAGCTCGCCGCCCAGGGCGGTCCACACGTCCGCGAACGACCTGTCCTCGGGCGGCGGCTGCGACACCCGCATCTCGACGGGCAGCCGCAGCGATCCCACCTGGCCGTTGAGCCGCTCGCGCGGCATCGCGTCGTAGCTGCTGAACATGACGAGCATCTGGGCCAACAGCCGATGCTCGTCCTCGGGCCGCTGGGTCCAGGCGGTGACCAGGTAGGAGAGGTTGTAGAACCGCGGCGGCAGGTGCCGGCCGACCACCACGCCCTCCGCGTTGTACTCGTTGATCATGCCGCGGGTGCGCTTGCGGGTGTCCTCGCGGATGTCGTAGAGGTACGCGTTGACCGTCGGTGCGTTGCGCCGCGCGGCCCAGTCCTTGGTCGGCGCGTCGAAGACGACCTCCACGTCGGCGCCGCCGAGTGCCTCCTCCTTGAGCAGTGCCTTCAGGGCCGCGTCGACCTCGTCGATCACACCTAGCTCCTGCCCTCGAAGGCCGGCGGGTTCTGGGTGCGAGGCGCCACCAGGAACGTGGTCGTGACCTCGCCGAACCTCTCCCCGCTGACATGCCGGACGCTGAGCACCCGGGAGCCCAGCTGGTCGCGCCGCGCGATCACGACCGGGAAGAACAGCGTCCCGTCCTTGCGGATCGTCAGCGGGCCACGGTAGACGGTCAGGCCCTGGTCCCACGCGACCTCGACCTGCGCGCCGGGCGGGAAGTCCTTGCCCATCGCCATGGTGACGTAGCCCGGCGAGGCGACCATCGGGCTGAGCATGACCACCGGCTGCAGGATCACGACCGGGATGGTGGTGACGTTGTTCTCCGGCACCGAGTCCGTCGGGTTCCCCTCGACGACGGGCAGCGTGACGGTCGCGGTGCCCTCGTCGTCGACCTCCTCGACCGGGGCCAGCTCGAAGGTCTTGATCGCCGAGACGCCCGGCCCGAGGACTCCGAGGTCGCAGCCGATCTCGGTCAGGCAGTCCTCCCCGGTCGGCGGACCCGCCTGCTCGGGGATGCTCACCGAGAGGGTGGCGCTGGCCGAGCTGGCTCCCTGGTTGAGCACGGTGACCGTCAGGGTGGACTCGCCGCCGACGTAGCCGGGGTCCGGGTCGATCGTCATGGTCACGGTCAGGTCGGTCGTCGCACCCGGCGGGGGCGGGGGCGGGGGCGTGCTGGTGACGGTCAGCCGCGCCGTGGCGGTGTTGTCGGCGGGATCGCTGTCCACGGACCTGGCGGTCACCGTCGCGCTGGCCGCGACCTCAGCCTGCACGTTCACCAGTGGGATGTCCACGGTCGCGCCGGCTCCGGCGTCCAGGTCGGCCAGCGTGCAGGTCAGCGGCGGACCGGCGACGCAGCCGGCGGGCAGCGGCCCGAACGTGAGGCCCGCCGGGAGCGTGAAGGTCACCACCGGGCCGAAGGCGCGGCTGGGTCCCTCGTCGGTCACGGTCGCGCGCAAAGTGGCGCCGGCGCCCACGGCCACCGAGCCCGGGACGAACTCCAGGGTGATCGCCAGGTCGGCGCTCGGCTGCCAGTCCGGCTGGGTCTCCGGCTGCGGCTCCTGGGCGATCGTGCGCACCTGACGGTCGGCGGGCTCCTGCGGCACCGTGATCGTGTAGATGCCCCGCTGGTCGGACTGTCCGCGCGGCTGGCCGGCGAACGCGATCCGGCCTCCGTCGGGCGACCACGACGGGTCCTGCGCGCTCACCAGGTCGGGGAAGCCGCGGTCGGACTCGGCGTCGGAGGAGGCCGAACCGGTGTGGTCGTCGGGGTACATCGGCAGGTCGTCGTCCGAGGACAGCACCCGAGGACCGGTCACCGGACCCAGGTCGGAATGGGTGGTCGGGTCGGCCAGGTACAGCCAGCCCGAGTGCTCGTAGACGATCCTCGTGCCGTCCGGGGACCAGTCCGGTCCGCGGTCGTCGCCGCCGGCGCAGACCGACGTGTCGGTCTCCCCACCGTCACACTCCGTCCCGGGGTCCAGGACCTCCTCGTCGAGCAGCGGCCGCTCGTCGCCGCTGCCGACATCCACCAGCCAGATGTCCGAGTCGTGGGCGCCCTGGGTCAGGCCCAGGACGGCCGACCCCGGACCGGCCAGCTGGCGGGCCCGAGTGAACGCGATGGTCGCCCCGTCCGGCGACCAGGTCGCCTCGTCGTCGAACTCGTCGACCGCGTTGTCCTGGTCGCGGATCGTGGGCGTGCTCAGCTGCTCGATCGAGTCGGCCACCAGATCCGCCGGAGTCACGTCCGCGGCCCTGATGTCCAGGCCGGAGGCGACGAAGATCGCGGTGGTGGCCTGCTGCCGCCACCAGGTACCGCGCGTGAAGGCGATGCCGGTGCCGTCCGGTGACCAGGCCGGGTTCACGTCGATCGTGCCGGCGGGGCGGTAGGCCGACGAATCGTCGGTGTCGGCTTCGATCGGGGTGGGGTCCGAGCCGTCCGCGTTCGCCACCACGATCTGGCTGCCGTACACGGCGCAGGCCTGGTCGTAGTCGTCGAGCTCGTCGCACACCTGGCGGTGATAGGCGATGAAACGGCCGTCGGGCGAGTAGGCCGGATGCGCGGCGACCACATCGGGATCGGCCTCCAGATCACGGCGATCCGAGCCGTCCGTGCTCAGGACGTCGTCGATGTCCGGGCCGGGGGTACGGGCGGTGTAGGCCACGAAGAGGTCGTAGCCGTCGCCGTTGTCCAGCTGGACCCAGCTGGGCGTGTCGGCGGCCTGCCCGAACTGGTCGGCGACCCCGACCCGCGCCCGGATGGTGAGCACGTCGTCGATCGGGTCCAGGGTGGCCGGCGGCACCGCCGCGGGCACGACGACCCCGGCGGGCGCCCGGTGGGTCACGGCGTAGGCAGCAGCGGGCGCGACGGCCGGCGCGACGGCCGGCGCGACGGCCGGCGTCGAGCCGGTCGCGGTGACGCTCGGGCCCCCGCGATAGGCGACCAGGGTGTAGGCGCCATCCTCCGCCGGGGGCGCGGACCGCGGCGCGGTGATGCACGAATCGAGGGAGATCTCCAGGGTCACCGGAGCCGGCGGCGTGGGGTCCAGCGCTGGGGCGCGGGCCTCCAGCGTCACCGTGAGTCGCGCCCCTTCCGCGTCGCTGTTGCGCGTGTCGACATCCACCCGGATGGGGTCGGCATACACAGAGGTGGTCAGCTCCACGTCGAACGAGTGACTGCGCTCGCCCGCGATCGTGGCCAGGTCGTCGTCGGAGGCCACCGTGATGCGGGCCGGAGTCGCAGGCGCGTCCTCGCTGGACGCCGCATTCACGAAGAGCTGCGTCCACGTGGGGGGGGTCGAGGTCAGGCACACTCGGCCACCGGAGGCCACCGTCGGGTCCATCGTCAGGTTCACGGCGCGAGAGGAGACCACGAGCGTCGACGAGGCCCGGTCGTTGTCCGCGTTGCTGTCCCGGATGGACGCGGCGACCGTGGCGACGACGTCGCCCGAACCAGAGGTCGACGCGGTCAGCGCGGTGTCACCGGTCCAGCTCTGCACGAAGGTGTCCCCCGGCTGCAGAAGCGGAACCGTGATCTCGCAACGCCGTGCGTTGTCGCAGCCGGCGGGCAGGCTCAGGTTCGCGGGGATCTCGACGACCAGGGTTCCGCCGCCCGGCACGCCGGAGACGTTCTCCACGGTGACGCTGACCGCGACCCGTTCCAGCGCGGTCGCGGTCGAGGCGACGTCGACGGCGACCGAGAGGTCGGTCGGCGGGCACTCGCGGATGAAGCGACCCATCACGATGTCGCCGTCGGGATCCAGCTCGGTGGTCCGGTAGGCCAGCGACCCACCGTCCGGCGACCAGGCCGGCTGCGAGGCGGCGGGCGCGTCGAGCACGGTGACGCCCCCACCCGGGTCGGCCAGGTCGAGCACGGCCAGCGTCCCGCGCGGATGGGTGTCGTCGGCCCGGGTGAAGGCGACCCAGCTCGGCTCCTGCTCCTCGCCCGAGCAGACCTGGACGTTCGCTCGGCCGACGCCGAGCCGGGGGGCGGGGAAGGCGTCGGCGGCCGGGCCCTCGGTGAGCTGGATGAGCTCGGGGCTGAAGCCGGTGCCCGCCCAGGTGGCGGCGTAGGTCTGCTGGTAGAGGTCGCCGAGCGGGTCGCTGCGGGTGGAGCTGAAGACGATGCTGCGCACGCCGGTGCTCTGGTCGTACGCCCAGGCCGGCCACTGGTCGTCGCCGGGATCGTCGGTGACCTGCTCGATCGAGTCGACGACCAGCTGGTCGCAGGCCGACTGGGGAGCGGTCGGGTCCTGGACGAGATGGGCCACGTAGATGTCCCAGTTGCCGTTCTGCATCGACGCGTAGGCGATGTCCACACGGGCGGTGTCGTAGTACTCCTCACAGCCTCGGCTGATCACCCAGACGGCCGGGTGGGCCTGGGCCACCTCGTCGTCGGTGACCTGCAGGTAGCGCACCGCGCCGTCGACGCCGACCGGCACCACGTACCAGACCTCCCCATCGGGGTCGTCGGGCCCCCCACCCTCGTCGCCCACCTCGGAGCGGGTGCTCACGAAGGCATAGTCGTCCTCGATGGAGTCCGGCGAGCCCCCGAGCTGGGAGCTCACCCGGCCGCGCGTCTGCAGCGCGATGGCGTCGTCGACGGTCCGATAGGCGACGTACGGGCCGACCTCGCTGAGGTCCACCTGAACGGCATGCACCTGCTGGGCACCGTCGGTGAAGGCCAGCCGGGCGTCCGGGGCGATCGGCGCCGCGGCGGGCGCGGCGGCGGAAGGCACTGCGGCGGAGGCCGCCGGCTGGGGCACCGCCGAGAGCGTGGTCAGGACCAGCGCGCCCATCGTCAGGATCGCGACGCCCCGACCACTCATCGCCTGCCCCTACCCGGCCTACGGCCCGCCCGTGGAGCGCCCGCACGCCCCGCGTGTCGTCTACCACTTGTGAGCCTACGGCCACAAGTGGCGGTAGTGTGCCACGCCCTTCTAGATCAACCCCTCCCGAATGGCGTAGGCGACGGCCTGCGAGCGGTTGCGCAGCTGCATGCGGCTGGTGATGTCGTGCAGGACGTTCTTCACGGTCCGCTCGGAGTAGGACAGCTGCACCGCGATCTCCGCAGTGTCGAACCCGTCGGCCACCAGGCGCAGGACGTCAATCTCGCGCTGAGCCAGGCCGGCGAAGGCCAGGCCCCGCGGTGCCAGCACCTGGCGCTGCAGCCGACCGACCTGGACCAGCAGCCGGCCGAGCAGGTCCGCCGGCACGGCACCGTCGCCGCGGGCGGACGCGACGACCACCGAGACCAGGTGGCTGGTGTGCGCCTCGCTGCGGCGCACGATGCCCACCACACCGGCCTCCACGGCCTTCACCAGGGCGCTGTCGTCGATCCGGGTCACGATCAGGACGGTCCGGCAGGCCCCGTTGTGGGAGACCGCGCGCAGCACGCGTGCGGCGTCCTCGTCCACCTCGTCGGCCACGACCACGCTGACCTGCTGGTGCCCGTCCTGCTCCTCGGGGATCACGACGACTTCGGAGCTGGCACGCAGCTGAGCGACTACGCCGGCTTGGGAGATCGGATCTGCTGCCTTCACGAGTACGGCCACACGATCCATCGGCTCTCCTCTCGCGGTGCCGCTGCGCCTACGTGGCCGGGCACCCTGCTGAGGCTGGCCCGCTTGCCCCGACGGGCAAACGGGTGTGCACGGCCAGTGTGGCGCAATCGGCCAGACGATGACCGATCAAGAGTCCAACGGGCAAGGAGACTGCCCGTTGGACGGCTTCTTCGGCCGACCTCGGGGCGCCCGTCCCGACTAGCGTCGCCGCCACGTCGGCTGCCCGGCCTGGCCGGACCGCCCACGGTCCACCCGCCTTTGGCGGCACGGGCCGAGCTGAGGAGAGACGCATGAAGACCGTGGTGACCCTGCAGGGCCCGGCCGGACCCCACCTCCCCGGCGCGGAGCCCGCGATCCTGACCGTCTCGGTGCGCAACACCGGCGACCTGGTGATGGCCTACACCCTCGAGGCGCTGGGCGCGCTGGCTGGCCATGCCCGCGTGGAGCCGGCGACGCTGAACCTGTACCCGGGCACCGAAGGCTCGGCGACCGTGACCGTCATGGTGCCGCGCGGGGCCGAGGTCGGGTCCGGCGACTTCCCGATCGCGGTCAAGGTGACGCCCACCGAGTTCCCGGCCGAGTCGGTCACCCAGGAGTCCACCGTCACGGTCCTGCCCTACCAGGAGACCACCGCCGAGCTGATCCCGAGGACCAGCCGGGGCCGCCGCGGCGCGGTGCACGACCTGGCCATCGACAACCGCGGCAACACCACGATCAACGCCCTGGTCAAGGGCCAGGACGGCTCGAACGCGCTGTCCTTCGAGGCCCGGCCGCAGGCCCTGGAGATTCCGCCGGGCGAGGCGAAGTTCGCCTCCGTGGCGGTGAAGCCCCAGCAGGGCTTCTGGCGTGGCCCCAACCGGACCCATCCGTTCCAGGTGGTCGTCACCCCGGAGGAGGGCGAGCCGGTCACGCTGGACGCCACGCACCTGCAGGAGCCGCGCGTCCCGAAGTGGTTCTGGAAGGCGCTGGCCGCGCTGCTCGCGCTGCTGCTGCTCCTGGCGGCCCTGTGGTTCCTGCTGTTCAAGCCGATCATCGCCAGCGCCGCCAAGGACGCGGTCGCCCCCGAGGTCGCCAAGGCCCAGGATGCGGCCACCGACGCCGGCAAGGCCGCGGAGTCGGCCGGCGGGGCCGCCGGGGCCGCGGACCAGGCCGCGAGCAGCGCCGAGGACTCGGCCAAGGACGCCGCAGACAGCGCCGGGAATCCCGCACCCAAGGTGACCACGAACCCGCGCACGGAGCGGCTGAACCTGACCACCGCCAAGGGCGCCACCGGCACCAGCGACCCGTTCTCCGTGGGCAGTGGCGCCAAGATGCAGATCACCGACGTGGTCTTCGAGAACCAGCAGGGCGACTTCGGCGTGCTGACGCTGCAGGTCAACGGCGACCCGGTGCTGCAGCTGGCGCTGGAGAACTTCCGCTCGCTGGACTACCACTGGGTGACGCCGATCGTGGTCGACGAGGACAGCAACGTGACGATGTCGGTCCAGTGCCGGCAGCCGGGCACGCTGGCCGGCGAGACCGACCCGCAGAGCCGCTGCCTGCAGTCGGTCTACCTGGGCGGGAAGTACACGGTCCCGCGCTGACCGTTCCTGCCCCGCCGGCCATTCCTGCCGCGCGGGCATTGAGTCGGTGCGGGCCGGCGCAGTAGCGTCGCGAGGGCACGGGAGGCGACATGAAGCGACGGATGCCCCGAGTCGGTCTGGTCACGGCGATTCTGCTGGTGATCGGCGTACTCACGCCCCTGGCTCCGGCAGCTGCGGCCCCGGGCGCCACCACGGTGACCATCGCCGGGAGCCTGCAGTCCGAGCTGGGGTGCGGCGGCGACTGGGACCCCGGCTGCGCGGCCACTGAGCTGACCTACGACGCCGCCGACGACGTGTGGCAGGCAACGTTCGACGTGCCCGCCGGCACCTGGGAGTACAAGGCCGCGCTCGACGGCTCCTGGGACGTCAACTACGGCGCCCACGCCCAGCCCGGCGGCGACAACATCACGCTCACCCTGGCCAGCCCCACGACCGTGCGCTTCTACTACCAGGACGCCACGCACTGGGTGACCGACAGCGTCGGCTCGACCATCGTCACCGCCGCGGGCAGCTTCCAGGAGGAGCTGGGCTGCTCGGGCGACTGGCAGCCCGACTGCCTGCGCTCCTGGCTGCAGGACCCCGACGGCGACGGCACCTACACGCTGGCGACCACCGGGATCCCGGCCGGCAGCTACGAGACGAAGGCCGCGATCGACGAGGGCTGGGACGAGAACTACGGCCAGGACGGCACGCCCGGCGGCGACAACATCCCCTTCACGGTCACCGACGGCCAGACCGTCACCTTCAGCTACGTCGCCGCGACCCACGTGCTGACCGTCGCGGCCACCGGCGCAGGCACCCCGGGCGGCAGCGACAACGTCCAGTGGGACGGCCTGCGACACGACTCGCGCGACACCCTGTACCGGACCCCCGGCGGGGCGGTGGCGGCCGGCACCTCGGTGACCCTTCGGCTGCGCACGTTCCACGACGACGTGACCGGGGTGCGGCTGCGCCTCTACAGCCAGCGCGGCGCCGGCCAGTCGCTGCTTGCGATGACCCGCGAGGCCACCGACGTCACCTGCCGGCAGACCGGGCTGGAGGACCAGACCTGCGACTACTGGGCCGTCACGCTGCCGAACAAGAAGGCCGACAACCTCTGGTACCGGTTCATCGTGACCGACGGGACCAAGACCGTCTACTACGCCGACGACACCGCGGCGCTGGACGGGGGCCTGGGCAAGCCCAGCGACGACCAGGTCGACCACAGCTGGGCGCTGACCGTCCACGTCAAGGGCTTCACCGCGCCGGCCTGGGCCAAGGACGCGGTGATCTACCAGATCTTCCCTGACCGCTTCGGCAACGGCTCGACCGCCAACGACCCACGCACCGGCGACGTCCGCTACGACGACCCGGTGATCGCCACGGCCTGGGGCAGCAAGCCCGAGGGCTTCTGCCGCAACTACGTCGGCGCGACCACCACCACCTGCCCGTGGCGCTACGGCGACCCGACCCCGACCGTCGCCGATCTGGAGCAGCCCCGCGGCCGTGACTACCAGGGCGGCGATCTGGCGGGCATCGACGCCAAGCTCGACCAGCTCAAGGCGCTGGGGATCAGCACGATCTACCTGAACCCGATCTTCGACTCGGGCAGCAACCACGGCTACGACACGCAGGACTACACGAAGGTCGACCCCTACTTCGGCACCCAGAAGGACTTCGACAACCTGGTCAAGCACGCCAAGCAGCGCGGGATGCGGCTGATCCTGGACGGGGTGTTCAACCATCTGTCCAGCGACAGCCCGTTCTTCGACCGCTACCACCACTACCCGACGGTCGGGGCCTGCGAGTCGGCGACCTCGCCGTACCGCTCGTGGTTCACCTTCCGCAAGCCCGCGGCCGGCGAGACCGGGACCTGCGCCCCGTCCACCCCCGGCGGCGAGGACACCTACTACGACGGCTGGTTCGGCTTCGACTCGATCCCGGTGCTCGACAAGTCCGTGGCCGAGGTGCAGAAGTACTTCCTGACCTCGAAGGACTCCATCGCCCGGAAGTGGCTCAAGGCCGGGGCGGCCGGCTGGCGGATGGACGTGATGGGCGACGCGTCGTTCCCCGACGGGTACTGGGAGACGTTCCGCGAGGTGGTCAAGAAGGCCTCGAAGGATGCCCTGATCGTCAGCGAGACCTGGCAGAAGGACTCGGCGCTCATGCGCAACCTGCGCGGCGACCGGGCCGACACGACGATGAACTACCGGCTGCGCGATGCGGTCCTCGGGCTGCTGGCGCCCGGGCCGTTCGACAGCAAGGGCTTCCCGGACAGCGGGCGGATCATCTCCCCCACCGAGTTCGGCAACCGGGTCGCCTCGCTGCGCGAGGACTACCCCGATGCGGTCCTCTACTCGGCGATGAACCTGCTGGACAGTCACGACACCGCGCGTCTGCGCTGGACGCTGACCCCGGGGCAGGAGAACCCGGCGGACAAGGAGCTGAACCCGACCAACGTGGCCGCCGGCGTACGCGCCACCCAGCTGGCGTCGCTGCTGCAGTTCGCGATGCCCGGCGCCCCGACCGTCTACTACGGCGACGAGATCGGTGTGACCGGCGCGGACGACCCCGACGACCGCCGGGCCTACCCGTGGTCGGACCAGGGCGGCTCGCTGGGCCAGACGATGCAGCGGCACTACACGGCGCTGGCCAAGCTGCGCGCGCACACTCCCGCGCTGCGCGAGGGTGACCTGCGGGTGCTGCTCGCCGACGACGCCGCCGGAACGGTCGCCCTGGGCCGAGCCACCGGCAAGGACGCGGCGATCGTGCTGGTGAACCGCAGCGACGCGGCCGCCTCGGTGACGGTGCCGGTGGCCGGCTACCTGCCCGACGGGACCCGGCTTCGCGTCGGCTTCACCGTGGGGGGGACGGCCGGCTCGGTGACCGTGACCGACGGCGCGGTCACCACCGGCGTGCCCGCGCACGGCGCGGTGGTGCTGGTCGCCGATCGCGTGGACCTGCGCGGTCCGCGCGCGCCCAAGCACCTGACGGTGGCCGACGAGGGCACCACGTCGGTGCGCGTCTCGTGGAAGCCGGTCGGCGGCGCCGCGGGCTACGACGTGCTGGTCAGCCCGGTCAGTGGCGGCGGGTACCTGCCGGTCAACGACACCCCGGTCAAGGGCCGCTCGTACACGATCGAGGGGCTGGCTCCCGGCCAGCCGGTGCACGTCGTGGTCCGCGCGCGCGACCGTGCGGCCAACCTCGGCGCACCGTCGGCGGAGGTGGTCGCGCTCCCGCACTACGCGATCAAGTCCGCGATCGTGGACCGGCCGGCCACCCTGACCCACACGATCAGCGCGGTCACCCCCACCGACCCGGTGTACGGGCAGGTCCGGATCGACGGACTCAGCTCGCAGCCGGGCGCGACGCCCACGCTGGTCGCCCAGCTCGGCTACGGGCCGGACCGCTCCAACCCCGCGCGCGACACCTCGTGGACGTGGGTCGACGCGACCTTCGGCGCCGATGTCGCGGGCAGCGACGAGTTCCAGGCGACCTTGCTGCCCGAGGCCACGGGCAGCTACGACTACGCCTACCGGTTCACGACCACCGGCGGTCGCGACTGGGTCTACGCCGACCTGGACGGCAGCCGCAACGGGTACTCGTCGCGACAGGCCGGCACGTTGACGGTCACCGCGAGCTCGGACACCACCGCGCCCGCGGCCCCGACCGGCCTGGAGGTCACCGGCGCCGGACCGTCCGAGGTGTCCCTGGCCTGGACCGCCCCCGGCGACGCCGACGTCGCGCGCTACCAGGTGGAGCGGGCGACGGGCTCCGGCTCGTTCGCCTCGGTGGGCCGGGTCGACGCCACGACCTTCGTCGACTCGACCGTCACCGAGGGCGCCACGTACCGATACCGCGTGCGAGCGATCGACTCGTCGCTCAACGTCTCCAGCCCGTCCGACGTCGTGCAGGCGGTCGCCGATCGGCGACAGATGTCGGTGACGCTCACCGTCACCGTCCCGGCCAGCACCGACGACACGGGGCGCCCGGTCAACATCGCCGGCACGCTGGACCAGCTGGACGGCGGGCATCCGCAGTGGGATCCGGCCGGGACACCGCTGACCCGGGTCGACGCGACGACCTGGCAGATCACGCTGACCGGCAAGGAGAACACCCAGCTGCACTACAAGTACGCGCTGGCCGACTGGGAGCACGTCGAGAAGGAAGCGGGCACCTGCGCCGAGATCAGCGACCGGACGCTCACCCTCACCTACGGCGGCAGCGGCCAGCAGCAGGTCGCCGACACGGTCGGCAACTGGCGCAACGTGGCCCCCTGCGGCAACTGAGCCGGCCCCCGCGGATCAGTCCGCGCCCTGCGCCAGCAGCTCGCGGACCCGCGGGGCGACCTCGGTCGCGTACAGGTGGATCGAGCGCATGAGGCTGTCGTGCGGGAGCCCGCCGTTGGAGTACTTGAGGTCGAACCGCTGCGCCCCCAGCGCGCCGAGGGTCCGGGCGATCTTGCGCGCGACGGTCTCCGGCGAGCCCACGCACAGCGCGCCGGCACGGACCTCCTCGTCGTACTGGGCCCGACTGCGCGGCGGCCAGCCCCGCTCCCGGCCGATCCGCCCGAACGACGCCTGGTAGTGGGGCCACAGCTCGTCGGCCGCAGCCTGGTCGGTCTCGGCGATGTGCCCGGGCGAGTGGATCGACAGCGGCAGCCGGGGGCGGTCGAAGTCCGCCAACGCCGCCTCGTACAGCCGCGCGAACGGCTCGAACCGGACCGGGTCCCCGCCGATGATGGCCAGCGCCATCGGCACGCCCAGCCGCGCCGCGCGCACCACCGACTCGGGCGTCCCGCCGACCCCGACCCGCACCGGGATGCCGCCGCGCTCGGTGCGCGGGTACACCGACTGGTCGGCCAGCGGGGTCCGCGTGGTCCCCTCCCAGGTGACGGGCCGCTCCTTCGTCAGCTCGACCAGCAGCGCCACCTTCTCCTCGAAGAGCACGTCGTAGTCGGCCAGCGAGTACCCGAACAGCGGGAACGACTCGGTGAACGAGCCGCGCCCGGCGGTGATCTCGGCGCGCCCGCGCGAGAGCCCGTCGAGGATCGCGAACCGCTCGTACACCCGCACCGGGTCGTCGGTGGACAGCACCGTCACCGCGGTGCCCAGGGTGATCCGGCTGGTCCGGGAGGCGATCCCGGCCAGCACCATGTCCGGTGCCGAGACCGCGAAGTCGTCGCGATGATGCTCGCCGACGCTGAAGTGCTCGACGCCCAGCGAGTCGGCCAGCACCGCCTGGTCGACGATGTTGCGGATCACCCGCCCCGCCGGCTCCGGGCGCCCGGACTCGTCCACGGTGATGTCACCGAACGTGTCCAGTCCGAACTCGAGGTCGCTCACGCGCATGCCTGCCTCCCGACGATTCCGGCGCAGCAGCCAGGGTGGCACGAGCTCGCCCAGCAAGGGCGGCCCGCCCTAGCCGATCACCACGTCACCCTGCGGTCCCGACACGAAGAACGACACCGCCCACTGGCGGCTGTCGTCGTTGTCGATGCGGACGCGCCACGTGTAGTGGCTGCCAGCGCTGAGTGCTAGGGCGTGTCTCCATTGGGTGAGCACGTCTGCCCGGTTTGATCGGGGCATGT
>CAYQMN010000014.1:45183-85557 GCA_964418695.1 uncultured Bifidobacteriaceae bacterium | reverse complement strand
TGCGCCGCAACGTGAACCTGAAGATCCTGCTGTTCAACAACCGGATCTACGGGCTCACCAAGGGCCAGTACTCACCGACCAGCGAGGCCGGCAAGATCACCAAGTCCACCCCGATGGGCTCGGTCGACCACCCGTTCAACCCGATCTCGCTGGCGCTGGGCGCCGAGGCGACGTTCGTGGCCCGCACCATCGACTCCGACCGCAAGCACCTGACCAGCGTGCTGCGTGCGGCCGCCGCGCACGAGGGCTCGGCGCTGGTGGAGATCTACCAGAACTGCAACATCTTCAACGACGGCGCGTTCGAGCCGATCAAGGACGCCGGGGTGCGCGACGAGCATCTGATCCGGCTGGAGCACGGGCAGCCGGTGCAGTTCGGGTCATCCGGGCAGCGCGGCGTGGCCCGGCGGCCCGACGGGATGCTGGAGATCGTCGACGACGTCGTCGAGCGCGGCACCGACCACCTGTGGGTGCACGACGCGCACGCCGAGGAGCCGTCCACCGCGTTCGCCCTCTCCCGGCTGGTCGACCCCCAGACCCTGGACGGCACGGCGATCGGGGTCTTCCGCGACGTGGACCGGGCGGTCTATGACCACATGGTCAACGAGCAGGTCGAGAAGGCCGTCGCCAACGGGTCAGGCGACCTGCGCAACCTCCTGCGCGGCCAGGACACCTGGGAGATCGCCTGACCCGCGAGGGCCGACCCACCGAGACGTTCACCCTGCTGAGCACCCTGACCGACCCCGACCCCGACCCCGAGACCGCCCCGGCCGACGAGCTCGCCAGCCTCTACCACGCCCGCTGGCAGATCGAGGGCGCGTGAGGGACCGACGTGGCTGGCCCGTCGCACATTCACTCCCGACTTGACCCTGAATGGCGGCAGTCGGGGCGGCAGTCGGTGGCAGAGCTTGCTACGCGGACGTCGCTCGACTGCGGGGCCGGATGTCGTCAGGCCCCGCGATCCTGGCGATCGAGTACCTCGTCGCGGCCGAGAGGGTCACTGCCGACGGGACGGCCCGCCGCGTCTCGGCCGAGGACGAACCCGACCTGTTCTGGGCGATCCGCGGCGCGGGCGGCAACTTCGGCATCGTGACCGCCTTCGAGCTCGACGCCGCACCGACCCCGACCGTGGGGCAGGGCCCGTTCATGGACCGGCCGACTGACCTTCCGGGGTCTCTCGAACAGTGGGGCCAGATGGTGGAGCGGGCGCCACGAGAGATCACTGTGCTCCTGGTTCTGGAGGCCCGATCGCGGACACGACGGTCGCCTACGCGAGCGCCGACCCAACGTCCGCGACCGCTGCCATGGAACCGTTCACCACCCTGCCGGGCCTCAGCGACTCCGAGACGAGCACCGTCCCCTACCCGAGCCTGCCGGCGACCACCGATGACGCCCACCGGGGGCAGCAGCCCGCCCGAGCCCACACTTGGATTCTTGCCCAGCACTCCCGACTTCGAATGACGCGGAGCCTGCCACGTCCGGCGTGGAGGCTTATTCAGGCCGCACCCGACAAGTTCGAAGCCGAGAAGTGCGGGCGGCTATAACATTGGGTGCCGAATCGGCGCGCCAAACACAGTGACGACTCGCTTCACGAGAAGGTTTGGCGACCCTGGCGAGGCCTCAGCGCCGGTCGGGGTTGACCCATCGGAGGTCTTTGAAGCGGGCGAAGTCGCTGTCGAAGGAGCAGATGCCGACCCCGTGCTCGATGGCCAGTGCCGCGAGGTGCGCGTCGGTGACGAGGTTGCCCCGCAGGTCGCCAGCAGTCAGGAGACGGCCGAGGATGTCGCGGTGTCGCGCGCCCGGCACCGGCACCCATGCCTGGTCGGCATCGAGCCAGTCGGTGATGTGGCTCCACGCCTCTTCCGCGGTGAGGGGGTTCGTCGCCGCCCGGGGGTGGGTGATGATCCGCTGGAACGCCGTCAAAGTCGCCCACGGCAGCCCCACCCGCTCGGCACCGTTCATCGCCTCCTCCAGCCATGTCCGCGCCGTCCCATGAAAGGGAGACTGGCCGTCGACGGCGTAGAGCAGGACGTTCGCATCGACGATCAACGGGTACCCCCGGCCGCCCCGCTGCCCTCGGTGGCTCTGGCGCCGGCGTCCTCGGCGTCGTAGCGGTCGAGCAGCTCGAGTGCCTCGGCGACGTTGGTGACGTCCATCCTCAGTCCGACACTCCCGGTCCGCTGATGGAAGGCCGGGGTCTTCTGCTCACGCGCGAGCAAGCCCGCGCGGGCCAGCACGTTGACGGCCTCGCCCAGCCCGATGTGACGCTGCCGGCGCAGCTGCTCGGCGGCTGCCGCCACCTCCGGGTCGAGTCGCACTGTAGTCCTCATGCTGCCAGCCTAGCACCACTGATGCAGTGGTGCTGCATCAGTGGTGCGCCGCATCTTCTCGGATCAACCTCCTACGCGGCCAGGACACCTGGGAGATCGCCTGACCCGCGACTCCGTGGCGGGATCACGACACCGGTGTCGGGTTCCGACCTGTGTCGGATTCCGACCACTCGTTGACCTACAGCCTGACGCCGGCCGACTCGCACTGCCGACCGGACACCTCAGGCCTCGTTGCGGGGGCCGAAGCGGGGGGCCGGACCGGGGACCCGAGCGCCGGTGTCAGGGTCGGTGACGAACGTCCCGCGAGCGGCCAGGTGCGGGTGCGCGGCGACCTCGTCCAGGGCCAGCACCGGAGTCACGCACGCATCCAGCTGCTCGAACACCGCGGCCCACTCGTCGCGCGTCCGCTGGGCGAAGGTCTGGGTGAACAGCGCGCGCATGGCCGGCCAGCGAGTCGGGTCGAGTTGCGGCGGCACCGCCCCCGCATCGAGGCCCAACCCTTGCACCAGTGCCGCGAAGAACTGCGGCTCCAGGGCGCCCACCGCCACGAATCGTCCGTCCGCGCAGCGGTAGGTGTCGTAGAACGGCGCTCCGCCGTCGAGCAGGTTCTCGCCGGCCGGATGCGGCCATAGCCCCTGGGCGCGCAGCCCGTGGACCAGGCTGGTGAGGTTCGCCGCGCCGTCGACCATCGCGGCGTCGACCACCACGCCCCGCCCGGTCCGACTGACCTCGAGCAGCGCCGCCAGCACCCCGGCGACCAGGTACATCGACCCGCCGCCGTGGTCGGCCACCACGTTGAGGGCGGGCACCGGGCGCTCCCCGGGCCGGGCGGTCTGGCCCAGCACGCCGGCGATCCCGGAGTAGTTGATGTCGTGGCCGACCATCCCCGACCAGGGCCCGGTCTGCCCCCAGCCGGTCATCCGGCCGTAGACGAGCGCGGGCGCGACCGCCCAGCAGTCGGCCGGCCCCAGGCCCAGCCGTTCGGTCACGCCGGGGCGGAAGCCCTCCAGCAGCACGTCGGCCCCGGCCACCAGGTCGAGCACCTGCGCGCGGCCGGCCTCGGTCCGCAGGTCGATCGTGCGGTGCTCGCGGTCGCGCAGCAGGGGGTCACGTCCGGGCTGGTGCCCGAACGCCTGGCCGCCAGGGCGCTCGACGCGCACCCCGCTGGCGCCCAGGTCGGCCAGGACCATGCCGGCGTGCGGGACCGGGCCGATCCCGCCGAGCTCCACGAACCGGACCCCGGCCAGCGGTCCGTTGGGGTTCTTTCCGGCGCTGACTCCCTGCGGCACGCGTCCTCCCTCCAAGCCGGCAGATCCGGTGTGCCGGAGACTATCGCCCGCTCGGATGCGCTCCCCTGGCTGCACCGGTGCGGTGTCGCGACGCCGAGGGGTGCTGAGCGCCCAACACCACTCCTCAGGCCCGGGACGCCACGCGCGTGAAGCCCGAGCCTTTGAACATCACCGATCCTTGAGGCTGTCCAGGGCGCTCTCGGCGACGGCCCTTCCGCGTTCGACGGCGAGAATCGGCACCGCTCCCAGGATGATCGAGCACGCGCCTAGTGCCCCGAGCCAACCGATGATCTGACTCTGCAGATCGATCCAACCCAACCCGAGCAGCCCCAAGGAAGCCGAGAACGCCAGCGCCATCGACGCCAGGCAGATCACGCTCAGCTCCACGCCGATCGACAGCGCGATCAGCCGCGTCGGAACGCCGCAGACGCGGAGCAACGCTAGGTCCGGTCGCCTAAGGCGTAGATAGAGCAGCAAGACGACAACCCATGCCAGGCCAACAGCGAGCCACAACTGACGGCCGACGCCATGCTCGAACTGCGCCCGCGGACTCAGCAGCGAATCTGCAGAGACAAGCGCCCACCTGACGGCGAACCCGTCGGATGCCGGGAAGAGCTGGCGCAGCGCGCCCGCGGCCGCTTCGCGGTGATCCTCTGCAACGAGTACCGCACAGTGGGAGACCTGGGTCACCTCATGCGTCAACCAGATGGCTCCACCGTCGAACGCCGGTCCAAGGACTGACAACTGGGCCGACCCCGCCGGCACGAGGCGAGGTACTCCCAGACCGTCAGAGATCCACAGCTTCCCATTGCGAGGCCTCCCCGGCGCGGCGTCCAGAACTACCACGGACTCCGGTCGTTGGATTGGGAAACCGGATGCGGCCAGCGCGGCAGCGGCTGAGCTGGACGTCGCCCGCACGTTGAGCGGCGGGCCATCTTCACTCCACAGATGCCAGCTCAACGGCTCGCCGAATGCAGCATGACCGAGGACGCCCGGAATGCCGCCGGCCCCGGTGCAGTCTGCTTCGCTCAGAGCTGCCGGGGCCTCGGCGATGACTTGGGCCGTCGCGTATCCAGATGCCACCAAGGCACGGTCCCGGTCTCGGGCCTGATCGAACGCCACGGAGTCCGACAGTCCGACCACGAGGATCAGGGCTGCCAACAGTCCGACCATCACGGATGTCAGCACGCGACGGCCCAGCAGGCCGGCGAGCGCCTCCTTGGCCAGGATCCGAGCCTTCATGCCGGCTCAAGCCCGTCGCCTTGAAGCCGCAGGATCCGGTGTCCCGAAGGGATCGCGGCGAGGTCATGCGTCACGACCACTGCTGCGCGCCCCAGATGGCCAGACCCACCCAGCAAGGTCATGATCCGCACCGCCATGTCTCGATCGACTTGGCTGGTGGGTTCATCGGCCAGGATCAGGGGCCGTCGAGAGATCAACGCTCGAGCGATTGCCACGCGCTGCATCTCACCGCCAGACAGAGCTGAGGCCTTGCTGCTGAGCAACCCCCGCAGGTCGAGTTGGTCGATGAGGTTGTTCGTTCGATCGGTGAGGTCGTCCTGGGTCATTGCATCGAGCCGTCCCATGAGTTGCAGGTTCGCCAGAACACCGCGCCCGGCCAGATTCGTCGTGGTCTGCAGGACCCAGGCCACGTCGCGTGCTCGCATCCCGGCCGCCCACTGGACATGCCCACTCGTGGGTCGCAGCAGGCGCCCGACCAGCGCGAGAAGCGTCGTCTTGCCGATGCCCGAAGGACCCACGATGAACACGGTCTCCGTCGCTGACACGGTCAGGTCAACTCCGGCGAAGAGGGAGCGGCCCGAAGGGAGCTCGTAGCCCAGATCCTCGCCGGCCACGATGCTCCCCTCGCCGATCACGGCAGGCACTCATCCGGCGGCGAGAGCCAGACGCGATCCAGCAGCTCTGCGGAGGTGATGAGGACTCCCTCTGCTGCACTGGAGAGGACTCCCACGGGCACAGCTGGTTCACCGGGTCCGGTGAAGACGCAGGCACCGCCCTCGTCGGAGACGATCGCTTGCGGCGGCACTACTGAGATGTCGACTGGGGTTGCCAATCGCGAGGTCGCCGGCACCCGATCAATGCCTACCGCCACCTCTCCACTTCCTGCTTGGGACAGCGCCCTGGCGAACCCGTCGAGGTCGTCAACGTGCCCGTCAGGGCTCAGCTCGAAGCTGCCAGGCTCGCCATCCACGCTGATGGAGCGGCCGGATGCCTCGTGCGCAGGGATCCGAGCCCCGAGCAGTTGAGGAGCGACTCGGGCAATGGCGCTGTTGGCCTGAACCAGCCCCCCACTCTCGACCAGGACCTCTCCGAGCGTGACCGGCTCTGGGCCGATCCACACCCCCCCGCTCGAATGCTGCCACCGCGGACGCTTCGCGCAGTACGCCGTGACCTGCCTACCATCGACCTCGAGGACTGGTTGGTCACACCGGAGCGTGTCCCCGGCCCGTATCAGGACGTCGGTGAGCAGACCCGACGTCCTCTTGCCCGTGTAGAGGCTGCGAGGCGGCGCCCACTCCAGTTGGACGTCCACCCTGCGCGGCAGATCAGTCTGGCGGTGGCCCACGCTGATGCTCTGGCCGTCAGGCTCTGGGGAGTTCAGCGCGGAGACGTAGCCGGGGCGCGGGAGTACCTGTGCCACGACGTACGCCAGCAGAACCACGGCCCCTGCGGCGATCAGCGAACTACGGGCTCGCCGCATCAGCCACCCCGCACAAGCCCCGCTGGTTCAGGTCGCCGAACTGGGTGAGCAAGGATCCGAACGCGTCACTTCCCGGGTCGGCGTCGGCTGGCGCCATCAGCCCGTTCGCGATCAAGCACGGCCGCGCCACCTCGAGATACACGGCGCGGCTCTGCTCGCCAGCCGAGGCCACTGCGGCGGCGTCAGTGCGTTGGAACACGATCTCGACATCATCGAAGTGCTCCATGTAGCACCGGCCTTCCGGTGCCTGCGGGTCATCGAGTGGTGACCTGCTCCGATAGGTCACCACTCCAGAGCTGGGGTCGGTTTCGAGGACCTCAATGGCCCCGCCCGCGACGGCTGTGCACTTGATCCACGCGTCCAGCGCCGCCTGGTACTCAGCCAAGGTGACCACACCATCAGCGAGGGCCTTGCGCTGCGACTCGGTGGAGTCCTGCAGCGCGGCGGAGACAATCACCTCGGTGGAGGGCGCAACGGCAGGTTGTGAACCGCAACCCGTCAGGACCCAGCCCGCCGCCAGCAGCACGCCCGCCTGACGCCTCCCGCGCGCGCTACCTGACCTCATCACCAGACCAACGGAAGTACGAGCACGTGGGAGTCTGGGAGGTCACGTTCCTGCCCACCCAGTCATTCGATCATCCTCCGTCTTGTCTCGGGGCGCTCTTGCGCCTCCATCCCGTATATGGGCTCCGCCACGGGAGCGTTGCAGTGATCCCTGTCACATTGGGCCCTAGTGGCGGTCCTCGAACAGCGAGATGCGGTCTTGCTGGTGATCTTGGCCTGGCGGAGATGTGGCAGCGTCTATTCCTCGTCGGCCGCGCCCGGTCGTGGCGGCGGGGGCGTGGCTAGCCCTGACCACGGCGGTCGTCGTCCTCTGGTTCAGCTTCTACGGTCGGTACACGTGACGATCTGGAGATCGAGAAGGACAACCTGGGCGCCACCCTGGAGGCGATCCGCGCGCTCAGGTCCGCATCACCCCACCCAATGGGCAAGCCGAAAGCTGCGCCCAGCTGGCGGCGTTAGGGGGCGGGCCGGTGAGCGGTCATAGCATTTGCCATTGTTCGTCTGTGGTGGATCTGGCGGAGGTGGCTCACCGCAGCGACGAGGTGGTTCGCCACGCTCGAGCGGAGTTGGTTGCCGCCGTTCGCGAGGCGCCCCGGGAAGGCCTCACTCAGACGGAGATCGCCCGATTGATCGGGCGCAGCCAGCCCGAGGTGTCCCGCCTGCTTCGCTTCCACGGCCGCGGTCCTCTCGCCCAGCGGCTGCGCCGGCAGCCCGCGAGGCACGCGAACTGATCGACCAGGTCGGAGGCAGCGACGTGCGCGTGGTCGGCTCGGTCGCCACGGGCGCCGAGCATGCGGGCTCAGACATCGACCTGCTGTTCGACATGGGTACCCCGATGGGCCTGATGGAGCTCGGCGCGCTGGAACGAAGCTTCTCCGAGCTGCTCGGCGCGCCGGTGGAACTGATCCCTGCGGCGGCCCTGCGACCAGACCCGCGAGACCGCGTCCTGGCCGAGGCGACGTACGTCAGCCGGGAGCTGTGAACCGGGCGGTGGCGGCGTACCGGCCGGTCTCGTCGCCGTACGTCAGCGAGAGGTCGTACTCCGAGCTCGGCTGCAGGCGGTACAGCTCGTGCAGCGGTACGGCGACGTCCAGCTCGCCCGCGGGCGGTAGCTCCAGCGGGAGGGCCACGAG
Source organism: uncultured Bifidobacteriaceae bacterium (assembly GCA_964418695.1). GTDB lineage: Bacteria > Actinomycetota > Actinomycetes > S36-B12 > CAIYMF01 > Prado023. The sequence goes on along the minus strand of CAYQMN010000014.1, from coordinate 77,522 downwards.
ATGCCCGGCTCGTGCGTGCACCGGCAGCGGCTCCACCAGGATTCCATCGGCGCGCAGCTCGACCTGCAGGAAGCCGTAGGACCGCAGGACCGCAGCCTGGTACGCCTCCTTTGAGTGCTCCCAGCCCTCGGTCGGCGGCTCGGTGTGCGGGTTGTGCAACCTCAGGGGCTGCGCGCCCCCATTGCGGATCTTCAGGTGTGCCCAGACCCCGCTGCTCGTCACGACGTCGATCCGTGTCTGGGCCGCTGTCATGACGGGTTCGTGACGTCCAGCGAGCAATCCGCGCAGCCGGCGCCAGCCTGCGGGTTGGAAAGGCTCATCGGGCCGCCGGCCGGCGTCGCGTGGAAGGCGTCGCCACTCTTGCCGTCCTCGTCGAACCACGTGGTTGCGACCGCGCCGGCGGTTCCGCCCGCCGCCGCCCACAGCGCCGCCCGCGCCGCCTGACCGCTGGCGCCTGGGTACTCAGTGCCCTTGTCCTTCGCGTCCTGCACCTTGGTGTCCCAGGCGCCGATGATGGCCTGGAAGTTCGCCTTGTGGTCGGACACATGATGGTCCTCGTGGCGGCGGTTCGCCTCGAAGACGGCCTTGTCCGACGGGCTTCCCTTCACCGAGAACGTGGAGCTCCCGGCGCCGGTGCACGCCGGCAGACCGGTCACGGCGCCCGCTTGGGCCTTCGTGATCGTCTTCGTCCACGGCCCAGGGCGCAGCACCGTCTCGTCGGCCCCCGCCGTCTGGGCGGGCACCGCGTCGACCTTGGCCGTGAAGGTGGATCCGGACCCGCTGGTGGTGACAGTGGGCTCCTTGATGGCCGCCGCCGCCGCGGCGCCCGACTTGACCACCGAGCCGTTGAGCACCTCCCAGGTCACCGGGCTGCCCCCGGTGCCCAACGCCGTCTCCGCCGGGCTGAGGGTGGCGTGGACCGAAGCGCCGTTCCACGTTGTCGACCGTTGCATCACAGGCTGCTCGCGGGCCTCCTCCTCCGCCGGCACCCCCATCCCGGTGAGAGCCTGACTGCGGGTCTCGTCCTCGCAGGCGCACGCCCGCTGGATCAACAGCGGTGCCGCCTGGTTCCCCGCAGACATCTGGGCGCGACGCAGCCAGCCGGCGACCGGGGACTCGGCGCTGTGCCCCGCCTCAGCTCGTTCCTGCCCGTCTGCCTCGGCACCGTCATGGCACGGGCACTCGCCCGAAGGGATCGGACCGCACCGTTGCACCGCCAGGAGATCCGACGTCGCCCGGTTGCCGGCCAGTCGCTGCAACGCGATCAGCTGCCCGGCGTCCATAGGCCCGTCGATCGACGGGACCGGGCTTGTCCGGTGTTGCTGACCCGCTCCGATCCCCCGGCCGGTCGACAGCCGGTCTCGCCAGGCAAAGGACATCCGGACTCCTCGGTCGAAGTCGACGGTAGCGCCGCTCACCCACCATTGCCATGCCCAAACGGGCAGCCCTTGCGTGAGGGTCCCCTTGTCGGCTGCTGCCACGAGGTCGTCCGTCGATACGAGGCCGGGCTCAGCGGGCCTCGGGGGCCGGATCCTCGAGGCTCGCGGCCTGATACCTCGGCGCCCGGCCGGTCAGCGCCGCGCCCTCGCCGGCCGGGCGGCGATGGTGCAGCGCGTCCACCGTGAAGACGACCAGCGCCAGCCAGACGCCGGCGAACGCGAGCCAGCGCTGGGGCGACATCTGCTCGTCGAGCACCACTACGCCCAGCGCCAGCTGGATCGAGGGAGTGATGTACTGCAGCAGCCCCAGCAGCGAGAGCGGCACCCGGGTCGCGGCGTGGCCGAACAGGAGCAGCGGCAGCGCGGTCACCGGCCCGGCGCCCATCATGAGCAGCGTGTGCGCGGTGCCGTGATGGCCGAACGCCAGCCCGCCGTGGCTGGACAGCCAGGCCACGTACCCCAGCGCGAACGGGGTCAGCACGATCAGCTCGACGGTCAGGCTCGGGATCGCCTCCGCGCCCGCCACCTTCTTCGCCAGCCCGTAGAGGCCGAACGAGAACGCCAGCACCAGCGCCACCCACGGCACCCGCCCGAGGCTCACCGTGGCGTAGAGGACCGCCAGGGCCGCGATCGACACCGCCAGCCACTGGGCCCGGCGCAGCCGCTCCCCCAGCACCACCACGCCCAGCGCGACCGAGACCAGCGGGTTGACGAAGTAGCCCAGCGACGCGTCCACGACGTGCGCGTTGGCGACCGCCCAGATGTAGACGCCCCAGTTCACGGTCACCAGGGCGGCCGCGACGGTCAGGATCCGCAGCGTCCGGCCGTGGGTGAGCACCGCGTGGACAGCCGCCCACTGCCGGACCACGCTGACCAGCGCGGCCATCGCCACCAGCGAGAAGACGATCCGCGCGGCCAGCACCTCGGTCGGCGAGGACGGCTCCAGGAAGCCCCAGTAGAGCGGGAACAGCCCCCAGATCAGGCAGGCGGCAAAGCCGGAGGTGATCCCGGCCCGGCGGTGTCCGCGGTCGTCGCGGACGCCCATCAGCCGGTCCGATCGACCACGTAGTCGCAGAGGGCCTCGAGGGCGTCACGGGCAGGGATCGCCGGCAGGACGGACAGGCTGGCGCGGGCGTCGTCGGCCCAGCGCCGGGCCTGCGCCCGGGCCTGGCTCAGCGCCGGATGGGCGCGCAGCAGCGCAAGCGCCTCGGCGTGCGCGGCATCGTCGTGGATCGGCCCGGCGGTCAGCTCGATCAGCCGCTCGTCGGCCGGGTCGGAGGACCGGCGCAGCTGCAGGACCGCCAGCGTGGCGACCCCCTCGCGCAGGTCGGTGCCGGGCGTCTTGCCCGACTGGTCGTGCTCGCTGGCGATGTCGACCAGGTCGTCGGCCAGCTGGAACGCCACCCCGATCTGCTCGCCGAACAGGGCCAGGCGCTCGACCACCTCGCTGGGGGCACCGGCGACCAGCGCCCCGAACCGCGCCGACGTGGCGATCAGCGACCCGGTCTTGTCGGCAAGCACGCTCACGTGGTGCTCGATCGGATCCTCGTCGCCCTCCGGGCCGATCGACTCGCGGATCTGCCCAGTGCACAGGCGCTCGAACGTGCGGGCCTGGATGCGCACCGCCTCCGGGCCCAGGTCGGCCAGCAGATCCGAGGCCCGCGCGAACAGGAAGTCGCCGGTCAGGATCGCCACGGTGTTGTCCCAGCGCGCGTTCGCCGAGGCCGCGCCGCGGCGCAGCCGGGCCTCGTCCATGACGTCGTCGTGGTAGAGCGTGGCCAGATGGGTCAACTCGACGATGACCGCCGCGCGGATGACGTCCTCGCTGCCGGGGGTGCCGAACTGGGAGGCGAGCAGGGTGAGCAGCGGACGGAACCGCTTGCCGCCGGCGTCCACCAGGTGGCTGGCGGCGCCGGTGACGAACGGGTACCGGCTCACGACCGACTCGCGCAGCAGCGTCTCGACGCGCTGCAGCCCGTCCTGGACCTGAGGGTCGAGCAGGACGTCAGGCAGCAGCAGGCGCGGAGGCCGGGCCGAGGTCACCGAGGACACCGACATATCCTCGCTCACCCGAGGCTCATCCACCGAATCGCCCTCCCCCGTGCGCACAGCCGGCCCGCCTCGCCTCAGCGGTTCCTCGGGTCCAGCGGCGCCAGGCCACTGGCCTCGTGCACCCGGTGGGCCGATTCCGGCGCCGCATCCTGACCCGGCCGATCCCAGGACCGGAAGTAGCGCGGCCGGCCTTGCAGCTCCAGGTAGACGCGCGCCAGGTACTCGCCGATGAGGCCCAGGAACACGAACTGCAGCGCCCCGATGAACCCGACCACCAGCGCGAACGACGACCAGCCCGGGACCGTGTGCCCGGCGAACCAGGCCGCGACCGCGAGGACCGCGAAGCCCACGCACAGCACGAACCCGATGGCACCGACCCAGGTGGCCAGCCGCAGCGGGGCGACGGTGAAGGAGAAGTAGCTGTCGGCGGCCAGGGCGACCATCCGCCGGATCGGGTACTTGCTGCTGCCGGCCACCCGGGGGTCGCGCGAGTACTCGACGACCGCGCTGCGGAACCCCATGTACGGCACGAGCAGCCGGTACACGCGCCCGCGCTCGGGCAGCGCCATGATCTCGCCGACCGCCGACGCGCTGAGCAGCCGGAAGTCCCCGGCGTGCTTGACCACCGGCGAGCCGACCGCGCGGTCCATCAGGTGGTAGTAGGCGCCCGCGGTCCAGCGCTTGAACCGGGAGTCGGAGTCGCGGTCGCTGCGGACCGCGTACACGACGTCGGCGTGCTCGCGGGTGGCGGCGTCGATCAGGGCCGGGATCAGCTCGGGCGGGTCCTGCAGGTCGGCGTCTATCGTGACCACCCAGCGCCCCCGGGCGGCTTCCATCCCGGCGGTCAGGGCGGCCTGATGCCCGGCGTTGCGGCGCAGCCGGACGATCCTGACCTGCGGCCAGGCCCCCCGCGCGGCCTCCAGCACGGCCACGCTGCGGTCGCGGCTGCCGTCATCGACGAACACGACCTCGTAGTCGCCGTCGAGGCCGTCGAGGATCGGGCGCACCCGCGTGACGAAATGGGGCAGGGCGGCCTGCTCGTCGTAGACCGGGACCACCACAGAGAGCAGCACGACGCCCCCTTCCCGTGGCTCCTGCGGGACCGTCCGCGCGGGCCTTCATACTGTACGGCGTGCATGCCGAGGAGATCCGCCGCCTCGGCGACCTCGAGGACCGCCACTGGTGGTACGCCGAGCGCCGACACCTGATCGGCCGGGCCATCCGCGACCTGACCCCGGCCGGTGTCGCCGTCGACGTGGGAGCCGCCGCGGGTGGCAACACCCGCGTGCTGGCCGCGGCGGGGTGGCCGTGCGTGGCCGTCGAGTTCTCGCCCGTGGGCGCCGAGCTGGCGGCCGGTCGCGGCCTGACGACGATCCGCGGGGACGCCACCGCGATGCCGCTGGCCGACGGCAGCGCCGGGCTGGTGGTCGCCTTCGACGTGCTGGAGCACATCGAGGACGACGCCGCCGCGGTCGCCGAGATCGCCCGGATCCTGCGCCCGGGCGGGACGTTCCTGGTCGCCGTGCCCGCCGACATGCGGCTGTGGTCGGCGCACGACGTGGCCGTGGACCATGTGCGTCGCTACGAGCGCGACGAGCTCGAGGCGCTGCTGCGCGGGGGCGGGTTCGTCTTGGACGAGGTCCGGTCCTGGAACGTGCTGCTGCGCCCGGTCGCGCGGGTGCGCCGCCGCCGGACCACCGGCAGCGACCTGGCCGAGCCGGGGCGGCTGGTGAACCGGGCACTGCGCTCGGTGGTGGCCGCGGAGCGGGCGCTGCCGGTCGGCCGCTGGCCAGGCATCACGCTGCTGGTCACCGCCCGCCTCCCGAGCTGAGCGCCCCCGCCCCGAGGACACCCCCGCCCCCCCTTGCCCCGCCCGGCCCCCTTGCCCCACCCCGCCCCACCCCGCCCCGAGCCTCCTCCTCCCCAAACCTGGTGACTTGTGGTGGCCATGGCGACCACAACCCACCAGATTCCGGCAGGGAGGGGGGCCGGCGCCTCGCCGGCGGGGAGGGAGCGGGCGGTGCGGGGGTCAGTGCAGGAACAGGCCCGATACCTGGGCTGCGTTGAGGACGTACTGGGGGAACACGCCCAGCCACACGGTGCCGACGACGGCTGCGGCGATGGCCGCCATCGTCATGATGCTGGGAACCGCGACCGAGGGGGCGTCGGCGGCCGGGGCGGCGAAGAACATCAGCACGATGATCCGCAGGTAGAAGAACGCCGAGATCATCGAGGCGATGGCGGCCACGACGACCGGCGCCACGGCACCGCTGTCCAACGCCGCGGCGAACACCCCGAACTTCGCGGTGAACCCGCTGGTCAGCGGGATTCCGGCCAGGGCGAGCAGGAACAGCGTGAACACCCCGGCCACCAGCGGCGACGTGCGGCCCAGGCCGGCCCACGCGGACAGGTGGTTGGCCTGCCCGGAGGGCCCGCGCACCAGCATGACCACGGCGAACGTGCCCAGCGTGGTCAGGCCGTAGGCCAGCAGGTAGAACATCGTGGCCGAGAGCCCCTGCGGGTTGTAGGCCACGACGCCCAGCAGCAGGAATCCGGCGTGCGCGATCGAGGAGTAGGCCAGCATCCGGACGATGTCGGTGCTGGTCACGGCCATGATGACGCCCACGATCATGGTGGCGATCGCGACCGCCCAGAGCGCCGGCGCCCAGTCCCACTGGGCCCCGCCCAGGGCCACGTAGAGCACCCGCAGCAGCGCGCCGAACGCGGCCACCTTGACCGCGGAGGCCATGAACGCGGCCATTGGAAGGGGCGAGCCCTGGTAGACGTCGGGGGTCCACATGTGGAACGGCACCGCGCCGACCTTGAACAGCAGACCCACGCTGAGCAGGACGATCCCGATCAGCTGCAGGCCCACCGCGCCGGGCTTGTCGCGGAACGCGTCGGCGATCCCGCCGAACTCCAGCGAGCCGGCGTACCCGTAGATCATCGCCGAGCCGTACAGCACGAACGCCGAGGCGAACGCGCCCAGCAGGAAGTACTTCAGCGCGGCCTCCTGGGAGAGCAGGCGGCGGCGGCGCGCCATGCCGGCCAGCAGGTACAGCGGCAGCGAGAGCACCTCGAGGGCGACGAACAGCATGAGCAGGTCGTTGGCCGCGACGAACAGCAGCATGCCGGTGACCGTGAACAGGTACAGCGACCACACCTCGGTCTGGCTCCAGCCGCGCCGGGTGAGCTCCTGCTCCTCGGCCGACCCGATCATCGAGGCGGCGCGGGGGGCGAACGCGTCACCGGCCGGGTCGATCCGGTGCTCGGCGATCAGCATCATCGCGATCAGCGCGACGATGAGGATCGTCATCTGCAGGAACAGCGTCGGCCCGTCGACCGACAGCGACCCGGCCGCGACCAGACCCATCGACGACGTGGTCGTCAGGATCACCAGCACCAGCGCGGCCACCAGGGCACCGAACGTCAGCAGCAGCTGGACGCCGCGGCGAGCCTTGCGCGGGACGACGCCCTCGACCAGGACGCTCAGGGCACCGGCACCCAGGGTGACCAGGATCGGGGCCATCGCCCGGTACTGGAAGGACGGGAAGGTCAGCGTCTCGGTCGCGGCGACCGCAGCCTGGTGGATCATGGCGCTCACTTCCCGGGCTCGGCGATCGCGGGGGCCGGATCACTGCTGCCGACCACCGTCATCGTCTGCTCGACGGACGGATTGATGACGTCCAAGGCCACCTGCGGGAAGAAGCCCAGCGCCACGATGATCGCCAGGACCGGGGCGATGGCGACCACCTCGCGGGTGCGCAGGTCGGTCATCCACTCGACTCCCGGCTTCACCTCGCCGGTCATGGTCCGCTGGTACATCAGCAGGATGTACAGGGCGGCCAGCACGATCCCGAGCGTGGCCACGACCGCGGCGGCCGGGTACCGGGTGAACGTGCCGGCCAGCACCAGGAACTCCGAGACGAACGAGCTCAGGCCGGGCAGCGCCAGCGAGGACAGCCCCGCGATCAGGAACATGCCGGCCAGCACCGGGGCCACCTTCTGCACGCCGCCGAAGTCGTGGACCATCCGCGAGCCGCGCCGGGTGGCCATGAACCCGACCAGCAGGAACAGCGCCGCGATGGAGAACCCGTGGTTGACCATGTAGAGGGTCGCGCCGGACTGACCCTGCGAGGTCATCGCGAAGATGCCCAGCGCGATGAAGCCGAAGTGGCTGACCGACGTGTAGGCGATCAGACGCTTGAGGTCGGTCTGGCCGATCGCCAGCAGCGCGCCGTAGACGATGCCGATGATCGACAGCACGATCACCACCGGAGTGAACCAGCGCGAGGCGTCCGGGAACAGCGGCAGGCACAGCCGCAGCATCCCGAACGTGCCGACCTTGTCCAGCACGCCGACCAGCAGCACCGACGACGACGGCGGGGCCTCGGCGGCGGCGTCCGGCAGCCAGGTGTGCAGCGGCCACAACGGCGCCTTGATCGCGAAGGCGATGAAGAACCCGAGGAACAGCCACTTCTGCGTCTCGACCGGGATGTCCAGGCCGACCAGGCTCAGGTAGTCGAACGTGCCGGTGCCCAGCTGCCGGGACGAGAGGACCCAGGTACCGGCCAAGGCGGCCAGCATCAGCAGGCCGCCGGCCAGCGAGTAGAGGAAGAACTTGACCGCCGCGTACTGCCGGCGCGGTCCGCCGTACCGCCCGATCAGGAAGTACATCGGGACCAGCATCGCCTCGAACAGCACGTAGAACAGGAACACGTCGGTGGCCGCGAACACCCCGATGACCAGGCCTTCGAGCAGCAGGATCCAGGCGAAGTAGCCGCGCGGCGTGCCGAACGAGCCCTCCGCGTCGTTCCAGCCGGCCAGGATGCACACCGGCACCAGCAGCACGGTCATCAGGATCAGGACCAGCGAGATCCCGTCGACGCCGAAGGCGAACGAGGCGCCCCAGGCCGGGATCCAGTCCCACTGGGCGCTCAGCTGGAACGTCCCGGCGGCGCCGGGGTCGAAAGCCACCCCGACGACAATGCCCAGGGCCGCGACGATCAGCGTGACGATCAGGGCCAGCCGCTTGGCGAAACCCGGGTTGTGCGCCGGGACGATCGCCACCGCCAGCGCGCCCAGCATGGGCAGCACCACCAGGGCGACCAGAGGCAGATAGCTGCTCTCGTTCATGCCACACCCACCACGACCAGGGCGACCACGAGACCGCCGATGAGCACCGTGCCCAGGAGCATGGACAGGGCGTAGGAGCGGACCAGCCCGTTCTGCCAGCGGCGCATGCGCGCGGACAGCCCGCCTATCCCGGCGGCGGTCCCGTTGACCGCGCCGTCCACGACCTTGTGGTCGATCCAGACCAGCGTGCGGGTCAAGTACTGACCCGGGCGCATGAAGACCGCCTCGTTGACCGCGTCGCCGTAGAGATCCTGGCGAGCCGCCCGGGTGACCCAGAGGACCTGCGAGGGGGCCATCCGGGGGACCTCGCGCATGGCGTACTGCCGCCAGCCCAGGACCAGTCCGACGGCGACCACGGCCAGCGTGACCGGCAGCAGGACCGCGGTGGACGGGCCGCCGTGCGCCTCCTCGAAGCCGACCACCGGCGCCAGCCAGCTCTCGATGTCGGCCACGTACAGCAGCATGAAGCCGCCGACGACCGACCCGACGGCCAGGATCGCCATCGGCCAGATCATCACCTTGGGCGACTCGTGCGGGTGCACCTCGGGCTCCCAGCGCCGCTTGCCGTAGAACGTCATCGCGACCATGCGGGTCATGTAGAAGGCGGTCACACCGGCGCCGATCAGCGCTGCCAGCCCGGCCACGGTGTTCTGCGCGAACGCGGCGTGGATGATCTCGTCCTTGCTGAAGAAGCCGGCGAACGGCGGCACCCCGATGATCGCCAGGTAGCCCATGCCGAACGTGACCCAGGTCAGGGTCATCGCGGTGCGCAGCGCGCCGTAGTGGCGCATGTTCACGTCGTCGTTCATCCCGTGCATGACCGAGCCGGCACCCAGGAACAGGTTGGCCTTGAACATGCCGTGGGTGAGCAGGTGGAAGATCGCGAACACGTAGCCGGCCGGGCCCAGGCCCGCGGCCAGGACCATGTAGCCGATCTGGCTCATCGTGGAGCCGGCCAGGCCCTTCTTGATGTCGTCCTTCGCGCATCCGATGATCGCGCCCATCAGCAGCGTGATCGTGCCGATCACGATCACCGCCATGCGGGCGGTCTCGGACAGGTCGAAGATCGCGTGCGAGCGCACGATCAGGTACACGCCGGCGGTCACCATCGTGGCCGCGTGGATCAGCGCCGACACCGGCGTCGGGCCCTCCATCGCGTCCAGCAGCCAGGACTGCAGCGGGAACTGCGCGGACTTGCCGCACGCGGCCAGCAGCAGCGCCAGGCCGATCCAGGTGACGGTGTCCGGGTTCGCCTGGCCGATCGCCTCGCCCACCTCGCTGAACGCGAACGTGCCCAGGGTGGCGAACATCAGCATGATCGCGATGCTCAGGCCGAAGTCGCCGACGCGGTTGACCACGAACGCCTTCTTGGCCGCGGTCGCCGCGCTGGGCTTGTGGTACCAGAAGCCGATCAGCAGGTACGAGGCCAGGCCCACGCCCTCCCAGCCGACATAGAGCAGCAGGTAGTTGTTGGCCAGGATCAGCGTGAGCATCGCCGCGATGAACAGGTTCAGGTAGGCGAAGAAGCGCCGCCGGTCCGGGTCGTGCTCCATGTAGCCGATGGAGTAGATGTGGATCAGCGTGCCCACGAGCGTGATGAGCAGCACGAAGGACATGGACAGCGGGTCCAGCTGCAGGCCCACGTCGGCGTGGAACCCGCCCACGCTGATCCAGGTCCACAGGTGCTGGTTGATCGTGCGCTGGTCGGCCGGCTGGGCGATCAGCGCGATCAACAGGACGACCGCGACGAGGGCGGTGACGGCGGCGGCCGCCGTCCCCATGAGGTCGCCCCAGCGGTCGGTGCGCCGCCCGGCCAGCAGCAGGAACGCGGCGCTGAGCAGCGGGACCGCGATGAGCAGCGCGATCACGACGAACGGCCCGCTGGCGGGAATGGCCGTCTGGGTCGCTGCCTCCCCCGCGACCAGTCCGGCGACTCCGGTGGTGATCACTGCCATCCCCTCACAGCCTCAGCAGGTTCGGCTCGTCGACCGACGCGGAGTTCCGCGACCGGAAGATGCTCACGATGATGGCCAGGCCGACCACCACCTCGGCAGCGGCGACCACCATCACGAAGAAGGCCACCACCTGCCCGTCCAGCGCGCCGTTGACCCGGGCGAACGTCACGAACGCCAGGTTGGACGCGTTGAGCATGAGCTCGATGCACATGAACATGACGATCGCGTTGCGCCGCACCAGGACCCCCACGGCGCCGATCGAGAACAGGATCGCCGAGAGGATCAGGTAGTTCGTCGGGTTCATGCCCCGTGCTCCTCGCCGCGGTGCAGACCCGGGTCGGCCGCGGCCATCGCCGGGTCGACGGTGACCGCCTCGTGGTGCTCCAGGTGCTCGGCCTCGTCCAGCGCGAGCAGGTCGGCCTCCTGGGCGCTGCCCCGCACGCGCAGCGGGCCGGGGACCGACTCCTCGGACAGCGACCCGTCGGGCAGCATCGCCGGCATGTCCACCGCGTTGTTGCGGGCGTAGACGCCCGGGTTCGGCTTGTTGCCCGGGTGCCGGCCGGTGTGGAACCGGTCGGCAGACAGCTGGGCCTGGGAGGCCCGCGGTTCCAGCCGCTCGCGGTGGGTCAGCACCATCGCACCGACCGCGGCGGTGATGAGCAGCGCCGAGGTGACCTCGAAGGCGAGCAGGTAGCGGGTGAAGATCAGCGCGCCGATGCCCTGCACGTTGCCGCCGTGCGCGGTGTTGGCCGCATCCAGCCCGACCACCGCCACGCCGTCGAAGGCGTGCACGATGCCGGCCAGCAGAAGGCCGAGGAACCCGACGAAGCCGACGATCGCCCAGCCGCGCTGGCCCTTGATCGTCTCCACCAGGGAGTCCGAGGCGTCCACGCCGACGACCATGAGCACGAAGACGAACAGCATCATGACCGCGCCGGTGTAGACGATGATCTGGACCATCCCGAGGAACAGGGCGTCCTGGGCGATGTAGAGCACGGCCAGGTTGATCATCGTCAGCGCGATGCACAACGCCGAGTGCACGGCCTTGCGGGAGAGCACCATGCCCAGCGCGCCGAGGACGGCCAGGCTCGCGCAGATCCAGAACGTGACGGTCTCGCCGGCGTTGGACTCCACACCGACCGGGCCCTCGGCGACGACCGCACCGAGGTGGAGCAGCGCGCTCACCGTGCCTCCCTGCCTGGGCCGGTGCCGGCCTGCGCGGTGGACTCGGCCGGCTCGGCCTGCCCCGACGCGGACTCGAACTCGGCCGACGCGGCAGCGAGGGCCTGCTCGCGGGCGGCGACCTCGGCGAGCTGGGCGTCGGTGGCCCCGCTGACCTTGCCGCGGTAGTAGTCGCCCTCGTCGAAGCCCTCGACCATCGAGTGCGGAGCGGCCGCCATCCCCTCCAGCATCGGGCCGAGCAGATCCTGCTTCTCGTAGATCAGCTTCTCGCGGCTGTTGTCGGCCAGCTCGTACTCGGTGGTCATGGTCAGCGCGCGGGTCGGGCACGCCTCGATGCACAGGCCGCAGAGGATGCAGCGCAGGTAGTTGATCTGGTAGACGCGCCCGTACCGCTCACCGGGGGAGAACCGCTCCTCCTCGGTGTTCGCCGCGCCCTCCACGAAGATCGCGTCGGCGGGGCAGGCCCAGGCGCACAGCTCGCAGCCGATGCACTTCTCCAGGCCGTCCGGATGCCGGTTGAGCTGGTGGCGACCGTGGAAGCGCGGCTTGGGCGGGTACTTGTCCTTCTCCTCGGGGTACTGCTCGGTGACCACCTTGCGGAACTGCGTGAGGAACGTGGTCCCGAACCCCTTGACGGGCTGGGGCAAGTCAGGCACGGGGCGCCTCCTCGTCGTCGGCGGCGACCGCGCTGGGCACGGTCTGGCGGGCCCGAGGGGTGTACTCGAAGCTCTCGCCGGGCATGGGTGGCACGGGATGGCCGGTGTGCCGGGCGCCGTCCGGGATGCGCGGCTCGGGCCGGACCTCGGCCTGCGCGGACCGCGAGCGCCGCAGGTCGGCCAGGTACAGGACGATCATCAGCAGCAGGATCACGCCGACCATGACCGAGGCGATCCCCATCGAGTCGTTGCCGGACTCGTTGCGCAGGGCCCGGAACACCGAGACCAGCACGATCCAGGCCAGCGAGGCCGGGATCAGCAGCTTCCAGCCGAACTTCATGAACTGGTCGTAGCGGAACCGCGGGAGCGTGCCGCGCAGCCAGATGAACACGAAGATGAACATGACGACCTTGATGAGGAACCAGAGCAGGCCCCACCAGCTGCTGTTCAGCGCGCCGTCGTTGATCGCCGAGATCGGCCACGGCGCCTGCCAGCCACCGAGGAACAGCGTGGTGGCCAGCCCGGAGACGGTCACCATGTTGATGTACTCGGCCAGGAAGAACAGCGCGAACTTCAGCGACGAGTACTCGGTGTGGAAGCCGGCGACCAGCTCGCCCTCGGCCTCGGGAAGGTCGAAGGGGGCACGGTTGGTCTCGCCGACCATCGCGGTCGCGTAGATGACGAACGAGGGCAGCAGGATCACCGCGTACCAGATCGGCTGCTGCGCGGCGACGATCTGCGAGGTCGACATCGAGCCCGAGTAGAGGAACACGGCGACGAACGCCAGGCCCATCGCGATCTCGTAGGAGATCATCTGCGCGCTGGAGCGCAGGGCGCCCAGCAGCGGGTAGGTCGAGCCCGACGACCACCCGGCGAAGACGATGCCGTAGATGCCGATGGAAGCCACCGCGAGCACGTAGAGCACCGAGACCGGGAAGTCGGTGAGCTGCAGCGGGGTGCGCGTGCCGAAGATCGACACCTCGGGCCCGAACGGGATGACGGCCAGGGCCAGGAACGCGGGCACGCAGGAGAGCACCGGGGCCAGGAAGAAGACGGCCTTGTCGGCCGCCGTCGGCATGATGTCCTCCTTCAGGGCCAGCTTCACGCCGTCCATCAGGCCCTGCAGCACACCGAACGGGCCGACCCGGTTGGGGCCCAGCCGCGACTGCATCCGGGCGACCACGCGCCGCTCGCCCCAGATGGTGAGCAGCACGAGGACGACCACGCCCAAGAACAGGACGACGACCTTGAGCAGGACGAGCCACCAGGGGTCCATGCCGAACGGGGCGAACTCCGTGGCCGCGGGAGCGGCCACCCGGGCGAACTCCGTGGCCGCGGGAGCGGCCACGACCGGGGCGAACTGCGTGGCCGCGGGAGCGGCCAGGGCGAGCATCACAGCGCACCTCCTGCCTGGGCCTGCACCGGTTCGGCAGCTGCCGGTTCCGCGGGCGCCGGCGCGATGCCGACCACGGCTCCGGCGCCGACCCGCAGGGTGCCCACTGTGCTCCCGGTGGAGTTCGTCGGCACCCACACCACGCCGTCGACCATCTCGGTGATCGCCAGCGGGAGGGTGAGCGCGCCGTGCTCGCTGTTGATCGTGACCAGCTCGCCGTCGGCCAGGCCGGCCGCGGCGGCGGTCGCCGCGGACGTCCGGGCCAGGGCGGGGCGGGCGGTGCCGGCCAGCGCGGGCTCCCCGACCTGCAGGCGGCCCAGGTCCAGCAGGTGCCGCCAGGTGGCCAGGACGGCCGCACCGGGCGCGGGCACCAGCGGCTCGCCCGCGGCGACCGGCTCGCCGGCCGGGCGGGCCCCCAGCCAGCGCCCGAGGGCAGCGATCTGGGTGCGCAGCTCGGTGACCTCGACGCCGGGCAGCCGGTGGCCCAGCGCGCGCGCCACCAGGGACAGCGCGCGGGCGTCGGTGATCGTCGTGGTGTGCGGCATCACCTGGCCGAACGGGCGGGCGCGGCCCTCCCAGTCCAGGAAGGTGCCGGACTTCTCGGTGACCGTGCCGACCGGCAGGACCACGTCGGCCAGCTCAGTCAGCTCGGTGGCGCGGGTCTCCAGCGACAGCACGAACGGGACCTCGCGCACAGCGGCCAGGAACGCCTCGGGGTCGGGCACGTCGCCGGCCTCGACACCGGCCAGGATCAGCGCCTCGACCCGCCGGGCCGGATGCTCGCCGGCGTGCGTCCCGCCGAACTCCTCGAGCGCGCTCGCGTGGTCGGCGGCGACGGCGGCCAGGAACCCGGCGAGGTCCAGACCCGCCTCGGTCGGCAGGGCGGCGGCCTGGACGCCCCACGCCTCGGCGACCTGGGCCCGGGCGGCGGGATCGGCCAGCGGGCGTCCCCAGGGCAGCAGCCCGGGCAGCGCCCCAGCCTCCAGGGCGGCGCGCTCACCGGCCCGCCGGGGCACCCAGGCGAGCCGGGCGCCGGTGGCCTGCGCCAGGGCGCGGGCGGCGCTGAGCAGCCCGGGCACCTGGCCGGCGCGCTCGCCGACCAGGATCACCGAGCCGGCGGCGGTCAGGTCGGGCCGGGCGGCGGCTGCACCGGAAGAGCCGCCGGGGGCTGGCGCCGCGGCCGAGCCGCTGGGCGCGGTCAGCGCGGCCAGCACATCGGGCTCGCGGCCGGGCGCGGCGGCCAGGACGTGCGCGGCGAGCTTGGCCGAGCCGGGTGAGGCGAACGGGGCGACGGTCATCACCTGGGTCCGCCCGGCAAGCACCGCGGCGCGCAGCCGCAGGAACACGCTCGGGGACTCCTCCTCGGGCTCCAGGCCCACGAGGAGCACCGCCGGGGCGGCGTCGAGGTCGGCGTACGTGACGCCCAGGCCGGAGCCGGCGACCACCTCGCGCAGCAGCCCGGCCTCCTCGTCGCTGGTGGCGCGGTGCCGGAAGTCCACGGAGTCGGTGCCCAGGATGCCCTTGGCGAACACGGTGTAGGCGTAGGCGTCCTCGAGGGTGAGCCGCCCGCCGGTCAGCACCACGGTGCGCGGGCCAGCGGCGGCCAGGGCTGCGGCGGCCACCCGCGCAGCGGCCGGCCAGGCGGCCTCCACCAGCGCGTCGCCCTCGCGGACCAGCGGCTCGGACAGACGGTTCAGGCGCTCGTACGGGAAGGCGAACCGGCCTTTGTCGCAGTTCCAGTCGGTGTTGACCTCGGGGTCCTCCCAGGCCAGCCGGCGCATCACCTTGGAGCGGCGAACGTCGGTGCGCAGCGCGCAGCCCGAGGCGCAGTGCTCGCAGACCGCCCGGGTGGAGACCAGGTCGAACGGCCGGGACCGGAAGCGGTAGGCGGCGCTGGTCAGCGCGCCCACCGGACAGATCTGCACGGTGTTGCCGGAGAAGTACGAGTTGAACGGGGTGTCCTCGGCGATGGCCACCTCCTGGCGGCCACCGCGCTGCTGCAGCGTGATGAACGGGTCACCGGCCACCTGGTCGGCGAACCGGGTGCACCGGGCGCACGAGACGCAGCGCTCACGGTCCAGCAGGATCTGGGTGCTCAGGGGCACGGGCTTGGCGAAGGTCCGCTTGGGCAGCGTGAACCGGGAGTCGCCACGACCGTGGCTCATCGACTGGTTCTGCAGCGGGCACTCGCCGCCCTTGTCGCAGACCGGGCAGTCCAGCGGGTGGTTGATGAGCAGGAACTCCAGCACCCCGCGCTGCGCCTTCTCGGCGACCGGGGAGGAGTCCGCGGTGCGCACCTTCATGCCCTCGCCCAGCGGGACCGCGCACGCCGGCTGCGGCTTGGGCTGGCCCTCGATCTCGACCAGGCAGGCGCGGCAGGCGGCCACCGGCTCCAGCAGCGGGTGGTCGCAGAACCGGGGGATCTCGATGCCCAGCTGCTCGGCGGCCCGGATGATGAGCGTGCCCTTGGGGACGATCACGTCGCGATCGTCGATGGTGGCCGCGATGTGCCCCTCGGGCAGCGGCGGGATCTCCGCCGGCGGCGGCGCGGTGACGGTCATCGAACGGCTCCTGCGCTGAAGACGGTGGCGGCGACCGGGTCGAACGCGAGGTCGGCCGGCGTGTGCGTGCCCGTGATCCACTCGTCGCGGAAGTGCTTGAGCGCGGCCGGGAACGGGGTCGCCGCGGCGTCGCCCAGGGCGCAGAACGAGCGACCCAGGATCTGCCCGCAGATCTCCTCGATCATGCCCAGCTCGGCCTCAGTGCCGTGCCCGGCCTCGAACTTCTCCAGGGTGCCGGCGATCCAGCCGGTGCCCTCGCGACACGGGGTGCACTTGCCGCACGACTCATGCTTGTAGAACTCCTGCCAGCGGGCGATCGCGCGGACCACCGAGACGGTGTCGTCGAACAGCATCGGCGTGGCGGTGCCCAGCATCGTGCCGGCGCCGGCCATCTCCTCGTAGGTCAGCGGCAGGTCCAGATGCTCGGCGGTGAGCATCGGGACGCTGGAGCCGCCCGGCAGCCAGAACTTGGGATCGCCGCCGTTGCGCATCCCGCCGGCGTAGCCGAGCAGCTCGCGCATCGTGGTGCCCAGCGCGACCTCGTAGACGCCGGGCCGGCGCACGTGCCCGGAGACCGCCATGAGCTTGAAGCCAGGCGACTTCTCAGTGCCCCACTGGCGCAGCCACTCCGAGCCGTTGCGCACGATGTAGGGCACGTTGGCGATGGTCTCGACGTTGTTGACCACGGTCGGCGAGGCGTAGAGGCCCGCGACCGCGGGGAACGGGGGCTTGAGGCGCGGCTGGCCGCGGCGGCCCTCCAGGGAGTCCAGCAGCGCGGTCTCCTCGCCGCAGATGTACGCCCCGGCGCCGGCGTGGATGACCAGGTCCAGGTCGTACCCGCTGCCCTGGATGTTCTTGCCCAGCAGCCCGGCGGCATACGCCTCACGGACCGCGGCGCGCAGCCGGCGGTGGACGTGCGGCACCTCGCCGCGCACGTAGATGAACGCCCAGTTGGCCCGGATCGCGTACGAGGTGAGGATGCAGCCCTCCACCAGCGCGTGCGGGTTGGCCATCATCAGCGGGATGTCCTTGCAGGCACCCGGCTCGGACTCGTCGGCGTTGACCACCAGGTAGTGCGGGCGGCCGTCGCCCTGCGGCACGAAGCTCCACTTCAGGCCGGTCGGGAAGCCCGCGCCGCCGCGACCGCGCAGCCCCGAGGCCTTGACCAGGGAGATCAGCGCGTCCGGGCCCATGTCGAAGCCGGTGCGCAGCTGGTCGTAGCCGCCGTGCCGGCGGTAGCCGCCGATCGTGTAGCTGTCGGGCTCGTCCCAGTGGGCGGTCAGGACCGGGGTCAGCGTCATGGCTGCGCCTGCTCGAAGTCCGCCGGACCCACGCCGCTCTCGGCGGCGGCGCGCAGGTTGGCCAGCATCAGCTCGTCGGCCTGCGGGCCCTCGCCGGCCAGCCCATCGTCGTCGATCCCGGAGATCGTGCGCGAGGCCGCCCGGTAGCCACGCACCACGGGCCCGCGGGTGCTCTGCACCTGCTCGCCTGCGGCCAGCCGGTCCAGGATCTCGACCGCGTCGCTGGGGGTGACGTGGTCGAAGAACTCCCAGTCCACGGTCATCACCGGGGCGTGCGTGCAGGCGGCCTGACATTCGATGCGCTCCACGTCGAACAGCCCGTCGGCGGAGACCTCGTCGTGCCCGGCGCCGGCCCGCTCGCGGACCGCCTCCCACACGGCGTCGCCGCCCAGGATCGCGCACATGGTGTTCGTGCAGACCCCGATGTGGTGCTGGCCGACCGGGCGGCGCTTGTACATCGTGTAGAACGTGGCCACGCCGGCCACCTCCGCGGTGCTCAGCCCGAGGATCTGCGCGCACGCGGCGATCCCGTCGGGGCTGACGTAGCCCTGCGCGGACTGGACCAGGTGCAGCATCGGCAGCAGTGCCGAGCGGGCCTGCGGGTAGCGCCCGGCCAGCTCGGCCAGCTCGGCGCGCGTCTGCTCGGAGATCGCCATCAGCGGTCCACCCCTCCCATCACCGGGTCGATGCTGGCCACGGCCGCGACCACGTCGGCGACCTGGCCGCCCTCGCACATCGCCCCCACGGCCTGCAGGTTGTTGAACCCCGGGTCGCGGAAGTGCACGCGGTAGGGCCGGGTCCCCCCGTCGGACACCACATGCACGCCCAGCTCGCCGCGCGGCGCCTCCAGGACCTGGTAGGTCTGCCCGACCGGCACCGAGAAGCCCTCGGTGACCAGCTTGAAGTGGTGGATCAGGGCCTCCATCGAGGTGCCCATGATCGCTCGGATGTGCTCCAGCGAGTTGCCCATGCCGTCGCTGCCCAGGGCCAGCTGCGAGGGCCAGGCGATCTTGGCGTCGCCGATCATCACCGGGCCGGGCTGCAGCAGGTCCAGCGCCTGCTCGACGATCTTCAGGCTCTCGTCCATCTCGCGCAGCCGCACCAGGAAGCGGCCGTACGCGTCGCTGGTGGTCTCGGTGACCACGTCGAACTCGTAGCGCTCGTAGCCGCAGTACGGCTGGCTCTTGCGCAGGTCCCACGGGTAGCCGGTCGCGCGCAGCATCGGCCCGGTGATGCCCAGAGCCATGCAGCCGGTCAGGTCCAGGTAGCCGATGCCTGAGGTGCGGCCCATCCAGATGGAGTTGTCGACCAGCAGGTGCGCGGTGTCGGGCAGCCGCTTGCGCAGCAGCTCGATGGTGTCGGAGATGCGGATCTTGAGGTCCACGCCCTTGTCGTCGCGCTCCGGGAGGTCCTGGGCCAGCCCGCCCGGGCGGACGAAGGCGTGGTTCATCCGCAGGCCGGTGATGAGCTCGAGCAGGTCCAGGATCGACTCGCGCTCCCGGAAGCCGAACGTCATGGCGGTGAGCGCGCCGAGCTCCATGCCGCCGGTCGCCAGGCACACCAGGTGCGAGCTGATCCGGTTGAGCTCCATGAGGATGACGCGGATGACGGTGGCTCGGTCGGGGATCTCGTCGCTGATGCCCAGCAGCTTCTCGACGGCCAGGCAGTAGCCGACCTCGTTGAACAGCGGGGACAGGTAGTCCATGCGCGTGACGAAGGTGGTGCCCTGCACCCAGGTGCGGTACTCGAGGTTCTTCTCGATGCCGGTGTGCAGGTAGCCGATGCCGCAGCGGGCGTCGTGGACGTTCTCGCCCTCCAGCTCGAGGATCAGCCGGAGCACGCCGTGCGTGGACGGATGCTGCGGGCCCATGTTGACCACGATCCGCTCGGCCTGCTTCTCCGGGTCGGGCGTGATCGTGGACCAGTCCCCGCCGGTGACCGTGAAGACCCGGCCCTCGGTGGTCTCGTAGCCCGGCGCCTCCTCGGGCTGCGGGCGCGCGTCGGGTGCCTCCGCGGTGGGCGGCGGCTCTGCGGACTCGTAGGTGGTGCTCATCAGCTGTACGACCTTCGCTGATCCGGCGGCGGCGTCGTGGCGCCCTTGTACTCCACGGGGATGCCGCCCAGGGGATAGTCCTTGCGCTGCGGATGCCCCGGCCAGTCGTCGGGCATCAGGATGCGGGTCAGCGCCGGATGGCCGTCGAAGATGATGCCGAACATGTCCCAGGTCTCGCGCTCGTGCCAGTCGGCGGCCGGCCAGACCGGCGTCACCGAGGGGATGTGCCGGTCGTCGTCGGGGCAGACGACCTCCAGGCGGATGCGCCGGTTGTGCGTGATCGAGAGCAGGTGGATGACCGCGTGCAGCTCGCGCCCGGCGTCGGTCGGGTAGTGCGCACCGGACACCGAGTGGCAGATCTCGTAGCGCAGGCCGGGCTCGTCGCGCATCGTCCGGGCGACCGCGGACAGGTGCTCGCGGCGGATGAACAGGGTGAGCTCGTCGCGGTCGACGACCACCTTCTCGATGGCCGCCTGCGGCCCGGGGCCGCCGTCGGCCAGCGCCAGCTCCAGCTCGTCGACGACCGCGTCGAAGTCGCCGCCATAGGGCCGGGCGCTGGCCCCGGGCATCACGACCTCGCGGACCAGCCCGCCGAACCCGGAGGTGTCACCGGAGCCGGTGACGCCGAAGGCGCCGTGGCGCACGCCCACCGTGTCCTGGACCGGGGACAGGCCCAGGTCGATCGCGCCCACGGGCACCACCTGGTCGCCGGGGGCGGCACCGGCCGCCGGGTTGGTCGCCGCCGGATCGGTCGCGCCACTGGGGGCGTCGGGAGGCGTGCTCACCGCAGCAGCCCCTTCATCTCGATGGTCGGCGCGGCGACCAGGGCGGCAGCCTCCAGCTCCTCGATCTCGTCACGCCGGTGGGCGCCGAGCTTGGTGTGCTGGATCTGGTCGTGCAGCTTGAGGATCGCGTCCATGAGCATCTCCGGGCGCGGCGGGCAGCCGGGCAGGTAGATGTCGACGGGCACGATGTGGTCCACGCCCTGGACGATCGCGTAGTTGTTGAACATGCCACCCGACGAGGCGCACACGCCCATCGCGATGACCCACTTGGGGCCGGGCATCTGGTCGTAGACCTGGCGCAGGACGGGGGCCATCTTCTGGCTGACGCGGCCGGCCACGATCATCACGTCGGCCTGGCGCGGCGAGGCGCGGAAGACCTCCATGCCGAACCGCGCGAGGTCGTAGCGCGGGGCGCCGGTCGACATCATCTCGATCGCGCAGCAGGCCAGGCCGAACGTCGCCGGCCACAGCGAGCTCTTGCGGACGTAGCCGGCGGCCACCTCGACGCTGGTCAGCAGGATCCCTGACGGGAGCTGCTCCTCGATGCCCATGTCAGTCCCACTCCAGTCCGCCGCGGCGCCACACGTAGACGTAGGCGACCAGCAGCGTGGCGATGAAGAGCAGCATCTCGACCAGCCCGAAGATGCCCAGCGCGTCGAAGGTCACGGCCCACGGGTAGAGGAACACGATCTCGATGTCGAAGACGATGAACAGCATCGCCGTCAGGTAGTACTTGACCGGGAACCGGCCGCCGCCCATCGGCTGCGGGGTGGGCTGGATGCCGCACTCGTAGGCGTCCAGCCGGGCGCGGTTGTAGCGCTTGGGACCGGTGATGCCGGCCACGGTCACCGAGAACATCGCGAAGGCCCCGGCCAGCAGCCCGAGGATCAGGATGGGTGTGTAGACGTTCACCGCACCGATCACCGTCCTCTCGGCGCTGCGACGCCGCGTGGCGCGGCGCCCAGCGGGGCACATCCTATGCGCGCGAAACGCGCATAACCGCCCCGATGGGGCCCGATCGTTGACCGTTGCACAGTCGGTGTGACCCACCCCACGCACGGTCGCCTGCTGCTGCCCTACTCCAGGGTCTTGATGGAGATGTCCGTGGTCCAGTCCTCGTCGCCGGGCTTCAGGTTGCTGGCGTCAGGGTCACCGACCGGGTCGACGTCGTCACCGGCTCCCTGGACCTGCCCCGGCGGAGTGCGGTCCACCGGCTTGGGGGGAGCCGCCCGCTTGGCGTTGGACCCAGCCCGAGCTCAGGCGGCCGGGGCGATCCGGGACAGGGTGTTGACCAGCCGGTCCAGTCCGTCGGGCTCGCGGACGTCGGTCAGGTTGGCCATCAGCTTCAGCGCCAGCTGGCGCAGCACCGGAACCGGCATCCCGTAGGTGGTGGCCAGCTTCATCACCGACGGGTTGCCGATGGCCTTCACGAACCAGCGGCCCAGCGTGTAGTAGCCCCCGTAGTACGACTTGAGATCCTCGGCGTAGGCGTGCAGCTGGGCCTCGCGGGCGGCGGCGCGGTCGGCGGCCAGCGCGGCGTCGATCCGGGTGCCGGCGAGCAGGCCGGCCTCCAGCGCGTAGTCGATGCCCTCCCCGTTGAACGGGTTCACCATGCCGCCGGCATCGCCCACCAGCAGCAGACCGCGCGCGTAGTGCGGCTGCCGGTTGAACCCCATGGGCAGCGCCATGCCGCCGATCCGCACGGTGTCGGCGTGCTCGCGCAGCTCCCAGTGCTCGGGGGTCTCGCGCATCCACCGGCGCAGGTGGTCGCGGTAGTCCACGTTCTGGAAGGAGTCGGAGGTGTTGAGGATGCCCAGGCCGATGTTGACCCGCCCGTCGGCCAGGCCGAAGACCCAGCCGTAGCCGGGCAGCAGGTCGCCGTCGCTGCGCAGCTCCAGCCAGGACTCCATCCACGGCTCGAAGGCGCGCGGGCTCGGGGCATAGGCGCGTACCGCGACCCCCATCGGCCGGTCCTCGCGGCGGTCAAGTCCCAGGGCCACGGCCATCCGGGAGGAGACGCCGTCGGCGGCGACCACGATCGGGGCTCGGTAGGTCACCCGCTGGCCGACCGCGCGCCCGCGCGCGTCCACCGGCTGGGCGGTCACCCCGGTGACCCGCCGGGAGCGCTCGTCGATGGTCGGGGCCAGGACCTTGGTGCGCTCCTGCAGCCGGGCGCCGGCCTCGGCGGCGTGCCGGGCCAGGATCTCGTCGAGCTCCATGCGCGCCCGGACCAGCCCGAAGTCGGGGAATCGCTCCAGGGTCGGCCAGGGCAGCTCGTAGGTGCGGCCGTTGGCGATGATCCGCAGACCGTTGTTGCGCGCCCACCCCTTCTCGGGGGAGATGTCCACGCCCATCTCGATCAGCGACCGGACCGCGCGCGGGGTCAGCCCGTCGCCGCAGACCTTGTCGCGGGGGAACTGCGCCCGCTCCAGCAGCAGGACGTCCCGGCCGGCCTGCGCCAGCCGGTGGGCGGTCGCCGCACCGGCGGGCCCGGCACCGACGACGATGACGTCGGCGTCGTGGTCAGCCTGGGACATGCGGCGCACCTCAGGATTGCTCGGCTCGGGTCGAATCACGGGCATCCCATTCTACGGCGAGCAGCCGCACCCACCGGCCGGCAAGTGCCCCCGGGGTCTTCGGCGAGGCCCGTGTGGGCGTACCGTCCAGGTGGCCCGGAGGGAGGGCACTGGGGGTGCGATGGACAAGCCGAGCCCGGTCGCGGGCCATGCGCCCGCGAGGACGGGTACCTCGAGCGCGACGGCGGCCAGGGGCGCCGGGCCCCGGCTCGATCGCTGGATCATGCTGGGTCTGTTCGCCCTGGCCATCGGGGTCCGCCTGACGGTCGTGCACTCCTCCGGCGGCTTCCGGACCCTCATGGGGTACGACGACGGGGTCTACTTCTCGGCGACGACCGGACTGCTGCACGGTCTGCTGCCCTACCGGGACTTCGTCCTGCTGCACCCACCCGGGATCATGCTGCTCGCGGCGGGGCCGGTAGCCGTGGCCCATGCGCTCGGGCTGACCGACGCGGACACGCTGGTCGCGGTTCGCGTCCTCGTCGTCGCCCTGGGCGGCGTGAACGCGGTCCTCACCTTCACGGCGGGACGACACCTGAGCCGATCGGCCGGTGTCGCGGCCGCCAGCCTCTACTGCGTCTGGGGGCCGGTCGTCCGCGAAGAGCGCACCCTGCTCCTCGAGCCCTTCGTCATCCTGGCGACCCTCACCGCGCTGACGCTGATCCCGCCGCGGTCCGCACGGGACGTCTCGGGACGCTGGCGTCCGCTCCTCGCGGGCGCCGTCGCCGGGGTCGGGGTCACGACCAAGATGTGGGCGGTGGTGCCCGCGCTGGTGATCGCGGCATCGCTGCTGGTCGCCGGCCGGTGGCGCCGGGCCGTGGCCTTCGGGGCCACGACGGCGGCCTTCGTGCTGGCCGTCATGGCCCCCTTCGTCGCCCTTGCCCCGGGCCGGGTGTGGCAGCTGGTGGTGGCCTCCCAGCTGGGCCGGTCCACGACCCCCGAGTCTCGCCTGGCCAGGTTCGCCGAGATGGGCAACCTGAGCGCCTGGCCCTTCTCCGTGCTGTCGAACCCGTCCTGGCCACCCCTGCACCCGATATCCCCGGCGGTGGCCCAGGTCCAGCTCGCCCATTCGGGCCGCATGGGTCTCCTCGCCGGCGGCGTGGTGGCCCTCGTGATCGTGCTGGCCGTGGTCGCCGCCCGCCGGCTGCCGCCTGCCCGCGTGTGGGTCGCCCTGCTCGTGACGCAGTCCCTGGTCCTGCTCACCACGCCCGTCTTCTTCGACGGATACGCGTCGTTCGTCGCCCCCGCGGGGATGCTCCTCCTGGGAGCCGGCGCACACATGGTCTGGAACTGCAGCCCTGTCCGTGGCACGGCCATCCGCAGGCCGATGGTCGCGGCCGTGGCCGGGGTCGTGACCGTGCTGGTGGGCTGGGGCGCCGTGATGACCGACCGAGGCGCTGCGATCCGCCCCTCGGTCGCGCCGCTGGTCGCCTCCGCGCGCTGCGTCGCCTCGGACTCGCCGGCGATGCTCGCCCTGGTGGATCGCCTCAGCCGCAACCTGGCCAACGGCTGCCCGCCCGTCATCGACTTCTCCGGGATCGCCTACACCCTCGATCATCCCAGCGACGCCCCGCTCTCGCCGACCGCCTTCCGGGAGCAGTCCCCGCTGTACCAGCGATTCGTCCAGGACTACTTCGCGCAGGCCGACTACGTGATCCTGCGGCGCCAGACCGCGACCGGCATCAGCCAGGAGACCATGGCCGGCCTCGCCCACCGGCCGCTCGTCCACACCCGCCCCCGCGTGTTCGGCCCCCCGGGGTCGCAGTCCCTGACCCCGTCGGAGGATCCCGGCGCGCAGCCCGAGGACGACGACGACGCGCAGACCCCGGACTGAGGGGCCGCGGGCGGATCGACCCGAAGGTCGACCACCGTCGGCGAGCCAGGCGGTCGCCTTGGATGGCCCTGCCGGGGGGTCAGGTGCGATCATCGTCGGGCACTTACCACAGGAGGAACGACGTGACCATGACCACCGACCGGCCCGAGACCAGCACCGACCCCTGGCGGGGGTTCGACGCGGGCCCCTGGCGCTCCCAGATCGACGTCATGGCCTTCATCCGTGGCAACTACACGCCCTATACCGGGGACGGGTCCTTCCTGGCCGGGCCGACCGAGCGCACCGGTGCCCTGTGGCGGTTCGTGGCCGACCTCATGGTGGAGGAGAACCGCCGCGGCATCCTGGACGTGGATACCAAGGTGCCCAGCACCATCACCTCGCACGCACCCGGCCGGATCACCGAGGACATCCCCGAGCTGATCGTCGGCCTGCAGACCGAGGCGCCGCTCAAGCGCGCGATCATGCCCAACGGCGGCTGGCGCACGGTCGTCAACGGCCTGAAGGCCTACGGATACGAGCTGGACCCGGCCACGCTGGAGATCTTCACCAAGTACCGCAAGACCCACAACGACGGCGTGTTCGACGCCTACACCCCCGCCATCCGCGCCGCGCGCTCCAGCCATGTGGTCACAGGGCTGCCCGACGCGTACGGCCGCGGCCGGATCATCGGCGACTACCGCCGGGTGCCGCTCTACGGCGTGGACCGGCTGATCGAGGCGAAGAAGGCCGAGAAGGCCCGCCTGGACGACCGGCTGTCCAGCGAGTCGATCATCCGCGACCGCGAGGAGCTGGCCGAGCAGATCCGCTCCCTGCAGGAGCTGATCGAGCTGGGCGACATGCACGGCTTCGACCTGCGTCGCCCGGCCGACACCGCGCACGAGGCGATCCAGTGGCTCTACATGGCCTACCTGGGCGCCATCAAGGAGCAGAACGGCGCAGCGATGAGCCTGGGCCGGGTCTCCACCTTCCTGGACGTGTACCTGCAGCGCGACCTGGACGCCGGCGTCCTCACCGAGCAGGCCGCCCAGGAGCTGATCGACGACTTCGTCATCAAGCTGCGGATGGTGCGCTTCCTGCGCACGCCCGAGTACGACGCCCTGTTCTCCGGGGATCCGACGTGGGTGACCGAGGCGATCGGCGGGATGGGCTACGACGGGCGCACGCTGGTCAGCCGCTCGTCGTTCCGGTTCCTGCAGACCCTCTACAACCTGGGCCCGGCGCCCGAGCCGAACCTGACCGTGCTGTGGAGCTCGACGCTGCCGCAGGGCTTCAAGGACTTCTGCGCGAAGGTCTCGATCGACACCTCGGCGCTGCAGTACGAGTCCGACGACCTGCTGCGCGAGTTCAACGAGGGCGGCGACGACTGCGCGATCGCGTGCTGCGTGTCGAGCATGCCGGTCGGCAAGCGCATGCAGTTCTTCGGCGCCCGGGTCAATCTGGCCAAGGCGCTGCTCTACGCGATCAACGGCGGCCGCGACGAGATCTCGGGCAAGCAGGTCATCGACCTGGGCGAGCCGCTCACCGGCGACACCCTGGACTTCGACGAGGTCTGGGCGCGCTTCGACGCGGCCACCACCTGGCTGGCCGACGTGTACGTCAACGCGCTGAACGTCATCCACTACATGCACGACAAGTACGCGTACGAGCGCCTGGAGATGGCGCTGCACGACTACGACCCGGAGCGCACGCTGGCCTGCGGCATCGCCGGCCTGTCGATCGTGGCCGACTCGTTCTCGGCGATCAAGCACGCGACGGTCCATCCCGTGCGCGACGAGACGGGGCTGATCACCGACTACGTGCTCGACGGCGAGTTCCCGGCGTTCGGCAACAACGACCCCGAGGTCGACCAGCTGGCCGCGCAGATCGTCCACGACTTCATGGGCAAGATCAGCTCCTACCCGGCCTACCGGGACGCCAGGCACACCCAGTCGGTGCTCACGATCACGTCCAATGTCGTGTACGGCAAGGCCACCGGGGCAACCCCGGACGGCCGGCCGGCGGGCGAGCCGTTCGCGCCGGGCGCCAACCCGATGCACGGCCGGGACAAGCGCGGCCTGATCCCTGCGGCCCTCTCCGTGGCGCACCTGCCCTACGAGGACGCCCAGGACGGCATCTCGCTGACCACCTCGGTGATCCCCAGCGGTCTGGGCAAGACCGAGCAGGAGCGCATCGACAACCTGACCGGCGTGCTGGACGGGTACACCGACAGCCGCGGGTTCCACATGAACGTCAACGTGCTCAACCGCGAGATGCTCCTGGACGCGATGGAGAACCCGGACAACTACCCCCAGCTCACGATCCGGGTCTCCGGCTACGCGGTGAACTTCGTGCGGCTGACCCGCGAGCAGCAGCAGGACGTCATCAGCCGCACGTTCCACATGAGCATCTAGGCCACTCGATGTCCGCAGCCGCCGCCTCGTCGATCGCCCCGGAGGAGATCCCCGGGGAGGACCCGCTGCACGGGCCGGGGGTGGATCTCTCCGACGGGTCGCGCATCGGGTTCGTGCACTCCGCAGAGACCACCTCCGCGGTCAACGGGCCGGGGCTGCGGTACACGGTGTGGCTGTCGG
Organism: uncultured Bifidobacteriaceae bacterium; assembly: GCA_964418695.1. GTDB lineage: Bacteria > Actinomycetota > Actinomycetes > S36-B12 > CAIYMF01 > Prado023. Next base: position 50,029 of record CAYQMN010000014.1, on the reverse strand, counting down.
GCTGCCCGCTGCGCTGCCTGTACTGCCAGAACCCGGACACCCAGACCATGCGTCTGGGCGAGCGGACCACGGCGGCGCGCGTCATCCAGGAAGCCGGGCGGTACCGGGCGTTCATCCAGCGCGGCGGCGGCCTGACGGTGACCGGCGGCGAGCCGCTGCTGCAGGCCGCCTTCGTCGAGGCGCTGTTCGTCGGCGCGAAGGAGGCGTACGGCCTGCACACCGCGCTGGACACCTCGGCCAACAACGGAGCCCGGGCCAGCGACCGCCTTCTCGAGAACACCGACCTGGTGCTCCTGGACATCAAGGCCGGCAACCCCGCGCTCTACGAGAAGGTCACCGAGCGCGGCAAGCTCAGCGACGTCATCGACTTCGGCCAACGGCTGGTCGAGCACCGGATCAAGGTGTGGATCCGGTTCGTCCTGGTGCCTGGGCTGACCGACGCGCCGTCCGACGTCGCGGAGGTCGCGGACCTCTCGGCCAACCTCGGCGACATCGTCGAGCGGGTCGAGGTGCTGCCCTACCACACGCTCGGGACCGACAAGTACGAGGCGCTGGGGCGGGCGTACCCGCTGGCCGGGGTGCCCAGCCCGACGCCGGACTCGGTGCGCGAGACCGTGGAGATCTTCCGCGAGCGGGGCCTCACGACCCTGGCGTGAAGCCGTGCAGGGGGTGCGGACCAGGGATGATGTGCCGGTGAGCAACCGGGCCGAGCTGGACAAGGATCCCCGAGACGTCGCGTCGATGTTCGACGACGTCGCGGAGCGGTACGACCTGACCAACGACATCCTCTCGCTGGGCCAGGACCGGCTCTGGCGCCGCGAGGTGGTCCGCGCGGTCGGAGCGACGGCCGGGCAGACCGTGCTCGACCTGGCCGCGGGCACCGGCACCAGCTCGGTCCCGCTGGGCCGGAGCGGGGCGCGCGTGGTCTCCAGCGACTTCTCCCTGGGGATGCTGGGCAAGGGCCGGCGCACCCTGCCCGACTGGCCGTTCGTCGCCGGCGATGCCCTCGCGCTGCCGTTCCGCGACGACTCGTTCGACGCCGTGACCATGTCGTTCGGGCTGCGCAACGTGTCCGACGTGGACCAGGCGCTCACCGAGCTGCTGCGCGTGACCAAGCCCGGCGGACGGATGGTCGTGTGTGAGTTCAGTCACGCGACGTGGCGGCCGTTCCGGGTGGTCTACGAGGAGTACCTGATGAAGGCGCTGCCCGCGATCGCCACGAAGGCCAGCTCCAACCCGGAGGCGTACGTGTACCTGGCCGAGTCGATCCGGGCGTGGCCGACCCAGCCCGAGCTGGCCGCCCGCATCCGGGGTGTCGGCTGGCAGAAGCCCGCCTGGCGCAACCTCTCGGGCGGGATCGTTGCGCTGCACCGCGCCACCGCCTGAGCCCATGGGGTCGGGTCGGGTCGGCTGGCCGTCGCTCGTGCCGGGCATCAATCGGCCACACGCTGGCACGATTCGGCCAGATATGGCCGATCGGCGCCCGGCTGAGCGTGCCCCGCGTCGGGCTGCCCCGAGTCCGCGGGCCGTTACCCTTGTCTGGTGACGGAGCTGCTGCCTTCCACGACCCATGGCGTCGTGGTTCGCACCGTCACCCTCGACGGGATCGACGCCGGGCTGCTCGATCTCCTGCCGGCCACCGGCGGGCACGCGTGGGTGCGTGGCGGCACCGGGATGATCGGCTGGGGCAGCGCCGCGCGCTTCGAGATGTCCGGGCCCGAGCGGTTCAGCCGGGCACAGCGCTGGTGGAGCGACTGGTGCCAGCAGGCGCAGGTCGACGACCAGGTCACGCTGCCCGGCACCGGGCCCGTCGCATTCGCCTCGTTCACGTTCGACTCCGGGCCGCAGAGCTCGGTCGTGGTCGTGCCCGCGGTCCTCATCGGGCACCGGGACGGGCACACGTGGCTGACCACCGTCGAGTCCTCGGACCTCACCGTCGCCGACCCGGCGCACACCGACGGACGTCCGGTGCGCGGCGCGGTGCAGTGGGGGCCGGGCAGCCGCACGCTGCCCGAGTGGGCCGCGGCGGTCGATCGCGCGATCGAGCGGGTGGCCGCCGGCGAGCTGGACAAGGTCGTGCTCGCCCGTGATGTCGTGGCCGATCTCGACGAGCCCCTGGACGGCCCCGCACTGCTGCGCCGGATGGCGCAGCGCTACCCCGAGTGCTGGACGTTCGCCGTGGACGGCCTGATCGGCGCGACCCCCGAGCTGCTGGTCCGCCGAGCCGGCGACCGCGTGGTCTCGCGCGTGCTGGCCGGCACGGTCCGCCGGCGCGGCGACGACTCGGTGGACGCCGGCCTCGCCGAGGCGCTGCTCGCCTCGGGCAAGGACCTGGAGGAGCACCAGTACGCGGTGCACTCCGTGGCCGAGGCGCTGGCCGCGCACTGCACCGACCTGGTGGTGCCGCCGACCCCGCACGTCCTGCGGCTGGCCAACGTGCAGCACCTGGCCACCGACGTCTCCGGGATGCTCGCCGACCGCGCGCCGGTGCTCGCGCTTGCCGCATCGCTGCATCCCACCGCCGCCGTGTGCGGCACCCCGACCGAGCGGGCCGCCGCCCTGATCCGCGAGATCGAGGGGCTGGACCGCGGCCGGTACGCCGGGCCGGTCGGCTGGCTCGACGCTGCCGGGGACGGCGAGTTCGGGATCGCGCTGCGCTGTGCGGCCGTCGAGGACACGCCGCGCGGGCCGGCCACGCGGCTGCGGCTCTACGCCGGCTGCGGGATCGTCGCCGGGTCGACCTCCGAAGCCGAGATCGCCGAGTCCGAGGCGAAGCTCGACGCGGTGCGCTCGGCCCTGCTCGGCTGAGGGCACACCGGGCGCGCATGCGCCAGTCGCGCCGCACCGGTCGGCGGGTGGCTCAGGGCAGCGGATCGCCGTCGAGGAACGTGGCGTAGGTGCCGTTGTGGTCCGAGACCCGGCCCAGCGAGCCCTCGGTGAAGGTGCGCTGGCTCAGCACCGGTGCGAGCCGGCTGCCGGGGGCCAGGAACAGGTAGTCGATGCGCTTGCCCTCGGCGTCGCCGTGCGCCCAGCCGTCGATGCGACCGCCCACGGTGGGGTCGCGCGAGCCGTCCGGGTTGGTGCTCAGGTAGACGTCGGTGAAGCCGCTGCGCTCGATCAGGTAGTCGTAGCCGACGCTGCCGGCCGGGATGTTGAAGTCCCCGCCGAGGAGCTGGGCGTCGGCGGTGACGTTGGCGGCGCGGTCCGCGGCGCTGTCCGCGGCGTCCGCGGCGCTGTCGGCGGCGGCGTTGGCCCGGGTCCAGGCGAGGAGCTGGTCGAACTGGTGCTGGAACGGCTCCTGGGGGTCGTCCCACCAGCCCAGGTGCACGCTGTAGGCATCCACTGTCCCGTGGTGCGGGGTCGCGATCCGCGCCCTCGGGACGTTGCGCGACCACTTGAACGCCCGGCCCGCCGTGCTCCGGGTCACGAACCGGGACTCGGTGGCCAGGATCGGGTGCGGGGTGAGGATCGCGCAGCCCTCCTCCCAGACCTCCCAGCCCAGATGACTCCAGTCCCAGAAGAAGTCGTAGTCCCGCTGGTGCCGCGAGCGCAGCCGATCGGTGATCACCAGCGCGGCGTTGCCCGCCCGGATGTCCACATCATGCTGGCGGCGCAGCACCGGGTCGCCCTTCTGCTGACCCGCCTCCTGCAGCAGCACGATGTCCGCGTCGAGGGCGCTGATCGCGTCGGCCACCCGGTGGAGCTTCGCGGTCGCGGCCCGCTCCTGGTAGAGGTGCAGGTTGACGGTCAGCACGGTCAGCTCGCCGGGGCTCGGGCGGCGCGGGTCCGACGGGTGAAGGAGGCCGTGCGGATCGACCCACAGGTCGCCACGCCGGGTCGTGAAGTCCTCCGGCGGATCACTCGGGTAGCGGCCCATCGTGCCGCCGAGGTCGAGGATCGCGCCCTCGTCGCTCTCGAACCGGAAGCGGGTGTCGCCTTCGGGGAGCCGCGCGACGAAGACCCCCTCGCCGGCGCTCATCCGCGCGCGGTGCATCGCCCGGCCGTCGCTGGGCCGGCTGACCAGAGTCGCGTTCCGCCAGCCGTCCGGGACGATCAGGTGGACGCCCGGCGACTCCGTCTCCGGAGTCGGTCGCTGGGGTTGCTCCACGGAGAGTGACCCTAGGCCTGCGCAGGACCGAGACGGCGGGCCACGGCGGCTCGCGCCTGCGCGAAGAGGTCTGCCTCGGCACGCCGGTCCGGCACATGGGCGACCACGACGCGGACGCCGCCGGCGGACATGCCCGTGGTGACCTGCGTCGCCAGCTCGTCGGCGTCGTGGACGCGCACGGCGGGCACGCCCGCGGCTGACGCGACCGCGACCAGGTCCCGGCCGAGCGGAGTGCCGAACAGTCGCTCGAAGTCGCCGGCGTACTCCGGCTGGCCCTGTTCGAGCTGGTGGAAGACCCCGCCGCCGTCGTTGTCCAGGACGACCAGGACCAGGTCGGGTCTCGGCTCGTCCGTGCCGGCGAGCAGGCCGTTGTGGTCGTGCAGGAAGGCCAGGTCGCCGAGCAGCGCCAACCCTGGACCGCCGCCGACCGACTGGTGGGCGAGTGCGGCACCCCAGGCGGTCGAGACCAAGCCGTCGATGCCGTTGGCGCCGCGATTGCCGACGACCCGCACGCCGGTGCGGCTGCCCCCGAACGCCTCCAGCTGCCGGACCGGCCAGGACGCGGCCACCAGCAGGAGGCCGTCCGCGGGCGCCAGCCGCCAGAGGCGCTCGACGGCCTGGGCTGCGGTGAAGTGGCGATGATCGATGAGCCGACCGGTCTCGTCGGCGGCGGCGCGGGCGGCGGTCGTGGTGGGCCGGCTCTCGAGCAGCTGGGCGGTCTCGTCGGCGGCGGCGCGG
>CAYQMN010000014.1:38498-45083 GCA_964418695.1 uncultured Bifidobacteriaceae bacterium | reverse complement strand
GGTCGTGGTGGGCCGGCTCTCGAGCAGCTGGGCGGTCTCGTCGGCGGCGGCGCGGACGGCGGTCGTGGTGGGCCGGCTCTCGAGCAGCTGGGCGGTCTCGTCGGCGGCGGCGCGGGCGGCGGTCGTGGTGGGCCGGCTCTCGAGCAGCTGGGCGGTCTCGTCGGCGGCGGCGCGGACGGCGGTCTGCCAGTCGGCGAGCCAGGCCGGGTCTACCTCGGGTCGCGCTGGCGGTCGCGGCACTCCGCCAAGGACCGAGTGCGCGGTGCGGATCGGGTCGCACACCTCGCGCCCGACGTCGGCCAGGTCGAGGGCGACGTGGCGGTGGGCGCGACGCAGCAGCTCCAGGGTGGGCCGGGAGAGCCCGAAGAGGCCGGCGCTGAGCACAAGGTCCGGCTCGTGGGCATTGAGGAAGGCGACGCTTCCGAGCACCAGGGGGGCGTGCGCGATCCAGGTGGGCGCGTCGTGCAGGTTGGCGGTCGGCTCGGCGACGATCGGCCAGCCGCACGCGACCGCCAGCTCGACCAGCTGCCGGTGGTGGTGATCGAGGGCCGAGGAGGGCGGCAGGTCACCGACCAGCAGGACGCCCCGCGCCGGCACCGAGTCGAGGACTTCGGCGAGGTCAGGGTGGTCGTCGACGGGCGGCGCGGGCCGTCGGACGCGCGGGGGATGGTGAACCCCGCTGGCCTCCGCCCGCGCGGACGTGGGCGCGAGCAGCGCGGGCGCCACGTCCGGCCGGTCCCAGGGGCTCGCCGGGGCATCGGTCGGGTCCGCATCGAGGTCGGGCACCAACGGCAGGCGGAAGGCGACGTTGAGATGGACCGGCCCGGCATGGGCGGAGCCCAGCAGTGATGCACCCGCCCCCCTCACCCCGATCCCGCTCACCCCGGACCCGCTCACCCCGATCCCGCTCACCCCGGACCCGCTCACCCCGGACCCGCTCACCCCGATCCCGCTCACCCCGATCCCGCTCACCCCGATCCCGCTCACCCCAGACCCGCTCACCCCAGACCCGCTCGCCCCAGACCCGCTCGCCCCTACCCCACTCGCCGTGCCCAGCGATGCCGCGACGGCGATGCCCACGGCCGCCCGGGCGGCGAGCTCCGGCCCCCCCGGATCGGCCGGATCGGCATGCCGTGGGGCGCCGACCTCGGCGAAGGAGCGCACCAGCCGCCCGAAGAACGCACGCTGGTCGATCGTCTGCGGGGCGCCGACTCCGCGCGCCTCGGGTGGCCGGTCAGCGGTCACCACCACCAGCGGCACGGCCGAGTAGGACGCCTCCACGACCGCCGGGGTCAGGTTCGCCACCGCAGTGCCGGAGGTGCAGATGACCGCGACCGGACCGCCGGACATCTTCGCCAGACCGAGGGCCAGGAACCCCGCGGACCGCTCGTCGACGCGCACGTGCAGACGGACCAGCCCGGCCCGCTCCAGACGCAGCGCCTCGAACGCCAGCGGCGCCGAGCGCGAGCCCGGGGCCAGGACGAGCTCGCGCACACCCTGGTGCACGAGCTCACCGAGGACGGCCCGAGCCATCGCGGTCGAGGGATTCATGGGCAGCGGGGCCTGGCTTGGGTGGTCGATTCGGGCCTCGTTCGCCGCCCATCGGCGAGTGCCGACGAGAACCGCATGAAGACCTGCGGGAAACGGACACCGACCTGCTGAGAACGGACACCAGTGGGCGCTTTCAGCAGGTTCTCCGCGGGCATCACACCACCGGGAGCAGGCGGGCGCAGCGGGCCAGCCGCTCGCGCCACCACAGGACCGTCTCGGCATCCATCGCGTCCGCGGCCCGGCCGAGCGCCTGCTCGTCGGGGAACCGCCGGCCGACGCCGAGCATGCCGTCGCGCGGCAGCACCGGGCTGGTGGTCACGTCGTCGGCGAGCAGCGTGCCGGTGCCCAGCCCGCACGCGCCGGCCAGCTCGGGCACCACCGAGGCGAGCGCGACCCCGGCCTGCAGACCGACCGAGGTGGTCATCTCGCCGGAGACGACCACCGGCAGGCCGATCTCCTCGATCAGCCCCAGCGCCCGGGCGACGCCGCCGAGTGGGGCCACCTTCACGATGAGCACGTCGCCGGCGGTCCGCAGGGCCGCGCCGAGGTTGCCCGCGTACAGATCCCGGACCCGGCGCAGGCCCTCGTCCACGGCGATCCGCGCCGGGATCTCGTCGTCGACCAGGCGGTAGCGCAGCTCGGCCAGCTCGGGAGTCGTGGCGCACGGCTGCTCGATGTAGTCCAGGACCGGCCCGAACTCCGCGTGCAGCATGCGGGCGGCCCGCCGCGCCTCGGCGACGGTCCAGCCGCCGTTGGCGTCGACCCGGATGAGCGGGTCGCGCACGCCCGCCTCGGACAGAGCCGCACGCACGGTCGCGACCCGGGAGAGGTCGTCGGCCAGCACGCTGCCCGGGTCGGCCACCTTCACCTTCACGGTGGTGGCGCCCGTGCGTCCGACCGCGTCGGTGACGTAGGCCGCGAGCTGGTCGTGCGGCATCGACGGCACGATCACGTTGACCGGCACCTGGGTGCGCAGCGGCTCGGGCCACGAGCCCCAGCCGGCCTCGACCGCGGCGGCCAGCCAGCGCGCGGCCTCCCAGTCGTCGTACTCGGGGAAGGGCGACCACTCGGCCCAGCCGCTCGGCCCGCACAGCAGCAGGCCCTCGCGGTGGTCCACGCCGCGGAACGTCCGGGTCAGCGGGACCCGGAACGGTACCGCCACCCGGGCCAGGTCGGACGCGCCCAGGCTGGGCAGGGTCGCGCCGCGGACGCGGGCACCCCGGTCGGCCGTGGCCGTCCGGGGCTCGAGCCGCTCGGGACCCGTCGAGGTCATGGGCGCTTGGGGAACTTGGCGAAGTCGGGCCGGCGCTTGCCGGTGTAGGCGTCGCGGCCCTCCTGGGCCTCTTCGGTCATGTAGAAGAGCAGCGTCGCGTCGCCGGCCAGCTGCTGGATGCCGGCCAGTCCGTCGTCGGCTGCGTTCAGCGAGCCCTTGAGCATCCGCAGCGCGAGCGGGCTCATCGCCAGCATCTCGCGCGACCACTGCATGGTCTCCTCCTCGAGGTCCGCCAGCGGGACCACCGAGTTCACCAGCCCCCAGTCGAACGCCTGCTCCGCGCCGTACTGCCGGCACAGGAACCAGATCTCGCGGGCCCGCTTCTGACCGATCTGGCGGGCCAGCAGCCCGGAGCCGTAGCCCCCGTCGAACGAGCCGACCTTCGGGCCGGTCTGGCCGAAGCGGGCGTTGTCCGCGGCGATGGTCAGGTCGCAGCAGACGTGCAGGACGTGCCCGCCGCCGACGGCGTACCCGGCGACCATCGCGACCACCGGCTTGGGCAGGCGGCGGATCTGGATCTGCAGGTCCAGGACGTTGAGGCGCCCGATGCCCTTGTGGGCGACCTCGTCGTCGCCGATGTAGCCGTCGTTGCCGCGGATGCGCTGGTCGCCGCCGGAGCAGAACGCCCAGTCGCCCTGACCGGTCAGGATGATGACGCCGACCGAGTCGTCGTCGCGGGCCAGGTTGAACGCGTGCTGCAGCTCGAACAGGGTCTGCGGCCGGAAGGCGTTGCGGACCTCCGGACGGTCGATCGTGATCTTGGCCACGCCGTCGCCGGACAGCTCGTAGCGGATGTCGCTCCACTCGCCGACCGGCGTCCACTGTGCCGCCGGGCGGATCGAGGAGACCGACGGATCGGCGTGTGCGGGGCTGTTCAGAGCCACCACAGGGGGCAGCGGGTAGCGCTCTCGGGTGTCCACCCGCACAGGGTAGGCCAGGGTGCGCGTGGGCCCGTGCGACGCTCGGGTGGGCGCGCGGGAGGGGATGCGTGCGGGTAGGGACGCGTGCGGCGCTGGTGGGTACGGAGCCGGGTGGATGCTGTGGGGACGGCCGTTCCGCGGCCGGCTGCTGCGGGGCGGGTGCACGGTCGGTGTGATGTGATCGACCACCGTGACCCTCTCCGAGCCCACACCGGACGTGTGGTGCTCGGTGCGCTGCGCGTGGTCCGGGGAGCCGATGGCCGGGACCGCCCCTCGCGCGGACACCTGGCTGGTGGTCGAGGAGCCCGGGCCGTGGGGCGGCGCGGCGCTGACGCGCGGCGATGCGGGCGTCCGGGTCATCCTTGCCCGGCCGGCACGGGGCCACGAGAGGCCCCCGCAGGCATGGGTCGGGCGCGCTGCCGGCTCCGATCCGGCGCTGCACCGGATCGCGCTGTCGGAGCCGGCCGAGGTGGCCGACTGGGAGCTGGCCGAGATCGACCAGGTGGTGGCTGAACGGGGCGAGCGGGTCGAGGGGCCGCTGCTGCTGGTGTGCGCCAACGGCCGGCGCGACCGCTGCTGCGGGCATCTCGGCGGGGCTCTGGCCCGCGAGCTGGCCACCGACCCGTACATGGCGCGGCACCTGCTCACGTCGACGCATCTGGGCGGTCACCGGTTCGCGCCGACCGCGCTGGTGCTCCCGTGGGGCGTGCTGCACGGACGGCTGGACCGGGACCGCGCGCAGGCCCTGTTCGCCGCGGCCGAGGCGGGACGAACCCCGGTCGAGAGCCTGCGCGGGCACAGCACCCTCGCCCCGCCGGCCCAGGTCGCCGAGGTGCACGCTCGGCGGGTCACCGGATTCGACGGCATCGCGCCGCTGCCGGTCGAGGTAGCGGTGAACGGGGACCGGGCCACCGCGACGGTGACGGTGCCTGGTCGCGGTGGCGTGGCGGTGGTGCTGCGCCGCGAGGTCAGCGACGTGCTCCCCTCGTGCGGACGAGGCCTGGAGCCGACCGGGCACTGGACCGCTGCCGACTGACCAGACAGGCCAACCCCACCCCACGCCGGTCGGCGACTGCCGCACCACGGCCGCCGCCTGAGCACCACCGCCGCTGCCCGGCGATCACGGTTGGCCGTCCGACGGCCACAATGGACCGATGCGCGCGGGCGAGGAACCTCCCAGGAAGCGGCGGCGTGGACCGCGATCCGGCGAGGACACGCGCGGGGCGATCGTGGCCGCGGCTCAGGTCGAGTTCGCCGAGCGCGGCTACGCCGCGGCCACGGTGCGCTCGATCGCGGGGCGGGCCGGCGTCGACCCGGCGATGATCAACCACTTCTTCAACGGCAAGGAGGGCCTGTACCGCGAGGCCACCCATGTGCCGGTGGACGTGGCCGACCTGCTCGGGCGGGTCCTCGGCGGGCCCCGAGAGGAGGCGGGACGGCGGCTCTGCGAGGCGATGCTCGCCCTCTGGGAAGACCCGGTGCTCCAGCCGCGTCTGCTGGCGATCCTGCGATCGGTCGTGCTGGACCCGCAACGCGCCCGGGGGTTCCGCGAGTTCCTCACCGAGGAGCTCCTGCCGCAGCTGGCCACCTGCGCGCGCGGACCCGATCCGCGGCAGCAGGCTGCGCTCGGCGCGTCCCAGCTGCTCGGGGCGATCTGGGGTCGCTACGTGCTGGAGCTGGAGCCGTTCGTCTCCCTGAGCCACGACGAGCTGATCGACCGGGTGGCACCGGTCGTGCAGGGCCACCTCGACGGCCGGTTCACCCCGGTCTGACCTCGGCCCGGGCCGAGCGGCGGCGCTGGTGCGGAGTTGGTAGTGAATATGGCCAACTCAGTGGGCCATATTCACTACCAGCTCACACTGACGGGCCCGCGCCGGCCGCTGCCAGCACCGTCATCCGCTCCTCGATCGTCGCCGGGACCGCCTCCAGACGGGCGGCAAGCCCGGCAGCGGACAGCAGGGCGCTGATCCGGTCCCCTGGGACGTCGGCGACCCGGACCGAGGTGCCCGACAGCGTCACCGGGATGCCCGCCGCGCTCAGCACCTCGAACGCACGGGTCCAGTCGTCGGTGTGCACCAGGACGGCGGACGTGTCACCCACGATCTGCGCCTCGCTGCCTTGGGCGAAGAGCCGCCCGCCGGACATGAGCAGCAGCCGGTCGCACTGTTGCGCCTCCTGCATGTAGTGGGTGGTGACCAGCACCCCGACGCCCGCCTCGGCACGCTCGCGGATCGACTCCCAGAGCCGCGTGCGGGCCAGGGCACCCACCCCGGAGGTCGGCTCGTCGAGCACCAGCAGGGCCGGGTCGTGCAGGACCGCGCAGGCGAAGGCCAGCTCGCGCTGGCGGCCTAGGGGCAGGTGGCCGACGAGGGTGTCGGCCAGCGCGGTCATGCCTTCGGGGACGTCGGCGCGTCCGCCGTACACCGACGCGACGAACGCCACGTTCTCGCGCACGCTGAGGTCGGCGTAGAGACCCAGGCCCTGGCTGACGTAGCCGATCGAGCGCCGCGCGGCGCGGTCCGGCGGGCCACCCATGAGCGCGGTCCAGCCCGAGGTCGGCCCCAACAGCCCCAGGGCCATCCGCAGGGCGGTGGTCTTCCCCGCGCCGTTGGCCCCGAGCAGGCCGACGACCTCGCCGGGCCCGACCTGGAAGGACACGTCGTCCACCGCGCGGAACCGGCCAAAGACCTTGGACAGGGAGCGCACCTCCAGCAGGGGTGCCCGGCGGGCCAAGCCGGGGCTGGGGCCGGCCGCGGCCGGGTCGGCGTTGGCGGTGGCGTCGGCGGTGGCGGTGGCGTCGGCGGTGGCGGTGGCGTCGGCGGTGGCGGTGGCGTCGGCGGT
>CAYQMN010000014.1:0-38398 GCA_964418695.1 uncultured Bifidobacteriaceae bacterium | reverse complement strand
TGGCGGTGGCGTCGGCGGTGGCGGTGGCGTCGGCGGTGGCGGTGGCGTCGGCGGTGCTGGAGGTGGCGGTGCTGGAGGCGGCGGGGGTGAGGTCGGCGGCGGTGATGTCGGCGGCGGTGATGTCGGCGCTGGCGCCGACATCACGACCGACGTCGCTGGGGTCCGGTTCGCGGCCCGGGGCGCTCATCGGGTCGTCTCCTGCTCGGCCAAGGAGCGACCGGGCGATCACGACGTCCTCCAGGTCGGGGCTCACCCGGCGGCCGGAACCGGCCGGGGGGGCACCGGCCGGCCAGAGCTGGCGCAGGTAGCGGCCGCGGCGCCAGGCGAGTGCGGCCTCGGCGGCGTGGGTCTCCTCGGTGAGCGCGCCGGGGAACTGCGCGACCACCTGCTCCGGTGGTCCCTCGACCAGGCAGCGCCCCTCGGACAGGACGAGCACCCGCGTGGCCCGCTCGGCCTCGTCGAGGTAGGTGGTGCTCATGACGACCGCCGCACCTTCGGCAGCGGCCTGTGCGGCGAGCCGCCACAGGTCGACTCGGCTGACCGGGTCCACGCCGGTGCTCGGCTCGTCGAGGACGAGCAGCTCGGGGCGGTGCAGGCAGGCCAGGACGACGCCGAGCTTGCGCCGCATGCCCCCGGAGAGCTGACGCGCGGGGCGGTTGCCGAACTCGGCCAGGCCGGTGCTGTCCAGGAGGTCGCCCGCGCGCCGGGCCAGCTCGCCGCGGGGGACTCCGTAGGAGCCGCCCACGAAGTCGACGTTCTCGGCGACGGTCAGGCCCGGCCAGCTGCCGGTCGAGGCGGGCAGGTAGCCCACGCGGGTGGCGGGCGGCGCCCACTGCACCCCGCTGGTCAGCGTCACCTCGCCGATGAGCGCGCGCAGAGTCGTGGACTTGCCCGCCCCGTCGCCGCCGACCACCGCGGTGACCGCGCCGGCCTGCGCGTCCAGACTGACCCCGGCCAGATCCGGGCGTGGGCCACCCCCCACGATCGCGTCGGCCAGGCCGGCCGGCCCGCGCGTCATCACGCCCCCGCTACAGGGCCGGGGGCCGGCGCGGCCAGGACGGGGGGGCTGCCCGGGTCGGCGTCACCGCCGCGCCGATGCTGTCGGCGGCCCGGGGCCAGGTCACGGCGGAAGCGCAGGATCGCCCCGGTGAAGACGACGGTGGCCATGAGGGTCAGCGCCAGGAACGACGGCCAGAGGCTGACGATGTCCGCGCCGCGGATCATCACGCCCTGGGAGATCATCGTGAAGTAGGTCAGCGGCAGCAGGTAGGAGATCCAGCGCACGCCCCAGGGGATCGCGTCGAGCGGGAAGATCATCCCGGACAGCAGGATCTGCGGGAGCAGGAAGAAGAACGCGGTCTGGATGGCCTGGCCGGTGGTCTGCGAGACCGTCGAGATGAACACGCCCAGCCCCAGGACCACGAACAGGAACAGTGCGGCGCCGACCGCGAAGAGCGCGGGGTTGCCGTTGAACGGGACGTCGAACAGGAGCATCCCCAGCACCGTCACGACGGTCATGTCCAGGGCCGCGAGGACGAAGTACGGCGCGATCTTGCCCAGGATCACCGCGCTGGGCCGGATGGGCATGACCGCCAGCTGCTCCAGCGTGCCGGTCTCGCGCTCGCGGACCATGCCGATGCTGGTCACGATCGTGCCGATGAACGTCAGAATGAGGCCGATGATCGCCGGGACCATCACCCACGCGGTGGTGAGGTCGGGGTTGAACATGATCTCGATGCGGACCTGGTCGCCGGCCTTGTTGAGCACCGAGACCGCGGCTTGCGCAGCGAACAGGTTGGAGCCGTCGACCTTGGCCACGGGCGCACCGCTCCCGGTGATCAGGACGACGTCGACCTTGTTGTCGACGATCAGCCGCTCGGCGTCGGCCACGGTGGCGGACGGGTCGATGGTCTCGACGTCGAAGAACTCCGGCAGCGAGGCCGCGACCTGCTCGGCCTGCGGACCGACGACGGCGGTCTCCACCGAGGTGATCGTGAAGTTCGCCGCGTAGCCGAAGACGATCAGCAGCATCAGGGGCATCATCACCAGGATTCCGACGGTCCGGTGATCCCGGCGGAGCTCACGGAACTCCTTGAGCATCATGGCGCGCATGGCGTCAGAGTAGGCCGCGCAGCCGCGTGAATCAGCGGTTGTTGAAATAGCCTCGGGAAGAGCCGGTGGTCACTGCGGCTGCTCGCCGTTGGCGACCGCCTCGATCCAGTCGACGACCTCGTCCGGCAACGGCTGGCCGATGCTCACCTCGCCGCCGGCGTCGGTGATGCGCCGGGCGATCTCGGCGGGGACGCTGTCGCCGTTGTTGTCGATGAGCCACTGCTGGACGGCAGGATCGATCCGCTCCCACCACGCGACACCGGTCATGAACCGAACCTAGCCCTGCCGAGCGCGCGGGGTCGGTGGTGGGTGCGCCCGGCGCGCCGGTCAGAACCTGGCCATGCAACGGGGTGCGGCCGGGACGGCCAACATCGTGTCGAGCAGGTGCGCCGCTCCGGCGTCCCCCCAGATGCGCCCGGCGCCCAGGACTCGCAGCGCGGAGACGTCGCCGAGCCACAGGGCCCCCAGGTCGGCCACGGACAGCGTCAGCTGCGCGGGACCCGATCCGGTCACCCATGCGCCCACGCCGTCGGTGACCACGAGGTCGAATCGCCCGGCCAGGTCCGGGTATCGGGGGTCGCCGACCTGCATCGAGACGACTCCGTCTCCAGCGAACGTACGGTGCCGCGTGAGCGCCGCGAGGTCGAGCGGGCGCAGCCAGAGGAAGTCCGCCTGCCACATGCGCCGCAGCGCGCGAGTGTCGGCCAGCCAGAACAGAGGCGCCGGGTCGACCGGCCCGTAGGCCCACTCGATCTGCCGGACCCAGGGCAGGTCCGCGACGAACCGCCAGAGATCCAGCTCGGCGGCCACGTCGACCGCCACGAGCTCGCGGATCGTCACCTCGGACTCAGCCAGCGGATCGCGACCGTGCCGCAGGTCCACGTCGTAGAGCACGAAGCCGTCGCAGTCGCCGGCCGGGGTCCAGTGCAGCCCGACCAGCAGGGGGCCGCCGCCGACCCAGCCCCGCTCGGAGCCCAGGACCCCGTCCCACCACCCGGGCGATCGGGTGAGCGAGCCCGCGCGCAGGGTCCCAGCCGCCTCCCAGACGTCGTGCAGCAGCCGGTTCAGCGCCTCGCCGCGACCGTGCTCCAGCGTCACCCGCCCGGAGGTGGGGGCGCCGGGGCGCAGCGCTCGCGCGACCGGGGCATCGATCTGCCAGGTCGCGGCCTGCGTGGCGCAGCCGTATCCGAACCGGCCGTAGAGCGGGGTCAATGAGGCCATGAGGACCGAGGCGGCATCGCCGCGCTCCCGGCACTCGTCTAGGTGCGCCTCGACCAGGGCGCGGAACGCCCCGCGGTGCTGCTCGCCGGGTGCCACCCCGACTCCGGTCAGCCCGGCTACCGGGACCCGTCCCCCGCCCGGCAAGGAGAGCGCCGAGTCGTGGCGACCCGCGCCGCCGAGGAGCCGCTGCGTGCCGTCGGCCGCGCACTCGGCAACCACGAGCCGGTTCTCGAACGGGATGAGGTCGTCGTCGCGGGCGACCTGCTCCTCTGCGCGCGGGGCGAATGGGGAACCGTAGGTGCTGATCACTGCAGCCCGGCGCCACGGCTCCTCCTCGGGCCGCGGGTGCCGGACCACCAGCGCACCGGGCACAGCGGGCGGCGGGGTCAGGGTGGGCGTCAGCAGACCGGACGGGCGTGGCTCGGCGTCCGGTGAGGAGTCCGTGCCGGTCGGTTCCGAAGGCGGGATGGCGGAGGGGTCCGGCGTCGGCACAGCGGGCGGGGCGGAGTCGTCGGGTGCGGGCACCACCTCATCCCACGCCCCTGACCTGCGCCGGTCAACCCGACGCGACCGCGGTGCGGGCACCGGGCTGCGAGCCCAGGACGCCCACGATCCCGATACCCAGGAGCACCGGAACGAGCAGCATGGCCGTCTGGACCGAGACGATCGCGCCCAGGAAGCCGAGGAGGAAGGGCGCGCCGCCGATCGCCGATCCGAGGACCAGCGAGGCGCGCGCCATCGCCAGGTCGGGCTGCCCCTCGGACAGCGCGATCCCGCGGTCGATGACCAGCGGGAACAGCGTGGCCAGCCCGAGCCCCACGACGAACAGCCCGACGACCGCGATCGGCAGCACCCCGGCGGTCCACAGGATGACGAAGCCGACCAGCGCGAGCAGGAACCCGCCGATGAGCGTGCGGTGCGAGCCCAGGGCGTTGGTCACCCGAGTTCCCACGGTGCGCCCGACCGCCAGGCCGGCCACGCTGGCCGACATCACCGCGGTGGCCGAGGACGCGCTGGCCCCGGTCGTCGACTGGATGAGCGGGGAGCCCCAGAAGTTGATGGCGAACTCCGCACCGGCGGCGGCGAACAGTGCCGCCATGGCCACCCAGTAGCGGCGGGGCAGCCCACGCGGGGCCGGCAGGGTCCCCGATGGGTCTGGGGTCGTGTCCTGGATCAGGGCCTGGGTCACGGCCGACGGGGGCTGCTCGTAGAGCTCGTCCACCGCGGGCATGGTGTGGTGGGGGTGCTGCTCGGGTTCGCCCCCGCCCTGGCTTCGGTGGGCGAGGATGAATCCGGTCAGGGCCGAGAGCACGACGATCAGGCACAGGTAGAAGCCGACCCACCAGCCGAGCCCCGCGGCCAGCACCGCACCGAGGAGCAGGGGCGAGAGCAGCCCGGTCCACGCGGCCGCCGCGTTCGCCTCGGTGATCGCGGCCGCGCTGTGCTTCGGGTGCAGGTCGGACAGCTCGGCCGTGGACACGTTCAGCGTCGTGCCGCCACCGATGGCCGCGACGTAGACCAGGAGCAGGACGGCGATGAACGTCGGCCACCCGGGTGACAGGAAGTGGGTGAGCCCCAGGCAGGCGGTTGCCAGGGCGACGATCCCCAGGCCCAGCCGGATCGCGGCGGCGCGCCCGATGCGCCGGGCGATCTTGGCCGACACCGCCGCCGTCGCGCCGCCGGCCGCCAGCGCCGTGCCCACCAGGCCGGCGGACGCCTCGGGGATGCCCAGATCCGCGGCCAGCACCGGGCTGATCGGCCCGGTCAGGTAGACGAACGACGCCCAGGCCCCGGTTGCCGCGTACAGGGTCCACGTCATCGGCGTCCGTTGCAGACCCATGGCGCACCCCTTCCTGTCGCATGCCCGGACCGGTCGGTCTTTGTCGCACGCCCAGACCGGCCGCCCGGCTGTGTCGAAGCGGGCATGATCCGCCGCTGGAGTGCGGCTGGCCCGCCCCCGACTCTGTCATTCGGGGGCGGTCGAAGGCGGATCCGACGGGACAGGGGGCCGGCTCCGGCGGGATGGTCCCCGGGTCAAGGAGGGGCTGTCGGGGTGCGGGCCCTGGCAGAACGGGCGCCTAGTCAGGAGTGTGCCCCGTGGGGCGCGTAGGCCAGCCGACTCGTCTGCCCGTTGGGTTCGGCAGCGTTGCCGGGAGCTGCTCGCGTTGGGTGGGTCCGCGGCGGGCCGAGGCTGGCGGGGTGGCCGATCCGCGAGCCTCATCGCGGCGAGCAGCGGGCTGGCTGTCGGCGGGCGGGCCTAGGCTCGCGGAGTGGCCGATCAGCGCGAGTGCGTGGGCCTCGAGGTGCCGAGGAGCCCCGAGGCCGTCGAGGTGCTCGGCGCTGCCCTGGCTGACGCGCTGTCGGGCCGTGGGCCGGCGATCGCGCTGCTTCCCGAGGGGGCGGACACGAGCTACGCGCGGCGGCTGCGGGCGGCGGTGCGTCCCGGCGAGCCGGTGCCCCCGGAGGTGGCGGTGGTGGCCGCGACGTCGGGCTCCACGGGCGATCCGGCCGGGGTGCTCATCCCCGGCTTAGCGCTCCGGGCGGCGGCCGACGGATTTGCCCAGCTGGTAGCGCAGGGGTCCGCGGGGACGGTGGGGTCCGCTCACGGGGCCGGGGGGGCGGGGGGCCGTGCGCTGGCCCCCGTGACACGTCACCGTTGGGTCGCAGCCCTGCCCTTGCACCATGCCGGCGGGCTCATGGTCCTGGTCCGGGCCCTCGTGGGCGGGAGCCCGCCGGTCCCTCTGTCCGACGGAGCCGGTTCGGATCGGCCGTTCCTCGACGGGCTGGGCGAGGCGACGCAGACCGCGGCGGACCTCTCCGGCGACGATGGACGGCCGCTGGCGATCTCGCTGGTCCCGGCTCAGCTGGTGACTCTGCGCGACGCCGGACCCGTCGGGCTGGACGTGCTGCGCCGGTTCGACGTGGTGCTGGTGGGCGGCGCCGCGACACCCGCGCCGCTGCTGACGGCCCTGCGGGCAGAGGGCGTGCGCGTGCGCACTTCGTACGGGATGACCGAGACGTGCGGGGGCGCGGTGTTCGACGGCGTCCCGCTCCCGGGCACGGAGGTGTCCGTCGACGGCACCGGCCGGCTGCGAATCGTCGGCGAGCAGGTCGCCCGCGGCTACCGCGACGGCCGCGAGCCGGACCGCTGGTTCCGCGGCTCGCGCGGGATGCGGGGATTCGTGACTGGCGATCTGGGCAGCATCGAGCCGAGCGGGACCGTGCGCGTGGCCGGCCGACGCGACGACGTGGTCCAGGTCGGGGGCGCCTCGGTGGCCGTGGCCGCCATCGCCGATGTCCTGGCTGCCGACCCGGCCGTGCGTGAGGTCGAGGTGGTCGCGGTCGAGCATGCCCGGCTGGGTGCGGCCCTGGTCGCCTTCGTCGTCCCGGCCAAGGGCGCGTGCACCGTCCCCCCCACCTCTCACGAGGGGGCCGAGGGGTCGGCCGGCATCACGACGACAGGCGATCGTCGCTCCGGCGGGGGCCACGAGATGCCCTCCGCGCACGTGGAACCCGCGGGAATCGCCCCGACAGGCGACCGTCGTCGCGGGCGGCCTCACCACGAGGCCATCACAGACCGGGTAGGGCCGGAGGCCGTCACCCCGTCAGGCGACGGTGCCGGGCGGCCGACCGGAGCCCCTGTCGCTGCCCCGGTCATGAGCGGCCAGCCGCCCACGTCGGAGCCCACCGGCCATGCGGCACGGCACACCGCGCCCGAGCCCCTCGGAGCGCGGACCCGTCTGACCGACCGCCTGACCGCTGCGGTCGTGGATGCGCTCGGCCCCGCGGCCCGACCCCGCCGAGTCCTCCTGGTCCCAGCGCTGCCGCTGGCCGAGACCGGCAAGCGCGACCGGGCGGTGCTCCAGGAGCGCGCGCGCCTCGCCCTGACCGGCTGTCCCTGACCGGCTGTCCCTGACCGGCTGTCCGCGCAGTTCTTGCTCAGAACCGTGGCGGACACACTGCCCCGCCCCGGACATGTAGGGGATGTACGCACACCCAAGGAGGAGTGACCATGCATCCCCAGCACCAGCGCCCCGACCTCGCTGCCGACGAGGCCGCCACCTTCGACCCGACACGCTCCGACGGGGCGCCGCGCGACTTCCGCCCCCTGGGTCTGGCGGCACCCGATCCACTCGACACACTCGACGTGCGCCTGGTCGCTTCAGCACCCCCGATCGCGGCTCGGGAGGCGACGCTGCTGGCCACGCTGGAGGAGCTCGTGCTGGCCACTCGGCCCACTCCGCGCCCACGCCGGCACGTCCCCCGGGCGGCCGTGGCCGGCCTGGTGCTGGCCGGCACGCTGGGGTTCTCCGGAGCGGCTGCGGCAGGTGGGTACCTGCCGATGTCGATGACGCCGTGGCGGCAGCACCCGCTTGCCGACGGCACCCAGTGCCAGCTCCGATTCCAGGCCACGCAGCAGGTCGAGCCCGCGCGCCTGGCCGGCCGGGTGCCAGGCCAGAGCAAGGAGCGCACGACCGTCCTGGCCGCCCAGAGCTTCCTCGACGCCTTCGACGTGAGCACCATCGACGCGGACGCCGCCCTGCGGATCCTGCGGACCGGACGCGCACACGAGCAGGCGAAGGTGCCGCCCAGCGAGTGGGCGCCCTCGGACCAGCACGAGGACGAGGTCGTGGCACTCATCAATGCCACCTTCGCGCAGCTCGCCGCGGCACTGGAGCGCCAGGGCCTGGACCCGAGCGTCGTGAGCATCTCCACCACCTACGACTGCACGGAGCAGGGGTGAGCCCGCGCTCTCGACCGGCGCGGGCCGACGGCCCGCCCCCGCGCATGCCGGGCGCCGACCACTCCGCGCTGCCGGCCGCCCTGAGCGCCAACGCTGCAGCGCTGCTGGCCTACTTCGAGCGGCGGCTGGCCCAGCACGAGGACGCCGCCGACGCCCTGGGCGAGACGATGCTGCAAGCCTGGCGGAGGGTGGACCAGCTTCCCGCCGATCCGGTCGAGGCCCGCATGTGGCTGTTCGGCATCGCTTCGAACGTGCGGTCCAATCAGTGGCGATCCAGCCGACGGCGCAGCGCGCTGACCGAGCGGCTGGCCACCGCGCTGGCGACGGCCACCCCGCAGACCGGCGACGCGGATTTCGAGGACGTGGGTCTGCGCGACGTGATCCACCGGCTGGCCCCCGAGCAGCGCGAGCTGGTCACGCTGGTCCACTGGGACGGGCTGACCCTGGCCCAGGCCGCACAGGTCCTGGGGGTGAACCCCTCGACCGCCCGCGGGCGGTACGCCGCCGCCAGGCGCAGCCTGCGCGAGGCCCTGGCCCCGGAGTCCGCAGATCGCTGAGCGGGGAGGCGGGCGCCGGGGTCGGCGGGGGCACCGGGATGGGGGGCGCCGAGGTCGGCGGGGCACCGGGGTCGGCGGGGCACCGGGGTCGGCGGGGGCACCGGGGTCGGCGGGGGCACCGGGATGGGCGGGGGCACCGGGATGGGCGGGGGCACCGAGGTTGGGGCCGGGCAGGGGTTGGTGCAGGGCGAGGGTGGGTCCGCGACGCGCCTCTGGCACAGGCCGGTTCGCGATCAGCCTCAGGCGCAGGCGGCGTCGGAGCGCGGTGATGCGACAATCGCGCACCGTGACCTCAACCGCGCAGTGGGTGGCCGGCGCGCGCCCGCGCACGCTTCCGGCCGCTGTCGCGCCCGTGCTGGTCGGCACGTCCGTGGCGCTCTGGCACGACGGCGCGATTCTCGGCCGGGCGCTGCTGGCGCTGCTGGTCTCGCTCGCGCTGCAGGTGGGCGTCAACTACGCCAACGACTACAGCGACGGAGTGCGCGGCACCGACCACGCGCGCGTCGGCCCGGTGCGGCTTGTGGGTCAGGGGCTGGCCACCCCGAAGGCGGTCAAGACCGCCGCGCTGCTCTCGTTCGCCGTGGCCGGGCTGGCCGGGCTCGCGCTCGTGGTGCTCAGCGGGATGTGGTGGCTGCTGCTCGTCGGCGCCGCCGCCATCGTGGCCGCGTGGACCTACACCGGGGGCCCGCGACCTTACGGGTACGCCGGGTTGGGCGAGTTGTTCGTCTTCGTGTTCTTCGGCCTGGTCGCCGTGTGCGGGACCGCGCTGGTGCAGTGCGGGTTCGTCTCGGCCCTGGCGGTGCTGTGCGGGGTGGGGGTCGGGGCGCTGTCGTGCGCGATCCTGGTGGTGAACAACCTGCGCGACATCCCCGGCGACACGGTGGCTGGCAAGAACACGCTGGCGGTGCGGATCGGGGATGCGGCAACCCGGCGGCTCTACGCCGCGCTGGTCGGGGTTGCGATGGCCGTGCCGGCGGTGCTCGGCGTCGCGGGCTCGCTGGCGCCCGACACCTGGCCGGCCTCGGCGATCCTCGGCCTCGGAGCGGTGCTGGTGGCCGTGGCCCCGCTGCGCACGGTCCGCGAGGGGGCGACCGGCCGCGAGCTGGTCGCGGTTCTCGGTGCGACCGGACGGCTCCTGCTGATCTACGGCGTTCTGCTGTCGCTGGGCATCGCCCTCAGCGCCCTCCTCACCTGAACACCGGCACCTGAACACCGGCACCTGAACACCGGCGCGAATCGTGCTGCCCGCCGCAGCCGACCTGAGGGGCCGCTGACGCGCCAGTGGAGACGCCCCGGGGGCCGCAGCAGGCAGGCGGAGGGACTGTCGCCTCCTCTGGCGTCGTGGCGGCACGCAAACCTGCGCGAAACGCCCACGGACCTGCGCGAAACGGTCATATACGTCCGTTCTGCGCAAGTCCCCGATTCGTCCGCCCTCAGCCGCTGGCGGGCACTGCGACGTGGGCGCCCTCGACTCGGTCGGCCAGGTCGCGCAGCTGGATCAGCAGGTCGCGCAGCTCGCGCGGGTCGTCGGTGAGGTGCCCGGCCAGGGCGGCCGGGATGCGGCCGGCCCGCGCCCGCAGCGCCCGACCCTCGGCCGTGAGGTGGATGGTGACCCGGCGCTCATCGGCGCTCTCCCGCCGGCGCTCGACCAGGCCTGCGGACTCCAGGCGGCGCAGCAGCGGGGAGAGCGTCCCGGAGTCCAGCGACAGCCGGTGCCCGATCTCGCCCACCCCCAGGCCGTCGCCCTCCCAGAGCACGAGCATCACCAGGTATTGCGGGTAGGTCAGGCCGAGCTCGCCCAGGAGCGGGCGGTAGATCGCCGTCAGATCCCGGCTGATCCGGTGGAACAGGAAGCAGATCTGATTGTCCAGAGCCAGGTGCGCGGGAGTGGGGGGCAAGACGGAACTCGCCGCGGATCCGGCCCTCACCGCGGGGTGGCCGGCGGTGTGGGCGATGTCCGTGCTGTCCGAGCCGGTCATGAGCTCAGGCGGCCTGCGGATCGAGCAGCGCCTCGATATCGGCCTGGAGATCCTGCGGCGATGTCGTCGGCGAGTAGCGGGTGACCGTCTCGCCGTCCGGGGCGACCAGGAACTTGGTGAAGTTCCACTTCACCAACGAGCCGAGCAGGCCGCGGGTGCGCTCCTTGACGAAGTCGATGACCGGGTGGGTGTCCGAGCCGTTGACGTCCACCTTGGTGCTCAGCGTGAACGTGACCCCGTGGTTGATCCGGCAGAACTCCTCGATCTCGTCGTCGCTGCCCGGCTCCTGATGGGCGAACTGGTCGCAGGGGAAGCCCAGCACGACCAGGCCGCGGTCGGCGTACTGCTCGTGCAGCGCCTGCAGGCCGTCGTACTGCGGGGTCAACCCGCACTTGCTCGCAGTGTTCACGATGAGCAGGGGCCGGCCGCGGAACTGGTCGAGGGCAACCTCGTTGCCGCGGTTGTCGGTGAAGGACAGGTCGTAGATCGAGGAGGTCATGGACCTAGTCTCGCAGATACATTGCACACAATCAACTTGTGCACAAGTGGTACCACCTCCAGGAGGTGACGGCTCGGGCCGAGCCCCTGAAGGCAGCGACTCGCCCTCTCCGTGCGACCGCCGCCGCTAGAAGCTGATCGGCTGGCGCAGCGCGGGTTCCGTAAGGTGATCGCGATCGGATTCGGCTCGGTGGGCGGTGGTCCCGACGCGAGCGGACAGCTCAGCGTAGGCGCGCGCGGGGCGTCGGCCAGCGCTGTGATTCGGCCCGGTGCGAGACTCGGCGATCCGCTCAGTCGGCGGTGACGGCTCTGCGCCCGCCCGAGCCGGGTTCGACTCCGCGGATGGCTTCGCGCGGGGTCCCCGTGGCGCGGCTTGGCGGACGAGGCGGCGGACGGCTCCGCGCGGTGAGGGACGCGCCGGACGGCTCAGTGGGCGGTGTCGGTGGGGCGCTCGCCGGGGCCGGGGTTGGGCTCGGCGGGCGGCGGGTCGGCGGGGGCATCCACATCGTCCCGATCCACGTCGGCGTGATCTGCCGGGGTGCCGTCCGCGCGCTCGCGGCGCAGCCGCTCCATCCGCTCGCCCCAGGAGCGCTCGTCGAGGCTCTTGAGGAACTCGGGGTCGTCGTCGGGAGCCGACGGGCCGCGCGGCGTGCGCGGACCACCCAGCGAGCCCGGTCCGGCCGGGCCACTTCCAGAGGCCGGCCCCACTTGCGGACGCCCCAGCGCGAGCCACGCGAGCGGGCCGAGCAGTGGCACGAGCCACACCAGCACCCAGATCGGCTTGGGCAGGTTGCGCACGTCGTCCGAGGGCGTGCGGGCGATGTCCAGCAGGGCGTAGATCTGCAGCGCCAGCACCGCGATCCAGAGCATGAACCTGGCCACCACTACACCCCCTCTCCACCAGTGGGCCCAGGCTAACCCGCCCCCGGCGCGTCGGCCACCAGCCCACACGCCCTCGCCGAGCGCAGGGCCGGTCAGAGACTGCGCGAAGACCAGGGGCCTGATCGATTCGTGCAGGTTCGTTGGACAGGCCCGGGATCGTGGACAGACCCGGGGTCAGCTGACGCCGGCGTACGAGTGCAGGCCGCTCGCGAGCAGGTTGATCCCGAAGAAGTTGAACAGGAAGCAGGCGAAGCCGATGATCGCGATGACCGCGGCGCGCCGGCCTCGCCAGCCGGCGGTCGCCCGGGCGTGCAGGTAGCCCGCGTAGACGACCCAGGTGATGAACGCCCAGGTCTCCTTGGGGTCCCAGCCCCAGTAGCGGCCCCAGGCGTCCTCGGCCCAGATCGCGCCGGCCACGACCGCGAACGTCCACAGCGGGAAGACGAAGGCGTTGACCCGGTAGGCCAGCTGGTCCAGCGTCTGCGAGTCGGGAACCCGCGCCGCGATGCTCGCGGCCAGCCGCGAGTTGGTGGCCCGGACCCGCGCGCGCGGCCCAGCGAGCGCCCCGCTGACCGGCTTCGGCCCACCGGCGGGCGCCTCGCGCTCGGCCCGGTCGGCGGCCAGGTAGAGGAACGTCGCGCCGGCACCGACCGTGAACGCGCCGCTGGCGATGATCGCCGCGGACACGTGGATGATCAACCAGTAGGAGTGCAGGGCGGGCACCAGCTGCGGGCTGTCGTTGTAGAGCACCAGGACCGCGATGCCCAGGGTCATCAGGCAGGCTGCAGTGACGAACAGGCCTAGCCAGCGCACGTCGCGGCGCAGCGAGACCAGCAGGAACACGCCGCTGACGGCCAGCGCCGAGGTGATCGAGAACTCGTACATGTTGCCCCACGGCACCCGGTCGGCCCACAGCCCGCGGGCCACCACGCCGGCGGCCAGGAGCAGGAACGACAGCCAGGTCAGGGACATCGCGATGTTGCCGGCGCGCCGGCCGGGGGGCAGCGGGTCGGAGCCACCGCGGCCGGCCTCGGCGACCAGCTCGGCCTCGATCTGCGGGGAGCGGGCTCGCGCGGCGGAGCGGGCCTGGGCGGCCGCCTCAGCCGAGGTCAGGGCGGGGTCGGGCAGGGCGCCAGCCGGCTCGGCGGGCCCGATGAGCCCGGATGCCAGCGTGCCCGGCGCCGAGGTGTCCGCCGCGGCGGCTGCCGACCCTGACGCACCGGCCTCGCGAGCGCCCGCCCCGACCAGCGCGGCCTCGCGCTCCTCGGTCTCGCTGTGCGGGGGCACGGTTCGGGTCGCGGCGAATGACACCGCGAACGCGACGAACGCGAACAGGAAGGTGGCGATCGACGCGTAGACGAACAGGTTGCTCCAGTGCGCGAGCGTCACGGGCCCTCCTCGGTTCTCGGCCCACCGATCCGGGCCGTCAGCTGGTGCACTTCCGTGGCGACGTCCGCGGAGTCCGAGCGCGAGAGGCCACCGATCTGCACGCGCCAGACCATAGCCCTTGGGTCCGACAGCGCCGATGCGACTGTCTCGCCGGGATCCGCAGGCGCGACTGGTGGAGTCTCGACAAGCTCGACCGGGGGGAGGGAGACACCGCCGGGACGCGCGGCCTCCGCATGCCCGGCGGGTACGGGATCTGCGCGTTCCACCGGGGGGGTCTCGACGAGCTCGACCGGCGGGTGGGGGACGGCACCGACTGGTGGGGTGCCCTCGGGGCTGGTGCGCTGAGGGCCTGGCGGGGGCTTGTTGCCCTCCGGGACTGGGTCTACTCGGACCCAGATCCTCCGGCGCTTGACGAACAGCGACAGCGACAGTCCGACGATCGCGAGGATCGCGCCGGCCAGCGCCAGGCCCTTGCCGGGGTCGTGCGCGATGGTGAACGACGCCCACTCCTGCACGTCGACGAGCTCCAGGGTGCCCTGCCCGTCGGGCAGCTCCCAGGTCTGCCCCGGGGCGAGGCCCTGGATGCCGATCTGGGTCAGACCCGAGGTGTCCAGGGCGAAGACGTTCCGGGGGACGCCGTCGTCCATCCCGAGGTCGCCGGTCCACGCCGAGACGAACAGCCCCGGACTGTCGGCGGCCGGGAACGTGGAGTGCGGCCCGAGGTCCTCGGTCAGGGCTGCGGTCGGGGCGAAGATCGCGGTGAACGCCAGCTGCGGCGTGGCGTCCGGCGCCTTGAGCACGCCGGAGGACGTGAAGTTGCCGTCCTGGGGCAGGAACACCACGGTGTCGTCGAACACGACCGTGCCGCTGGAGTCGGTCAGCCGCAGATGTGGGGCGTACCCGTGGCCGACCAGGTACACCTTCGCGCCGTCCACCCGCAGCGGCTGGTTGACCTGCACCGCCTTGGTCTGGGTCGGATCCCCCGGGGCGGAGCGATAGGCCAGCAACGCGGAGAAGGTGCGCGGGGCGCCACGCTGGGCCTCGCTGCGCTCGTAGGTGGCCTCGAAGTCGCGCAGCGTGAACGAGAACGGCGGCAGGCCGTCGGCAGACGTGAGCCGACCCGGCGAGAACGTGTCGTACTGGGTGAGAGTGTTGGAGAACCCCTGGCCCTCGCGGACGATGACCGTGCCCTTCCAGCCCAGCAGCGCGCCGGCGGCCACCCCGACCAGGATCAGGACCAGTGCGACGTGGAACAGCAGGTTGCCGGTCTCCCGGGCGAAGCCGCGCTCGGCGGCCAGCCAGCCGCTGCCGTCGGGCGCGACCGGCCCGTGGCTGACCCGCCACCGCTGCTCGCGCAGAGCGGCCCGGGCCTGGTCGAGCACGGGGCGCGGGTCGGTGACGGTCCAGGTGCCGGCCCCGGCGAGCCGGTCCAGTCGGCGCGGTGCCGCAGGTGTGGGCTGGCGCATCGCGCGGGCGTGCGCGCCGATCCGCGGCAGCACGCAGCCGACGAGGCTGACGAACAGCAGGAGGTAGATCGCGGAGAACCAGGGCGAGACGAACGTGTCGAACGCGCCCATTCGGTCCAGCGCCGGGCCGATCCCCGGGTGCTCGGCGATCCAGGCGTTGACCTCGAGCTCGCCGGTGCCGCGCTGCGGCAGCACGCTGCCGGGGATGGCGGCGACGGCGAGCAGGCCGAGCAGCATCAGCGCGGTGCGCATGCTGGTGAGCTGCCGCCAGCCCCAGCGCAGCCAGCCGACCAGCCCCAGCCGGGGGCCCATCCCGGTGGTCCGCCGGCGCCGCGACGAGCCCCAGTCGGCGACCAACGCGGCAGCGTCCTCGGGGCGTCCGTCGTCAGGCTCGCCCTCGGCCGACGCGGCCAGGGCGGGGTCGTGGGGTGACGCGGGGTCGTGGGGTGACGCGGGGTCGTGGGGTGACGCGGGGTCGTGGGGCAGCGGCTTGGTGGCTGCCAACGGCTCGGTGCTCACAGCGGCACCGCCCAGCCGCCGACCCAGACGCGCAGCTCGATCATCAGGCTCCCCCAGAGTCCGGCGACCATGAGCAGGCCCAGCGCCACCAGGCAGACCCCGCCGGTCACCTGGATCGCCCGGGCGTGCCGCCGCGCCCAGGCCAGCGCCCCGAGCCCGCGCTGCATGCCCAGCCCGATGACCACGAACGGCAGGCCCAGCCCGAGGCAGTAGGCCACTGAGAGCAGGGCGCCACGAGCGGCAGACGCCTCGGTGAACGCCAGGCTCTGGACCGCCGCCAGCGTCGGGCCGATGCACGGGGTCCAGCCCAGGCCGAACAGCGCGCCCAGCAGCGGAGCCCCCCACAGCCCGCGGGAGGGCCGGTGGTGCAGCCGCGCCTCGCGCTGCAGGGCGGGGATGACGCCGAGGAAGCCCAGGCCCAGCACGATCACCAGGACGCCGAGGCTCCGGGTGAGCACGTCCTGGTGCTCCAGGAGGGTGGCACCCAGGCCGCCGAAGAGCGCCCCGTAGGCCACGAACACCGCGCTGAACCCGCAGATGAACAGCAGCGTGGCCAGGACGACCCGGGACCGAGCAGCGGGCGTGGGTGCGGTGTCAGTCGAAGCGGCAGCGGTCGAAGCGGCGCCAGCCGGGACGGCCGGGGCCGAGCCCGTCGAAGCACCGGGTGGGCCGGTCGTCACTGCGACTCGCTCGGGGGTGGGGGTGACCAACCCCAGCTCGGTCGCGGTCAGCCCGGTGACGTAGGACAAGTACCCAGGGACAAGGGGCAGCACGCACGGGCTGGCGAAGCTGAGCAGTCCGGCCAGCAGCGCCAGCGGGATGGCGATCAGCAGCGAGCCGGACACGACCGTCTCGCCGACCCCCGCGGGAGCCACCGCCAGGACGCCCAGGGCCAGGCTCACGACCCGCTCCCGCTCCCCGACCGCGAACCCGAAGCCGCACTCGCGCCCGACGCCGACGCCGACCCAGACCCCGAGCCCGACCCGGACCCCGACCCCGCGCCCGACGCCGACTCGGACGCCGAGCCCGCCCCCGAGCCCGCCCCCGAGCCCGCCCCAGACTCCGAGCCCGAGCCCGAGCCTTCGGCCAGGATCGGCTCGATCATCCCGAGCAGCCGGGAGCGGTCGACCTCCCCGATGGCCCGGCCCGCGATCATGCCGTCCTGGTCGATGACCAGGGTCGAGGGGATCGCCGAGGGCGGCAGGGTGTCGTGGAAGAGAAGCTGCTTGGTGCCGTCGGTGTCCACGATGCTGGGGTAGGTCATCGCGAACCGGGTGACGAACGCGCGCGCGGCGGAGTCAGAGTCGCGGGTGTTGACCCCCACGAACGTGACCCCCTGCCCGGCCAGCTCCTCGTGCGCCTTCTGCAGGTCGGCGGCCTCCGCGCGGCACGGCGCGCACCAGGACGCCCACACGTTGAGCACCACGACCTCACCGCGGTGGTCGGCCAGGCTGAACGGCTCGCCGTCCAGCGTGGTGCCCGCCAGCTCCGGGGCCGCGACCCGGTCGGCCTGGGCCACGATCGTGGTCGAGCCGTCCCCGGAGACGTACCCCTGGGCCGCGACGTCGGCCACCGGAGTGCCCGCATCGACCTTCTGCGCGCACCCGGACAGCAGCACCGCGACCGCCACGAGGGCGACGCCGCCGGTCAGCCGGGTGCGGGCACGCATCGGACTCAGGCCCCCTTCGCCTTGGACGCACGCTCGGCCAGGTCGGCGCACGGCTCGCTGTAGGTGACCGCGACCAGTCCGTAGGCCGAGTCGAACGTGAACGAGGTGAGCGAGGCCAGCGAGCACTGGCGCTTGCGCGGGTCGTGGATGAACGAGCGCTGCTCGGCGTCCAGGCGCACGATCCAGATCGGCAGCTGGTGGCTGACCAGCAGCGCCTCGTGGCCCATCGCCTCGTCGCGCGCCCGGCGCACGGCGTTGCGCATGCGTGCGGCGAGCTCGACGTACGGCTCACCCCACGAGGGCTTGAACGGGTTGTAGAGGTGCCGCCACTTGGCCGGCTGCTTGAGGATGCCGTCGCCGACGCCGACCACGTCGCCCTCGAAGATGTTGCCTGCCTCGATCAGGTCCGCATCGGTGCCGATCGGCAGCCCGAACTCGGCCGCGGTCGGGGCGGCGGTCTCCTGGGCGCGCTCCAGCGGCGAGGCGGTGACCACCGTGATGTCCCGATTGGCCAGCGTGCCGGCCACCCGGTCAGCCATCTCCCGTCCCAGATCGGAGAGGTGAAAGTCCGGCAGGCGCCCGTAGAGCACGCCCTCGGGGTTGTGCACCTCCCCGTGGCGCAGGACGTGGACGGTGGTGCGCTGGCTCATGGCAGCTCCTGGCGGGTCGAGGTCCGCGGACGGACGAGGTCGGCACCCGCCGGCGAGGGCCGCGGGGCGCGCCCGACGGTACGCAGATCGCGGCTGGATCGCGCTGCACGCGCGGGGATCGCGAAGGTCCCGGGGATCGCCAGGCCCGCGCTCATCGGGCACCGCCCGCGACCGGCTCCGGCGGCCTCGCCTCGGCGGCTGCCCGCGCGGCGGCCGGCAGCGCGGCGACGACTCGGTCCAGCGCCTCGTCGTCGTGGGCGGCCGAGACGAACCACGCCTCGAACGCCGAGGGCGGCAGGTGCACGCCTGCGTCGAGCATCGCGTGGAAGAACGGCCCGTAGCGCCAGGCCTCCTGGGTGGCGGCATCGGCCCACGAGCGGACCGGCTGGTCGGTGAGGAAGACGCTGAACAGGCTGCCCGCGGCCTGGATGCGGTGGGCCACCCCGGCGGCGCTCAGCGCCGCGCCGACCTCCTCCTGCAGGGCGGCGGAGAACCGGGCCAGCCGGTCGTACACCCTGCCGTCGCAGGCCCGCAGCGTGGTCAGTCCCGCGGTGGCCGCGATCGGGTTCCCGGACAGCGTGCCCGCCTGGTAGACCGGACCGGCCGGGGCCAGCATGCCCATCACGTCGGCCCGGCCGCCGAACGCAGCCGCCGGCAATCCGCCGCCCATGACCTTGCCGAAGGTCATCAGGTCCGGGGTCCACCCCTCGTCGGGGCCGGCCTCCCCCCACAGCCCGGCCGGGCCGACCCGGAAGCCGGTCAGCACCTCGTCGAGGATCAGCAGCGCCCCGTGCTCGGCGCAGACCCGGGCCAGTGCGGCGTTGAAGCCGGGGTCGGGCGGGACCACGCCCATGTTCGCCGGGACCGCCTCGGTGATGACCGCCGCGATCTGCGACCCGCGCGCCGCGAACAGCCCGGCCACCGCGTCGAGGTCGTTGTAGGGCAGCACGATCGTCTCGCCGGCCTGGGCAGCGGTGACGCCCGGGGAGTCCGGCAGGCCGAGCGTCGCGACCCCGGAGCCGGCCGCCACGAGCAGCGAGTCGACGTGGCCGTGGTAGCAGCCGGCGAACTTCACGACGAGGTCGCGGCCGGTGAACGCGCGCGCCAGGCGCAGCGCGGACATCGTCGCCTCGGTCCCGGAGGACACCAGCCGGACCAGCTCGACCGGCGCGACCCGGCGCACGATCTCCTCGGCCAGCTCGACCTCGGCCGGGCCCGGCGTGCCGAACGAGAGCCCGCGCCCGGCCGCCTCCTGGATCGCGGCGACCACCTGCGGGTGCGCGTGGCCCAGGATCATCGGGCCCCAGGAGCAGACCAGGTCCACGTAGGTGCGCCCGTCGACGTCGGTGATCCACGGGCCGGAGCCGGACGCCATGAACACCGGAGTTCCGCCGACCGCCCGGAACGCGCGCACCGGCGAGTTCACCCCGCCGGGCGCGACCGCCAGGGCGCGGTCGAACCAGGCCTGGGAGCGCACCGGCTCCACGGGGCCGGGCCCGGGCAGCGCGCGGCTGCGGGCCCGCGCCTTGGCCCGGCCCTCGAGCATCGCCCGGTTGCTGGGCGGGACCCGGGGGCTCATCGCAGCGCTCCCGCGCGATGACCGCGCAGCTGGTCGGCGTGCCCGTCGGCCAGCCAGCCGGCGACCTCGGTCGCCCAATAGGTGAGGATCATGCCCGCGCCGGCCCGCCGGATCACGGTGAGCGTCTCCAGGACCGCGCGCTCCCGGTCGATCCAGCCGTTCGCCGCGGCCGCCTCGAGCATCGCGTACTCGCCGGAGACCTGGTAGGCCGCCACCGGGACGTCCACCGCGCCGGCCACCTCGGCGATCACGTCCAGGCTGGTGCCGGCCGGCTTCACCATCACGATGTCGGCGGCCTCGGCGACGTCCAGCAGCACCTCGCGCATCGCCTCGCGGCCGTTCGCCGGGTCCTGCTGGTAGGTCCGCCGGTCGCCGGTCAAGGCCGAGTCGACGGCCTCGCGGAACGGCCCGTAGAGCGCGGAGGCGTACTTGGCGGCGTAGGCCAGGATCACGGTGTCGGCCAGGCCCTGCGCGTCCAGCGCGGCCCGGACGGCACCGACCTGGCCGTCCATCATCCCGGAGGTGCCCACCACGTGGGCGCCGGCGCGGGCCAGCGCGACGCCCATCTGCGCGTACCGGGCCAGGGTCGCGTCGTTGTCGACCGAGCCGTCGGCGGCCAGCACTCCGCAGTGCCCGTGGTCGGTGAACTCGTCCAGGCACAGGTCGGCCATCACGACCAGGTCGTGCCCGACCTCGGCCACCACGTCGGCGACCGCGACGTTGAGGATGCCGGCCGGGTCGGTCGCGCCGGAGCCCTCCGCGTCCCGGGTCGCGGGCACGCCGAAGAGCATCACGGCACCGACCCCGGCCTCGGCAGCCTCACGCGCGGCCGTCACCAGGGTCGCCCGCGTGTGGTTGACCACACCGGGCATCGAGGCGATCGGCGCGGGTGCGTCGATCCCCTCTCGGACGAACAGCGGCAGGACGAGCTCGGCGGGATCGAGTCGGGCCTCGGCGACCAACCGGCGCAGCGCCGGGGTGCCGCGCAGCCGCCGGGGCCGGCTCTGCGGGTAGCTCACGGCTCAGGTCGCCCGCCGCCGGGAGGTGCCGCGGCGCCGGGCCGGGCGCCAGGCGGTCTCGCCCTGATCCAGGGCGTGCCGGCGCAGCGACTCGCCGTGGGCGGCCAGCGCGGCGGCCAGCGCGGCCACGCTGGGCGTCTCGGGCAGGACCTCGACGCGCAGGCCGTTCTCCTCGGCGGTCTTCGCGGTCTGCGGGCCGATGCACGCCACGACGGTGGTCGGGTGGGGCTTGCCCGCGATGCCGACCAGGTTGCGCACGGTGCTCGACGAGGTGAACAGGACCGCGTCGAAGCCGCCGCCCTTGATCGCCTCGCGGATCTCGGCGGCCGGCGGGGCCGCGCGCACGGTCCGGTAGGCGGTCACGTCGTCGACCTCCCAGCCCAGCTCGGTCAGCCCGGCCGACAGGGTCTCGGTGGCGATGTCGGCGCGCGGCAGGAACACCCGGTTGATCGGGTCGCTGCCCTCCTCGTACGCCGGCCACTCCTCAAGCAGGCCCGCGGTCGACTGCTCGCCGCTGGGCACGAGGTCCGCGACGATGCCCGAGGCCCGCAGCAGCGCGGCGGTCTGCTCGCCGACCGCCGCCACCCGCAGGCCCGCGAACGAGCGCGAGTCCAGCCCGTACTGCTCGAAGCGCTCCAGCACCGCGCGCACCGCGTTGGCCGAGGTGAACGCGACCCACTGGTAGCGCCCGGACACCAGGCCGTGCACCGCGCGCTCCATCTGCTGCGGGGTGCGCGGCGGCTCCACCGAGATGGTCGGCACCTCGACCGGCACCGCGCCGTACGCACGCAGCTGCTCGGACAGCGACCCGGCCTGCTCCTTGGTCCGCGGCACGAGCACCCGCCAGCCGAACAGCGGCCGGTTCTCGAACCAGGCCAGCGACGAGCACTGGCTGACCACCTCGCCCACCACGAGCTGCCCGCGGCCCGGGGTCCACGAGCCCGCGCGCAGCGCCGCTGCGATGCCGCCCAGGGTGCTCACCAGCGACTGCTGCTCGACCGTCGTGCACGAGCGGGTGATGGACACCGGGGTCGCCTCGTCGCGCCCGGCGGCCACCAGCCGGGCGCTGATCTGGGCGGCCTGCTCGGCCCCGTCCAGGACCACGACCGTGGCATGCGGGTCGGCCAGCGCCGCCCAGTCCACCTCGGGGTCGTGCGCGTCGACCACCCGCAGCTCGCGGGCCCGCCCGCCGGTCAGCGCGAAGCCGGTGTACGCGGCCGTGCCGGTGACCGTGGACACCCCGGGCGTGATGTCGAAGCCGATGCCCGCGTCCGACAGCGCCTGGGCGACCAGCGCCATCGAGCCGTCGAGGACCGGGTCGCCGGCCAGCAGCCGGACCACCGAGTGCCCGGCCAGCACCGGGTCGATGACCAGCCGGACCCGCTGCGCGTGGTCGGCGGCGTTGCCCTCGGCATCGACCGCGACCACCACCTGCGCGTCGGGCCGAGCGTGCAGCACGGCGATGTGCTGGCACTCGAGGTCGGTGACGATGACGTCGGCCCGCGCCAAGTGCGTGGCGGCACAGACGGTGACCAGCCCGGGGTCGCCGGGACCGGCAGCCACGAGCGAGACCTGCGCAGTCAAGGTGGGGTGGGCATTCATCGCATGGAGCTCCCTCTGGTGATGGCCGAGCGGGGGGATTCGGGACCGTGCAGTGGTGCGGGGTCTTCGCGGGCGGGGTCTTCGCCGGTCGGGTCGGCCGGTTCGGCGCCGACGGTCTGCGCGCTGGGATTGGCGGCGAGCAGGCCCAGCAGCTCGGCGCCGACCTGCTGCCCGAGCTCGCGGGCGGCGGCCCGGTCGCCCTGGGCCCCGGCGCGCAGCAGCGCACCATCGGGGGCGGCGACCACCGCGCGCAGCCACAGCTGACCGTCGGTGTCGCGGGCCAGCGCCCCGATCGGAGCCGAGCATCCGGCGTCCATGGTGGCCAGCACGGCTCGCTCGGCGGCGACCTCGGCCCGGGTGGCGGGATCGTCGAGCGCGGCCAGGGCGTCGACGAGGTCCACCGGGAGCGCGGGGTCTGCGGACCGCGCGGGGGCTGCGGGGAACGCGGGGGCAACCCGGGGCGCCGCGACCTCGATCGCCAGGGCGCCCTGACCTGGGGCGGGCAGCATCGTGTTCTGGTCGATCAGCTCGGTGACGCGACCGGCCCGGCCCAGCCGGTTGAGCCCGGCTGCGGCCAGCACGACGGCAGCGAGGTCGGGCTCGATGCCGCGGGCCTGGTCGCCATCCACTCGCGCGAGCCGGGTGTCGACGTTGCCGCGCAGGTCGACCACGTCCAGGTCCGGGCGCACCGCACGCAGCTGGGCCCGCCGGCGCGGCGAGCCGGTGCCCACGCGGGCGCCGGCCGGCAGCTCGGCCAGCGCCGGTCCGGTGGAGATCAGGGCATCGCGGACGTCCTCGCGGACCGGGACCGCGGCCAGTGCGAGGCGCGGGTCCTCGGTGGTGGGCAGATCCTTCAGGGAGTGCACAGCCACGTCGGCGCGCCCGTCGACCACCGCCTCGCGGACCGCGGCGACGAACACGCCCATGCCGCCGATCTGCGACAGCGAGGAGCGGTCCACGTCACCGTGCGTGACCACCGTGACCAGCTCGACCGGCCGCCCGGTGCGCGCGGTCAGGGCCTGGGCGATCAGCGTCGACTGAGCCATCGCGAGAGCCGAGCCGCGAGTGGCCAGCCGGATCGGATCCGCGCCGGGGCCGGGCGCCGCGCCGGGGCCCGGGGCGCCGGGGCCGGAGGCCGCGCCGGGATCGGGGGCGGTGAGCGGGCCGGGGTCGCAAACACTCATCGGTCCGCCCCCGGGTGCAGCTCGGAGTTGGGGTCCAGGACCGAGGCGGGCAGGTCGGGGTCGAGGCCGAACAGCGCGGACAGCGCCTCGGCGTAGCGGCCGCCGCCGGGCTGGGCGGCCAGCTCCTTCATGCGCACGGTGGGGCTGTGCAGGAGGGTGGCGACCGCGCGGCGCATCGAGCGCTCCACCTCGGCCAGGGTGCTGGAGTCGACGCCGGCCAGGCGCATGCGCAGCCGGGTCATCTCCGCGTCCATCACGCTGCCGGCATGGGTGCGCAGCGAGACCAGCACCGGCTCGACCTCCTGCGCGGCCTGCCCGGACAGGAACACCCCGACCTCCTCGGCGACGATCTGCCGGGCGGCGCGCGCCTCGTCGTCGGAGGCGGCCGTGGCCGGCAGCTCGCCGAGGTCGGACAGGCCCCGGCGCAGCACGCCCGGGACGCCGGCGATCGCCGGGTCGGTGTCGTGCGGGAGGGCCAGGTCGACGACGACCAGCGGAGTGCTCGCCGCGGCACGGGCCGCACGCACCATGTGCTCGTCGACGAGCATGTCGGTGGCCCCGGTGCAGAAGACGGCGACGTCTGCCAAGCCCAGCTCGGCGGGGAGATCGCCCAGGGTGGCCACCCGGGCCGCGGGCAGGCCGTCGACGATCCGCGCAGCGGCCGGCCGGCTCCGATTGGCGACGACCACCTCGCGGGCCCCCCGGGCGGCGGCGGTGCTGGCTGCCAAGGCGCCCATCGAGCCGGCGCCCACGACCAGGATGCGGGGGTCGGCGCCGACCACTCCGAGCGCCTCGTCCAGGGCGACCGAGACCAGGGAGACGCCGGATCGGTCGATGCCGGTCTCGGTGTGCACCCGCTTGCCGACCCGCAGCGCCCGCTGGACCACGCCGTTGAGCTCGCGCCCGGCGGTGGCCTGCTCCTGGCCGGTGGCCAGCGCGGCGCGCACCTGGCCCAGGATCTGGCCCTCGCCCACCACCATGGAGTCCAGCCCCGCAGCCACCGAGAACAGGTGCGCGACGGCGGCGGAGTCGAAATGGACGTAGCTGTGCTGGGCCAGCTCGGTCAGGTCGGCCCCGGTTGCCTTGGCCAGCAGATCGGTGACCGCCTCGATCGCGGGGTGGAACCTGGTGACCTCGGCGTACACCTCCAGGCGGTTGCAGGTGGCCAGCACGATCGCCTCGCTGACCCCCTCGTGAGCGGTGAGGTCCATGGCCAGCCGCTGGGCCGCCGGCTCGCCGATCGCGAGCGCGTCCAGAACGGCCATAGGGGCCGAGCGGTGGCTGATTCCGAGGGCGAGCAGGGTCATCGCACACCTGCTTGCAGGCATGCGGACAGGCCGGTCCGCCGGGTCGCATCGACTGCCTGAGGGGCGTGGGATGCGACTGCTTCGGACACGGTTCTCCTTGCACTGAGGCCTTGTGATAAGGCCATCCGGAAGGTGCTTGGCACGCTAAGCCTGCGCCCGCGACCCGACCAACTCCGCGCCGGAAACCGTCCACATAGTGGACATCGTCATCTCTGCGCGATCAGACAGTCACTGAGAGCAACCAGCCCTCGGCGCGCCCGGGCGCCGCGACCGGCGTGATCGCGCGCGCCGGGCGGCCCCGTTCTGCCATTGTTGCCACGCTCACCGGAGAGGTCGCCCATGCCCGTACCCATGCCCGGCCCGGCCACCCCGACGGACCGGGGCAGCGCGGGTGCCGCCCCCCCGGTTCGCGGGGCGCGTCGGCGTCGCTGGAGCGCGCTGGCGGTCGCGCTGCTCGTGCTGCCGGCGCTCGGCTCGTGCACCGTGGACCCGAGCTCGGGGTACACCGTCTCGACCAACCCCAGCGACCAGCCGTTCACCGGACCGATGCGGATTGCGATGATCACCCACGGTGACGACGGCGGGTTCTGGTCGATCGTGCGCAAGGGGGCCGAGGACGCCGCCGGGACGCTGCCCGAGGTGACCTTGGACTACCAGAGCTCGGCCGGCGACGCCAAGATGCAGGCCGACATGGTCGACGCGGCGATCAACCAGGGCGCGAACGCGCTGGCCATCTCCGCGCCCAACCCCGGCGCACTCACCACCGCCCTGGACCGGGCGGCCGCCGCCCGCATCCCGGTCATCACCCTGAACTCCGGGTCGGACCTGCTGGAGACCCGGTCGGAGGTCGTCACCCACGTGGGGCAGAGCGAGCGGGAGGCCGGCGAGGCCGCCGGCGAGGCCCTGGCCGAGCGGGGCGTCACGACATTCCTGTGCATCATCCACGAGGAGAACAACTCCTCCCTGCAGGACCGGTGCGCGGGCGCGGCCGAGGGGCTGGGGAAGGACGACGACGCGATGACCAAGGTCCAGGTCAGCGGCACCGCCGACCTCACCTCCACCGCACGCGAGATCGGGGCGGCGATGGACGCCCTGAACCCCGACGCGGTGCTCACCCTGGACCCCGACATCGCCAGCGCCGCCATCCGCGACGTGAGCCAGCGCAAGAAGATGCTGGCCACCTTCGACCTGTCGCCGGAGGTCCTCAACGGCGTCCAGCAGGGCACGATCGCCTTCGCGGTCGACCAGCAGCCCTACCTGCAGGGCTACCTGCCCGTCGTCTTCCTGGAGCTGGCCGTGCGCAACCGCAACGCCGTGGGCGCCGGGCACCTGGTGCGGACCGGCCCCCAGCTGGTCACCAAGGACAACGCCGCGGCGATCGCCGCCCTGTCCGCGCAGGGGACCCGGTGAGCGCCCCCGCCCCGGCCACCGCCCCGACCGGCGGCGAGCGGCCCGGGTCCGACGAGCGGCTGCGCGCGCAGCCGATGTGGCGCAAGGTCCTGGTGCGCCCCTCGGTCAGCGCGGCCCTGGCCACGCTCGTGGTGTTCGCATTCTTCAGCGCCGCGGACACCACCGGCACGTTCAGCTCGGCGTCCGGCATCGCCTCGTGGATGGGCGTCGCCGCGCAGTACGGGATCATGGCCTGCGCGGTCTCGCTGCTCATGATCAGCGGCGAGGTCGACT
This sequence comes from uncultured Bifidobacteriaceae bacterium, assembly GCA_964418695.1. Taxonomy (GTDB): domain Bacteria; phylum Actinomycetota; class Actinomycetes; order S36-B12; family CAIYMF01; genus Prado023. Next base: position 12,338 of record CAYQMN010000014.1, on the reverse strand, counting down.
TGTCCAGCGGCGTGATGACCGGCTCGACCGGCCTCGTGCTCGGGATGCTGGTCACGGAGTGGAACTGGAACTTCTGGCTCGCGCTGGTGGTCGTGCTCCTGTTCGCCGTGGCCATCGGGTTCACCAACGGGATGCTGGTCACCTGGACCAAGCTGCCCAGCTTCATCGTGACGCTGGCGACCATGTTCGTGCTGCTCGGCCTGAACTCGGGCGTCACCCAGGCGGTCACCGGGCAGGTGCGGGTCAGCGGGATCGACCAGGCCGAGGGATTCGGCCTGGCGCAGTGGGTGTTCGGCTCGCGGCTGGACTCGCAGTGGGCGTTCTCGGTGGCGGTCGGCTGGTGGCTGCTGGTCGTGGCGATCGGCACCTGGGTGCTGCAGCGCACTCGCCAGGGCAACTGGATCTACGCGGTCGGCGGCGACGCGAACGCCGCGCGCAACACCGGCGTCCCGGTGCGCCGGACCAAGGTGAGCATGTTCATCTGCGTGTCGCTGGCCGCGGCGCTGGTCGGCACGATCAACGCGGTGCAGCTCACGTCGGTGAGCGCGGGCCAGGGGCAGGGCTACGAGTTCTACTACATCATCGCCGCGGTGGTCGGCGGGACGCTGATGACCGGCGGCGCCGGCTCGGTCGTCGGGGCCAGCCTCGGCGCGATGATCCTGGGCATGACCACCCTGGGCATCCAGTACGCCGGGTGGGACTCGACCTGGCGCTACACGTTCTTCGGGATCATCCTGTTCTGGGCCGTGATGCTCAACATCTGGGTCCGCGACCGGGCGGGAGGCGGCAAGCGATGAGCCAGCAGCGCGACGAGCAGCCCGACCTCGCGACCGAGAACGCCGTGGCGCAGCGCGCCGCCGCCGCGCGCGCGAGCACCGCGCGGAACTCCCCGGACATGTACCTGCGGCTGGAGGACGTCGGCAAGACGTTCGGCAGCGTGGTGGCGCTCAACGGGGTCTCGATGGGCGTCAACCACGGCCGGGTCACCTGCGTCCTGGGCGACAACGGCGCCGGCAAGTCCACGCTCATCAAGATCCTGTCCGGGGTGCACCAGAACGACTCCGGGCAGATGTACGTGGCCGGTGAGCCGACCTCGTTCGGCTCGCCCAAGGACGCCCGGGACGCGGGCATCGCGACCGTCTTCCAGGACCTGGCGACGATCCCGCTGATGAGCGTGTGGCGCAACTTCGTGCTCGGCCGCGAGCCGGTCAAGGGCTGGGGGCCGTTCCGCCGCCTGGACGTGCACGCCGGCCAGGCGATCACGCGCGAGGCGCTGGGGATGTTCGGCATCGACCTGCGCGACCCGGACCAGCCGATCGGCACGCTGTCCGGCGGCGAGCGGCAGGCCGTGGCGATCGCCCGCGCGGTGCACTTCGGCGCCGAGGTCGTGATCCTGGACGAGCCCACGTCCGCGCTGGGCGTCAAGCAGTCCGGCAAGGTCCTGCGGTTCGTGCTCGACGCGCGCGACCGGGGGATCGGGGTCGTGCTCATCACGCACAACCCGCACCACGCGTACATGGTCGGCGACGAGTTCGTGCTGCTCAAGCGCGGCCGGATGACCAACCGGTGGATGAAGGACGACGTCGAGCTCGACGAGCTGGTCGCGGCGATGGCGGGCGGCGCGGAGCTGGCAGATCTCGCGCACGAGCTGGGCGCCTGAGGTCACGAGGGTCTCACCCCCGCTCGGCGGGCCAACACCGCGCACGAGCTGGGCGCCTGAGGTCACGAGGGTCTCACCCCCGCTCGGCGGGCCAACATCGCGCACGAACTGGGCGCCCGAGGCACACACCGGGCGCCGGCGGCCTGCGCGGGCTAGCGTGCCCGGATGAGCCAGGTCGACGTCGTCGCCCCCGCGCCGCGGTCCCCGCGCTCCGCCCAGCTGCATCGGTGGGCCGCGATCGGGCTGGTCGTCTCGGTGATCTGCGCCGGGCTGCTGACCGCGGTGGTCACCTTGGAGGTGCCGGCGGTCATGCGCTTCGACCAGGCGCTCACCGACTGGACCCGCAGCTGGGCCGACGCGTGGGGCTGGCCCGTCGAGGTGGCCCACACGTTCGGCCAGGCCACCGACCCGGTGCTCGCCTGCCTGTTCGGCGCGGTGTTCTTCTTCTTCCTGCTCGGCTGGCAGCGCCCCGCGGCGGCGGCGCTGGTGGCCGTCTCCGGGATCACCGGCGTGCTGGTCTCCGAGGGCACGAAGCTGCTCGTCAGTCGGCAGCGGCCACCGGCGGCGGCACAGTGGGAGGAGCACATGGACAAATCCTTCCCCTCCGGGCACACGATGGTCGGGATCTACCTCTACCTGCTGTGCGGTCTGATCCTGGTGAACCTGGCCCGGGCCAACGGGCGCACCTGGGTCGGACGCCTGGGCTGGGTGCTGGTCGTGATGGGTCCGGTGATCGGGCTGAGCCGACTGGTGCTCGGCGTGCACTGGCCGACCGACATCCTGGCCGGCTGGGCCTTCGGCTCGGCGGTCGCCCTCGGTGCATCCCTGCTGCTGTGGGACCCCTTGGGGCGGGGCTGGGCGCGACCAGGCCGGCGCGGCGAGCCGCAGCTCGAACCCGGTGCGCACGGCGCCGACGGTCCTGGCGGTCAGGGCGCCGAGGACCCCGGGCCGCCGGGTCTCAGCCAGGCCCCCGCGGCCTGAGCGTCGCCCGCACGACCCGCCGGCAGGTCGCCGGCCCGACCGCCCGCCGCCTGCCGGCTCAGCCCCCTGCGGGTAGCGCGACCGAGACCTGCAGGCCCCCGGCCGCCCCGGCCTGCGCCTTGACCGTGCCGCCGTGGGCGGTCGCGATGGAGCGCACGATGGCCAGGCCCAACCCCGATCCGGCCTGACTGAGCCGGTCGCCGGCCAGCCGGCGGAAGGGCTCGAAGAGCCGGGGCACCTCCTCCAGCGGGACGTGGGCGCCGGTGTTGCTCACCGCCAGCGTGGGTCCGGTGCCGACCTGGACGAGCACCTTGCCCCCGGGGTGGTTGTACTTGATGGCGTTCTCGATCAGGTTCGAGGTCAGCCGGTCGAGCAGCAGCGGATCCCCGACCACCGTGGTCGGCTGGCATTGCAGGTCGATCGTGACCCCGGCGTCCCGGGCGCGCGCGGCATGCTCGTCGACCACCCGTGCGACCAGCTCGTGGAACGGCACCGGGATGGTGCCCAGCAGCCCGCGGTCGGCGTCGGCCAGCGCCACGAGGCCCTCGATGAGGTCGATGCTGCGCTCGTTCGTGACGAGCAGCTGACGCGCCAGCGTGGCCAGGTGAGGGGCCGCCTCGGGATCCTCCATGGCGACCTCGATGAGCGTGCGCTGGACGGCCAGCGGAGTCCGCAGCTCGTGCGAGGCGTTGGCGGCGAATCGAGCCTGCGCCTGGTACCCGACCGCAACACGGTCCATCAGGTCGTCCACCGCCCGGGCCAGCGTGTGGGCGCTGTCCCGAGTGCCGACCGGGTGCAGGCGCAGCCCGAGGTTCTGCGGCCCCATCAGCTGGACCTCGCGGGTCCAGGTCCGCAGCGGCTGCAGCGCCCACGCGGCACCGAACCAGGCGGCGAAGCCGACCGGAGCCGCGCGCAAAGCGGCCTGCAGCAGGTAGACCTTGGCGCTGCGGTCGGAGCACCGGACGAGCCGCGCGCCTCCGTACCAGCAGAGCGGGTCGCTGTCGGTCAGCGACTGCATCGCGTTGAACACGCTGAGCACGGCAGCGAACATGAAGGGCACCGCGAGCACGGCAAGCACCCCGACGACCAGGCGGACGCGACCCGCGACGGACAGTCCGCCGTTCACGGCATGAGCCGATACCCGACGCCGGTGACCGTCTCGATGACCGGCGGCTCGCCGAGCTTGCTCCGCAGCGTGCTCATGGTCATGCGCACGCTGTTCGTGAACGGGTCGGCGTTCATGTCCCACACCTTCTCCAGGAGGTCCTCGGCGCTGACCACCTGTCCGGGCCGGCTCATGAGCATGGTCAAGACCCCGAACTCCTTCTTGGACAGCCGCAGGTGCCGGCCGTCCCGGCTGGCCTGGTGCCGGGGAACGTCCACCTCGACCCCCCCGCACGACAGCACCGGCGGCACCGCCGGATGGGCACGCCGGTTCAGGGCCTCCACCCGGGCCACCAGCTCCTCGAAGGCGAACGGCTTGACCAGGTAGTCGTCGGCCCCGAGCCCCAGCCCCTCGACCCGGTCCCGCACACTGGCCGCCGCGGTCAGCATCAGCACGCGGGTGCCACCGCCCGCCGCCACGACCGCCTGGCAGACCTCGTCGCCCCGGCAGCCGGGCAGGTCCCGGTCCAGCACGACCACGTCGTAGTCGTGGGTGCTCGTGAGCTCGATCGCGGTGGGCCCGTCGTAGCAGACGTCCACCGCGATGGCCCGGCGGCGCAGCCCGACCGCGAGCGCATCGGCGAGCAGCTTCTCGTCCTCGGCGACCAACACCCGCACGGCCCGGCTCCCCCCTCGCCCCCTGGACCCCACCCCGGAGCCGCGGGCCATTGTGCCCACCCCGGATGTATGGCCCGGATAAGGGTTCGTGCCGACGAGGACGTGACGCCGCGGCTGGTGGCCTGCGCCCATGAGGAGCCATCGACGCGCCCTGGCCTGCGGCGTGCTCACGGTGGTGGCCGCCTACCTGCTGGTCGGCCAGTACCGCATCGACCTGGACGTGTACCGGATCGGCGCCCGAGCCCTGCTGAGGGGCACCGATCTCTACGGCCCGCTGCCGCCGACGCGCGACGGGCTCTTGTTGGCCTTCACCTATCCGCCTGCTGCCGCGCTGCTGTTCGTGCCGCTGGCGCTGCTGCCCTTCCCGGTGGCCAGCGCGGGACTCACGCTGGCAAGCGTCGCCGCACTGGCCGGCACGCTGGCGCTGGTCAACGCGCGCCTGGACCACGCGCGCCTGGACCCCGCGGGGCAGGACCACGCGCGGCTCGGCCCCGGAAGACTGGACCCCGCGGGGCGGTCCCGCCCGCCGCTCCTGCTGCTCTTGCTGGTCGCTCTGCTCCTGGAGCCGGTCGGCTCCACCCTCGGCTACGGCCAGATCAACCTGATCCTCCTGGTGCTGGTGTGCGCGGATCTGCTCCTCGGCTCGACGCCCTGGCCGCGCGGGGTGCTCCTCGGGCTGGCGGCGGCGATCAAGCTCACCCCGGCCGGCTTCGTCCTGACCTTGCTCGTGCTGCGGCAATGGCGGGCCGCGGCAACCGCCGCCGCGACGTTCCTGGTCGTCACCCTCGGCGCGTGGCTGGTCGCGCCCGAGGACTCCCAGCGCTACTGGACCTCCACCCTGTGGGACCCGGGGCGGATCGGCGGCGCGATCTACGCAGGCAACCAGTCGCTGAAGGCGACCGTCCTGCGGGCCGACCTCGCGCCGCAGCTCGCCCAGGCCGTGTACCTCGGGGCACTCTTGGCCGCTCTCGTGGCGACGGTCGTGGCCATGCGGCGCACCCGGGCGGGCCAGCACGTCCTGCTGGTGGGCCTCAACGCGCTGCTGATCCTGCTCGTCTCGCCGGTCTCCTGGACCCACCACTGGGTCTGGCTCCCACTCGTCGCGCTCGGGCTCAGGCAGGCCCCGGGCACCCGGCGCGGTCGGCGTCTCCTGGCCCTCGCCGGCGTCGCGCTCGCGCTCACCTCGCCGATGAAGTGGCTGCCCCGCGAGCACGATGCCGAGCTGGCCTGGGCACCCTGGCAGGTGATCCTCGGCAACGCGTACGTCCTGTACGCCGTCCTGGTGCTCGCGGCGGTCCTGCTGAGCAAGCCAGCACCGAGCGGCGCGCGACGACCTGCGGCTCACATCGGCGGGGCGGCCACCCGGTCGGGGAACGTCGAGATCTCCTCGGCCGAGGTTGCCGTCAGGCGCTCCTGCTCCTCGGGGGTCAGCTCCAGCTCTGCCGCAGCCGCCGACGAGCGGGCGGTCGTGGGCCGGGTGCTGCCCGGGATGACGATCATCGTCGGCGACAGGCCCAGCAGCCAGGCCAGCGCGACCTGCTGAGGGGAGGCCGCGTGCGCCTGGGCGACCTCGACGAAGGCGGCGTAGCGCCCGTCGATGTCGGCCGCGCGTGACGAGCCACCCAGCGGCGACCAGGCCATGAACGCGATGCCCCGCTCGGTGCACCGCGCCAGCACGTCCGCGTCGCCCCGGTAGCGCGGCGAGAACTCGTTCTGGACCGCGACGATCCCGTCGTCGTCGGGGCCGCCGAGCAGCTCCAGGGCACGGTCGAGCTGGGCCAGGGTGACGTTCGACAGCCCGATCCGCCGGGCGACGCCCTCGGCCTGGACCGAGGCGAGACCACCGAGCTGGTCGTTGAGCGGCACCTGCGGGTCGAAGCGGTGGAAGAAGTACAGGTCGATGACGTCCACGCCCAGCCGCTGTGCGGACGCGCGCGCCGCGGCCGCCAGCTGCTCGGGGGCGCCGGCCCGGCCCCAGACGTCGCCGTGCTCGCCGGCCTCCCGGGTGATCCCGCCCTTGGTGGCCACGACGATCCGCTCGCGGTCGGCCGCCGAGCCGCCCCACTCCCGCAGGGCCTGCGCGACCAGCTCCTCGTTGTGCCCGAAGTGGGCGCCGTCGGGCGCGTAGATGTTGGCCGTGTCCAGCAGCGTCATGCCGGCGTCGAGCGCGGCGTGCACGGTGGCAAGCGCGCGCGGGCGCTCGGCGAGCATGTGCCGGTTGGACAGGGGCATGCACCCCAGGCCGACGGGGTGGACGGTCAGGTCAGCGATGCGGCGTTCCTCCATGGTGTGACACCCTCCCACTACCCTGCGGCGCATGTCACTGCGCGCCCGTGTGAGTGCCGGCGCGCTCCTGGCGACGGCGCTCATCCTGGTGATGGGCGGGCTGCTGCTCTCCAACTTCGCGGCCGTCCGAGCCAGCAACCAGCTGCTCCTGCAAGAGCTGCTCCCGGCCGGCGAGCAGCTGGACGAGCTGCGCGGGCACGTGAGCGTGCTGGCCTGGGACGCCGTCGAGGCGGCCCGAACGGGCACCCCCGATGCCCGCGCCGAGCTCACCGAGACCCGCGCCGCCGTGGACGCGACGCTGACCGAGCTGGACACGCTGGTCGGCGCCAACCCCGACCTGTCCGACGAGCTGGCCGGACTGCAGGCCGCGCGCCAGGACTGGCGAACCGAGGTCGGCGAGCCGGTCCTGGCGGCGGTCGGGGCCGGTGACCCCGAGGCCGTGCGCAGCATCCTGGACTCGCCGACCGCCACAGCCGCACGCGAGCAGCTCCAGGACGCCGGCAGCGCCTTCGCGGACGCTCTGGACGAGGCCACGTCGCAGGCCGTGGTGACCGTGCGCGCCGAGGCTCGCAGCTTCCTGATCTCGATGCTGGTCACCCTGGCGGTCGGGCTCGCGCTGCCGCTGCTGGCCTATCTGCTGCTGCACCGGCAGGTGCTGGCTCCCCTCGGCTCGCTGCGCCGGCAGCTGCGCGGGGCGGCCGTGCCCGGCCAGCACGACATGGTCATCGCGCCGGCCGGCCCGCCCGAGCTGCGCGACGTGGGAGCCGACGCCGAGACGCTGCGCCGGGCACTGGTCCGCGAGATCGACCTGGCCCAGGCCGCCGTCGAGGCACTCGAGCAGGAGGGGCCCTCGGTCGCCGCGATCCGCCGCGAGCTGGCCCCGCGACCCGGTGACGCGACCCTGGGCGCGAACCCCGGCGGCGGGCTCCCGGCGGTGCAGATCGAGGGCGTCCTGCGCCCGGCGGAGGGGATGCTGGCGGGCGACTTCTGGGACCGGTTCGCGCTGCCCGATGGTCGCGCCTGCGGGCTGCTGTGCGACGTCTCCGGGCATGGTGCGCGGGCTGGGGTCGTGGCCATGCGCATGAAGACCGCGCTCACCCTGGGCCTGGCCCACGGGCAGGAGCCCGAGGACATCCTGCGCCGCGCCTGCGACACGTTCGACGAGGAGCCCGCCCGGTTCGTCACCGGGGTGGTCCTGCTGGCCGACCCGACCGACCGCACGCTGACCTGGGTGAACGCCGGGCACCCCGAGCCCCGACTGGTCCGCGCCGACGGCAGCGTGCAGCGGCTGGCCACCACCGGCCCGATGGTCTCGTGGCTGGGCGGCACCTGGAGCCGCGACACCGTCCCGCTGGGGATCGGCGACATGTGCGTGGCGTTCTCCGACGGCATCCTGGAGAGCCGCGACCAGGCCGGTGAGCCGCTGGGCGACGACGCTCTGGACCAGTGGCTGCGCGCGGCGGTCGCGGGCGCGAATGGGGTCGGCGAGGCGGGTGAGGTCGGCGAGGCGGGTGAGGTCGTCGCGCGCGTGCTCAGCGGGGTGCGGGAGCGGGCGGTCGCGATCGGGACCGACGACGTCACCCTGCTCGCCCTGCGCCTGGTCCCAGGCTCGGACCCGGCCTGACCGACGCGGGGTCGACGGGACCCGGCCTGACCCGAGCCCGGGGGCAGCGGGAGGCCGAGGGCGGTCGGGGCGGGGCCGGGGATCCGACGCGGGGTGGGCCGACGCCGGGTGGGCCGACGCCGGGTGGGTCGACGCCGGGTGGGCTCACTGCGCGCCAGGGAACCCGTTCTGCCGCCAGCCCTCGTACACCGTGACCGCCACCGCGTTGGACAGGTTGAGCGAGCGGTTCCCGGGCATCATCGGCAGCCGCAGTCGCCGGGTCACCGGGAACTGTGCGAGCAGATCCTCGGACAGACCGGTCGGCTCCGGGCCGAAGACCAGCACGTCCCCGGCCGCGAGTGCGACCTCCGAAGGCGGCACCCCGCCGCGCGCGGTGGTGACCCACCAGCGATGCGCCGGCTCGGGCAGCGCCGCGCGGACCGCGGCCCAGTCCGCGTGCACCCGCACGGTCGCCAGCTCGTGGTAGTCCAGTCCCGCGCGCCGCACCCGGGCCTCGTCCAGCGTGAACGCCATCGGCTCGACCAGGTGCAGCCGAGCCCCTGTGTTGGCGCACAGGCGGATCACGTTGCCGGTGTTCGGGGGGATCCGCGGCTCGACCAGGACGATGTCGAACATCCTCAGGCGGTGGGTGGAACGATCAGCCACGAGCGCAGGTTGCCGGTCTTGTCCTTGCCCGCGTCGTCGAACAGGAAGGCGATGTCGGTGGTCCGGTTGTTCCATCGCTGGCCGAGGTCGGCGTAGAAGAAGCGCTTGTTCTTCGACCCGTCGGGCGCAACGCCGTTCTTCCCCTTGCCGGAGAACACGACCACGTAGTCCCGGGCACCGAGCTTGGCCTTCTTGGGGAAGAAGTACGCGTTGAGCGGCGAGGTGTCCTGGACCATCCAGGCGGAGATGTCGATGTCGGTGTCCGAGCCGTTGTAGACCACGACGAACTCCGAGTCCGCGGTGTCCTTCCCGGGGCCGTCGGAGACGACCTGCAGGCGCAGGCGCGAGTCCGGCGCCGGGCTGCGTCCACAGAACGTCGGGTCGTAGAGCCCCACGGCCTGCTGGGAGGCGATCCAGGCGGTGGCCAGGTACTCGTCGTTGTGCGCGCTCTCCCCGATGAACGGGAACGGGAACACCAGGCCGCGGGCCAGCAGATCCGGGGCCACGTTGGTCCAGGTGCCCTTCTGCTTGACGAACACGGTGCGCTTGAGCCGCCACGTGCCGGTCGGCGCGTTGCCCGACGCCTCCTTGCGCGAGGCCAGGCGGACCTTCGTGCCCACGGGCAGGGCAGCCTTGAGTGCCGCGGTGGCCTCCGAGCCGCCGCACCAGGTCTTCTCCGGAGCCTGGATCCCGTTGATCCGGACGCGGACGACCTCGCCCTTGGACTTCATGTCGAACGTGTCGCCGTCGAGGATCCGCACGACCGTGCCGCTCTCGCGCCACTTCTCGCCGCCGGTCAGGGCAGTGCCTGCGCCGTCGGCAGCCGGGGCAAGCAGCCCGACCGTCAGCACCACGGCACCCAGGCCGGCCATGCGGCGGATCATGACGTCCCCCCGGCCTTCGCGGTAGCCGGCGCCTTGGCTGCGGCCGTCGCCTTGGCTGTGGCCGTCGCCTTAGCTGTGGCCGTCGCCTTGGCTGTGGCCGGCGCCTTGGCTGTGGCCTTCGCCGTACCGGCGTTCTTGGCTCGCGTGCCAGCCGAGCTCGGATGCGCGGAATCGCCCACGATCCGGGCCTCCACGGCGGCGATCCGCTTCCGCAGCGTCTTGTCCAGTGACCGGGCCTCGGCCAGCTCGGCGCGCAGCAGCTCTTGCCTGGCGGTCACGCTGGCAAGCTCCGCACGGACCGCGGTGCGCTCGGACTCGGCGGTCGAGAGACGCGCCTGCGCCTTGGTCAGCGCTTTGCGAGCGCGGTCCCGGTCGCTGGCCGCGGTGTCCGCACCGTCCTGGGCTTGGGTCAGCGCTGCCTGCGCGCCCTGCACCCCGACGGCGGCCTCGGCGGCGGCCTCCTCGTCCAGATCCTGGCGGGCCCGGGCGACACTGTCGGCGACCGCGGCCATCTGCCAGGCCGCGAATCGGGCCTTCGTGCGCGACTTGGTGAGCTGGGTCGCAGCCCGGTCTGCCTTCTGACCGGTGGCGTGGACGGCCTTCTCGCTGCGGCTCAGGTCCTCGTCCGCAGCCTTCTGCGCCTTGGCAGCGGCCTCGACCTCCGCGGTGGCCGAGACCACTGCCTGAGCGAACGCCGAGCGCTCTGCGTCAGCCTGCTTCGTTCGCTCCATGGCCGCTTTGAGAGTCGACCGGGCGATTCGGTACTCCGCCGCGCTCGCGGCAGTCCTGGCCGTGGCGTCGGCCTGCTCAGCGATCGCTGCGGCGATCTGCGCGGTCAGCGACTCGATCTGGGCCGCAGTGGCGAGGCGCTGAGCTTGGACCACCCGCAACTGCCGCAGCACAGCCAGCAACGGATCCGAGCCGCCAGCCGGGCGCCGGGCGCCGGGCTCAGTGACCCACTGGTCCGCGGTGAGCGAGGGCTCGGGCGAGGGCTTGGTCTGCGGCGCGACGAGGAGCCCACCAGAGAGGCGAGCGGTTGCTCGGGCCGGGGCCTGGGCAGCGCTGGCCGCCACGGTCATGCCGCTGCCCAGCGCGCACACCGCCAAGCCCACCACGAGGGCCTGCGGAACCCGTCGCCGAAGGGGTCCAGTCCCCGCCCTCCGGCCCGATCCCCGGATCGTGCCGCTCACGATCGGGAGGCTAATCCTCCCGAACCGAAAAGGGCCAGTCCTTGCTGCTTCGGACTGCTCAACGCCCGGGGCCCGGCTGGGAGGGGCGGCAGCACCCCGGCGACGATGCTCGCGACGCTGCCGCCCGGTGCGTCACGCCAGCGCAGTGAGGGCGAAGTGCGTGAGCGCGTCGCGCACGTAGGTCGCGCCCTCGACACCGCCGTAGTTGCGAGCGAACCGCTCGTCGGCCACGTACATGTCGGCCAGCCCGACCAGCGCCTCGGCACTCACCTCGCGGCCCTGCCAGCCGGCGCGGATCCAGTCGCGGTGACGCCGAGCATTGACCATCGCCTCGGGGCCATCGACCGGCGCCCCGTGGGCCCGCAGCCGGGCCCACTCCTCCTGGATCGCGGTCACCTCCGTCAGGAACGCGGCCTGCCCCTCCTGGCCCAGCCCGCGCCACCAGCGATCGCCGTCGGCCCAGGCCTGGGCACCCCAGCGCTGCTGAACCTCGTCCTTGTACTGCGTGTGGTCGAAACCATCGAACATCTCCTGAGCCATCAGCTCGTCCTCCTCCTCGTTCTCGATCCCCTCGATCGTGCGCTGCACCGCTTGCATCTGACGGGCGATCCGCGCGGACTCGTGGCGCAGCCACTCCAGGTGCGTCCGCAGAGCGGTCGCATCGTCGGCGTGGTCGAGCGCCTCGGCGACCGCCGGGAGCCCCAGCCCCAGCTCGCGCAGCAGCAGGATCCGCTGCAGCCGGGTCAGCGCGGCGCGGTCGTAGTAGCGGTAGCCGTTGGCCGCCACCCGCGTCGGCGGCAGCAAGCCGATGTCGTCGTAATGACGCAGGGTGCGGCTGGTCGTGCCGGTCATCCGGGCGACCTCGGCGATCCCGTGCTCCACGGCCGTGCTCCTCGATCGAGTCGGCGAGACCCTGGCGATCTCGCGTGGCTCCACGGTAGAAGTTGACGCAGCGTCAAGGTCAAGTCCGCAGGCGATGCGGCCACGGATCGGCGATCACACGCCGTAGAACCGGCCATGGCGGCGCGGACCTTGGCTGTGCGCTCAGTTGCGCCAGCGGGTGCGGGGGGTGCGTCGGATGGTGAAGGGTGCGCCGTGGTTGGCGGGCCAGTGGGTGCCTGGTGGGGGCGGGGCGCCGCCTGTGTCGGGTGGGTCGGGTGGGCTGGTTGTGGGTTCGATGTGCCACATGCGCAGGTCGACTTGGCGGTGGTGGGTCCAGCACAGCAGGGCGAGGTTGTGCAGGTCGGTCTCCCCGCCGTGGGCCCATTCGGTCAGGTGGTGGACCT
>CAYQMN010000013.1:64413-96125 GCA_964418695.1 uncultured Bifidobacteriaceae bacterium | reverse complement strand
GCCCTCACGTCAACGACGCGACAACCCCGCCAGCCCGCTCAAGTTTGAAGAGCCGGATCGCCCGGCCGAACCCCGGGAACCGCTCGGCCGGCTCGGGGCGCAGCAGCGAGACCACCCTGATCGGCGCGCTGCGCCCGGCTCGGTCCACGGGCACGAAGTCGATGGCGAACGACGAGGCCAGCCGCGTTGTTCCGTGGCTGGGGACCGCGTTCGCGGGGCTGTTCTGGATCAGCCAGCGGCCCGTGAACGGATACGCCAGATCGACCATCGACACATCCAACTGCACTGTCCCTCAGCGCGACAACTGATTGTCAGGCCTTCCTGAGCTCCTCGGCCAGCATCACGAGGATGCCGCTGGGGCCGCGGACGTACGTGAGCTTGTAGACGTCCTCGTAGGTGGCCACGCCGCGCAACGGGTAGCAGCCGTGGGCCGCGGCGATCTCGAGCGCCGCCTCGATGTCGTCCACCGAGAAGGCGACGCGATGCATGCCGATCTCGTTCGGCCGGGTCGGTTCGGTCTCGATCGCGTCGGGATGGAGGTACTCGAAGAGCTCGAGGCGCCCGTTGCCGTCCGGCGTCTGCAGCATGGCGATGCGCGCGTGATTCCCGTCCAGACCCACCGCGGTGTCGGCCCACTCGCCGCTGACCGTGTCGCGACCGAGCACCGTCAGCCCCAGGTCGGTGAAGAACGCGATCGTCGCTTCCAGGTCGCGCACCGCGATGCCGACGTTCTCGAGCTTGATGGGCATGCTAAGTCGCAGTCAGCCATTCCAGCATTCGTCGAACAGCGCCTTCTCCGCGTCGTTGGTCCACATGTCGCCGGGGGCCAGCTTCTCGGCAACCTCCGGCAGCTTCTCCGTCAGCTCGTCGAGCCCCATCAGGGGAAGATCGTGGAGCTGGGGGAAGATGATGACCTTTCCGGAGTAGCGGCCTTCGACCAAAGCCTGAAGGCCTTCCTTGGCCGACCGCATGCCACCGATGGCGCCCACGATGGATTCCGGCGAGAGCGCATCTTGGTCGGCCAGGTCGACCACCTGCTGCTGGTCATGGATGGTCAATCCGGAAGTCCCGGTGTATTGGGCATTGTCGAGGTAGACCGCGCTCAGGTTCAACGGCGCCAGAGTGCCGTTGGGCACACCAGCGAAGAAGACCAGCATGCCGTCGGGCTTCATCAGGGTGTCGGCCTCGGCCATCACATCGGCAATGGGGACGCTGACGACCACATCGTCAGCGCCTTGGCTGTCGGTGATCTCCAGGACGAAATCGTGGAGAGACTGGTCTCGGGTTCGGGTGTTGAAGGTGAACAGCTCGCACCCGTTGCGCTCCGCCAGAGGGGCCAGACGATCCTGGAGGCTCTGCAGGCGCTCATCGCTGATTTCCGTGGCGACGATCTGGCGGGGGCCATCGGGCTGTTGGATGGCCCGCTGCACATGCATCAGCCCCATCGGCCCGCCGGCGCCCACGAAGACCGTGGTGCCCTGGGAACGGAGATCGCAGCGGTTGCGCGCCTCCCCGTATGAGGCGGCGATATCGGGCCCCTGGCCGCCGAGATAGGCGGTGTAGTCGTAGTGCAGGCGGCCGACATCCGTGGCAACCAAGCCGTCGAGGGCGGTCTGGCCCACCATGTTGAGGGTGCCCCGCCGGGCGATGTGCTTGGCCACGGCACCCACGGTCGCCGCGGAACGGGGATCGAGCATGACGATGTCGTCGAAGCCGGCGCCGTCAGTGAGCTCGTCCACCAAGGCCTGATAGTCATCGGGGCCGATGCCATTGCGCACGATCTTCGTGGCCGAGGTCTGCTCCACGAGCTCTTCCACCGAGGCAGGCACGTCGGTCATCACGATGGTGGCGGGGGCGTCCAGACCGGTGGAGAAGAGGTATTCCCGCTCATCTCCCTGCCGGCCCACGATCCACATGATCCCGCCGTTCGCGGGATCCAGTCGGCGGCGCTGGGTGTAGGCCGCCATCACACAACCCCAAGGCTCCAGGGTGGAGGCCTCCGCATACCCCATGTCACCGATGGGCAGCAGGCAGACCCCATCGTCGGTCTCGAGCATCTCCGAGCCCATCAGGTGGTACTGGATCAGTCCCCCGGGAATGGTGTAGCCGTAGGCCGTGCTCTTGCCATTCTGATAGATGTCGGGCTGCACGGCCAGCCGCTGGCCAGGGTGATACCGGTCTTTCAGGTCTTCTCCGACTTCGATGACCGTCAGGCTGACCTCGTGCCCCAGTCGGGTGGGCTCCGTGCTCAGATCGCGATTGTAGAGCTTCGGGTGGCTGCCGCCCTGACGCATGATCTTCACATCTGAGAAGCACTGCCCCACGCTGTCGATGCGCACCAGCATCTGGTCGGCATTGGGCTTGGGAATGGGCAGCAGCTCGGGCTGACCCTCCTTGCCCATGTTCTCTTCGCCCGCGCCATACAGATTCCACGCCCAGCCTTCTTCAGGCACATCCCCATCGGCGGCGCGGTAACGATCGTACGAAGAAGTCATGGTTCCTCCGTGTTCAGGAGTCCAGAGCGCAGCAGGGACTGGACCTACCGGTCCCGATCGAGTACTGACCGGCGAGTCTAGCGCTCAGCGCCGCTGATGCATCGGGAATTGGCGTCCCGCGTTGACTGCCCATGTGGATGAGGCGACCGGAGGCCTCCGAGGAGGGTTGCGCGCATCGCTGCCCGCTATGACGGGATAGCCAGCACGCGAAGGCGCCGCCGACCGAGGCTCCGGCCGGCGGCGCCTTCGTAGCGCGACTCCCCTAGCGGCGGGCGTACGTGCGGAACCCTCGGCCGGTCTTGCGGCCCAGGTATCCGGCCGCGACCAGGTGCTCCAGCATCGGCGCGGGGGCGAACCCGGGCTCGCGGAACTCGCGGTACAGGGTGTTCTGGATCGCCAGCGACACGTCGTTGCCGACCACGTCGAGCAGCTCGAACGGACCCATCGGCAGCCCGCAGCCCTCCTTCATCGCGCGGTCGATCTCGTCGGCCGTCGCGTAGTTCGCCGACAGCATCCGGACCGCGTCGTTCAGGTACGGGAACAGCAGGGCGTTCACGATGAACCCAGCGCGGTCCCCGCAGTGCACGGCGTGCTTGCCGGTGCGCCGGCAGACCTCCGAGACCGTGGCGACGACATCTGGCGCAGTCGACACATGCGCCACCACCTCCACCAGGCGCATGATCGCCGCGGGGTTGAAGAAGTGCATGCCGACCACGTCGTCGGGGCGGCTGGTCGCGGCGGCCATCTCGATCACCGGCAGGCTCGAGGTCGTGGTGGCCAGCACCGCGCCCGGCTTGCAGATCCGGTCGAGGTTGGCGAACAAGGCGGTCTTGACCCCGATCTCCTCCACGACCGCCTCGACGACCATGTCCACGTCGGCCAGATCGGCCAGCTCCGTGGTGCCGGTGACCAGCGCCTGCGCGGCGCTCGCGGCATCCTCGGTGAGCTTGCCGCGCTGCACGCCCTTGGCCAGCGAACGGCCCAGCACCCCCTGCACGGCGGCGACCTTCTCCGGCGAACGCGCGACGAACACCGTCTCGAACCCGGACTTGGCGAACACCTCGATGATCCCGGTGGCCATCGTCCCCGAGCCGACCACGCCCACCTTCTGCACCGGGCGCCCCGTCTCGCCGGACCCGGCCGGCGCCGGCGTCGCCGCGTCCTCGACCGCCTGCGAGGAGCCGGCCGCCGCGTAGGTGTAGAAGCCGCGCCCGCTCTTGCGGCCCTTCATCCCCGCGGTGACCATCTGCTTGATGATCGGAGCCGGGGCGTGCAGCCGGTCGCGGCCCTCCTTGTACATCGTGTCGAGGATCTCGTAGGCGGTGTCCAGGCCGATCAGGTCCAGCAGCGCCAGCGGTCCCATCGGGTAGCCACAGCCCAGGCGCATCGCCGCGTCGATGTCCTCGCGGGAGGCGTAGCGCGCCTCGTACATCGCCGCCGCGTGGTTGAGGTAGCCGAACAGCAGCGCGTTGGCGATGAACCCGGCGCGGTCGCCCACGACCACCGGCGAGCGGTCGATCGACGCGGCGAACTCCAAGGCCTCCTCGACGACCTCCTGCGAGGTGACGACCGTGCGCACCAGCTCGACGAACGGGCGCACCGGCGCGGGGTTGAAGAAGTGCAGGCCGATCACGCGGTCCGGGCGGCTGGTGGCCACCGAGATCTGGGTGACCGACAAGCTCGAGGTGTTGGTCGCGATGATCGCCGAGGCGTCCAGGATCTTGTCCAGCTCGCCGACGACCGAGCGCTTGAGCTCCATGTCCTCCGGGATCGCCTCGATCGCCAGCTCCCGGTCGGCCAGGTCGCTGATGTCGGTGGTGAACCGGATGCGGGCCAGCGCGGCGTCGCGGTCCTCGGCGGTCAGCTTCTCGCGGGCGACCGCCCGATCCAGCGAGCCGACGATCCGCCCCCGCGCGGCCTCCACGGCGATGTCGGAGACCTCCACGCCGATCACGTCCAGCCCCGCACGCGCGACGACCTGCGCGACTCCCGCGCCCATCGTGCCCAGACCGACCACTCCGACCTTGCTGATCGCCATGTAATCCTCCTAGCCGGGGCACGCCGGAGAGCCCAGCAATGCCGATGCCTGGGGCATTTCCACACAGGCTGTGCAAGTGTGACATTGAGGCGCGATCCCCCCGTAGGCGGCCCTGCGGGGGGCCTTCGACCGGCTCGACCGGCGGTGCGCGACCGCCGGGGACCTACTCCGACGGCCACCTGCGCGAGTCGGGCAGCGTTCGGCCATATCCGGCCGATCCGCGTCCGCGTGCGGCCAGATCCCGCCCCGCAGCCTGGGCAGCCGCCGGGTACCCTCGCCCGGTGCGCTTGCTGGTGGCCGACTGCTCGGTGGACTACGTGGGTCGGCTGTCCGCGCACCTCCCACTGGCGACCCGGCTGATCCTCACCAAGGCCGACGGCTCTGTCTCGGTGCACGCCGACGACCGCGCCTACAAGCCGCTGAACTGGATGACTCCGCCGTGCACGATCGCCGAGGTGGTCGACGAGGACGGCGTCGGCACCTGGACGGTCACCAACAAGTCCGGCGAGCAGCTCATCATCACCATCGCCGCGGTCCACCACGACTCGAGCCACGAGCTGGGCGTCGATCCCGGACTGGTCAAGGACGGTGTCGAGGCGCACCTGCAGGCGCTGCTGGCCGACCAGCCGGGCGTGTTCGGCGAGGGCTGGCAGCTCGTGCGTCGCGAGTACATGACGGCGATCGGGCCGGTCGACCTGCTCCTGCGCGACGGCCTGGGCGCCTCGGTCGCCGTCGAGATCAAGCGCCGCGGCGAGATCGACGGGGTCGAGCAGCTCACGCGCTACCTCGAGCTGCTCAACCGCGATCCCCACCTCGCCCCCGTGGCCGGCGTGTTCGCCGCCCAGGAGATCAAGCCTCAGGCCCGGACCCTCGCCGAGGACCGCGGGATCCGCTGCGTGGTCGTGGACTACGACGTGCTGCGCGGCCTGGACCGCGCCGAGGACCGCCTGTTCTGAACGGTCGGCGAGGCGCTGGAGTCTGCCGAGTCGACCTGCCCGGACCGACCCGGCGGACGCAGGCAGGGGCCTGCGCCGGTCTGGAGGGGCGAGACCAGCGCGGGCCCCTGCGCGTGGGGCGCTCGGGCGTCAGGTCAGCTGGACGCTGTCCAGCACCTGCGTCACCTCCGACTTCGATTGGGCCCCCCACAGCGCCGCCACCTTCTCGTCGTCGAGGAACACGTGGGCGATGCTGCCCAGCAGGGCGAGATGGTCGTCGCCGGCGCCGGCGATGCCGACCGCGAAGTGGGCCAGCTGCCCGTCGCCGTTCCAGTCGATCCCGTCCGGGTAGCGGATGAACGACAACCCGGTCCGCCGGATCGACTGCTTGGCCTCGTTCGTCCCATGCGGGATCGCCAGCCCGTTGCCGACGTAGGTCGAGATCGACTCCTCCCGGGCGTGCATGGCCGCGATGTAGGCGTCGTCCACCGCGCCGCTGGCCACCAGGAGCCGACCGGCCTCGTCGATCGCGTCGTCGCGGGTCCGTGCGGTCCCCTCCAGGACGATCGCCTCGTCGGGCAGCAGCGCGCGCAGACCCGCGGCCCGGTCGACCGCCTGGCCCGCCGCGGCCGCCCCGGCGCCCGTCGCCACCGCCCTGTCCGCGGCGTCCGGAACCCGGTTGGCCGCGTCGACCATCGCCACCACGTCTTCGTACTTCGGGCTGGCCATGAAGTTGTCGACCGTGACGTGCACCGCCGACGGGGTGGGCGGGAACGCGCGGCCCGCCAGATCCTGGTGGGTGACCACCAGATCCCACGAGTCGTCGAGATTGGCGATCGCCCGGTTCACCACCGTGACGTCGTCGTGCCCTGCGTCCTTGATCTTCTTGCGCAGCACCGAGGCGCCCATCGCCGACGAGCCCATGCCCGCGTCGCAGGCGAACACGATGTTGCGGATCGGACCCGTGTGGGCCTGGCCGGAGCCCTTCACCATCGAGGACGCGATGGACTCCTTGCCCTTCATCGCGACCATGCTCTGGGTGGCGACCTCGAGATCGCCCTCGGCCCAGTCGCTCTTGTCCGTCTTGAGCAGGAGCGCGGCCAGCACGAAGCTGACCGTGGCGCCACCTATCACCGACAGCGTCACGCCCAGATAGCTGTCCGTGGCCGTCTGGGCGTAGACCGCGAAGATTGAGCCGGGAGCCGCGGGGGCACGCAGGCCGGTGCTGAAGCTGACGTTGATGAACACCTGCGTCATGCCGCCGGCGATCATCGCCACGATGAGGCGCGGCTTCATCAGCACGTACGGGAAGTACACCTCGTGGATGCCGCCGAGGAAGTGGATGATCGCCGCACCCGGGGCGGTGGCCCGAGCTGTGCCCTTGCCGAAGAACGTGTAGGCCATCAGCAGACCGAGGCCGGCGGCGGGGTTGGCCTCCAGCAGGAACAGCACGGACTTGCCGGTCTCCTGCGCCTCCTGGATGCCCAACGGGGTCAGCACGCCGTGGTTGATGGCGTTGTTGAGGAACAGCACCTTCGCCGGCTCGATGAAGATCGACGTGAGTGGCAGCAGCTGGTTGTTGACCAGGAACTCCACCGCGTCGCCGAGGCGGTCGATGGCCCAGTACAGGGGCGGAGCCAGCAGGAACATGCCGGCGATCGCCATCAGCGCGCCGAGGATGCCGGCCGAGAAGTTGTCGACCAGCATCTCGAAGCCCGGCTTGATCCGACCGGTCCACACGCCGTCCAGCCGCTTCATGATGTACGCCGTCAGCGGGCCCATGATCATGGCGCCCAGGAACATCGGGGAGCCGGACCGCTCGCCGATGAAGATCGGGCTGCTCGTGGCCATGATCACGCCGATGACGGAGAAGCCGCCGACCACGCCGCCGCGCACCCCGTAGACCATGCGGCCGCCGGTGTAGGCGATCAGGATCGGCAGCAGGTAGTAGATCGTCGGGTCGACGATGGTGGAGATCTTCGCGTTCGGCGTGAAGCCGTCCGGGATGAAGAACATCGTGATGATGCCCCAGGCGATGATCGCCGCGATGTTGGGCATGATCATGTTCGACAGGAACGTGCCGAACTTCTGGACCCGCACTCTCAACGACGTGCCCGTCGGTTGCGAGTAGTCCATCGCGGTACTGGGATCGCCGCTCATGGTGCTCCCTTCCCCACCGGTGGCTGCCGGAGCAGCCCCTCACTGAACGCAATGTGACGGACGCCACTGCGGCGATTGAAGCCCGCGGCTGAACACGAGTCAATCCGAAGCCAGCACGGGCACCGTCGAGCCGTGATCCCGGCTGCGCAAGCGACCGCCCACCTGCCCGCTCTGCGCGTCCGCTCATGTGCCCTCCCCGCGCGCTAGCGTGGCGGGCATCCACACGAGCGAAGGAGCACCAATGCGGGGACGTGAGCGTCGGGCGGACCGTCGCGAGGACCGGCGGGAGGACCGCCGCGAGGAGCGGCAGGCCTTCGGGATCGGCGGCAATGCAGTGCGCTACCGGATGCGCGAGAAGCTGATCTCGATCGGGGACGACTCCTGGATCGAGGACGAGTCGGGCCGTCGGGCCTACAGGGTGAACGGCAAGGCGATGCGCCTGCGCACGACCATCGGCTTCGAGGACGCCTCGGGTCGCGAGCTGCTGCGCATCCAGGAGCGGCCGATCCGGGTGCGCGAGGTCATGGAGATCGAGGACCCGAGCGGCGCGACCGTCGCGCACGTCAAGAAGGCGATGATCACGCCGCTGCGCGAGCGGTACACGATCGAGCTGGCCGGCGGTGCCGTGCTCAAGGCGCAGGGCAACATCGTCGACCACGAGTTCGAGATCGAGTCCGACGGCGGGAAGATCGCCGAGATCTCCAAGCGCTGGTTCCGGATCCGCGATACCTACGGCGTCGAGATCAAGCCCGGGCAGAACGAGATCCTGATCCTGGCGATCACCGCCTGCATCGACGAGATGTCGCGGGGCTGACGCCCCTGCGCGGCAGCAGCCGGGAGTTGGTAGTGGATTCGGCCAACTCAGTGGGCCGAATCCACTACCAACTCCAGCAGTCGGTGCTCAGTCCAGGTGATGGGCGTCCCGGATCGTCTGCACGACCCGGGTCATCACCTCGTTGGCGTCGTAGTCCTTGGGCGTAAACACCGCCGAGACGCCCTGGGCGATCAGCTCGGCCGCGTCGGACTCGGGGATGATCCCGCCGACCACGACCGACACGTCCGAGAGCCCCGCCGCGCGCAGGCCGGACAGCACCTCGGGCACCGCGACCAGGTGCGACCCGGACAGGATCGAGAGCCCCACGACGTGCACGTCCTCGGCGATCGCAGCCGCGACGATCTGCGCGGGGGTCAGCCGGATGCCCTGGTAGATGACCTCGAAGCCGACGTCGCGGGCGCGCACGGCGATCTGCTCGGCGCCGTTGGAGTGCCCGTCCAGGCCAGGCTTGCCCACGAGGAAGCGCAGGTGACCGCCCAGCTCCTCGCCGGTCTGGGCGACCAGCTCGCGCACCCGGGCCAGCGCCTGGCTGCCCGCGCTCGCACCGGTCACCCCGGCCACGCCGGTCGGTGCGCGGAACTCGCCGAACACCTCGCGCAGCACCTGCGACCACTCCCCGACCGTGACCCCGGCCCGCGCGCACTCCAGCGACGCGGTCATCAGGTTCTCGGTGGTACGCGCGGCGTCGGCAAGCGCCTCCAGGGCCGCCTTCGCACGCACGTCGTCGCGCTCGGCCCGCCACAGGCGCACGGCCTCCGCCGCGGCCTGCTCGACCGCCGGGTCGATGACCTCGATCGCCGTGTCCAGGTCGGCCAGCAGGGGATTGGGCTCCGAGGAGGCGAACTTGTTGACGCCGACCACGACGTCCTCGCCGGACTCCACCCGGCCGCGGCGGGCGGCGTGCGCGGCGACCAGCGCGGACTTCATGTATCCCGACTCGACCGCGGCGACCGCCCCGCCGAGGGCCTGGATGCGCCCGAGCTCCTCGCGGGCCTGCTCGACCAGCTCGGCCGTGCGCCCTTCGACGACCACGGAGCCGGTGAACAGGTCGGGGTACTCCAGCAGGTCGGACTCGTAGGCCAGCACCTGCTGGATGCGCAGCGACCACTGCTGGTCCCACGGCCGCGGCAGGCCCAGCGCCTCGTTCCACGCGGGCAGCTGGATCGCGCGGGCGCGCGCGTCCTTGGAGAGGGTCACGCCCAGCATCTCCAGCACGATCCGCTGGACGTTGTTCTCCGGCTGCGCCTCGGTCAGGCCCAGCGAGTTGACCTGCACGCCGTAGCGGAACCGCCGCTGCCGGGCGTCGGACACCCCGTAGCGCTCCAGCGTCAGCTCGTCCCAGAGCTGGACGAACGCGCGCATCTTGCACATCTCCTCGACGAACCGGACGCCCGCGTTCACGAAGAACGAGATGCGCCCGACCACGTCGCCGAACCGCTCCGGCGGCACCTGCCCGGAGTCGCGCACCGCGTCCAGCACCGCGATCGCCGTCGCCATCGCGAACGCGATCTCCTGCACCGGCGTGGCCCCGGCCTCCTGCAGGTGGTAGCTGCAGATGTTGATCGGGTTCCACTTCGGGCTCTCGGTGACGGTCCACGCGATCATGTCGGTGATCAGCCGCAGGCTCGGCTCCGGCGGGAACACGTAGGTCCCCCGCGACAGGTACTCCTTGATGATGTCATTCTGCGTGGTGCCCGACAGCGCCGCGTGGGGCACGTCGCTCTCCTCGGCGACCGCCACGTACAGCGCGAGCAGGTACATCGCGGTGGCGTTGATCGTCATCGAGGTGTTCATCCGGTCCAGCGGAATCTCGGCCAGCAGGGCGCGCATGTCGCCGATGTGGCTGATCGGCACGCCGACCTTGCCGACCTCGCCGCGGGCCAGCTCGGCGTCGGGGTCGTAGCCGGTCTGGGTCGGCAGGTCGAAGGCCACCGACAGGCCGGTCTGGCCCTTCTCCAGGTTGCGCCGGAACAGCGCGTTCGAGGCCGCAGCCGACGAATGCCCGGCGTACGTGCGCATCATCCAGGGCTTGTCCTTGGCCCCGCGCGCGCCGCCCTCGGCCGGGCGGGCGCTCGCCTGATCGGCCATCGCTCAGCCCTCGTAGGTGTAGAAGCCGCGGCCGGTCTTGCGGCCGAGGTCGCCGGCGGCGACCATCCGGGTGAGCAGCTCGGGCGGCTGCCAGGTCGCGTTTCCGGTCTCGTTGAGCACCGACAGGGTCGCGTTGCGCATCACGTCGACCCCGGTCAGGTCGGTGGTCGCCAGCGGACCCATCGCGTGCCCGAACCCGAGCCGGCACGCGGTGTCGATGTCCTCGGCGGAGGCGACGCCGGACTCGACCAGCCGGATCGCCTCGTTGCACAGGGCGGTGATCAGCCGGGTCGTGACGAAGCCGGCGACGTCGCGGTTCACGACGATGCACGTCTTGCCGATCCCCTCGGCCCACTGACGCGCCGCGGCCAGCGTCTCGTCGGAGGTCCGCAGCCCGCGGACCAGCTCGCACAGCGCCATCATCGGCACCGGCGAGAAGAAGTGGGTGCCCACGACCGACTCCGGGCGCTTGGTCGCCGCGGCGATCCGGGTGATCGGAATGCCGGAGGTGTTGCTGGCCAGCAGCGCATGGTGCGGGGCGAGGGCGTCGATGTCGGCGAACAGCGCGGTCTTCAGTGCGACGTCCTCGATCACCGCCTCCACCACGATGTCGGCCTGGGCGACCACGTCCAGCTCGGTGGTCGTGGAGATCCGGGCCATCGCCTCCTCCGGGGTGGTCCCGGGCAGCTTGCCCTTCGCAGCGAACTTGGTCAGCGACCCCTCGATCGAGGCCGTGGCGCGGGTGAGCGCCTCCTGGCTGATGTCGCGCAGGACCACCTCGTGGCCCGCGGCGGCGGACACCTGGGCGATCCCCGAGCCCATGAGCCCCGCTCCGATGATGACGACCGATGCCATGCCGCACTCCTCCTGATCGTTGCCTGGGGGCAGGGTATCCCGTGGTTACCGACGGGTAACTAGCGCGGTGCTCGTTCGGCGCTGTGCTGCGGGGCTCGCCGCCCGACCCCCCTGGGCGCTCGCACGCCGGGCGGAGGGTCGATCGGCTCACTCCTCGCCCAGCGCGGTGCTCGTTCGGCGGCTGTGCGGCAGGGCTGGCCGCCCGACCCCCAGCGCCGGGCGCCTGGCGGCGCGGGTCAGGAGTCGAAGGGGGACGGGAGCTCGACTGCCTCGATGTCGGCACCGAGGCCTTGGAGGCTGGGGACGAAGCCGGCATAGCCGCGTTCGATGTGGTGGATCTCGTAGACCGTCGTCGCGCCCTGCCCGACCAGGCCGGCCAGGACCAGCCCGGCGCCGGCGCGGATGTCCGCGGCCTCGACGGGCGCCCCGGAGAGCTGGCGCACTCCGCGCACCAGCGCGTGGTGGCCGTCGGTGCGCACGTCGGCGCCCAGTCGCGCCAGCTCGTTGACGAAGCGGAACCGGGCCTCGAACAGGTTCTCGGTGATCATCGCCGTGCCGTCGGCGATCGCGTTCAGGGCGATGAACTGCGGCTGCAGATCGGTCGGGAAGCCCGGGTAGGGCAGCGTCACGATGTCGACCGCGCGCGGTCGGTCGTCCATGCGCACCGAGAACCCCTCGTCGAGCACGTGGATGGTCCCGCCGGCCGACGCGAGCTTGTCCAGCGCCATCTCCAGGTGCGACCCCTGCGCCCCGCGGATCATCACGTCGCCGCAGGTGATCGCCGCCGCGACCGCCCAGGTCCCGGCCACGATCCGGTCGCCGACCGTCGCGTGCTCGACCGGGTGCAGCTCCTCCACGCCGTCGATGACCAGGGTCGACGAGCCGATGCCGTCGATCTTCGCCCCCATCGCCACGAGCATCTGGCAGATGTCGACGATCTCGGGCTCGCGCGCCGCGTTGTCGATGACCGAGGTGCCCTTGGCCAGCACCGCGGCCATGAGGATGTTCTCGGTGGCCCCCACGCTCGGGAAGTCCAGCCAGATCTGGCCGCCGTGCAGCGCGCGCGCCTTGGCCACGAGGAACCCGTGGACGTTGTCGAACGAGGCACCGAGCCGCTGCAGGCCGGCGATGTGCATGTCCAGGCCACGCGAGCCGATCGCGTCGCCGCCCGGCAGCGCCACGTCGGCCGCCCCGCAGCGAGCGATGAGCGGACCGAGCACGCAGATCGATGCGCGCATCCGGCGCACGAGGTCGTAGTCGGCCTGGTGGTGGGGCACGTCGGGCACGTCGATGGTGACGGTCCCGCCGAACTGCGGCCCCGGCGACACGTGCTCGACCTCGCAGCCCAGCCGGCGCAGCAGCTCGGACATGATCGTCACGTCGAGGATGTCCGGGACGTTGGTGATCGTGGTGCGACCCTTGGCCAACAGGGCGGCGGCCATCAGCTTCAGGACGCTGTTCTTGGCCCCGAGGACGGTCACCTCACCGGTGAGGCGGTTGCCTCCCGTGACCTTGAACACCTTCTGCATGCCGGCCATCGTAGGGGTCCAGCGGGCATCCGACCGGGCGGCTCGACCAGCGCCGGACCGGCACCGTGAACGGCGGCGGCCGGCGATTCCGGTGGGCCCTCGGGGCTCAGGCGCGCTCCCCGCCCGGCACCCAGAGGACGTCGCCCTGGGCCCGGTTGGCGTGCCGGGCGAGCACGAACAGCAAGTCGGAGAGGCGGTTGAGGTACTGGGCCGGACGGTCGGTCATCGCATCGCCATGCACCTGCATGGCCGCCCAGGTGGCCCGCTCGGCGCGCCGGGCAACCGTCCGGGCGACGTGCAGCTGGGCGCTCGCGGGGGTGCCGCCGGGCAGGATGAACGAGCGCAGCTTGGACAGCTCGGCGTTGAACCGGTCTATGTCGGCCTCAAGTCGCGTGACGTACTCCGGCTCGACCCGCAGCGGCGGGTAGGCCGGGTCGGCGACGACCGGGGTGCACAGGTCGGCGCCCACGTCGAACAGCTCGTTCTGCACGCGGGCCAGCACCACGCGCACGTCGGGGTCGACGTCGGTGGTGGCCAGGGCGACGCCGATCACGCAGTTGGTCTCGTCGACGTCGGCGTACGCGATCAGGCGCAGGTCGTTCTTGGTGGTGCGGCTCATGTCGCCCAGCGCGGTCGAGCCGTCGTCGCCGGTGCGGGTGTAGATGCGGGTCAGATTCACCATGACGGTCACGATAGCCAGCCCCTCTGACGGCCGAAGCGGGCGCCGGGAGGCTGGAGCGCTCGGCAGGGGTGTGGTTGCAGCCGCCACCTGATCGACGGCCGGGCCCTGGTGGGCTCCGGCCGTCGACACGCGTGCGGGGGCGCCCTCAGTGCAGGTGCAGGGTCTTTCCTTCGGCGGCCATGGCTGCCTTGAGGCGCGAGCGGGCGCGGCGCTCGGCGTCCTTCTCGCGCCGGTCCACCGTGCCGTCGGCCATGATCCGGTCCAGCGCGCGCTGGGCCCGATCGACGTCGATCTCGGTGGCCAGCTCGGCGGTCTCCGCCAGCACCGTCACCTTGTCGGCCGACACCGACAGGAACCCCATGTGCACGACCGCGGTCAGCGTGCCGGCGTCCGGGGTCTCGATGCGGACCATCCCGTCGGCCAGCATCGCCAGCAGCGGCTCGTGCCCGGCCATGATCCCGATGTCGCCTTCGGCCGTGGTGGCCACGACGATCTTCGCGCGACCGCTCCACACCGGCCGGTCGGTGGCGACCAGCGCGACCTCCATGTCCGCCATCCCGCTCAGCCCTTCAGCTTGGCGGCGTTGCGCTCCACGTCCTCGATGCCGCCGCACATGAAGAACGCCTGCTCCGGGATGTGGTCGTACTCACCCTCGGCCAGCGCCTTGAACGACGCGATCGTCTCCTGCACGTCAACGTACGAGCCGGGCTGCCCGGTGAACGCCTCCGCGACGAACATGTTCTGGCTGAGGAACCGCTGAATGCGCCGGGCCCGGTTGACCAGCAGCCGGTCCTCCTCGGAGAGCTCGTCGATGCCGAGGATCGCGATGATGTCCTGCAGGTCCTTGTAGCGCTGCAGGATCTCCTTCGTGCGCGCGGCGACCGCGTAGTGCTCGTCGCCGACGATGCGCGGGTCCAGGATGCGCGAGGACGAGTCCAGCGGGTCCACGGCCGGGTAGATGCCCAGCTCGGAGATCGGCCGGGACAGCGTCGTAGTCGCGTCCAGGTGGGCGAACGTGGTCGCCGGCGCGGGGTCGGTCAGGTCGTCGGCGGGCACGTAGATCGCCTGCAGCGAGGTGATCGAGTGGCCGCGGGTCGAGGTGATCCGCTCCTGCAGCATGCCCATCTCGTCGGCCAGCGTCGGCTGGTAGCCGACCGCGGAGGGCATGCGGCCCAGCAGCGTGGAGACCTCGGAGCCGGCCTGGGTGAACCGGAAGATGTTGTCGATGAACAGCAGCACGTCCTGCTTCTGCTCGTCGCGGAAGTACTCGGCCATGGTCAGCGCGGTCAGAGCCACGCGAAGACGGGTGCCCGGCGGCTCGTCCATCTGGCCGAACACCAGCGCGGTGTCCTTGATGACGCCGGACTCGGTCATCTCCAGGAAGAGGTCGTTGCCCTCACGGGTGCGCTCCCCCACGCCGGCGAACACCGAGACGCCGCCGAAGTTCTTGGCGACGCGGGTGATCATCTCCTGGATCAGGACCGTCTTGCCCACGCCGGCGCCGCCGAACAGGCCGATCTTGCCGCCCTTGACGTACGGGGTGAGCAGGTCGATGACCTTGATGCCGGTCCAGAAGACCTCGGTGCGGGCCTCGAGCTGGTCGAACGGCGGCGGCTGGCGGTGGATGCCCCAGCGCTCGGTGATCTCCAGCTGGTCGGCGGGCGCGTCCAGCGGCACGCCCAGGGCGTTCCACACGTGGCCCTTGGTGACGTCGCCGACGGGCACCGAGATGGCCGCGCCGGTGTCGGTGACGGTCGCGCCGCGGACCAGGCCGTCGGTGGGCTGCATCGAGATGGCCCGGACCTGGTTGTCGCCGAGGTGCTGGGCGACCTCGAGGGTGAGGGTGCGCTTGCCGCCACCCTCCTCGCCCTCGCCGAAGTCGACCTGGACGTGCAGGGCGTTCATCAGCTCGGGCATGGCCGCGACGGGGAACTCCACGTCGACGACCGGGCCGGTCACCCGGACCACCCGTCCGGTTGCCTGGGCGGTCTCAACGGAGGCGGTCATGGTTCCTCAACTTCCTGCGGTGGCGGAGGCCAGTGCGTCGGCGCCGCCGACGATCTCGCTGATCTCCTGTGTGATCTCGGCCTGGCGGGCCTGGTTGGACTGGCGGGTCAGGGTGCGGATGAGCTCGTCGGCGTTGTCGGTCGCCGAGCTCATCGCGCGCCGGCGGGCCGCGTGCTCGGAGGCCGCAGCCTCCAGCAGCCCCGTGTACACGATGTTCTCGACGTAGCGGGGCAGCAGCCCGTCGAGGACGGTCTCGGCATCCGGCTCGAACTCGTAGAGCGGGAACGTGACCGGACCCTCGCCGGCCACCCCCTCCGAGCCGACCTCCTGCTCCACGACCTCGATGGGCAGGATCCTGCGAATCCGGACCTCCTGGCGGGCCATGTTGACGAAGTGCGTGTAGACGATGTGGATCTCGTCGACCCCGCCCTCGGTCTCGCTGTCGGACAGGAACGAGGCCAGCAGGCCGTTGGCGATCTCCAGGGCGTCCTCGGGGCTGGGCTGGTCGGAGAAGCCGACGTACTCGCCCTCGATCGGGCGCTCCCGGAACTTGTAGTAGCCCACGGCCTTGCGGCCCACGAGGAAGTGGACGGGCTTGACGCCCTTCTCCTCCAGCAGCGCGTTCAGGCCCTCGCCCTCGCGGATCACGTTGGCCGAATAGGCCCCGGCCAGGCCACGATCGGCCGCGACCAGCAGCACCGCGGCCCGCTTGCGGTTGTCGTTCTCCGAGGTCAGCGGGTGGTCGCGGTCCGCGGCCAGGGACACCGCCGCCGACAGCGCGAGGATCAGCTCACGCGTGTAGGGCAGCGCCGCGTCGAGCCGCCGCTGGGCCTTGATGATCCGCGACGAGGCGATCATCTCCATCGCCTTGGTGATCTTCTTGGTCTGCTGGACGCTCTTGATGCGCCGGCGGTAGACCCTCAGCTGTGCGCCCATGGGCTACTTGCGCACCACGCGCGTGATCTGCAGGTTCTCGACGTGCTCCTCGGCGATCGGCTCGACCGGCACGTCCTTGACCAGCGGGTGCCCCTCGCTGGTGACGAACCTGTGCTTGAAGGCCTTCATCGCGGTCTCCAGGCCAGAGACCGAGTCGTCGCTGAGGTCAGCCGATGCGGTGATCGCGTCGGCGATCGCGCTGTGGCTGTCCTTGACGTAGGCCACGAACTCGGCGTCGAAGCGGCGCACGTCCTCGATCGGCACGTCGTCGATCTGCCCGGTCGTGCCGGCCCACACCGAGATGACCTCGTCGGCCAGCGGCTGGGGCTGGTACTGCGGCTGCTTGAGGATCTCGACCAGGCGGGCACCGCGGGCCAACTGGGCCTTCGACGCCGAGTCCAGGTCCGAGCCGAACGCGGCGAACGCCTCCAGCTCGCGGAACTGGGCCAGGTCCAGGCGCAGCCGGCCTGCGACCTTGCGCATCGCCTTGGACTGCGCCGAGCCGCCGACGCGGGAGACCGAGATGCCCACGTTGATGGCCGGGCGGACGCCGGAGTTGAACAGGTCGGACTCCAGGAAGCACTGGCCGTCGGTGATCGAGATGACGTTGGTCGGGATGTACGCCGACACGTCGTTGGCCTTGGTCTCGATGATCGGCAGGCCGGTCATCGATCCGCCGCCCAGCTCGTCGGAGAGCTTCGCGCAGCGCTCCAGCAGGCGGGAGTGCAGGTAGAAGACGTCGCCGGGGTAGGCCTCGCGGCCCGGCGGGCGGCGCAGCAGCAGCGACACCGCGCGGTACGCCTCGGCCTGCTTGCTCAGGTCGTCGAAGATGATCAGGACGTGCTTGCCCTGGTACATCCAGTGCTGGCCGATGGCCGAGCCGGTGTACGGAGCCAGGTACTTGAAGCCCGCGGAGTCCGAGGCCGGGGAGGCCACGATGGTGGTGTACTCCATCGCGCCGTACTCCTCGAGGACGCCCTTCACTCCGGCGATGGTCGAGCCCTTCTGGCCGATCGCCACGTAGATGCAGCGCAGCTGCTTCTTCGGGTCGCCGGACTCCCAGTTGGCCTTCTGGTTCAGGATCGTGTCGATGCAGACCGCGGTCTTGCCGGTCTGCCGGTCGCCGATGATGAGCTGGCGCTGGCCGCGGCCGATCGCGGTCATCGCGTCGATGGCCTTGATGCCGGTGGCCATCGACTCCTTCACCGGCTGGCGCTGCACGACCGTGGGCGCCTGGAGCTCCAGGGCGCGGCGGCCCTCGCTCTGGATGGGCCCGCGGCCGTCGATCGGGTTGCCCAGCGGGTCCACGACCCGGCCCAGGTAGCCGTCGCCGACCGGCACCGAGAGGACCTCGCCGGTGCGCTTGACCGGCTGCCCCTCCTCGATCGCCGAGCCGTCGCCGAGCAGCACCGCGCCGATCTCCCGGACGTCCAGGTTCAGCGCCAGGCCGAGCAGGCCGCCCTCGAACTCCAGCAGCTCGTTGGTCATCGCCGAGTGCAGGCCCTCGACCCGCGCGATCCCGTCGCCGGTCTCCAGCACCCGGCCGACCTCCTCGTGGGCGGTCTGGGGCGCGAACTCGGCCACGTTGCGCTCGATCGCCGCGCGGATGTCCTCCGGGCGGATCGCAAGCTCGGTCATCGTCTCTCCTCGTCGTCCCGTGGTGCGGGGCTCGTCGTGCTGTGGTGTCGTCAGCCGGCCAGGGCGCGGCGTGCCTGCTCGATGCGGGTGGCCAGGGTGCCGTCGAGCACCTCGTCCCCGATGCGGACCGAGATCCCGCCGACCGCCGCCGGGTCGACCGAGACGTTCAGGCGGATCTTGCGACCGTGCAGGCGCGAGAGGGCGCCGGCCAGCCGCTCGGCCTGGTCGGCGGCCAGCGGCCGAGCGACCCGGACCTGGGCCACCGACCGACCGCTCTGCTCGGCGGCCAGCTCGATGAGCCCCTCCAGGGCTGCGGTCGCCCGCTGCCCGCGCAGGTTGGCCAGCGTGTGCGCGGCCACCTCGGTGGTCTGCGGTGCGGCCCGATCGGCCAGCAGCGAGCGCACCAGCGCCGCCTTGGCCCGGGCGTCCAGCGCGGGATCGGTCAGAGCCAGCTGCAGCTGCGCGGACTCCTCCAGCACGGTGGACAGCTCGAAGAGCTCGTCCTCGACCCGGCCCAGGGCGCCCTGCTGCTCGGCGCCGATGAACGCGGCCTGCGCCCCGAGCGACTCGATGGTGTCGACCATCGCGCCCGGGTCCGACCAGCGCTGCGCGACCACGTCGGCCAGCATCTCGACGGCCAGCGGCGAGAGCCGCCCGTCGAACAGGCTGCGAACCGTGCCGACCCGGGCCTGCGACGCCTGGCCGGCGTCGGCCAGGGCCGTGCGCAGGATCGGCTCGGCTCCGATGAGGCCAGCGGCTGCGAACAGGTCGGCGGCCAGGCCGCCCACCTGCGGGTCCGACCGGCGCTCGTCCAGCCGGGCGCGCAACGCGCTGGCGTTCTCCCGGGTCGAGCCGGTCGGCGCCGGACCGGTCATGGCTGCTCCGGGCCGAGCGCCGAGAAGCCCTGGCCCTCGGGGGCCTGCTCCAGCTCGGTGATGAAGCGGTCCACCGTCGCCCGGGCACGAGCATCGTCCTGGAGACTCTCGCCCAGGATGCGGCTGGCCAGGTGCAGCGCCAGGTCGCTGACCTCGCGCTGCAGGCTGCCGACGGCGGCCTCGCGCTCAGCCTCGATCTGGACCTGGGCCCGCTGTGCGGTGGCGGTCGCCTGGGCGGTCGCCTCGTTGCGGGCCGCGGTGATGATCTGGTGACCTTCGCCCTCGGCGGCGGTCCGGATCGCGGCCGCCTCCTTGTTGGCTGCCTCCAGCTGCGCGGAGTAGGAGTCGCGGGTGCGCGCCGCCTCCTCCTGCATCACCTTGGCCCGGGCGATGCCACCCTCGATCTGCTCGGCGCGCTCCGCAGTGATCCTCTGGAACGTCGGCAGGACGTACTTCCAGAACAGCGCGAGCAGGATGACGAAGCAGACCGTCCCCCAGATGAGGTCGTACGTGGCCGGGAGGAGGGGGTTCTGGGTCTCCTCCTCGGCCGCCACGATGAGTAGGTCGATCATGGGCCCGTCCTGTCGCCTGGGGGATCCGCGTCGCTGAAGGCGGCGTCGATCACTGGAACAGGAAGCCGGCGACCAGGCCGATCAGGGCCAGCGCCTCGGTGAAGGCGATGCCCAGGAACATGTTGGTGCGCAGCACACCGGTCGCCTCGGGCTGGCGCGCGATGCCCTCGAGGGCCTTGCCGACCAGGACACCGATGCCGATGCCGGGGCCGATGGCGGCCAGGCCGTAGCCGATCGAGTTGACGTTGCCGGAGATCTCGGCGAGCAGCTCCACTGTTGTGGTTCCTTCCGTGTGGCCCGTGGCGGTCGCCCGGGAGTCTGGGGGTGGGTGTTCCTCAGTGCTCGTGGCTGGTGGCGCCGTCGATGTAGACGGCGGTGAGCAGGGTGAAGATGTAGGCCTGCAGCAGGGCGACGACGACCTCGAACAGGGTGAAGGCGAAGCCCATGAACAGCGAGCCGGCAGAGGCGAGCTTGAGCAGACCCGACGCCTCGAGCAGGAAGAAGTGGGTCGCGCTGAAGAACAGGACCAGCAGCAGGTGGCCGCTCATCATGTTGGCCAGCAGACGGATGGTCAGCGTGACCGGGCGCAGGATGAACGTGGAGATGAACTCGATCGGCGTCACCAGGACGTAGATCGGGGCCGGGACGCCGGGCGGGAAGAGGTTCATCTTCAGGTAGGCGCCAGCGCCGTGCTCCTTGACACCGGCCCAGTTGAAGACCACGTAGGACACCAGCGCGAGGACCATCGGCACGCCCACCACGGCGGTCACCGCGATCTGGAAGCCCGGGATGATGCCGGTGATGTTGAACGCCAGGATCATCCAGAACAGCGTGACCAGCAGGGGCGCGAAGCGCCGGCCCTTCTCCCCCATCACCTCGTCGATGATGTTGGTGTAGACCGCGTCGATGGCCATCTCGCCGAGGTTCTGCAGCTTGCCCGGGACCATGGTCGTCCGGCGGAAGGCCAGCACGAAGAAGACGACCAGGACGATCGTCATGATCATGCCGATCAGGTTGATCCGGGTCGGCCCCCAGACGGTCCCGTCGCCGAACACCTGCGGCGGGAAGAACTCGCTGATAGTCGGGGCGTGGAACCCCTCGCCGCCGCCGTCAGACGCGGGAACGAGCGCGCCTGCTACGGCTGGAACGTTCAGCACTGTGGGCCTTCCCGGGTTGAAGAGTGGGGGCGAATCCGGCGTGGGACTGATCAACCGTGCCCGTCGCGTCCGAAGCGAAGATACACGATGCCGAATGCGGTCAAGGAGCCAACCACCACCCCGATCGCGGTCAGCAGCGGACTGGTTCCCAGCCACCGATCCAGCAGCCAGCCGATGCCGCCCCAGGTGATCGGACCGCCCAGCAGGGTGCCCAGCGCGGACCACGCGACATCCTCGCCGCGGGGCGCCAGCGCACCGTGCAGCTCGGTGGGCGACTCCGCGGGCGCGGGACCTTCGGCAGAGTCCGGGCCTACCGGCCCGGCGTCGCTCCCGGCGTCGTCCCCGGCCGGCCCGGGGGGCGGGCCGGGGTCGCTCCCCACCGGCCCGGCGTCGCTCACGACGTCCCCGGCTCGACGTAGGGCACCTTGGTCGTCGCGACGATCCGGGCCTCCAGGAGCAGGCAGCCGATCGTGCCGATCAGCAGGGAGATCAGCAGCGCCGGGCGGGAGTAGAAGTCCATGCCACGCAGCACGACCAGGAGCGCGAGCAGCACCACCATCTTGGCCAGCCACGACGCGAGCACCGCCACACCGAGCTGGGTCGGGGCCATCCGTGCGGTGGCCAGCGACAGCGTCACGGTGATCCCGAAGAACGCCACGGCCATGCCCATCCCGATCAGCGCCCCCCAGGCGCCCTCGGGACCGGCTAGCAGCCAGCCGGCAAGGCCGGAGACCGGCAGGGCCACGGCCGCCGCGATCCCGCCGGTCCGCAGCACCCGGCGCATCGGGGCGACCAGCGCGGTCGGCCCGGCGGGGCGATCCGCGGCAGAGCCCTCGGGGACGGCGCGCTCGGAGGCAGAGCGTTCGGGGACGGGTCGCCCCGAGGCAGAGCGCTCGGGGGCGGAGCTGGGGTTCTCGGTCATGGGGGCGTCCTCGGTCATGCGATCCCCTTCGGGGTCGGGGTCCGGCGCAGGCTGGGCCAGGCGACGCCGAGGACCAGCAGGGCGGCCCCCAGAGCGCTGAAGGCCAGCGCCCAAGCCAGGGGTACGAAGGCGGTCAGCAGCGCAGTGAACGAGACCAGCGCGGCCCAGCCGGTGAGCAGGAAGACCGCGCGCCGCTGCGAGTGGCCCATCTCCAGCAGACGGTGGTGCAGGTGCTGCTTGTCCGGGGCGAACGGCGAACGGCCGGCCCGGGTGCGCCGGATCACCGCCAGGGCCAGGTCCAGCAGGGGCAAGGCCAGCACCGCCAGGGGGACCAGGATCGGCAGCAACGCCGGCAACAGGGTCGTGCCGGCCAGCGCGTTCGGATCGACCTTGCCGGTCAGCGTGATCGCGCTGGCGGCCAGCAGGTAGCCGATGAGCATCGAGCCGGTATCGCCCATGAACAGCCGAGCGGGGAACGCGTTGTGCGGCAGGAACCCCAGGCAGATGCCGACCAGCAGCGCGGAGACGAGCGTGGACAGAGTCGCCCGCTCCACGCCGTGCTGGACGCTGAGCAGGTAGGCGTAGAGGAAGAACGCCAGCGAGGAGACGCCCGTGACGCTGGCGGCCAGCCCGTCCAGGCCGTCGATGAAGTTGATAGCGTTCACCGTGACGATCACGATCATCACGGTCACTATCACCGAGGTGGTGGGGTCCAGCACGAGCACGCCGTCCCGGACCGGCAGCCAGAGCAGGGCGATCCCCTGCATGGACATCACGCCGGCCGCCAGCAGCTGGCCGGCCGCCTTGGTGAGGGCACTCAGCTCCCAGCGGTCGTCGGCCAGGCCCAGGGCCACGATGATGACCGCGCCCGAGAGCAGCGCCTTGGACTCCTGCGCGCTGCCCTCGAACACCGAGCGCATCATGGGCAGCTTGCTGGCCAGGATCATCCCGGCCAGCAGCCCGAGGAACATCCCCAGCCCGCCCCAGCGCGGGATCGCGTGGTCGTGGACATCGCGGTCGCGCACCCCGGCCACCGCGCCCGCGCGCAGGGCAAGGTGGCGCACCACCGGCATGACGAGGTACGCCATGGCGGCGGCGACGAGCAGGCTCAGGCCGTACTCGCGCACCCGGCGCTACCGCGGGTAGGCCGGGAAGGTGGTGACCAGCTCGGCCACCGACTGGCGGATCGCGGCCGCTGCGGAGCCGTCCTCGTCGCGGACCGCCCGCCCGATCAGCTCGGCGATGGTGGCCATCTGCTCCACGCCCATCCCCTGGGTGGTCACCGACGGGGTGCCGACCCGGATGCCCGAGGCCACGCTGGCCGGGCGCGGATCGTTCGGGATCGCGTTCTTGTTCAGCACGATGCCGGCCGCGTCGCAGCGGGCCTCGGCGTCGGTGCCGGTGACGCCGGTCTCCTGCAGGTCCAGCAGCGCGAGGTGCGTGTCGGTGCCGCCGGTGACCGCGCGCATGCCCTGGTCGATCAGGCCCTGGGTCAGCGCCTTCGAGTTGGCGATGACGTCGGCGGCGTACTTCCGGTACGCGGGGGTCGAGGCCTCCTTCAGCGCGACCGCCTTGGCGGCGACCGCGTGCATGAGCGGGCCGCCCTGCATCATCGGGAAGACCGCCTTGTCCAGCGCCGCGGCGTGCTCGGCCTTGCTCACCAGCATGCCGCCTCGTGGCCCCCGCAGGACCTTGTGCGTGGTGAACGTCACCACGTCGGCGTAGGGCACCGGGCTGGGGATCGCCCCGCCGGCGACCAGGCCGATGAAGTGGGCGGCGTCGACCATGAGGATCGCACCGACCTCGTCGGCGATCTCGCGGAACGTGGCGAAGTCGATCAGGCGCGGGATCGCCGAGCCGCCGCAGATGATCATCTTCGGCTCGTGCTGCTTGGCCAGGTCGCGGACCTGGTCGTAGTCGATGTCCTCGGTCTGCGGGTTCACGCCGTAGTGGACCGGGTTGAACCACTTGCCGGAGAACGACACCTTCGCGCCGTGGGTGAGGTGCCCGCCGTGCGGCAGGCTCATCGCCAGGTATGTGTCGCCGGGCTTCAGGAACGCGCCGAACGCGGCGATGTTCGCGCTCGCGCCGGAGTGCGGCTGGAGGTTGGCGTGCTCGGCGCCGAACAGGTCCTTCGCGCGCTGGATGCCGATCTCCTCGGCGTCGTCGACGACCGCGCAGCCGCCGTAGTAGCGCCGGCGCGGGTACCCCTCGGCGTACTTGTTGCTCAGCGTCGACCCGAGCGCGGCCAGCACCGAGGGGGAGGTGAAGTTCTCCGAGGCGATGAGCTGCAGGCCCGAGCGCAGCCGGTCCAGCTCGCCCAGGATCACCCCGGCGATCTGCGGATCCTCGGCGGCGAGGGCGTCGAAGTCGGGCCCCCAGAACGGGGTGGTGTCGGTCATGTGCCCTCCAAGGGCGCGCGGAGACGCGGAAACGGTCGGATTCTATGTCGCGTCGGCGGCCCGACCCGCAGGCACGACCAGCCCGGGACACGCCGCCCGCAGGAGGGCGACCTCGATCGCGCCGGCACGCAGGAGGACCGGCGCCGGGCCGGTGAGGTCCACGACGGTCGAGGGCGGGCCGCCGGGCAGGGCGCCAGCGTCGAGCAGGACGGCCAGCTGGTCGGCCAGCTCGGGCGGGAAGACGGCGGCGAGCGGATCGGGGGCGGGTGCGGGCGTGGGGTCGGGGGTGGGCGTGGGTGCGGGGGTGGCGGGGGTGGCGAGGGTGGCGGGGGTGGCGGGGGTGGGCCCGGCGGAGGGGGCGGGGGCGGGGGTGGTGGCGGGCTGGCCAGGCGGGGTGGAAAGGGCCAGGTTGGGGTTGGGGGCCGTCGGCGCGCTCGGGCCGGCCGGTCCGGCGGCGACCGCGGCCATGGGCCCGACCCTCTCCAGCAGCTCCAGGGCGACCGGGTGCAGCGGCTGACGGACCGCGATCCGGCCGCGGGCGTCGGTCAGCGACCAGGCCAGGGACGCCTGCGCGGGCAGCACGAGGGTCAGGCCACCGGGCCAGAAGTCGCGCATCAGGGCGTGGGCGACGGCGTCCGGCCGCGCGATCCCGCTCACAGTGGTGATCTTGGGCACCAGGACCGGCACGGCCAGGTCCGGCCGGCCCTTGGCCGAGCGAAGCGCGGTCACGCCCGGCTCCGAGAACGCGTCGGCAGCGATCCCGTAGGAGAAGTCCAGCGGCAGCCCGACGATCCGACCGCGCCGCACGGCCGCCGCCGCGGCGGCCAGGCCCCGGGCTCGCTCGACCGGGTCGGACGTGCCCACCCGCAGCGTCATCGCTCCCCCTCCCCGGGCAGGTGCCCGAGCGCCGCCGGCCGCGACATCGAGTGCGCAGGACCGGCACGGCGTGGCCCCCGCCCGCCAGCACCGCTGGGCTCACCCGACGCCGAGGACATCCGCGGTGAGTTGCGGGGCCTCACACTCGCACGTCCTTCGCAGTCGGCGCAGGGTCCATCGGACCGGCGCGCACGGCGGTGGTGAAGCGGGGCAGGCCGGCGAGGTCGTGGTGGTCGGCGATCTCGCGCCAGCTGCCGTCGGCGCGCAGGACGCCCGGGACGCCCGCGTCCTGCGCCGCCTCGCCCTGGACATCGGCGTGCTCGATGGCCAGCAGCCCGCCTGGCCGAAGCAGTCGGGCCGCCTGGCCCACGAGGGCGCGCACGACGTCCAGCCCGTCCGGCCCCCCGAACAGGGCTCGCTTCGGGTCGTGGTCACGGACCTCGGGATCGCGCGGGATCGCCGCGTCCGGGATGTACGGCGGGTTCGTGACGACGACGTCCACCCGTCCTGCCAGATACGCGAGCGGGCCGCCCGGCTCGGCGACCCGGGTCGCGTCGCTGACGTGGAGCTGTAGGTGACTGCCGACCTCAGCCACGCGGGGCGCCTGCGCGGCGAGGTTGCGCTTGGCCCACTGCGCGGCCCGGTCGTCGAACTCCACCGCATGGACGCTGCTGCCCGTCAGCTCGGTGGCCAGCGCGAGGGCCAGCGCCCCCGAACCGGTGCACAGGTCGACCAGGACCGGACCCGGGGCCGACCCCGAGACTGGCCCCGAGATTGGCCCCGAGAGTGAACCCGAGAGTGAACCCGAGCCGCCGGCGGCCGGCACGTCGGCGGCTCGGGGCCCACCGGCCGGCCAGCGCGCATCGATCGGCCCCGAGTCGTCGTCAGCTGGCGGGTCGGCGCTCACCTGGCGCAGATGGGCCAGCGCCGCGTCCACCAGCAGCTCGGTCTCCGGCCGGGGCACGAAAACGCCCGGCCCGACCACCAGCTCCAGGTAGCGGAAGGCGGCCGTGCCGGTCAGGTGCTGGAGCGGGATGCGGGACGCTCGCCGCTCGACCAGAGCACGGAAGACAGCCGCGTGGTCCTCGGCGACCTCGCCGGCCCCACGCACGAGGGCCCGAGGCCGGCCCGTCACGTGGGTGAGCAGCAGCTCGGAATCGACCCGCGGCGAGGGCACGTCTGCGGCGCTCAGCCGCCGCTCGGCCTCGTCGAGCAGCTCACGGGCGGTCGGCACCGGCACACCCTAACCAGCGCCCCGCCCGGGTCTGAGCCCTCAGTCGGGAACCCGAGCACCCCTCACCGGACTCGTCCGGGAAGAGGAGGGACGCGAGGCACGGGGAGAGGCGCGCGACAGGGCTCCCCCGCACTGGTCAGCAGACCTGCGCGAAACGGACAGCGACCTGCGCAGAACGGACACAGGTGGGCGATTTGCGCGGGTTTCGAGCGCGTCACCCGAACGACCTGATGAAGGCCCCTATGTCGGCCAGGTCCGCGGGCTGAAGGCCGTGCCGATGGTGCGGTCGCACGAGCAGGGCGGGCTGTCCGCCCGAGGTGAGCCGGTCGAGCTCCTCGCCCACGGTGGGGATGGCGTCGTCGTCGGTCCAGATGAGCGGTCGACCCTCGTCTTCGACCACGGCCAGCGCGGCGTCCAGCTTGCGCCAGGGGGTCGGCGTCGCCGGGGTACCCGAGCCCTCGTACGGGCCGTCGTAGGCCAGCGCCCAGGGCGGCAGCCCGAGCAGGCCCTCGATTGCGTCGATCCACGGCACCCACGTCGTGGCCCAGCGCACCTCGACCACGTCGCCGGCGGCGAGGGTTCGGATGCCGTGGACCAGGGCTGGCGACCACCGGATGCGGAAGCGGCCCCGATCGGCGCGCGCCCAGCCTTCGGCCACGTCCCCGTTCCAGCCCGGGTCGTGCGCGTTGAGCACCCCGTCCACGTCAAGGAGCCAGACGGGGGCGGCCGGCCCGGCCCAGCCCCGGGAGGGACGGGGTCCGGTGCGGCTCGCGAGGGCCGGCGACGGCGCCCGTTCGACGCCGGCCCTCGGGTCCGCGCGGTCGGGGGCCGACGAGAGTGCCCGCCCGCTACCGGTCTCGGGGCACACGAGGTCGCAGGCATGCAGCGCCCGATCCGGATCGGCGCGTGACCACGGCCAACGCATCA
Source organism: uncultured Bifidobacteriaceae bacterium (assembly GCA_964418695.1). Taxonomy (GTDB): domain Bacteria; phylum Actinomycetota; class Actinomycetes; order S36-B12; family CAIYMF01; genus Prado023. The sequence goes on along the minus strand of CAYQMN010000013.1, from coordinate 68,962 downwards.
GCACTGTCCTGCCACGAACGCCGGGCGTTGGCAGACCGGGACCTGGCTGCGCCTCCGGGCTCGGGCAGGCGGCGGCCCGGTCCGGCCGATCCGCTCGATCCACACCCGGGCAGCGTAGAACGCGAAGGAGTCCGCGCTCTGTGGCTGGCCCGACCGATCGCGGCGAAGAGGACCACGAGCAGGGCTCTGGCCCTCGGCCATCCGGACACCTCCGAGACCGGGACGGCATCCGATACGGAGTGGGAGGCAGTGGGATCGGCCGACCACCCCCTCGGGCGATCGGCCGGGACCGTGCACGAGACGCGCCCGCCCAGCACCAGGAGCCCCCCACCGGCGCACGACCAGCACGGCCCACCACCCGCAGGCCGAGCCCGTCGATGCCTGACCTGGGGCGCACGGGAGACTGCCGCCATGACGGACGCCTGGTACGAGGTTATCGACGAGCCGGCACCGGGCGGTGCCGAAGCGACCTCGCGGGTGCATGCCACCGAGCTGACGAACGGGCCCTGGGAGCTGGGCCTGCAGCACGCCGGGCCACCGGCCGCGCTGCTGGCCCGCGCGGTCCGCCGGCTCGGCGGCGCCCCGCACGACGCCCTGCCAGCTCGGCTCTCCTTCGACATCGCGTCCCCGGTTCCGACCGGCGACCTCGTGCTGCGCGCGGAGATGGTGCGGCCCGGCCGCCGGGTGGCGATCGCGCACGCGAGCCTGACCACGCCCGATCAGCCCGACCGGCCCGTGATGACGCTGCGCGTGTGGCTGGTCCGCCAGCGCGCCGTGCCGCTCCCCCACTCGTTCACGACCGCCGCTGTCCCACCGCCTCCGGACGGCGTCGTGCTGCCGCGGCAGCCCGGATGGCTGGCCGGCTACCTGGACACCGTCGAGTGGCGCTGGAGCTCGGGCAGCTTCGGCCAGGCCGGACCGGCGACCGTGTGGACGCGCCAGCTGGTCAGCCTGGTCGCCGGCGAGGAGCCGGCCGGCGTCGAGCGACTGGTCGCGATCGCCGACTCGGCCAGCGGCATCTCGGGGATCGCCAGCCCCGAGCAGCTGGTCTTCGTCAACACCGACCTGACGCTGCACCTGACCCGCGAGCCGGCACCGGGCGACCTCTGGATGAGCGCGCAGACCTGGGTCGATCCGACCGGGATCGGGCGCACCCGGTCCGAGATCGGCGACGCCCACGGGGCCGTGGCGCAGGGCGGGCAGTGCCTCTACGTCGAGCCGCGCGGGTAGCCCAACAGCGGCGTCCATGGCTGCTCCGCCGTGCCGTCGAACGGAGGACATCGACCGGCTCGGGGGCACCGCGCCGCGAGCCCCGCGGCTCGACCGGCGCGCAGGTCACCGGCGCGCGGTCACGATGAACACGACCGGCGGGGGTGGTCGGCGAGTGGGCAGTCAGAGACGAAACGCGACATTGCCGTGCAGGAATGCGACAAGCCTGTCGTGACGGCACCAATCTGTGGCGGGTCGCCGCGTGACCCCGGGCCGAGGCGCGTCCGGGGCGCCGCAAACCCGGGGAGATGCCGAGCCGTGGGGCTCAGGACGGGTCGTTCAGGCGGGCTGCCAGGTCGGCCTGGGTCAGGGCTTCGATGACCGCGTCCAGGTCGCCGTCGAGGACGCCGTCGAGGTTGTGCGCCTTGTAGTGGACCCGGTGGTCGGCGATCCGGTTCTCCGGGAAGTTGTACGTGCGCACCCGCTCGGAGCGGTCGACCGTGCGCACCTGCGAGCGCCGCGCGTCGGCGGCCTGCGCGTCGGCGGCCTCCTGAGCGGCGGCCAGCAGGCGGGCGCGCAGGATCCGCATCGCGGACTCCTTGTTCTGCAGCTGGCTCTTCTCGTTCTGGCAGGAGACGACGATGCCTGTCGGCAGATGAGTGATCCGCACGGCCGAGTCGGTCGTGTTGACGCTCTGCCCACCCGGGCCCGAGGACCGGTAGACGTCGATGCGCAGGTCGTTCGGGTCGATCGAGACGTCGACGTCCTCAGCCTCGGGGAGCACGAGCACGCCCGCCGCCGAGGTATGGATGCGGCCCTGCGACTCCGTGACCGGGACCCGCTGGACCCGGTGGACCCCGCCCTCGAACTTCAGCCGCGCCCACGGGGCCTCGCCGGGCTCCGGGACGCCGCGCGCCTTCACCGCGACCTGGACGTCCTTGTACCCGCCGAGATCGGACTCCTCGGAGTCCAGGACCTTCGTGGACCAGCCGCGCCGCTCGGCGTAGCGCAGGTACATCCGCAGCAGGTCGGCGGCGAACAGCGCGGACTCCGCGCCGCCCTCCCCTGCCTTGACCTCGAGGATGACGTCCTTGTCGTCCATCGGGTCGCGCGGCACCAGCAGGACCGTCAGCCGCTCGGCGACCTCCTCGCGCTGCGCCGCGGCCGCCTGCGCCTCGACGGCGAACTCCGGGTCCTCGGCGGCGAGCTCGCGGGCCGCCTGCTCGTCCTCGCCCAACGCGACCCACTGCCGGTAGGTCTCGACGATCGGGCGCAGCTGGGCATGCCGCTTGCCGACCCGGCGGGCTGCGGCTGGGTCAGCGTGCAGCGCCGGATCGGCAAGCTGGGACTCGAGGTCGGCGTACTCGCGCGCGAGCGCGTCACAGGACTCGAACATGACTGCTTGGCGGGGCCGAAGCAGGTGCTACTGGGCGGCCTTCTTCTTGCCGTAGCGGGACTCGAACTTGGCGACGCGGCCGCCGGTGTCGAGGATCTTCTGCTTGCCCGTGTAGAACGGGTGGCAGGCCGAGCAGACGTCTGCGTGGATGACGCCGTTCTTGGCGGTGCTGCGGGTGGTGAACTCGTTCCCGCAGGTGCACGTCACGGTGGTCTCGACGTACTCCGGGTGGATTCCGGGCTTCATGATGGCTCCTTCGGTGCTCCGGGTCGCGGACACAGGTGTGCCCCCGTGAACCGGATGCGGTCATGGCAGTGTCCCATGCGGCTGCCCCTCACCCCAAATGGGCGGCCGGCACCGAACGAGTCTGCAACGCCCGCTCGGGCCCGGTCATTCCCGTCGGAACCGGCCCGTCAGACGACCGCCGGGGCCGCCGCCCGCCGGCCCCGCAGCCCCAGCACGGCCCCCAGCCCGGCCGCGGCGAAGCAGGCCAGTGCGCCCAGGATCAGGCCCCAGCGGGCCCCGAAGGTGCCGGCGACCCAACCGACGATCGGTCCGCCGATGGGCGTGGTCCCGAGGAACGCGACCAGCCACAGCGCCATCACCCGCCCGCGCATGTGCGGCGCGGAGGCCAGCTGCACGGTCGTGTTCCCCTGGGCCATCACCCGGACGCTGGAGGCTCCGACCAGCACCAGACCGAGCAGTGCCAGGTGGACCGTGGGCGCCAGCGCGGTCGCCAGCACGACGACGCCGAACGCCACGGATGCGCGGACCAGGGCGGTGATCCCGGTGCGGCCACGGGCGGCCGTGTAGAGCCCGCCGATCACCGCGCCCAGCCCCATCGCGGCGGTCATGAACCCGTACGTGCGCGAGTCGCCGCCGAATCCGGACTTCGCCAGGACCGGCAGCGTCACGGGGAACTCGTAGGTGAAGCAGCCGATGATCGCCATCATGACCAGCGGAACGGCCAGGGCCCGGGTTCTCCGCACGTAGGCGAAGCCCGCGCGCAGCTGCCCGCGCTCGGCGGCCTGGCGCGGCGAGGGGCGCAGCGCGGCAGTGTCCATCGCCAGCAGGAGCAGGACCACGGGGATGAACGAGAGCGCGTTGATCAGGAAGCACAGCCCGATCCCGCCGGCGGCGATGAGCAGCCCGGCCAGCGCCGGGCCGATGATGCGCGCGCCGTTGACCATCACCGAGTTCAGGCTGACCGCGTTGCGCACGGTCTCCGGGCCGACGATCTCGACGATGAACGCCTGCCGCGCGGGCTTCTCGAACGAGTCCGCGGAGCCGAGCAGGAAGGCCAGGACGAAGACCGCCCAGAGCTGGACCCGGTCGGTGAGCGTCAGCGCGGCGAGGGTCAGCGCCAGCAGCCCCATGACCACTTGCAGCACGATCAGCAGCCGGCGCTTGTCCGATCGATCGGCGATCACGCCGCCGAACGGCCCGACGAGCAGCACCGGCAGCATCTGGATCGCGACGACGGCACCGACCATCGTCGCCGAGTTGGTGAGCACCAGGACCAGCCACGCCTGCGCGACGCCCTGCATCCAGGTGCCGCTCAGCGAGATCGCCTGGCCGACGAAGTAGAGCCGGAAGTTCGGCACCCGCAATGCGGCGAAGACCGGCTGGCGCGGGGCGCCCGACGCCGAGCCCGGCGCCGCGGCAGGCGAGGGGGCCGCAGAGACCGGCAGCGGCGCAGGGGTCGCGTCGGACAGGGCGCTGCCCGGGAGGCTCGACTCGGCGACAGAGGCGACACCCTGGGGCTCCTCGGTCTCCGGCACGACCCCCATCCTCACCCCGGAGCGCCGCAGGCGCCGGTCAGGGCGGACCAGCGTGCCCGGCGCGGGCATGGGTCTCGACAAGCTCGACCGACGGGTGCCTACCACTCGGCCGCGGAAGCGGGTGGAGCGTCGATCGACTCACTCCTCGCCCGGCGCCGTACCC
>CAYQMN010000013.1:0-64313 GCA_964418695.1 uncultured Bifidobacteriaceae bacterium | reverse complement strand
GTGGGGCAACCGGACTGCGGGGCTCGCCGCCCGACCCCCCTTGGCGCTACGCGCCCGGCGGCCCGACGATCACCTCACTCCTCGCCCGGCGCCGTACCCGTGGGGCAACCGGACTGCGGGGCTCGCCGCCCGACCCCCCTTGGCGCTACGCGCCTGGCGGAGGGTCGATCGACTCACTCCTCGCCCGGCGCGGAGGGGGTGGTCTTCTGGACCTGGACGAGGAACTCGTAGTTGCTGCGCGTGTCGCGCAGCTTGCTCAGGAGCAGCTCGATCGCGCGCTGCTGGTCCAGCTCGTGCAGGACGCGGCGCAGCTTCCAGACGATCTTGAGCTCCTCGGAGCTCATCAGCAGCTCCTCCTTGCGGGTGCCCGAGGCGTCGACGTCGACCGCCGGGAAGGTCCGCTTGTCGGCGAGGCGCCGGTCGAGCTTGAGCTCCATGTTCCCGGTGCCCTTGAACTCCTCGAAGATGACCTCGTCCATCCGGGAGCCGGTCTCGACCAGCGCGGTGGCCAGGATCGTCAGCGATCCGCCGTTCTCGATGTTGCGGGCGGCACCGAAGAACTTCTTGGGCGGGTACAGCGCCGCGGAGTCCACGCCGCCGGACAGGATGCGGCCCGAGGCGGGCGCCGAGAGGTTGTAGGCGCGCCCCAAGCGGGTCATCGAGTCGAGCAGGACGACCACGTCGTGACCCAGCTCGACCAGGCGCTTGGCCCGCTCGATGGCAAGCTCCGCGACGGTGGTGTGGTCCTCGGCGGGCCGGTCGAAGGTCGAGGCGATCACCTCGCCCTTCACCGAGCGCTGCATGTCGGTGACCTCCTCCGGCCGCTCGTCGACGAGGACGACCATGAGGTGGCATTCCGGGTTGTTGGTGGTGATCGCGTTGGCGATCGCCTGCAGCACCATCGTCTTGCCGGCCTTCGGCGGGGAGACGATCAGCCCGCGCTGGCCCTTGCCGATCGGGGCGACCAGGTCGATGACGCGGGTGGTCATGTTGGTCGACTCGGTCTCCAGGCGCAGGCGGTCCTGCGGGTAGAGCGGCACGAGCTTGCCGAACTCGGGGCGGTTGCGTCCGGAGTCCGGCTCGGTGCCGTTGACGGTCTCGACCCGGACCAGCGGGTTGAACTTCTCGCGCCGATCGGTCTCGCGGGGCTGGCGGACCAGGCCGGTGATGGCGTCGCCCTTGCGCAGGCTGTGCTTCTTGACCATCGACAGCGAGACGTACACGTCGTTCGGGCCGGGCAGGTAGCCCGCGGTGCGCACGAACGCGTAGTTGTCGAGGATGTCGAGGATGCCGGCGACGGGCAGCAGCACGTCGTCCTCGGTCACCTCGGGCTCGGCGTCGCGATTGCCCTGCCCGCCCTGGCGGCGGTCGTTGCGGTTGCGGTTGCGGTCCCGGCCGCGGCGCCGGCGGTTGCCACTCTCGTCGTACTGCCGGTTGCCGTCGTTGTCCTGGGCGCGCTGCTGGCCCTGGCCCTGCTGGCCGGCGCCCTGCTGACCCCCGCCCTGCTGGCTCTGGCCCTGGCTCTGGCCCTGCTGGTCCTGGCCGCCCTGCTGTGGAACGTTGCGCTCGCGACCCTCCCGGACCTGCTGGTCACCGCGCTGGCGGTCCTCGCCGGGCTGCTCGTCGGAGCGCTTGCGCTTGCCGGCCGGCTGATCCTGGGGGGTGTGCTCGGCACCGGACTGGTCGCCGGCGGCGCGGTCCTCGCCGCGCGAACGATCGCCACCGCGGGCCTGAGCGGCCTCGACCGGGGCGTCGGCTGCCTCGGAACGGCGCTCGGCCGAGCCGCCGCGGGCCGCCGAGCCGTTGCTGGCGGCCGAGCCGTTGCTGGCGGGGGCGTCCGTGCCTGCAGGGGCCGGATCGACGACCTTCTGGGTATCGGCGGAGCCCGCCGTGGTGCGGCGCCGGCTGGTGGGCGGCGCCGGGTTGCCCGACTGCGTGGCGTTGATGGCGGCGACGAGGTCGCTCTTCTTCATCGACGAGGTCCCGGAGATCCCGAGGCCCTGGGCCACCTTCTTCAGCTGGGGCAGGAGCATCGTGGACAGTCCACCGGCCTTGCCGGTGGTGTCAGCGTCGATGCTGATCGTGTCGGTCACGTGGTTCCTAGGTGTGGTTGAGCCGCACTGATCGCGGAAGAAGTCCCCCGCGCCTCGTGAGGCGCTGAACATGAAGAGCCGGACGTGCGACCTGGGACCGGGAGCAGGAGCATCACGATCTCGGTGTTCTGCGGGACCGGAGGTGGAGGTTGCACAACCTCCGAGGACCGGCCCTGTCGCGCATGTCCTATGGACACGGTAGCACCTCTGCTCCGTGCTCAGGCGATGCGCCGCCCACCGCCGCTCTGGCGTGGCGGGCCGCCCGACACCTCCGCGCGAGCACGGATCAGCACGCGCGAACCCCCTGCACGGCAACCTGCAGGACGCGCACGGACGCCGGATCGCCCACCACGTCGGCGATCCGGGCCGCGAGCGGATCGGGTGCGCCGACCGCGAAGGCGATCACCGACGGCCCGGCGCCGGAGATCGCGGCCGGGATGCGCTGCTTGCGCAGCTGCTGGACCAGGGCGAAGCTCTCGGGATACACCGTCGAGCGCTGGCGCTGGTGCAGCCGGTCCTCGGTGGCCGGCAGCAGCAGAGCGGGGTCCAGGGAGAGCGCGTGCACCAGCAGCGCAGCGCGGCCCGCGTTGAACGACGCGTCGCCGTGCCCGACGGTCGGCGGCAGCGCCCCGCGGGCATGCGACGTGGAGGCCTGAGCGCTGGGCACGACGAGCACGGGCGTGACCTCGGGATGGACCTCGAAGCGGGTGGCCGTCCCGGCCGGACCCGCGCGGCCCTCGGTCATCCAGGCGATGGTCGCTCCGCCGAGCACGCTGGCGGCCACGTTGTCCGGGTGCCCCTCCAACCGGGTGGCCAGCGCGACCAGCTGGGCCGCGCTCACGTCGTCGGCGACTCCGGCCAGATGGGCCGCGGCCGCGAGTCCGCCGACGATCGCGGCGGCCGAGGAGCCCAGACCCCGGCTGTGCGGGATCGCGTTGCCGCAGCGCAGCTGCACCCCGCGCGCCGCGAGGTCGCCGCTGTCGTCGAAGGCGGCCAGCCCGGCGCGCACCGTGCGGATCACGAGGTTGGACTCGTCCAGAGCCACGCCCTGGCCGTCGCCGTCGATCTCGACCAGCACCGCCGGGTCCTCGGTCAGCTCGACCTCGAGCCGGTCGACCAGGTCCAGGGCGATGCCCAGGCTGTCGAACCCCGGGCCGAGGTTGGCGCTGCTGGCCGGGACCTCGATCGTGACGCGCTGGCTCACCGGGCGAGGCCCAGGGCCTGCGCGACGGCCCGCACGTCGACGCCGATGACCGTCGGATCGTCGGCGCCGGCCAGCGCCCACTGAGTGTCCTTGAGGCCGTGCCCGGTCAGGGTGCAGACGATCACCTGGCCCGGATCGACCCGGCCGGCGGCCTGCGCGGCGACCAGGCCGGCCACCGAGGCGGCCGAGGCGGGCTCGCAGTAGAGACCGTCGCGGGCGGCGATCGCGCGGTGCGCGGCCAGGATCTGCTCGTCGCTGACCATGTCGATCAGGCCGCCGGACTCGTCGCGCGCGGCCTCGGCCAGCTGCCAGGACGCGGGATTGCCGATGCGGATGGCGGTCGCGATAGTCTCGGGGTTCGCCACCGGGGCGCCGCGCACGATCGGCGCCGCACCCTCGGCCTGGAACCCCCACATGCGGGGCAGCTGCGCGGCCGGGCCGTCAGCGCGGTACTCGCGGTAGCCCTTCCAGTAGGCGGTGATGTTGCCGGCGTTGCCGACCGGCAGGACGTGCACGTCGGGGGCGTCGCCGAGCACGTCGACGATCTCGAACGCGGCGCTCTTCTGGCCCTCGATCCGCACCGGGTTCACCGAGTTGACCAGGGCGACCGGGTACGTGTCGGACAGTTCCCGAGCCACCCGCAGGCAGTCGTCGAAGTTGCCCTCGAGCTGGATGAGCTGGGCACCGTGGGCCAGGGCCTGCGCGAGCTTGCCCATCGCGATCTTCCCCGACGGGACCAGCACCGCGCTGGTGAGCCCGGCCTTGCCCGCGTAGGCCGCCGCCGACGCCGACGTGTTGCCGGTGGAGGCGCAGATGACGGCCTCGGCGCCCGCGTGCAGGGCCGTCGAGATGGCCATCGTCATCCCGCGGTCCTTGAACGAGCCGGTCGGGTTCGTGCCGTCGAACTTGAGCAGGACGCGGCAGCCGGTCAGCTCGCTGAGCCACTCGGACTCCACCAGCGGCGTGCCGCCCTCCCCCAGCGTGACGATCCGGGCGTCGGCGGGCAGCGGCATCCGGTGGCGGTACTCGGCGATCACCCCCTGCCAGGGGCGAGCGCCCCTCCGTGCGCCGGCCGGAGCCGGCGGGCTCATCGCCGGATCGTCCACGATGCTCATCGTCCTTCCCCGATCACTCGCATGACTCCTTGGACCTCGTCCACCACGTCCATCGAGCGCAGCGCCGCGACCGTCTGGGCGAGGTTCGACTCCCGGCCCGGGTGGGTCAGGATCAGCAGCTCCGCAGAGCTGCCCTCGCCCTTCTGGGTGAGGCTGCGGATGCTGGTCCCGTGCTCGGCGAACGCGCCGGCGACCGCGGCCAGCACGCCCGGCCGGTCGGTCACGCGCAGGTGGACCAGGTAGGCGGTCGTGGACTCGCCCACCGGCAGGACCGGCAGACTCGCGTAGCTGGAGTCGCCCGGCGCCCGCGAGCCGGTCAGCCGGCTGCGTGCCGCCGAGACGATGTCGCCCAGGACCGCCGACGCGGTCGGGTTCCCCCCGGCGCCGCGGCCGTAGAACATGACCTGCCCCGCGGCCTCGGCCTCGACGAACACCGCGTTGAACGCGTCGCGCACGCCGGCCAGCGGGTGCGTGCGCGGCACGAGCGTGGGGTGCACGCGCACGGAGACACCGGACTCGCCCGGCCCTTCGATCCGCTCGGCGACGGCCAGCAGCTTGATGACGTAGCCCATCTCGGAGGCTGCGGCGATCTCGGCGGGCGTGATCGAGCGGATGCCCTCGACCTGCACGTCGGCCAGGGTGATCCGGGTGTGGAACGCGAGCGAGGCCAGGATCGCCGCCTTCGCGGCGGCGTCCAGGCCGTCGACATCGGCCGACGGGTCCGCCTCCGCGTAGCCCAGCGCCTGCGCCTCGGCCAGCGCCTGGTCGAAGGTGGCCCCGGTGGCCTCCATCTGGGTGAGGATGTAGTTGGTCGTGCCGTTCACGATGCCCAGCACGCGCTGGATGCGGTCGCCGGCCAGCGACTCGCGCAGCGGGCGCAGCAGCGGGATCGCCCCGGCGACCGAGGCTTCGTAGAGCAGGTCGACGCCGGACTCGGAGGCGGCCGCGTGCAGAGCCGCGCCCTCGGTGGCGATCAGGGCCTTGTTCGCCGAGACGACCGAGGCACCGCCGCGCAGTGCCTGCAGGATGAGCGGACCGGCCGGGTGGATGCCGCCGATCAGCTCGACGACGATGTCGGGCTTGGTGTCCAGCAGCGCCGCGAGGTCCGCGCTGAGCAGCTCGGGACGGATGCCCGGCCGGGCGCGCTGCGCCTCGCGCACCCCGACGCCGGTGACCTCCAGCTCAGTGCCGATCCGGGCGGCCAGGTCGTCGGCCTGCTCCTCCAGCAGCCGCACGACCTGGGTGCCGACGGTGCCCGCCCCCAGCACGACGACGGACAGACGCGAGGACGGCGAGGACATGCAGGCCCTCCTAAGGGCGGTCAGATGGAGAACCGGCCCATTCTCTCACGCACGCCCGGACCTTCGGCCTGGGTTGTCAGTCCACGGGCCATTCGATGGCCTCTGGGCTGACGGCCGGGAGCGCGGGTCAGGCGGGCAGCAGCGCGTCGGCGAGGACGGGGTCCAGGGCGAACAGGTCGCGCAGGGTCTCTCGGCGCAGGACCACTCGGTCGGCGCCGCCACGCACCGAGACCACGGGCGGTCGCGGGATCACGTTGTAGTTCGACGCCATGGCCCGGCAGTACGCGCCGGTCGCGGCCACCGCCAGCAGGTCGCCGCGCTGGACGTCACCGGGCAGCCAGACGTCGCGCACGACCACGTCGCCGGACTCGCAGTGCTTGCCCACGATGCGGGCCAGCATCGCCGGGGCGCTGGACACCCGGTTGGCCAGGGCGCACGTGTACTCCGCGTCGTAGAGCGCGGTGCGGATGTTGTCGCTCATCCCGCCGTCGACCGAGACGTACGTGCGCCAGGCGCCCGCACGGTACTCCACCGGCTTGACCGTGCCGACCTCGTAGAGCGTGACCATGCTCGGGCCGGCGATCGCGCGACCGGGCTCGACGGTGATCCGCGGGATCGGCAGCCCCCGGCTGGCGCACTCGGCGGAGACGATGGCTCGCAGCGCCTCGGCCATCGCGACCGGGGCGACCGGGTCGTCGGTGGGCAGGTAGGCGATGCCCATGCCGCCGCCGAGGTTCAGCTCGCCCACCTCGATCGCGTGCTCGTCGGCCAGGGCCGCGAGGAACCCGACCACGCGGTGCGCGGCCACCTCGAAGCCCGACGTGCTGAAGATCTGCGAGCCGATGTGCGAGTGGATGCCGGCCAGGACCAGCTCGCGGCGGGCGGCGACGGCCTGCACCGCCTCGATCGCGGCACCCGAGGTCAGCGAGAGCCCGAACTTCTGGTCCTCGTGCGCGGTGGCGATGAACTCGTGGGTGTGCGCCTCGACGCCGGTGGTCACCCGGACCAGGACACGCGCGGTGTGGCCCAGCTCGCCGGCCAGGTCGGCCAGCAGGTGGACCTCCTCCAGGGAGTCGATGACGAAGCAGCCGATGCCCGCGGCCAGCCCGGCGGTCAGCTCGGCGTGCGACTTGTTGTTGCCGTGCAGGGTGATCCGCTCGGCAGGAAAGCCGGCCGCCAGCGCGAGGGCCAGCTCGCCGCCGGTGCAGACGTCCAGGCCCAGGCCCTCCTGGTCCAGCCAGGCCACCGTGGTGCCGCTCAGGAACGCCTTGCCGGCGAACGAGACCGAGCCGGGCACGTCCGCATCCTCGAACGCCGAGCGGAACGACGAGGCGCGCGAGCGGAAGTCGGCCTCGTCCAGGAGCATCAGCGGCGTGCCGTGCTCGACGGCCAGGTCGGTGACGGGGCGACCACCCACGACGATCCGGCCAGCCGCGTCGCGGCGGGCGGTGGCCGGCCAGATCCGGGCATCGAGGCGAGCCATCGCGGCCTGGTCGGGGGCGGCGGGCATCTCGGCGTGCGGGAGGCCGTCGCCGTGCAGGGGTCCGGCGGGGTGGGCGCGCATGGCCGGGATTCTAGGCGCGGCCGCACCCCGGCTGGTCGCGTCGGGCTTCGGAGGTCAGGAGGCGTCGAGGACGCCCGCGCTGCCGTTCGCGGCCTCGCGGCGCAGCCGGTGGCGCACCCCCTCGGTCTCGGCGGACACGACGATCCCGATGCCGATGACGTAGAGCCACAGCTCCAGGGCGATCACCCCGCCCAGCACCGTGACGATCTCGGAGTAGGTGCGCGAGACGTGCAGGAACCACGACAGGCCCCCGGTGCCGATCGCGACGATGAGCGTGCCGGCAGCCGCGCCGGGGTTGAGCCAGGGGACCGACCGGCCCAGCCGGATCCCGTAGCGGACCGAGGCCGTGAGCAGCAGATACACGGCCACCACCATGAGCGGCTGGCGCAGGATCCGAAGGGCCGCCTCGTAGGCCTCGGCGATGCCCAGGACACCCAGCACACGCGGCACCAGTCCGAGCACCAGGATGCCGACCACGAAGGCCAGCTGGGCGAGCAGAGTGACGGCGATCGCCGCCATCCGCTTGAGGAGCGTGGGCGGCTTCGGGGCGGTCTCGAATGCGATGTCCAGGACCTGATGGCCCACGTAGATGAACCGGCTCGCGGCATACAGGGAGACGCCCAGGCTCACCATCGCGGTCAGGGACGCGGAGGAGGACCCCGCGGTGGCGGCCTCGTGCGCCAGGTCGAAGATCGGCTGGAGGGTCTCGGCGGCCTGCGGGTTGTTGGCCAGGATCGTGTCGGCGGCCGCCGCGATGCTGGCCGGCTCGATCAGGAGGGTGGCCACCGAGGCCAGCGACAGGAACGCGGGCACCAGCGAGAGCAGCCCGAAGAACGCCAGCCCACCGGCCAGGACCGGACCGCGATGCCGGGCGAACCGCGAGTAGACCGCGACCCAGAACCAGATGCCGCGCAGCACCCGATCCGGCAGGGGCCGACCGAGGCGCTGCACCCAGGTCACGACGCTGGGCGACGCATGCTCGCTGCGGGCCAGCTCGACGGACCCACGGATGCCGACGCGGGTCGCCGACTCCGCGTCGTCGATGTCGGCACCGGAACCCGTCCCTGGCTCGGACTCGCCGGCCCCAGCGGCACCCACACCGGCGGATTCGGGGCCGCGGCCCGGCTGCGCATGGCCCGACTCGCCCGGCCCAGCGGCGCCCGCGCCAGCGGACTCGGGGCTGCGTCCCGGCTGACCCGGTTGGCCGGGGGCCCGCTCGTCCGGCGGCGACCCCCCGCGATCGGCGGGCACCCGCGGCTACATCCGCTCCGGCGCGGTGACCCCGAGCAGGTCCAGGCCGTTGACGAAGACCTGGCGGGAGGCCGCGCACAGCCACAGCCGGGCGATGTGCTGCTCCTGCGCGGGCTCCTCGCCCATCGGCAGCACTCGGCAGACGTCGTAGAAGCGGTGGTAGGCGGTGGCCAAGGTCTCCAGGTAGCGGGCCACGCGGTGCGGCTCGCGCAGCTCGGCGGCCGAGGCGACCACGCGCGGGAACTCGGCCAGGACGCCGAGCAGCGCGCTCTCCCGATCATGCGCGAGCGCCGCGGGCTCGAAGTGCGCCGAGCGCCAGTCGATGCCCAGATCGTCGGCGTGCCGCAGCACCGACGCGATCCGCGCCGACGCGTACTGCACGTAGAAGACCGGGTTGTCGTTGGTGCGGCGCAGCAGCAGGTCGACGTCAAGCACCAGCGGGGAGTCCACCGGGTAGCGGATCAGCGAGTAGCGGGCGGCGTCCACGCCCACCTCGTCGACCAGGTCGTCGATGGTGATGATGTGCCCGGCGCGCTTGCTGAGCTTGACCTCCTCGCCGCCCTTGATCATCTTCACCAGCTGGCCGATGAGGATCTCGATGCCGGTGTCGGGGTCGTCGCCCGCGCACGCGGCGACCGCGCGCAGCCGGTTGACGTACCCGTGGTGGTCCGCGCCGAGCAGGTAGATGCAGCGGTCGAACCCGCGGCGGCGTTTGTCCACGTAGTAGGCGGTGTCGGAGGCGAAGTAGGTCAGCTCGCCGTCGGCCTTGACCAGCACGCGGTCCTTGTCGTCGCCGAACTCGGTGGTCCGCAGCCACACCGCGCCCTCGGACTCGTAGACGTGGCCCTGCGCGCGCAGTGTCTCGAACGCCTCCTCGACCGCACCGGCCTCGTGCAGGGAGCGCTCGGAGGTCCACACCTCGAAGTGGGTGCGGAACCGCTCCAGGCTCTCCTGCTGGGCGGCCAGCTGCGCGCGGTAGCCGGCCTCGCGGAACTGCTCGGCCTGCCGGTCATCGGGCAGCGCGGTGATGCCGGGCTCCGACGCCACGATCTGGGCTGCCAGCTCCTTGACGTAGTCGCCGTGGTAGCCGCCCTCGGGGGCGGGCCGGCCGTGCGCCGCGTTGCGGATCGACTCGCCGAACCGCTCCATCTGCACGCCGCGGTCGTTGATGTAGAACTCGCGGGTCACCGAGGCGCCCTCGGCAGCCAGCACTCGGGCGATCGAGTCGCCGACGGCGGCCCAGCGCGTGTGCCCCAGGTGGATCGGCCCGGTCGGGTTGGCCGAGATGAACTCGATGTTGATCCAACGGCCGGCCTGGGCGGTGGACCGGCCGTAGTGCTCGCTCTCGGCCACGATCCGCGACGCCACCTCACCCAGGGACGCGGTCTCCAGGCAGATGTTGACGAAGCCCGGCCCGGCCACCTCGGCCCGGGCGATCGCGGGACTCTCCTGCAGGCGCTCGGCGAGCAGCTCGCCGATGGCCCGCGGTGGCATCCGGGCGGCCTTCGCCAGGGTCATCGCGACGGCCGTCGCGTAGTCGCCGTGCTCGCGGTTCTTCGGACGCTCGACCGTGGCCAGGACCCGATGATCGTCGGGCAGGGTGATCCGGCTGTCCGCCACCAGGTCGCGGATGCTCGCGGTGATGAGAGCGGCCAATGCGTCGGGGGTCATGGCGTCATGGTAGTTGCGCGCACAGGCCCGCCCGGATCGTCAGCGGGGGCCACGACGGCGGGCTCCCGGCGGCCGTCACCGCTCGCAGGCGATGCCGTCCTTGTCGCGGTCGAGCTTGTGGTACTTCTTGTACAGCGACTTGCTGACCTTGGGCTTGTGGGTGCTCTTGGCGGGGACCTTCTTGCCGCCGGAGACCTTGGTGTTGCGCACCTTCGAGTTCTGGGCGACTGCGCCGGGGTACTTGGCGTTGACGGTCTTGCAGTTGGCGGGCTTGGCCTTGGCGGGAGCGGCGGCCTGGGCGGGCGCCGCGCCGAGGACGGGCGTGATGGCGATCGCGGCCACGGTGACGGCGCCGAGGAGTCTCTTGGGTGTGGGCATTGCGGTTCCTCGTCGTGGGTAGGGGCCAGGGGTGATGTCCGCGTGATACCCGCTGGCCAGGTGGCCCAAACGTCGCCGGCGTCCGGGGCGGCGTAGAGGGTCGAGCCGGCGGGCTGAGTCTCGCGGCCGCCCCGGCCGAAGACCGGGCATGACCATCAGATGGCCCACGAGTGGCGGTTCGAGAGGCTAGTGATGACAGAGGGCACGGGTACGGTCCCGGACATGCCGACAGCGGCGGTTCGGGTGAGGTTCGCGGGTGCTGCCTTGCCGCTGACGACTCGATGGACGTCGACGCCTATGCGGGGAGCCTGATTGCCCTGAGCCGGGCGTATGGGCGGGCTGCGCAGGTGATGAACCTGCAGGCTCGGGCGCCGCAGGTGCGGATCGCGGCCAACGAGCCGGGCTCGTTCGTGGTGGACCTCATCCTCGCCGATGTCGGTGGGGTGTTCAGTCGAGCGATGCAGGTGTTGACCGGGCGCGAGGCGACCACCTTGGTCAACGTCTGGACGCTGGCGGGCATGGTGCCCTCCGCCATGGCCGTGGTCAGGCGACTGGAGCGGCGGGCCGTTCAAGCAGCTGCCCGACGACCGTGGGAACGTCAGCATCGTGGTGAAGGGGGACGTCACCGTGAACATCACGGTCGACCCCGCGACCGCCCGGCTGGTGGCGGACCCGATGTTCCGGCGGGCGGCAAGAGGCGTGCTTCAACCCGTGGAGTCGGCAGGATCTGATGCTTCGGTGGAGATCCAGGGTGGGGATGCCGATGAGGTGCTCGTCCCGGGCGACCAGGCCTGGTTCGACGCGGAGACCGTGGACCAGCTCCACGTGAGCACCACTCGGATGACGCTGACGTTGGTCAAGGTCGTGCTCGAGGGAAGGGCAGCGTGGACGTTCCGGTACGGCGACGCGCGGATGAACATCCCGGTCGAGGACGAGGCGTTCCTCGAGCGGATGGACAGGCGAGAGTTCCCGATCGTGCCGGGGATTCGGCTGGGTTGCGATGTCGAGGTCACGGAGCAGGAACAGGCTGACGGTGGGATCAAGGTGACTCGCAGAATCGTGCGCGTGGTGGGCTGGTCAGAACCGGGTGAGCAACTGCGCGCCTTCGACTGAGCCCGGCGGAGGCGCACGCGACGTTGCGAGGTCGTGCTGAATCCGGCGCGGGCCACGAGGCGTTCCTGGCGGGCCTGGAGACGGCCGCGTAGGTCGTCCGTGCGCCGTGTGACCGGGCGCGCCGGGGGTGCCTGGGGTTTACGCTGGTCACACGGGCGGGAAACCGGCCTCTGACCTGCGGTGACGCTGGGCGCCCCCGGCAGGATTCGAACCTGCGCGCATGGCTCCGGAGGCCACTGCTCTATCCCCTGAGCTACGGGGGCCAGGGCGGGGCCCATCGTATCCGGCCGGACGGAGGCCCCCAAATCCCCGCCCTTGGATCGGGTTGCACGCGGTGGCGGCGGCCGTGCGGATCGTGCGGGGGTCAGTCCAGGTCGCCGGCGAGTCCGGCCATCAGCAGGACCTCGGCCAGGGTCAGGCGGCGCAGCACGTCGAGGTCGACGCTCTCGTTGGGGCCGTGCCAGCACGACGCCGGGTCCCCCGGGCCGACCACGAGAATCGTGGCCTGCGGGAACTGCTCGGCGAAGTCGGCGATGAACGGGATCGACCCGCCGATCCCCATGTGCACCGGCGCGGTCCCGTCCCAGGCGTCGGCGAACGCCCGGGTCGCCAGGTCCGCGGTCGGCCCCTGCGGAGTCATCGCGACCGGGCTGCCGGCCGAGCCCGGAGTGCAGGTGACCTCCACACCCCACGGCGCCGTGGCGATCAGGTGGTCGGCCAGCGCCTGCTGGGCGGCGGCCGGCTCCTGGCCGGGCGGGATGCGCATGCTCACCGTCGCGCGGGCGACCGGGAGCAGGACGTTGGCCGCCGCCGCGGTCGCCGGCGCGTCGATGGCCAGCACGGTCACCGCCGGCTGCCCCCAGATCCGATGCGCCGCCGTGCCCTCCCCCAGCGAGACGACCCCGGGCAGCACGCCGGCCTCGGCGCGCAGCGCCGCCTCGTCGAGGTCGACGGCCGGCGCGGGTGCGCTGACCAGGCCCGGCACCGCGACTCGGCCGGCCTCGTCGTGCAGCCCGGCCAGCAGGCGGCACAGCGAGGTGAGCGCGTCCGGGAACAGCCCGCCGAAGACGCCGGAGTGCTGCTCGCCCGCGTGGGTGCGCACCTCCACGATCACTTCGACCAGACCGCGCAGCGAGGTGGTGAACGCGGGCACGTCCACCTCCCAGTTCGAGGAGTCGGCGATGACCACGACGTCGGCGGCCAGCGCCGCGGCATGCCGGGCCAGGAAGTCGGCCATCGAGGGCGAGCCGACCTCCTCCTCGCCCTCCACGAAGACCGTGACCCCGACCGGGAACCCGTCGGGAAACGCCTCGCGCAACACCCGGATCGCCCCGACATGGGCCAGCACGCCGGCCTTGTCGTCGGCGGCCCCGCGGCCGTGCAGCCGCCCGTCGAGCGCGCTCGGCTCGAACGGCTCGGTCGTCCAGTCCGCCAGACTCCCCGCCGGCTGGACGTCGTGGTGGGCGTAGAGCAGCACGGTCGGCGCCCCCGGGGGAGAGGGGATGTGGCCGAGCACCGCCGGTCCCCCGCCCTCGCGGACGATCCGAACCTCGGGCACGCCCGCATCGGCGAGCAGGTCGGCCACGGCCTGGGCGCTGCGCGTCAGCTGCTCGCCGTCCAGCCCCTCGCGGCTGACGCTGGGGATCCGGACGAGGTCGCACAGGTCGGCCACGGCCCGCTCGTGACCGGCCTCGACCAGGCTCCTCAGGTGGTCCGCGCGCACGTCAGGCATGCGGCCATCCTGGCACCGGGCGGCGTCGAGCCGCCGGGCGAGGGACGGGTGGGCGGGCGCGGGCCGGTCGCGGGCCGGTCGCGGGCTGAGGTCAGCCCAGCTGGAAGGCGGAGGGCGCGGAGGGGGTCCCGGCGGCGTCGCGCGCGATCACGCACACGGTCGCCGGCAGGTCGGCGGACTGGATCAGGACCGGGTCGTCGCCGGACTCGGCGTACCCCTCGATCTTCGCGCAGTCGGTGGACCCCGCCGGACCCATCGCCCATGTGAACGAGGCGTAGGTCGGCGGATCCGGGACGGGTGCGACCTCGACGCCGCCCTCGACCGGCACCCGCGACAACGCGATCGCACTGGCATCCGGGGCCGAGCCGGTGATGGTCAGCAGCAGCGGCGTGGGCTGCCCGGCCGCGCGCACGCAGGCCACCGCGAGCCCCTGCTTGGTCGGTGCGGTGACGGTGATCGCGTCCGTGGCGTCGGGGGTCACCTTCGCGTAGCCCTGGTCGGCCCAGCAGTCGGTCGAGCCGAGCGGTCCCGCCTGCGCCTGCAGGCCCGACGGCGGGTCATCCACCTCGATGCGCACCGCGCCCCCGGCCGGCCAGGTCGACGAGCCGACGGACGCCTGCACCACGCTCGCCGGGTCCTCCAGCGCACAGTCAGGCCCGGTGGCGAAGGTGCCCTTGGGGAAGCACCCGGCCAGCAGGTCGACCGGGGTGAGGTAGGTGGTGTCGGCGTGGAACCCGACCGTGCCGTCGCGCGCCTCGCACGGCCTGCCCACGGAGCAGTCGGGGCCGTCCGGCGCGGCGATGGTGGTCGTCACGACCATCCCGACCGCCTGCCCCTCCGGGTTCAGGGCCGGCGCCCCCGCCGACCCGCCGAGGATCCCGTCGCAGTCCGAGGCGCGCAGGTGGTGGAACAGCCAGGGCTGCTCGGCCACGTCGGTCGTCACCCCGATGGCGCAGCGGCTGCCGCGCAGGTGCTGCTGATCGGCCGGCACCCCCTCCACCGGGACGCTGGGCACCAGGATCTGGCCCCCGTCGGCCAGCGGCGCCACCGGGGCGATGGGCAGCACGCCCTGGTCGGCCAGCGCCCCGTAGGTGGTGCCCAGACGCAGAACGGCCAGATCCGTGCCGCGCGCCGAGGCCCACTCGACATCGGTGATCGAGGCGGTGACCGGCGCCACGTAGGCGGCCGAGGTGAGGGTGGCGAACGTGTTGAAGTCGATGCTCGCCCCATTCACCGAGACATCGGCCCGTACCGTCGCGGCGTCGTCCACGCCGACGCAGCGCCCGGCAGTCACGGCGTAGGCCCGGGCGTCGGGCGCCGCCCCGGCATCGACCAGCCACGCGGTGCACGGCAGCGGGAGCCCGGTGACCTTCCCCACGGACACCAGCGCGGTCCCGCTGGACTGCTCCGGGGGCAGCAGACCCGCCGGCGCCGTCGGGGAGTTCAGGCTCTGGGCCTCCTTGTTCTGGCGCACGAACAGCCCGAACACCCCGATGAACGTCAGGGCCGCGGCGAGGATCGGCATCCACAGGGGGCGCTTGGAGCGCACGCGGATCTTCTTGCCGGCTGAATCGGGCATGCCGGACACCGTAACGTGACGGCACCACCACCCGGCGGCGCCCCGCCACGGCTCCACGCGACCGCTTCGCGACGCCTACCGCGCGGCGGCAGGCTGCTTCGCGGCACGGAACCTGTGCGACCGCTCCGCGACGCCTACCGCGCGGCGGCAGGCTGCTTCGCGGCACGGAACCTGTGCGACCGCTCCGCGACGCCTACCGCGCGGCGGCAGGCTGCTTCGCGGCACGATGCCTCCCATGACCTTCATCCTCGCCGGCGCCCAGCTCGTCTCCCCTGAGGGAATCCTCGACAACGGATGGCTGGAGGTGGACGGGGGGACGATCGCCGCCCTCGGCACAGGCGCCCCGCCGCGGCCGGCGGACGTCGAGCTCGGCGGCGGCTACCTGAGCCCCGGGTTCATCGACATCCACACCCACGGCGGCGGCGGCGCAACCGTCGTCGGTGGCGATCCCGAGGCGGTCGCCCGCTTCGCCACGGCCCACCGCCAGCACGGCACCACCACGATCATCGCCAGCCTCGTGTCCGGGACTCCCGAGTCGCTGGCCCACGACGTGGCCGCCCTGGCCGAGCTCACCGAGCAGGGGATCATCGCCGGCACCCACCTCGAGGGCCCGTGGATCGCCATGGAGTACAAGGGCGCCCACGACCCGGCGACCCTGCGCGACCCCGACCCCGCGGAGGTCGACTCGCTGATCAAGATCGGGCGGGGCACCGTCCGGATGGTGACCCTGGCCCCGGAGTACCCGCACGGGATCGACGCGGTCCGCCGGTTCGCCGATGCCGGGGCGATCGCCGCGATCGGACACACCAACGCGACCTACGACCAGGTGCGCGCCGCGATCGACGCGGGCGCCACCGTCGCCACCCACCTCTACAACGCGATGCGACCGGTGAACCACCGCGAGCCCGGTCCGATCGTGGCGCTGACCGAGGATGAGCGCGTCACCGTCGAGCTGATCCTGGACGGCGTGCACGTCCACCCGGCCGCCGCGGCGTTCGCCCAGCGGGCCGCGCAGGGCCGGATCGTCATGGTCACCGACGCGATGACCGCCGCCGCGGGCGAGGACGGCGAGTACCTGCTGGGCGAGCTGCCCGTGCTGGTCGTCGACGGGGTTGCCCGGCTGGTCGACGGTGGGGCAATCGCCGGCTCGACGCTGACCACCGACCACGCCCTCAAGTTCGCCATCGAGCAGGTGGGGATGAGCCCGGCCGACGCCTTCGCCGCACTCACGTCGACCCCGGCCCGGCTGCTGGACCTGTCGGACCGGGGCGTCCTGGCCGTCGGTGCGCGGGCGGACCTGTGCCACGTCACCGCCGACCTCGACCTCGCAGGCGTGTGGGCGGCCGGCACCCCCGTAGCCCGCTGAGGTAGCCCGCGCCCCTCCCGCGGGCCTGATGAGTCTGCCCTGCCCGGGCGACCGAAAGCCACCAGACTCCGAGGACGGGACGGGGCGCAGGGCGCCGCGGGCTCAGCCGAGCCAGCCGCCTGGTGGAGGGCGGACCGCGGACTTGATCGCGCGCTCCTCGCGGGCCTTGGCGTCCTGGACTGGCAGCCGGGCGACCGTGACCGTCTCGCGGAACGTGGCCGTGGCGAACGACTGCATCCCCGCGCCCAGCGCGAGCGCGGCCCGCTCGCCGAAGCGCAGGTGCCGGTCGTGGCCGAACCGCTCGACCCCTCGGCCGGCACCGCCACCCCGGCCGGCCCCCGCACCGCCCCCGCGACCGCCCGCACCCGCACCGCCACCACCGCGCACCTTCTCCGGCACGAGCACCAGGTCCAGCCGCAGGTCCCGGTCGGCCATCGACGCGAGCAGCCGGTGGAACGCCGCGACCATCGCCTCCTCGTCGAAGCGCTGGCCGCGCTCGGCCGCGTCGGTGATCGCCGTGATGATCCGGACCCGCCGCCCGGGCACCATGCCGACCCGGGCCAGGAACCACGTCAGCCCGTCGCCGCTGCCCGCGCCGTACAGGTAGCGCCGCACGGTCTGCTGACCGACGAACTTGTCGTAGATGACCAGCGGCTTGGCGCCCTCGCACAGCGGGCCGAACCGCTGGGTCCACTCGACCTCCCGGTTGACCCCCTCGCGCAGCGGCGCGTCCAGGACCTCGCGAGCCGCCTTGAGCACCACCGTGCGCCCGGCGGTCGTGATCCGGCCGATCTCGACCAGCCCGGACGGAGTGGTCGAGGAGAACTCGTCGGCAGCCACGCCCAGCAGCTCGGCCTGGTCGGCCTCCACCAGGATCAGCTCCAGGTCGTCGGCCAGCTCGGCCTCGATGAGCTCGGGGTCCAGCAGGTTGCCCAGCGACTCGTCCAGCGGCGGGCGGGCGATCCCCACCTGCACCTTGCGACTGGACAGCACCGCCTCCCAGGACTTGGCCAGCGAGGTGGGCAGCGCGGCGACCGCGGCGACGAACAGGTCCAGATGGTGCTGGGAGGTGAACACCAGCCGCCCGTGCACCGCGAGGTCCTCGAGCAGGTCCTCGTGGATCGCCCGGCGCAGCGCCGGGTCCTCGGACCGGTCGCCCAGGGCGTCGGCCGAGATGGACACCCCGAACACCGCACGGCGCGGCGGCGCGGCGGGCGGGGGCGGCTGCCCGGGCGGCGTGGCGGGGGGCTGGGCCATCAGCGACCGCCCAGCACGTCGGCCAGCCGCTCGTCGAAGAACCCGCCGGGCCAGCCGTCGACCAGGTCACCCTCGTCATCGACGTCCAGCCGGCGCACGAACGCCCCGCCCTGGTCATCCAGGTCGACGTAGAGGATCGCCAGCTCGTCGGGAGCCAGCGTGCCCTCGCGGACCCGCCGCAGCAGACGCAGGACCAGATGCTCGGAGTGCGTCTCGACCAGCAGCTGGGCGCGGCCCTGGCGCACGGTGTCCACGAACAGGTCGCCGACCGCCGCCTGCAGGCGTGGGTGCAGGTGGACCTCGGGCTGCTCGACCAGGATCAGGTCCTCGTCGGTGAGCAGGCACTGGGTGATGATCGGCAGCAGCTGGCCGATCCCGTACCCGACGCTGCGCGAGGAGACCAGCACCGGCGGGTCGTGACGCACGTCCTCCAGGGCGAGCACCGCGAACTCGCCGGCGACCTGCACCACCTCCTGGGTGCCGATGTCCAGCATGCGGACGCGATATCCGACGCCGAGCCGGTCGCACCAGGCGTTCACCTGGGCCAGCAGATCGGGGTCCGCGTGCAGGATCGCCCCCATCGCCTCACCGGCCGGGCCGACGTACTGCCCGCCGGTCTGGCCCACCATGGTGGCCCGCTCGATCCGCGCCCGGATCGGCCCGACGAAGTGGACGTGGTCCAGCGTCCCCCAGAACTCCGGGGAGACCCGCCGATGCAGAGCCACCCCGGGCTGGTCGCCCCACGGTCGGCCACCCACCAGCTCCCCGGATTCCTCGCCATCGGTGAGCCAGGTGCGCGCACGGACCGCGGTGCGGCGCTGCGGGTCCCAGCGGAACGCGATCGCGGCCTCGCGCGGCACGCCAGCCGCCGAGGTCCAGCCGAACCCCAGGGTCATCGGCGCGTCGATGTCGTGGCGGTGCACCGCCATCCGGAACGAGCCGCCCTCGACCAGATCGCCGGACATGGTCAGCACGTCGGGCCGCGACGCGGTCTGCTCCAGCATCGGCAGCACCGAGAGCAGCGAGGACTTCCCGGCCGAATTGGGCCCGAAGACCAGAGTGAGCGGGGCCAGATCGACCCGCTGGGGCTGCGCCGGGAAGGAGCGCAGGCCGCCGATCGTCAAGTGTCGGATGAGCACGCGAGGCAGCCTAGGCGACCGCCCCGGGCCGCTGCCCGCGCCCGTGCGGCCGCCCGCAGCCTTCGCTTGAGCCGCCGGGATGGGCGCCGAATCCCAGACTCATCGGCCGTTCCGCGGAAATGCCTCGAGATTTCGGCGCGCTCACATGCCGGAATCCGCGCCGTGCTGAGGTACGGTGTGCTGGCTGTTGGACGCACGACGTCGTCAGCGGTTCACACCCACAGAAGTACAGGAGCACACAGCACCATGGCACAAGGCACCGTCAAGTGGTTCAACGCCGAGAAGGGGTACGGCTTCATCGCCCCCGACGACGGCTCCGCAGACGTCTTCGTCCACTACAGCGCGATCCAGACGAACGGCTACCGGTCGCTCGAGGAGGAGCAGCGGGTTGAGTTCGAGGTGACCCAGGGGCAGAAGGGCCCGCAGGCCGACCAGGTCCGCCCCCTCTGAGGCACCCAGACTGACGCACCCATCAGCCCCCGGACCCACCAGGGTTCGGGGGCTGATGGGTGCGTCGGCGGCTCCCTAGGGCAGACCTCCCGGAGTGAGGGCGTCGCTGGCCGTGACACCGCCGTCGGTCCAGATCCACTCGATCCCCACGTACGCGAACGCGACCTCCTCGAACGGCTGGAGCGTGACCAGGTCGGGGTCCTTGGTGTTTGGCAGCTGGAGGTCGATCGACGCGATCGCGGCATCGGTCAGCCGGATGGTGAGGAGCTGCTTCTCCTGACCCACCCCGGCCCCGGCGGCTCCGATGGCGGCCGGGAACCAGAGCTTGAGCTCCCACGAGGAGGCCAGCTCGTGGTCGACCAGCATGCGGCGCAGCGGCACGGTGGCCTTGTCCACCTCCTTGGTGAGGACGAGTGGACCGTGCTGGCGCTTCCCGGTCGCCAGGCCCGAGACCGCGTCCCGCGGCGCCTGGATCCCATGGTTCACCGCGATCACCTGGATCAGGCCCTCGCGTCCCTTCTGGGTGACGGAGCCCTTGATCCGACCCTGCTGGACGCCGACCAGGTCGAGATACGCGTTGAGGGCCACGGACACTCCTTCGGAGAAGGGCTCAGGATCTCCGAGGCTACGCCCGACGGACGACCGGACGCCCGGCTCCTTCACCGGGGAGGCCGGAGTTCCGGCGCGTCCCACGGCCAGCGGGTGGACGAGCCCGGCTCGGCGCTAGCGTGCGGGCCGGCCGGTGGATCGGGTCGCCGAGCGCAGCGCGATCCCCGAGACCAGCATCGTGGCCAGCCCGCCGACCGCCAGGGCCAGCAGCGGGCCCTGACCCCCGGTGATCGACCCGGCCAGCGCCGTCGCGCTGGCCGCACCCAGCGCCAGCCAGTGGTTGGGCCCGCCCCGCACGAACATCACCAGCCCGGTCACGCTCAGCCCGGCCAGGACCAGCGCCACCGCCCACTTCCACTCCCCCTGCGCCAGGCCCACGGCCGCGCACAGCGCGAGCAGCGTGCCGGTGACCCGCGCCGTGTGTGGTCCCTGCGCCCAGCGCGTGCCCAGGAGCACCCACGCCATGCCCAGGGCGGCCAGGCCCAGCCAGCAGCCCGCCCCAGCCGGCGCCAGCACCCAGACCCCCCACACCGACGCGGCCAGCACGCCCGACTCCGACGCCGGAGTCCGCGCGATCCGGCAGACCAGGACCATGGTGAGCACGGCGATCACGACATGCGCGAGCAGCAGGGCCTGCGCGGCGCCACGGCGCACGTCAGCCGCCGCCCCGATGCCGATCAGGGCGAACCCCGCCCCGCTGACCAGCAGCACCGAGATCGCCCGGCGCCGCTGCGGCCCGAGCGTGCGCGACCAGGGCAGCCGCACGAAGAACCCAGTCGCCAGCAGCACGAAGGAGGTCAGCCCGAGCGAGACGGCCTGGACCCAGTCCGCCGTCCCCTGCCAGCCGCGCGCGGCCTGCAGGAGCACCGCCAGGGCCATCAGGACGCCCCCGACGTAGAGGCCGACCTCGGCCGCCTCCACGCGGGTCAGCAGGGGTGGCGTGGGCTCGGCGGTGTCCTGTCCCCGCAGGCGACGGCCGGCCAGCAGCGTGGTCGGCGCCGCCGGATCGGGCGCGGGCGGGGTCTGGGCAGTGGGCGGGGGTGCAGCCGGGGAGGCCGGCGCTGCGACCGGGACCGGCGGGGTCGCGGGATCGACCGGGAGGACCCGGGTGCCCGCGGCGGGGTCCGCGCCGGGCGCGCCGGGGGCCCGGTCCAGCACCTGGGTCCGGTCCTCGCGGGCATGCCTCCCCCCGAGCGTCGAGGGCCAGCGCACTCCGGGCATGGGCCCAGAGTAGGCCGGACCTCCCGCGTCGGGCGGCGCGCCGTCCCGACCCGGCGAGGGACCGCGGCGCGGGTCAGGCCCGTGGCCGCGCACTGAGGCGCACTCGGGCGCTACTTTCCCAGCACGTCACACCGGCAGGAGCCCACCATGATCACCGAGTCCGTCGTCGGCAACCGCCTGTCCAAAGCGGACTTCAAGGCCACCGTGCCCCAGCTGCGCGTGGACCTCATCAACGCCCAGTACAAGCTGCGCAAAGCCGACTTCGGCGTCCTGCTGTTCGTCGCCGGCGACGACCGGGTGGCGGCCAACGCGGTGGTCAACCGGATCAACGAGTGGATGGACGCCCGCTACATCCGCACAGTGGTGATGGGCCGGTCCACCGAGGAGGAGGCGATGCGCCCCCGCAACTGGCGGGTGTGGCGCGACCTGCCGCCCAAGGGCGCCACCACGATGATGGCCGGCGGCATCATGCGCCTGCTCCAGGAGAACCTGTCCCACCACCTCAGCGACAGCGCCTACGAGCGGGCGGTCGACCACCTGGCCGAGCTGCAGACGGATCTGATCAACGACGGCATGCTCATCATCAAGATCTACCTGCACACGCCCGCCGAGGAGCAGCGCCGCCGGATCCGCAAGGCCAAGGACGACGACGACGGCTGGCGGGTCGACACCAGCGACTGGCAGGTGCTGGAGAGGCTCGACGAGAACCTGCCCAAGGTCGAGCGGCTGCTGCGCCGCACGGCGGTGGACGGCTCCCCGTGGACGATCGTGGAGTCCACGGACACCCGGTACCGCGACGTGGCGGTCGGCCGCACGATCCTGAGCGCCCTGACCACGCGGCTCGCGGGCCGGCCGGCCGCCCCACCCTCGCCGCCCGAGGTGCTCAGCGCACCGGCCGAGAGCGTCACCGTGCTGGACGCCGTGGACCTGGAACGGCGGACCCCCAAGAAGACCTACGAGCGCGACCTGAACATGCTGCAGCGCGACCTGCACCGGCTCGCGCTCAAGGCCCGGCGCGCCGGCGTGCCCACGGTGCTGGCCTTCGAGGGCTGGGACGCGGCCGGCAAGGGGGGAGCGATCCGGCGGATCACCCAGGCCCTGGAGGCCGGCGACTACCGGGTGATCTCGACCGCGGCCCCCACCCATGACGAGCTGCGCTACCACTACCTGTGGCGGTTCTGGCGCGACCTGCCCCGGGCCGGGCAGTTCGTCCTCTACGACCGCACCTGGTACGGCCGGGTGCTGGTCGAGCGCATCGAGGGGTTCGCCACCGAGTGGGAGTGGCAGCGGGCATACGGGGAGATCAACGACTTCGAGGACCAGCTGACCGAGCACGGCATCGTGGTCGCGAAGTTCTGGCTGCACATCTCCTCCGACGAGCAGCTGGCCCGGTTCCAGGCGCGCGAGCAGACCCCGGAGAAGGTGCACAAGATCACCGACGAGGACTACCGCAATCGGGAGAAGTGGGACGACTACGTGCTGGCCGTCGACGACATGGTCCGGCGCACGAGCTCGCCGGACTCGCCCTGGCATGTGATCCCGGCCAACGACAAGTTCACCGCGCGCCTGGAGGTCCTGGAGCACGTCAACGCCGCCCTGCGCCGAGCCCTCAAGGGCAAGGGGTAACCGCCGGCCGGACGGTCGGGCCCGGTCGAACTCGTCTCAGCGAGCCGCGAGCTCCTGGAGGACCTCGGCCGCTCGGGCGCTGGACGTGCCGAAGTACTCCGGCGCCAGGTAGTCGTCCATGAACTCGCGCACGTCGTCGGTGATGACCGGCCCGGCGCGCAGGATGTCGATCAGCTCGTCGAACGAGTCGGGGTGGTACCCGATCCGGTTGCCGAAGATGTGCGACTCCGCACTGGACTTCATGTACTCGGTGATCCGGTCGGCCAGCAGCCAGCGCGGGAAGATGACCGGCTTGCCCAGCGCCCACGCCTCGTAGACGGTGGTCCCGAAGTCGGCGATGACGACGTCCGAGCGCGGCATCGAGGCGCCGGTGGGCCGCCGGTCGGCGCGGTTGCGCGGGTGCACCGAGACGTCGATCCAGGCGAACCGGGACAGCGTGCGCAGGTACTTCTCGAACTCCGGGAAGCTGGAGGTCGAGCGGGCGGTCTCGCCGCGCTTGCGCCGGTTGTGGGTGGGCGCCCAGAGCACCCGCGGCTTGCTGTCGCGCCGCCGGGGCGGCGGCACCTGCGGGATCAGCAGGTCCAGCCGCGGCCAGCCGACGACGTGGATCTGCTCGGGCGGCATGGTGATGATCCGCGAGCCCACGAGTCGTCGCTTGAGCCACTCCCCGGGCACCAGCAGGGCCTCGCGCTGGTTGACGATGCGCTCGCCTTGACCGTCGGGTGACCAGTAGTAGTTCTTGTCGGCCACACCGTGGCTCATCACGACGTCGGACTTGGGCCGGATGAACAGGCAGAAGTTCAGATCGCCCGGGACGTAGTCGCCGCGAGCCGGCGGGGGGCCGGGCAGATGGGCCTCGATGAGGTCCATCAGCTGGGACTCCACGGCCTCGTATGCCTCGGAGTGGTCGAGCACGAAGTTGATCCGCCGGGGCATGGTGGACAGGGTAGCGATCATGCAGGCCGCGCCCGCGCGCACGCACCGACAAGACCAGCGGCAATGCATCGCCAATGATGGGTCCGCGCAGGCCCGTGATCGATTCGTGCCGATCTGGCGGCGAACCCCAGTCGCGCCGCCGGTTCCCCGCGGGCCCGATGTCCCCCACGGGGCGTGGACGGCCGTCTCAGCATATGGACACAGGTGGACACGGGCTGCCGCTTCCGGCACCCTTCCGGGCATGTCGTCGGCCACGCTCGTGACTCGCGTGCTGGTAGCGCGCCGTCACGTCGACCTGTGCCGAATGCAGTCCTGCATGTGTCACGCCTGATCCCACCCGTCCCCCCTGGGGCGCCTGTGGTCGATCGGGCCGGCGGCCGAAGCGGGCTGCCCACCACGATCTGAGCGCACGCGTCCTCCGAGAAGATCCGGAGCACGACGATGACCGACCCCACCCTGACGCCCCGGCCGGCGCCGGCGCGCGAGGGCCGAGCAGCCCGCCCGGCGCCGCCCGGCGAGGGCGGCACTCCTGGCACGGCGCCTGCCCGTGAGCCGCGGGCGCCGCGCCCGGCCTCGGCCCGCGCGGCCCGCGCCCCGCGCGACGAAGGCCAGTGGGCGCTGGGTGGCACCACCCCCCTGAACGGCAACGAGGTGCTCAAGGCCGCCGACGACGGCCTGAACGTGCGCGAGCGCATCGAGACGATCTACGCCAAGGAGGGGTTCGCCAGCATCCCGGCCGACGACCTGCGCGGCCGGATGCGCTGGTGGGGCCTCTACACGCAGCGCCGCCCCGGCATCGACGGCGGCCGGACCGCATCCCTGCCCCCCGAGGAGCTCGACGACGAGTACTTCATGCTGCGGGTGCGCTCCGACGGCGGGCAGCTGTCCAGCGCGCAGGCCCGCGCCATCGGCGGGGTCTCGGTCGACTTCGCCCGCGGCACCGCCGACATCACCGACCGGCAGAACATCCAGCTGCACTGGATCCGCGTCGAGGACGTCCCGGAGATCTGGGCCCGCCTGGAGGCGGTCGGGCTGAGCTCCACGGAGGCGTGCGGCGACACCCCGCGCACGATGCTCGGCTCGCCGGTCGCCGGGGTCGCCGCCGACGAGATCATCGACGGCACCCCCGCGCTGGAGGAGATCAAGCGGCTCTACATCGGCAGCCCGCAGTTCTCGAACCTGCCGCGCAAGTTCAAGACCGCCGTCTCGGGCTCCCCGCGCCACGACGTCGCCCACGAGATCAACGACGTGAGCTTCGTCGGCGTCGTGCACCCCGAGCACGGCCCGGGGTTCGACCTGTGGGTCGGTGGCGGGCTGTCGACCAACCCGATCCTGGCCCGCCGGCTGGGTGCCTGGGTGCCGTTGGCCGAGGTTCCCGACGTGTGGGCCGGGGTCGTGGGAATCTTCCGCGACTACGGCTACCGCCGGCTGCGCAACCGGGCGCGGCTGAAGTTCCTGATGGCCGACTGGGGTCCGGAGAGGTTCCGCGAGGTGCTCGAGACCGAGTACCTGCACCGGCCCCTGATCGACGGCCCGGCGCCGGACCCGATCCCGGCCGGCGAGCGCGACCATGTCGGCGTGCATCCCCAGCGCGACGGCCTGGTCTACGTGGGGGCGGCCACCACGGTCGGGCGGATCGACGGGCCGACGCTCAACGCGCTGGCCGATCTCGCCGACGACTACGGGCAGGGCCGGCTGCGCCTGACCGCGCACCAGAAGCTGGTCATCCTCGACGTGGACCCCGGCCGGGTCGGGCCGCTGGTCGACGATCTGGCCGCATTGGGCCTGCACGTCCGGCCCAGCCAGGTGCGCCGCTCGACCCTGGCCTGCACGGGCATCGAGTACTGCAAGCTCGCGATCGTCAACACCAAGGACACCGCGCGTGTGCTCATCGAGCAGATCGAGAAGCGCCGCCCCGAGCTCGACGTCCCGCTGGCCGTGCACGTCAACGGCTGCCCGAACTCGTGCGCCCGGTTCCAGGTGGCCGACATCGGGCTGAAGGGGATGCTCGTCCCGGATGCGCAGGGCACCCCGGTGGAGGGCTTCCAGATCCACCTCGGCGGCGCGCTCGGGCACAACGCCGGGTTCGGGCGCAAGCTGCGCGCGCTGAAGGTGACCGCCGAGGACCTGCCCGACTTCGTCGACCGGGTCACCGGGCACTTCCTGGAGCAGCGCGAGTCCGGCGAGCAGTTCGCCGACTGGGTCGTGCGGGCCGACGAGGAGGCGCTGCGATGAGCGGCGCCCTGGCGCCCGGCTCCCCCACTGCCGGCACCCCCGCGACCACCGGCCCCGAGGCCACCTCCGGCGAGCGCGCGGTGCCCTACCACTGCCCGTTCTGCGCCGAGGAGGACCTGCGCCCGCACGAGTCCGCGCACGGCGCCTGGCACTGCCGCAGCTGCCTGCGCCTCTTCTCCGTCCGCTTCCTGGGCCTGGCTGCTCTGCCGGCCTCCGACCCGATTCCGTTCCACCAGGGAGGTGCACGATGAGCATCACCAGCATCGCCGAGGCGACCCCCAAGATCGCCGCGGAGGGCGCCCGCTTCATCGAGCGGTTCGACGACCCGATCGACCAGGCCCGAATGGCCCTGGCCTGGGCGCACGACCACTTCGGGGAGCAGCTGGTGCTGGCGTCGAGCATGGGCGACGAGGTCCTGGTCCACCTGGCCAGCGAGGTCGTGCCGGAGATCCGCACGCTGTTCATCGACACCGGCTACCACTTCGCCGAGACGATCGGCACCGCCGACGCGTACGCCGCGACCCGGCCGATCACCCTGCTGACGGTCCGCCCGCTGCAGACGGTCGCCGAGCAGGACGCGACCGAGGGCAAGGACCTGTTCGCCCGCGACCCGAACCGCTGCTGCGCGCTGCGCAAGGTCGAGCCGCTGGAGCGGGGGCTCGCGCCGTTCGCCGCGTGGGTCACCGGGATGCGCCGGGTGGACTCGCCCACGCGCACCGACATCGACGTGATCACCTGGGACGCCAAGCGGTCCAAGGTAAAGATCAACCCGCTGGCCGCCTGGACCGACGAGGACGTCGACGTCTACGCCGAGGTCAACTCCGTGATGCTCAACCCGCTGCGCCAGGAGGGGTACACCTCGATCGGCTGCTTCCCGTGCACCCGGGCGACGCTGCCCGGCGAGGACCCGCGGGCCGGCCGCTGGGCGGGCAACGCCAAGACCGAGTGCGGGCTGCACACATGAGCGCCCCCACGACGACGCACGCGAGCCTGCAGCTGGATCAGCTCTCCACGCTGGAGTCCGAGGCGATCCACATCATGCGCGAGGTCGCCGGAGAGCTGGAGCGCCCGGCGCTGCTCTTCAGCGGCGGCAAGGACTCCGTGGTGATGCTGCACCTGGCGGTCAAGGCGTTCCACCCGGCGCGGGTGCCGTTCCCGCTGCTGCACGTGGACACCGGGCACAACTTCCCCGAGGTGCTGGCCTACCGCGACGCGACCGTCGAGCGGACCGGGACCCGGCTGGTCGTCGCCCACGTCCAGGACTGGATCGACCGCGGAGTGCTGCGCGAGCGCCCGGACGGCACGCGCAACCCGCTGCAGACCGTTCCACTGCTGGACACCATCACCGAGCACCGCTTCGACGCGGTGTTCGGCGGCGGCCGGCGCGACGAGGAGAAGGCCCGCGCGAAGGAGCGGATCTTCAGCCTGCGCGACGCCTTCGGCCAGTGGGACCCGCGGCGGCAGCGCCCCGAGCTGTGGGACCTGTACAACGGCCGGCACTCCCCCGGCGAGCACCTGCGGGTGTTCCCCCTGTCGAACTGGACCGAGGCCGACATCTGGCGCTACATCGAGCGCGAGGGCATGGAGCTGCCGAGCATCTACTTCGCCCACGAGCGCGAGGTGTTCGCCCGCAACGGGATGTGGCTCGCGCCCGGCGACTGGGGCGGCCCGGCGTCCGAGGAGCGTGTCGAGCGTCGGCTGGTCCGCTACCGGACCGTGGGCGACATGTCCTGCACCGGCGCGGTCGAGTCGGCCGCGCGCACGGTCGCCGAGGTGATCGACGAGGTGTCGGCCAGCCGGGTCTCCGAGCGCGGCGCGACCCGCGCGGACGACCGGATGTCCGAGGCCGCCATGGAGGACCGCAAGCGAGAGGGGTACTTCTGATGGCTCGCCAGCTGCTGCGCCTGGCCACGGCCGGATCAGTCGACGACGGCAAGTCCACCCTCGTGGGCCGGCTGCTCTACGACACCAAGTCGATCCTCGCCGACACCCTGGACTCCATCGAGCGGGTCAGCCGCGACCGCGGGCTGACCGGCCCCGACCTCGCGCTGCTCACCGACGGCCTGCGCGCCGAGCGCGAGCAGGGCATCACGATCGACGTCGCGTACCGCTACTTCGCCACGCCCACGCGGTCGTTCATCCTGGCCGACACCCCCGGGCACGTCCAGTACACGCGGAACATGGTGACCGGCGCCTCGACCGCCGAGCTGGCGCTGATCCTGGTCGACGCGCGCAACGGGGTGGTCGAGCAGACCCGCCGGCACGTCGCGGTCAGCGCGCTGCTGGGCGTGCGGCACGTCGCGCTGGTGGTCAACAAGATGGACCTCGTCGGGTTCGACGAGTGCCCGTTCCGGCAGATCCTCCACGAGTTCACCGCGTACGCCCGCGCCCACGGGATCACCGACGTGGTGGCCATTCCGATCAGCGCGCTGGACGGCGACAACGTCGTGACCCGCTCGGCGCGGATCCCGTGGTACCTGGGCCCGACGCTGCTGGAGCATCTCGAATCGGTGCCCGTCGGCAGCGACCCGGGCGAGCAGCCGCTGCGCTTCCCCGTGCAGTACGTGATCCGCCCGCAGGACCGCGAGCACCCGGACTACCGCGGGTACGCGGGCCGGGTCGCGGCCGGGATCGTGCAGGTCGGCGACGAGATCGTGGTGGCGCCGGGCGCCCAGACGTCGCGGGTGGTCGGCATCGACACCTACGACGGGCCGCTGGCCTGGGCCCAGGCCGGGCAGTCGGTGACCCTGCGGCTGGCCGACGACCTGGACATCGCCCGGGGAGACCTGATCGCCGGGGTGGCCGCGGCGCCGGTGGCCTCGCGGCAGGTCGCGGCGACGGTCACGGTGGTCGACGAGGCGCACCTGCGGGCCGGACAGCGGCTGCTGCTCAAGGCCGGCACCCGCACGGTCCGCGCGCTGGTCGACACCGTCGAGTCCCGGCTGGACGTCGACACCCTCGAGCTGGACCCGTCAGTGGACCGGCTGGGCCTCAACGACATAGGGCACGTCCGGCTGCGGCTGGCCGACGTCGTCGCACTGGACGAGTACGAGCAGGTGCGCTCGACGGGCTCGTTCCTGCTGATCGACGACCAGACCGGCGCGACGGTGGCGGCCGGCCTGGCCCGAGCCGCGGCATGAGCCAGAGCACCGGTCGCCCCGCGGGTCCCGTGGCGGGCGCCGTCGGGCCCCCGCGGTATCCGCTGTTCCTGGACCTGACGAACCGGGCGGTCCTGGTGATGGGTGGCGGCCCGGTCGCGGCTCGGCGCACGGCCGGCCTGCTGGCCGCCGGCGCCCGGGTGCACGTCGTCGCCCCGGCGGTATGCGAGGACCTTGCCGAGCTGGTCGAGGCCGGCCGGGTGACGTGGGCGGCCCGCGAGGGCGGTGCCGCCGACGTGGCGGCCGGTTCCCCGGACGGCGGGCGCTGGTGGCTCGTGCAGACCGCGACCGGCGACCCCGGCACCGATGCGGCGGTCGCGCAGAAGGCCGACGAGCTGGGCATCTGGGCGGTGCGCGCCGACCGGGCTCAGGAGTCCGCGGCGCACACCCCGGCGGTCAGCCGAGGCCCGGACGGGGTCGCGGTGGCGGTCTCCGGCGGGGCGGACCCGGGCCGGGCCGCCGCGATCCGGACCGTGATCGACGAGGCCCTGGCGTCGGGCCGGCTGCCGCTTCGGCGGACGCGCGAGTCCGTCGGACCGGGCCGAGTGGTGCTGGTCGGCGGCGGCCCGGGCGACCCCGGCCTGCTCACCGTGCTCGGCCGGCAGTGGCTGGCGCGCGCCGACGTGGTGGTCACCGACCGGCTCGGCCCGACGGGCGTGCTCGCCGAGCTCGACCCGAGCGTCGAGATCATCGACGTGGGCAAGACCGCGGGCATCCACCCGATCCCGCAGGACGAGATCAACCGGATCCTGGTCGAGCAGGCCGAGCGCGGGCACACGGTCGTGCGGCTCAAGGGTGGGGACCCGTACGTGCTCGGCCGCGGGGCCGAGGAGGCGCTGCACTGCCTGGGGCACGGCGTGCCGGTCGAGGTGGTGCCCGGGGTGACCTCGGCGGTCAGCGTTCCGGCGGCGGCCGGCATCCCCCTCACCCACCGCGGGATCACCACCTCGTTCGTCGTCGCCTCCGGCCACGCCGGGGCCGGTGACGCCCTCGAGGCTGCCCGCCAGGCCCCGCGCGACGCCACACTCGTGCTGCTCATGGGGCTGTCCACGCTGGACCGGGTCTGCGCCGAGCTGATCGCCGCCGGGCGCGCCCCGAGCACGCCGGTCGCGGTCGTCAGCCGCGGCTGGACCCCCGAGCAGCGCACGGTCACCGCCACCCTGGCCGACATCGCCCAGCGGGTCGCCCACGCCGACCTGCCCAGCCCCGCGGTCACGGTGATCGGCGAGGTAGTCGCCCTACGAGAAGCCCTGGCCTGACCCAGGCCATGCGGGGCGATCCTTGCTGGAGACGAAGCGATCACCCACCAGCCGAGTCCCTCCCGCAGACCACCTGACCCCCCGCCGGTCGAGCTCACCCCCAGGACGCCCCACACCACCCCCGGTCACCCAGCCGTCAAGCCGCCCCGGGAGAGGTCTCGAAGCTCGACCGGCGCGAGGCCAAGTCCGCCTCGGCCGAAACCGTGCGTCGCGCGGCGCGCCGTTAGGTGCTGGGGGGGTCTTCGGGAGAGCATGGCGTGATGAGCATCACACTGCTGGCTCACGGCTCGCCGGACTCCCGGCACAGCCGCGACGTCGGGCAGCTGACCGCTCGCCTGCGCCTGGCCGGCATCCCGGCTCAGCCCGCCTACCTTGACCACCACGACCCCACCCCCGAGGGCACGGCCCGCGCTCTGCTGGCCTCCGGAGTGCGGACCACCACGGTCGTCCCGCTCCTGCTGACCCCCGCCCACCACGCGCGCGTCGACGTCCCGATCGCGGTCCGGGCGATGCGGGCGGCCGCCCCCGGCCTGGGCGTCTCCCAGGCCGATCCCGTCGGCCTGCACCGGCTGGTCTTCGACGGCGCCAGGGAGCTGGTCGAGGCCAGCGGGCTGCCGATCGGCGACCGGACCGGGATCGTGCTGACCGCGACCGGATCGCGCAACCTGCGTGCCGTAGGAGCGATCGAGACCCTGGTCCGCGAGCACGGTCCGATCCTCGCCTCGTCCCTGGGTGCGCGTCGCGTGCGCGCCGCCTACCTCGACGGCGGTCGCCCGATCGGCCGGATCGCGACCCTGATGCGCTGTGCCGACGGCTGCTCCTCGATCGTCGTGGTCACCCTGATGATCGCGGACGGGATCCTGCGCGACCGGATGGTCGCCGCCGCGCAGCGCCACGACCTCGCCGTCGCCCCGGGCACGCTGGCCGACACGCACGCGCTCGCCGACTTGGTCATCGTGCGCGCAGGCTCGGCGCCAGCCTCTCCGGCAAGCGCCCCGCTGGCCGGCAGCCCGCGCATCTGAGCCGAGCGGGTCCACAGCTCGGTCGCCCACGCGAGACCCCGGCCAAGGGGCCGCGGGGGCGGGAAGCACATGGTGAAGGGCGCGCCGGCCTCGGTGCGGCCCGGGGTGCGGGACGCTCCGCGAACTCTGTGGTCGAAAAGCGACAGACGCTGGCCGATTTCCGACACGGATGTCGGGATTCGACCACAGAGTTCCGGGGCGCGGACGCGCGGAGGGCGCACGCGCGCGGAGGGCGAACGGCTGCGCGCGGGGTTGCGCGGAGGTGGGGGCGCTCGGGGCGCGCATGTGGGCTCAGGAGCGGGGGTTCTGCGGGGCGCTGGCGAGCCGGAGGACCGCTTCGCTGAGGACCTCTCGGGAGCACGCGAAGTTCAGGCGCACGTGACCTGCGCCGCCGGGGCCGAACGTGGAGCCGTCAGTGAGGGCCAATCGGCCCTGCTCCAGCAGCGTGTCGTACGGCTGGGCGCCCAGGCCGAGGCCGCGCACGTCCAGCCAGGCCAGGTACGTCGCCTCCGGCACCCGGTAGCCAACACCGGGCGCACGCTCGGCCAGGAGGTCGGCCAGGAGCGCGGCATTGCCGCGGATGTTCGCGACCACGGCGTCCAGCCACGCGGAGTCCGAGCGCAGCGCCGCGGAGTGCGCGATCACGCCCAGGTGGCTGGCCCCGTAGCGCACGGACATCGGCAGCGACTCCAGCGCTGCCCGCCGCTCTGGGTGGGCGATCACGAGCGCCGCCTTGAATCCGGCCAGGTTGAACGCCTTC
The DNA here is from genome assembly GCA_964418695.1 of uncultured Bifidobacteriaceae bacterium. Taxonomy (GTDB): domain Bacteria; phylum Actinomycetota; class Actinomycetes; order S36-B12; family CAIYMF01; genus Prado023. The sequence goes on along the minus strand of CAYQMN010000013.1, from coordinate 32,274 downwards.
GCCGCCGACGTCACGCTGAATCCGCCCTGCGCGACGGTCAACCAGGGCGTGAACGGCGTCGGCCCCGTGACCAGAGGGGCGTGGACCTCGTCGGCGATCACGGTGGCGCCGGTCGCGCGGGCCAGCCGGTCGAGCTCGCGCAGCTCGTCGGCGGTGTGCACGACGCCGGTCGGGTTGTGCGGACTGCACAGGAGCACCGCCTGCCGCTCGCGGGCGCCCGCGCCCGCTCCCGCACCCGCACCCGCAGCCAGCGCCACGCCGATCGCGGGCAGGTCCAAGCGCCCGGACTCCAGCAGCGGCACGGGAACCGGCTGGCGGCCGATCTCGCGGGTCATCCCAGTGAACGGCGGGTACACCGGGCTCGGGATCACCACCCGGCCGCCGGGATCGGTCGCGGTCAGCAGCAGCCCGCGGATGCCGGTCATCACGTCGGCGCACACGACCGTGTCCGCGGCCTCGGGCGCCCACCCCCAGCGTGCGGCGGCGAATCCGGCGAACGCGTCGGGGTACTCGGTGTCGCGGCGCGGGTAGCCGGTGTCGCCGGCGCGCACCGCCGCGGTGACCGCCTCGACCACCTCGGGCACCGGCAGCACGTCCATCTCGGCCACCCACAGCGGCAGCACGTCCGGCGGGTAGGCCTGCCACTTCATCGCCGCCCGCCCCCGCAGCTGGGCGACGGTCAGCGCTTCGAAGGGTTCGAGTGACATGGGCCTCATCGTGGCCCATGTCCGTGCCCCTGCGTCCGTCGTGGCGGCCAGCGTTGGCAGGATGACCCCCGTGACCGACGTGCCGCAGGGGGAGCCGATTCCGTTCGTGTGGCACCCGCGGACGCGCCGGCACCTGCCACTGGCCGAGATCCGCTGGGGCGTGCGGGTGCCCAGCCCGGAGGTCGTCGACCGGGTCAATGTGCTGCGCGAGGTGCTGAGCAAGGCCGGTCATCGTGAGGTGACCGCGCGCGACCCGGAGCAGGCCTCGCTGCTCGCGGTGCACTCGGTGGAGCTGATCGCGCACCTGCGCACGATCCACGACGCCTGGGTGGTCGGCGGGTTCCCGACCGAGGGTGGGCAGGACCGGGTCGTCCCCTCGGTGTTCCCGATCCCCGGGATGCTCAACGGGCTGCCGATCCGCCGGGCCGCCGCGGCGCACGCCCGGGCCGGCCAGTTCTGCTACGACACCACCACGCTGATCGGCCCCGGCACGTGGGACGCCGCGGAGGCCGCCGCCGGAGCGGCAGTGACCGCCGCGGACCTCGTGGCCGACGCGGCCTGGCAGGGCGCGGAGAACGCTGCCACCAGCCAGAGCCGCTCCCCCATGGCGTATGCGCTGTGCCGCCCGCCCGGCCACCACGCGGCCCGCGAGGCGTTCGGCGGGTCCTGCTACCTGAACAACGCGGCGGTCGCCGCCGAGCACCTGCGCGTCCGGGGGGCCCGACGAGTCGCGGTGGTGGACGTCGACGCCTTCCACGGCAACGGCACCCAGTCGATCTTCTACTCGCGGGCCGACGTGCTGTTCGCCTCCGCGCACGTGGACCCCGCGGCCGGCCGGTTCCCGCATTTCCTCGGCTACGCCGACGAGAGCGGCCTGCACGGCGGCGAGGGGACCAACCTCAACCTGCCAATCCCGGCGCGGGCCGGCGACGACCGGTGGCTGGACGCCATCGGCACCCTGGTGGGGCGCGTGCGCGCCTACCGGCCCGATGTCCTGGTGGTCTCACTGGGCGTCAACGCCTCCGTCGACGAGCCCGGCGGGCCGCTGCGGGTCACGCCCGACGGCCTGGGCGCGACCGGCGTGCTCATCGGCGAGCTGAACCTGCCGACGGTGATCGTCCAGGAGGGCGGCACCAACCTGAAGACCCTCGGACCGCTGGTCACCCGGATGCTCTCCGGCATCTCGCAGGGCGCCGCCCGGGTCCACTGATCCCGGGGGCGCCCAGCCTGCGCGGGGCGCGGTGGGGCGCGAGGCACCCAGGCGAGGGGCCCACGCCGCGTGCCGGACCGAGCGTCGAGTCACGGGCGTTCCAGGCAGTCGGCCTTCAGGTCGCTCACGTAGCGGCGGTCCTGGTCGGTCACCGCGGCCGACCAGTTGCCCGGTGGCCGGACGGTGAAGTCCACGCTGTGCGCGTTGAGCTGCTGGTCGCCGACCACGGACCCCGCAGGCATCTCGTCGCTGTGCCAGAAGACCCAGTCGCGACCATCAGCGAGCTGGGGGCTCTCGACGGTCCAGGTGACCTGCATCCCTAGGGAGCGGGCGAGGTCGGCGGCCCGGGCCGGATCGAGGGGCTCGGTGAGCGAGCAGGCGGCGTCCGCCAGCGGCTCGCCGGGGACGAAGACGGACGAGGACAGGTTGTAGTCCTCGCCCGGCGGAGTCTCGACGTACAGGTCGGCCTTGATGGTGGTGTCGAAGACCGCGGGGTCGATGATCCAGACGAACCCTCCGGGAGTGCCGTCCGGCCCGCCGTAGGCGAATCCGGGGGCCTGGCGCGTGGGGTCCGACTCGTCGGTGAAGTCGGGCCAGGCCACGACGTGCCCGACCATCGAGGGCGAGGCGTTGAACTCCCCGGCGATCTGCACGTCCAGGCCGTAGTCGCGCAGGTCCTCGATCAGCGCCCGGCCGTGCAGGGGCGTGCTCTTCCAGTCGACGACGATCCGGCCGTCGTCGAGCTGACGGACCGCGGACACCCGGGGCGTGCTGCCGGGCAGGCCGCCGACCGAGAGCGCCAGCACCACGACCGCGGCGGCAGCCGCGAGAAGTGCCGGACGACCCCAGCGCCCGCGGCGGCCCCGGGCCGACGTCACCGACCCACCACCCGAGTCGTCAGTCCCGGGGCCATCCGATGGCCCCTGGACTGACAACCGGGAACGAGCGGGCTCAGGCAAGGAGGCGAGGGCGGGCCCGGCGACGGTGGGCTCGGCGACGGCGAGCTCGAGGGCGGGCTCGGCGAGGGCGGGCTCGGCGAGGATCGCGTCGAGGAGGGCGGCGGAGGCGGGGTGGGTGTCCCAGTCGGCCGCCAGGGCCGGGCCGTCGACCGGGTCCTGGGCGGCCAGCAGGCGGCTCAGCTCGTCGCGCGAGGGGCTCATCGGGGCACCTCCAGGGATCGGGTGGGGCGGGCGGCGAACGGCGAAGGTGCGCGTTCGGGTGAGGGCTCAGCGGATTCGAACAGGCTCACCGGCGGCGTCGGCCAGCGGCTACCAGGCGATGCAGCGCGTTCGGGTGGGGGCTCATCGGGTTCGAACGGGCTCCCCGGCGGCGTCGGCCAGCGCCGACCAGGCGATGCGGCTCGTTCGGGTGGGGGCTCGGCGGCGTCCAGCAGGGTCCGCAGCCGGCGGCGAGCCCGGTGCAGCCGGACCCGGGCGGCCGGCGGCGAGCAGCCCACGACGGTCGCGATCTGGGCCGGGGTCAGGCCGTCCCAGCCGGCGAGCAGCAGCACCTCGCGGTCGGGCTCGGGAAGCAGCGCCAGGGCGCGCCCGAGCTCCGAGGCCGCCAGGCCGTCGCCGGAGGCCTCGTGGTGCGCGGCGACCGTGCGCGCCGCCTCGGCGACCAGCGACTCGGTGAGCGCCGTGCGCCTCGACGTGGCGCGGTAGTGGTTGGCCAGCACGTTGCGGGCCACGGTGAACAGCCAGGGGCGCGCGTCCGGCTCGTGGGGCATCGACTCGATCCGGCGCCAGGCGATCAGGTAGGTCTCGGCGAGCACGTCGGCGGCGTCCTCGGCGCTGGACGTGCGCCGGGCCGCGTAGGCCAGTACGGCCGCGGAGTGCTCGCGCCACGCCTGCGCCAGCCGGTCCGCAGGTGCGGCGCCGCCCTGGCTGTCCGACACGAGATCCCCCTCCGACGGCCGTCCGGTCACCCCGCACATGTCCGACGCCCGCAGATCGTTACATGCGGGGGTCCACCGGGCGGTCGAAGACTGGGGTCGAAGGCTGGGGTCGAAGGCTGGGGTCGAAGCGCCGCAGGGGCCCGTCGACAACGCTCGACCGAGGTCAACACGCCAGGTCGACACGCCCTGTCGAGCTGGGTGATCGGACACTAGTCTCTGAGGTACTAGTATCCCTCGCATGTCGGTTCCGATGACGCTGCTGGGTCTGGTGGACGCCCGTCCGCGGCACGGCTACGAGGTGAAGAAGGTGTACGACGCGCACTTCGGCGGCGAGCGGCCGCTACGGGTGGGCCAGCTCTACTCGACGCTGGGCCGGCTGGAGCGCGACGCGCTCATCGTCCCCGCGGCCGTCGGTCAGGACGCCGGCCCGGAGCGGACCGTGTACGCGGCGACCGACCAGGGGCACTCCCGGGTCGACGGCTGGCTGGGCGAGGCCGAGCCGGATGCCCCGTACCTGCAGTCGGTGGTCTTCGCGAAGGTGCTGGTCGCGCTGATGTCGGGGCGGGCCGCGGCCCACGTGCTGGACGTGCAGCGCGCCGCGCATCGGGCGCTGATGCGGCAGTGGACGATCCGCCGCCGCGAGGCGCCCAGCACCGAGGCCGCCATCGCCGCGGACTTCGTCCTGTTCCACCTCGACGCCGATCTGCGCTGGCTGGACGCGACGACGGCCCGGCTGGGCCGGCTGGCGGCGGAGCTGACCCGATGAGCGATGCAACCAACCGAGGCAGCGAGACCGAGAACGGCGCAGAGACGACGACCGAGGGAGTGGTAGGCGTGACGGGGACAGACGTGGTCGAGAGCCAGGGCGCGGCGGGGCGGGCCGCGAGCGACGTGCTGCTGGCGGCGGAGTCGCTGTCGGTGTCGTTCGGGCCGACGCCGGCGCTGGTGGACGCGTCGGTGACGATCTGGCCCGGCGAGGTGGTGGCCATCCTCGGCCCGTCCGGGTCGGGCAAGTCGACACTGCTGCACTGCCTGGCCGGCATCCTGCGCCCGGACTCCGGGTCGGTGATCTACCGCGGCCGACGACTGGACCAGGCCAGCGACGCGACCCGGTCGCGGATCCGCCGCGACGACTTCGGGTTCGTCTTCCAGTTCGGCCAGCTGGTGCCCGAGCTGACCGCCGCGGAGAACGTGGCGCTGCCGCTGCGACTGGCCGGGCTGCCGGCGGGCGAGGCCCGGGACCTAGCCGGCGATTGGCTGCATCGGGTGGACGTGGCCGAGCTGGCCGGGCGGCGGCCGGGCGAGCTGTCCGGCGGCCAGCAGCAGCGGGTCGCGGTGGCCCGGGCACTGGTCAGCGGCCCGCGGGTGGTGTTCGCCGACGAGCCGACCGGGTCCCTGGACTCGTTCAACGGCGAGGTCGTGATGGACCTGCTCACCTCGACCGCGCGGCAGCTCGGGGCCGCGGTGGTGCTGGTCACCCATGACCACCGGATCGCGGCCTATTCCGACCGGGAGGTCGAGGTGCGCGACGGACGGACCACCGAGGCGGTGCTCGCATGAGGACTCCGGCCCTGCGGACGGACCCGAACGACGGGCAGCGCGGGGGTCTGCCCGTCGCCGAGGCGACCGGTCCCCGGATGGGCAGGACTCGCCTGGTGCTGCTGGGCTGGCGGATGTCGGTGGCGACACGGGACGGCCGCCGGCGGCTGCTGCTGGCCGGGATCGGCAGCGCCCTGGCGATGCTGGTGCTGCTGCTCGGGATGGGAGCGGTGACGGCACGGGACGCCCAGCAGCAGCGCATCGACGACCGGACGCCGATGCAGGTCGACGTCCGCCCGACCGACGGGCTGGCGATTGTCAGCTCCCCCACCGGCCTGGAGGCGACTTCCTGGTATCACGACGTCCCGGTCACGGTCGCGACCGCCGTGCCGATGGGCACCCCGCCGCCACCGCCCGGTCTGGCCGCCTTCCCAGCGCCCGGCCAGATCGCGGCCTCGCCGGAGTTCGCCCGGCTGGTCGCCTCCGACCCGGTGTTCGCCGCCCGCTACCCCGGCCAGGTGGTGGCCACCATCGGCCCGGCCGGCCTGGCCGGCCCGAACGAGGTCTTCGCCTGGATCGCGGTGACCGGCCCGACCCACCGCCAGCCGTTCGCGAGCGGGTACGGCCTGCCCGACTGGGTCGCGCAGGCGCAGTCGGACAGCCAGGAGACAGCCGACCTCGCGGTCCCGCTCGGGGTGCTGCTGTTCGTGCTGCCGGTGCTGATCCTGGTGGGCACGTCGACCCGGCTGGGCTCGGCGCAGCGCGACCAGCGGATGGCCGCGATGCGGCTGGTCGGGGCAGCTCCCGGGGAGGTGCGGCTGGTCTCGGCCGCGGAGGCCGGCGGCATCGGGGCCCTCGGCGTGCTCGGCGGGCTCGTCCTGTTCGCCGCGGTCCGGCCACTGGTGGGGTTCCTGCCCTGGCGTCCTGGGATCTTCCCCGCCGACCTCGCCCCCGTGCCGGCGCTGGTCGCCATCGTCGCCGTCGCACTGCCCCTGCTCGGTGTGGCGGCCGGCTACGTGTCCCAGCGCCGGGTCGTCGCCAGCCCGTTGGGGGTCTCCCGGAGAGCCGCTCCGAAGGCACCCGCCCCCTGGCGGCTGATCCCGCTGGCCATCGGAGTCGCGCTGCTGCTCGTCATGCTCTTCTTCCCCCAGCTCGTCAACTCCGACGAGCTGCTCGTGTACTTCCTGCTGCTCGGCGGAGCGGGGTTCACCCTGCTCGGGCTGGTGCTGGCCACCCCGCTGGTGGGCTCGCTGGCGGCCCGCGGCCTGCTGCGGATCGGCGGCCTGCCGCTGGCCGGCCAGCTGGGCGCCCGTCGGGTCCAGGCCGACCCGACCACGGCCGGCCGCCTGGTCACCGGCACCGCCGTGCTCGCGTTCGTGGTGACCTGGGTGCTCGCCGCCTTCCTGCCCGTGCTCGACCAGGCGCAGACGGGCTTCCTGGACCAGGAGCACCAGCACGTCGCCGTCGGGACTGTCTCCGGGCTGTCCCGGCTCGACACCGTCGAGCAGCTCCGGGCCATCCCCGGCGTGCGCGCGGTCGCCCCGACCCTCCTCGGCGAGCCGATCCAGACCTCCCAGGAGGACGACGACTGGACCGGCAACGCCACGATCGGCGACTGCGCGGCCATTGGCGCGATGCTGCGCGACCCGCTGCCCCAGTGCGCGCCAGGGGTCGCGTACCCCATCGGGAGCGACCCCACCGACGCCCCCCTGCGGCTGATCGACCGGATCGACCACCGGGCCATCGACGTGGACGAGGTCCACTTCGACAGCGTCGCGGACTACCCTGCCGGCCCGGACCTGTACCCGATCTCGGCCGCCCTGCGCAGCCTCGGCCTCGGCGACTACCTGCTCCCGGCCAGCAACGCGCCCAGCGACCTGCCCGCGGACTGGCCGGCTCAGGTGCTGGTCGGCACGGACGGCAGCCCCGACACCATCGAGGCGGTGAAGTCGGTGATGGCCGCCTCAACCGGCATCGTGCCGAGCACCCTGGAGGACCAGAAGCGGAGCATGTCCGCGGAGCAGGGCCAGTACACGCTGCTGCTCCTGGCCTACCTGATCGCGATCGCCCTGATCGGCGTCGTCTCGTTGGCCGTCGCCGGCGCCGACGACCTGCGCACGCGGGCCCGCTCGATCGCCGGTCTTGCCGCGGCCGGCACCCCGACCCGCACGCTGCGTCGCGCCAGCCTCGTCCAGCTCACCCTCACCCTGATCCCCGCGGTCGCCCTGTCCTTGGCGGCGGCCACCATGGCCGGCTGGATGTACTCCGAGCTATGGCTGGTCGACATGGGACCCGGCGCACCCCGCCCGTTCGACGCCACCGTCATCGGCGCGGTCGGCGTCGGCGCGATCGTGATCGTCCTGGCCGCGTACGCCCTCACCCTGCCCACGCTGCGCTCCGCGGTGGACCTGCGGGGCCTGCGCACGATCTGACCCACCGCCCGGCCGGCTCGCACGACCGTGGCGCGATGGGCGACGCGGTCTCATCGTCGCAGCCAGCGGCGCCCACGAGACGGAGGGGGCCGCAGCCGCGGCTCCCTCCGGCGTTCTGGCGGGGATCTGGGCGGCCTGGGGTGAGGTCTCGACGGACTCCACCGACCAGGGGCCGGGTCGGCACGGGCCCAAGGGCTCAGCTGCGCGGGTCAGGCCGGATCAGCCGACGCCGTGGCAGCTTCCGGTCCGGACTGCTCGGCGTTCGCAGCGTCGGCCGGGGCGTCGGCCCCGGTGACCGCGTGGGCGGCTGCGACCGCGGCGCGTAGGTAGCACACCACGACCGCTCGCTCGTCCTCGGTCAGCTCGGCATCGGCCTGCGCGATCACGCGGAACATCGGCCCGAGGTGGCCCATCACCTCGGCGCGCGCCGACTCGGTGACGACCACGTCCGTGCGACGCCGGTCCCCCGGATGCGCCCGTCGCGCGACGTGCCCCTTGGCCTCCAGCCGGTCGACGATGCCGGTCGATGCCGCGGTCGAGACGTCGAGCCGCCGGGCCAGCTCGCCGGGACCCATCCGCGCGTTCGTCAGGTGCTCGAGGGCGTGCAGCTCCGTCGGGGTCAGGTCGGCCCGCGCGGCGATCGAGCTGCGCACCTCGCCGGCCAACCCCATGACCTGGCGCAGCAGCAGCAGGGACTCAGTCTGCGGCCACGCCGCCCCGGTCGGCCGTCGGTCCGAACTCGGCATATAGTTCACCTACTTAGCAACTCAGCAATTGGATGATCCTACGTCCGAAGGAGCCCGCATGGGAGTCGGCGACCCCGGAACGAGCGTGGCGACCACCGATCGCGCCGCATCGACCACGAACGGATGGCTGCGCGCGGCCACCGGGCGGCGGACGGCCTGGCTGTTCGCCCTGCTGCCGCTCCTCCTCGGTGTGGCGCTCATCGGAATGGGCCAAGGCGAGCGCGACCGGCTGCCCGTCGACTCACTGCCCAGCGGCTTGGACTCCACCCGGGCCGTCGAGCTGGCCGAGCAGCTGCCGGAGACCGACAGCAAGATCGCCGTCATCGTCTTCAGCGCCGACCAGGGCACCCTCACCGACGACCAGCGGGACGAGATCCAGGGCGTGGTCGGATCGCTCGGCCAGCAGGCCTCGCGCGTCCTGCCCTCGCAGGACGGCACGGCGGCGCTGGCGATCCTCCCCCTTCCGGCCACCAGCGCCACCGAGGTGGCCGACGAGGTCGCCGAGCTGCGCGCGCAGCTGGCGCAGGACACCCCCGAGGGCGTGACCGCCCAGGTGACCGGGCCGGCCGGTGTGGAGGCCGACCTGGCCGCGGTCTTCGAGGGCGCGAACGTGCGGCTGCTGGCCGTGACGGCGCTGGTGGTGGCGGTGCTGCTCATCATCACCTACCGAAGTCCAGTGCTCTGGATCCTGCCGTTGCTCGTCATCGGCATCGCCGACCAGGCCGCCGCCGTGCTCGCGACCCGCGTGCTGGCCGCGCTCGACGTCGCCTGGGACGAGTCGACCGTCGGCATCCTGTCCGTGCTGGTCTTCGGCGCGGGAACGAACTACGCACTGCTGCTGATCTCGCGCTACCGCGACGAGCTGCGCCTCACCGACGACCGACGCGCGGCCATGCGCGTCGCCCTGCCCCGCACCGCGGAGCCGGTGCTGGCCAGCGCCACCACGGTGGTCGTCGGGCTGCTCACGCTGCTGCTCTCGCTGGTGCCGACCACCCGCGGCCTGGGCCTGGCGTGCGCGATCGGCATCGTCGTGGCCGCCTCGTTCGCGCTGGTCTGTCTGCCCTCGCTGCTCGTGCTCTTCCCGCGCGGCATCTTCTGGCCGAAGGTGCCCCAGGTCGGCGACTCCACCGCGGCGCAGACCCGCTCGGTCTGGCGGCGGATCGGCGACGGAGTTGCCCGCCGCCCGGTCGTCGTGGGCGGCGTGGTGGTGGCGCTCCTGGGCATCCTCGCGCTGGGCAACCTCACCATCCGGCTGGGCTTGGACACGGCCGACCAGTTCCTGGTCAAGCCCGAGGCGATCGCCGCCGCCGAGCGGATCGCGCAGTCCTACCCGGCGGGCACCGCCAACCCCACCACCGTCACGACCATGGACGACGTCGACGAGGTCACCGCCGCGATCGAGGAGGTCGAGGGCGTGGCCAGCGTGACCCCGGGCGCGTCCGGCGAGGAGGTCACTCAGCTGCAGGTCACGCTCGACTCCGCCGAGGGCTCGGCCGAGGCCACGCAGACCATCGATGACATGCGCGCCGCACTGGCCGGCTTCGAGAGCACCTACGTGGGCGGCCCCCAGGCCCAGACGATGGATGCGACCGAGGCCTCCGCGCGCGATCGCGAGCTGATCATCCCGCTGATCCTGGTCGTGGTGATGATCGCGCTGGTCGCCCTGCTGCGCGCGGTCGTCGCCCCGGTGCTGCTGGTGCTGACCGTGGTGGGCACGTACTTCGCGAGCCTGGGTGCCTCGTGGTGGATCTTCACCCACGTCCTGGGCTTCTCCGCGCTCGACGAGGGCGTGCCGCTGATGGCGTTCCTGTTCCTGGTCGCCCTGGGCGTGGACTACAACATCTTCCTGGTCACCCGCGCCCGCGAGGAGGCACCTGAGCACGGCTCCCGCGAGGGCATGCTGCGCGCGCTGGGCGCCACGGGTGGGGTCATCACCAGCGCCGGAATCCTGCTGGCCTCGGTGTTCGCCGTCCTCGGCGTGCTCCCCCTGGTCGTGCTGGCGCAGCTCGGCGTGGTGGTCTGCCTGGGCGTCCTGCTCGACACGCTCGTGGTGCGGACGATGCTGGTGCCCGCGCTCGCGCTGATCCTCGGCGACCGGTTCTGGTGGCCGCGCCGGATCACCGCCCCGCGGACGAGCGCTCCGCAGCTCACGTCGCCCGGGGTTTGAGGGCCCGCGTCCTCGGGCATGATGGGGGTGAACCCCTCGATCCGAAGGCCCCGATGAGACGTCTGCCCGATGCCCTGTGCCCGCTGAGGCCGGGCCAGCCGTGCACGCTGTGCCATCCGGAGGCGCACAACGGCCCCCAGGACTGCCCGACCGTGGCGATCGTGATGGACGACGTGGACCTGCGCGCCGAGCTGGCCCGGCGCCGCCGCGAGTACGCCGCATCGGCGGGCGCGCAGGCCAGGGCGTCCACCGGGTCCTGAGGCGATCGCGGACAGGGGTGGCGCGCTACTCCTCGTCCTCGTCGTCGCGGGCCAGCCAGCTGGCCAGCCGGTCGACCGCGTTCTCGAACTGCGGGTGCAGGTCGACGAACGTGACCAGCTGGGCGGCCAGCCACTGCAGCGAGACCTGCTCGTCCCCGCGCCGCGCGGCCAGCTCCTCGATGCCGCGATCCGTGTCGTACACCTGACCCCCTACGCGAACGCGGCGTCCATGAGGACCGCGTGCTCCTGCTCGTGCCGGTGCAGCGAGCCGACCGACGGCGAGGAGCTGGCGGCCCGCGAGACCGGGCGGATCGGGCGCGCGATCTGCGCCGGCAGGTGCTGGTTCATGAACGGCCAGGGACCCATGTTCTCCGGCTCGTCCTGCACCCACACCACCTCGGCGTCGCCGTAGCGGTCCAGGACCTCGGTGAGCGTGACCCGCGGCAGCGGGTAGAGCCGCTCCATCCGGACCACGGCAACATCGGGGCGACCGCGCTTGTCGCGCTCGGCCATGAGGTCGTAGGCGATCCGCCCCGAGCAGAGCAGCACCCGACGGACCCCGCCGGGCGACAGGTGCCCGCCGGTGACGGCCCGGTCGTCGAGCACCGCGCGGAAGTGGCCCTCGGTGAAGTCCCGGGTCAGCGACGTGGCCGCCTTGGCCCGCAGCAGCGACTTGGGGGTGAAGACCACCATCGGGCGGGTCAGCGGCGAGAGCACCTGCCAGCGCAGCAGGTGGAAGTACGACGCGGGGGTGCTCGGCTGGGCGACCGTCATGTTGTCCTGGGCGCACAGCGTCATGAACCGCTCGATGCGCGCCGACGAGTGGTCCGGTCCCTGGCCCTCGTACCCGTGCGGCAGCAGCAGCACCAACGACGAGCGCTGCGCCCACTTCTGCTCGGCCGAGGAGAGGAACTCGTCGACGATCGTCTGCGCGCCGTTGGTGAAGTCGCCGAACTGCGCCTCCCACATCACCAGCGCGTCCGGCCGGGCCACCGAGTAGCCGTACTCGAAGCCCATCGCGGCGAACTCGCTGAGCAGCGTGTCATACACGAACAGCTTGCCGCCGTTGGCGTAGCACCGCTTGAGCGGCTTGTACTGCCAGCCCGTGCGGGCGTCGACGATGACCGCGTGCCGGTGGCCGAACGTGCCGCGCCGCGAGTCCTGGCCGGCCAGCCGCACCCAGCGGCCCTCGTGGATCAGCGAGCCCATCGCCAGCGCCTCGCCCATCCCCCAGTCGATGGTGTCGTGGGCGACCATGTCGGCGCGCCGGCGCAGCTGCGGAGCCAGCCGCGGGTGAACGGTGAAGCCCTCGGGCAGCTGGACCTGGCTGCGGACCACCAGCTCGACCACCTCCGGGGAGATCGCGGTGTCCACGTCCATCGCCGGGGTCTGCGGGATCAGCTCCTTGCGGCCGGTCGCGATCACCTCGCGGGAGGCCGAGCCGAAGTCCTCGTCGCCGGCTGCCCGAGTCTCCTGGAACACCCGCTCGAGGCGCTCCTGGAAGTCGCGCAGCGCCTCCTCGGCCTCCTCGACGCTGATGTCCCCGCGCCCGATCAGGCCCTCGGTGTAGAGCTTGCGGACCGAGCGCTTGGCGTCGATCACCGCGTACATCGTCGGCTGGGTCAGCGACGGGTCGTCGGCCTCGTTGTGGCCGCGGCGCCGGTAGCAGATCATGTCGATGACGACGTCCTTGGCGAACTTCTGCCGGAACTCGTAGGCCATCCGGGCCACCCGCACGACCGCCTCGGGGTCGTCGCCGTTGACGTGGAAGATCGGCGCCTGGACCATCCGCGCGACGTCGGTGCAGTACACCGTCGAGCGGCTGTACTTCGGCGAGGTGGTGAAGCCCACCTGGTTGTTCACGATGACGTGGACGGTGCCGCCGGTGCGGTAGCCCTGGAGCTGGGAGAGGTTGAGGGTCTCGGCCACCACGCCCTGCCCGGCGAACGCCGCGTCGCCGTGCATGAGCAGCGGCAGCACCGCGAACTTGCGCTGCGGGTCGGTCACGGCGATCCGGTCCTGCTTGGCCCGCACGATGCCCTCGAGCACCGGATTGACCGCCTCCAGGTGGCTGGGGTTGGCCGCCAGATACACCTTCACCTGATCGCCCGAGGCCGCGGTGAACACGCCGTTGGTGCCCAGGTGGTACTTCACGTCACCGGAGCCCTGCACGCTCTCCACGCCGTAGTTGCCCTCGAACTCGTTGAAGATCCGCGAGTAGGACTTCCCGGCGATGTTGGCCAGCACGTTGAGCCGGCCACGGTGCGGCATCCCGATGCAGACCTCCTCCAGGCCGTCGGCGGCGGCCCGCGCGAGCACGGCGTCCAGCAGCGGGATCACCGACTCGCCGCCCTCCAGGGAGAACCGCTTCTGCCCCACGTACTTGGTCTGCAGGAACGTCTCGAACGCCTCCGACGCGTTGAGCGTGCGCAGGATGCGCAGCTGCTCGGAGCGCTCGGCCTTCTCCGGGCCCCGCTCGATCCGCTCCTGGATCCAGCGGCGCTGGCCGGGGTCCTGCATGTGCATGTACTCGATGCCGATGGTCCGGCAGTAGGCGTCGCGCAACGTCTGCATGACGTTGCGCAGGGTCATGAACTGGGCCCCGCCGAACCCGGCGACCGCGAACTCGCGGTCCAGGTCCCACAGGGTCAGGCCGTGCTGGGCCACGTCGAGGTCGGGGTGCCGGCGCTGCTTGTAGGCCAGCGGGTCGATGTCAGCCATCAGGTGCCCACGCACCCGGTAGGCGTGGATCAGCTCCTGCACCCGCGCGGTCTTGTTCAGGTCCGCGTCGTGGGTGGTGGCCAGGTCGACCGCCCACTGCACCGGCTCGTAGGGGATGCGCAGGGCGGTGAAGATGTCTTCGTAGAACCGGTCGCCACCGAGCAGCAGCTGGTGCATCCGGCGCAGGAACTCCCCGGACTGGGCGCCCTGGATGATCCGGTGGTCGTAGGTGGAGGTCAGGGTGAGGATCTTGCTCACGCCCTGCCGGGTCAGGGTCGACTCGGCCGCGCCCTGCCACTCGGCCGGGTAGTCCAGCGCCCCGACACCGAGGATCACGCCCTGACCGGACATCAGCCGGGGCACCGAGTGCATCGTGCCGATCGTGCCCGGGTTGGTCAGGCTGACCGTGGTGCCGGCGAAGTCGCTGACCTGCAGGGAACCGTTGCGAGCCTTGCGCACCAGCTCCTCGTAGCCGGCCCAGAAGGTGGCGAAGTCCATCGCCTGGGCGCTCTTGATGCTGGGCACGAGCAGCTGCCGGGAGCCGTCGGGCCGGACGATGTCGATGGCCAGGCCGAGGTTGACCTGGTCGTGCTGGACGATCGCGGGCTTGCCGTTGACCTCGGCGAACCCCACGTTCATCTCGGGCATGCCGGCCAGCGCCCGGACCATCGCGAACCCGATGATGTGGGTGAACGACACCTTGCCGCCCCGGCCTCGGGCCAGGTGGCCGTTGATCATCAGCCGGTTGTCGATCATCAGCTTGGCCGGGACCGCGCGGACCGACGTGGCCGTCGGCACGCTCAGGCTGGCCTCCATGTTGGTCACCGTGCGGGCGGCCGCCCCGCGCAGCACCTGGGTCACCTCGCCCGAGAGGGCGGGGGTGGTGGTCGCGGCGGGGGTGGTGGGAGCGCTGGCCGGGGTGCCCGTGGGCTGGGCGGGCGGCGCTGTCCGGGCCGCGGGCGTCGACGTGCCGGAGTCGGCCGGGCCGGGCGCGGTCGGCGCCTTCGCGGGCGCTGCGGGGGCGGTCGCGGCGGGAGCGGTCGCGGCGGGAGCGGCCGAGGCCGCGATGCCGGGGGCGGGCGCAGAGGGGGCCTTCGCGCGCGCGCTGGGCGCGGTCGCCGGCGGAGCCGACCCGTTGCCGTTCCCGGATCGCCCGGCGGTCGGCGCGGGAGCGGTCACCGCACCCTGCGGGGTCGCCGGATCGAGATCGTCGTGGCGGTAGTCGGCGAAGAAGTCCCACCATGCGCGATCCACGCTCTGCGGGTCCTTCAGGTACTGCTGGTAGATCTCGTCGACGAGCCATTCGTTGGTCCCGAACTCCACCATTCGAGCCCCAGCGTCCTTGGCCACGGTCCGGCCACCTCTCCGCGTCTGCGCACCGCGTCAACCCCGCGTCATCACCGGCCCATCGACCGGCCCATCGGCGGCCCGAGGGACACCGCACGACGGCCTCCCAAGGCTACCCGCTCGGGTCGATCAGACGGCCATCGCGACGCCCCCGCCCACGACCCCGCCGCCGCCGTCGGCGGCGTTCGCCCCGGATGGTCGGCAGCGTTCGCCGCCGATGGTCGGCGGAACTGGCCCTGATGACAGGATCGGGCCCATGTTCGCCGCCAGCGCCGTGCAGCTCGACCGTGACGATCCCCTCCGCGGCCTGCGGCTCGGCGAGCATCCCGAGCCCGACACGCCGCCCGGCTGGGTGGTCGTCCAGGTCCGGGCCACCTCGGTCAACCACCACGACCTGTGGTCCCTGCAGGGGGTCGGTCTGTCCGCGGACCGGCTGCCGATGATCCTGGGCTGCGACGCCGCCGGGGTGGACCCCGAGGGCAACGAGGTGATCGTGCACGGCGTGCTCGCCGACCCGGACTTCCCCGACGAGACGATGGACCCGCGCCGCACGCTGCTCTCCGAGAAGCACCAGGGCACGTTCGCGCAGCGGGTCGCGGTCCCCCGGCGCAACCTCATCCCCAAGCCCGCCGAGCTGACCTGGGCGCAGGCCGCCTGCCTGCCCACCGCGTGGCTGACCGCCTACCGGATGCTCTTCACCCGATCCGGGCTGCGGCCCGGCCAGCGCGTCCTCGTGCAGGGTGCGGGCGGCGGGGTGGCCACAGCGCTGGTGATGCTGGCCCGGCAGGCCGGTCTGGAGGTGTGGGTGACCTCGCGCGACGAGGCCCGCGGCGCCCGGGCGGTCGATCTGGGCGCGCACCGCGCGTTCGCCTCCGGGCAGCGGCTGCCCGCGCAGGTGGACGCGGTGATGGAGACGGTCGGGGCGGCGACCTGGGGGCACTCGCTGCGCGCGGTCAAGCCCGGCGGGTCGGTGGTCATCTCCGGGGCGACCTCCGGATCGATGCCGCCCGCGGACCTCTCGCGGGTCTTCTTCCGCCAGATCTCGGTGGTCGGCTCCACGATGGGCACCCGCGACGAGCTGGCCTCGCTGGTCTCGATGTGCGTGGCCACCGGGCTGCGTCCGGTGATCGACCGCGAGCTCCCGCTGACCGCGGCCGACGAGGCGCTGAGCCTGCTGCGCTCCGGCGAGGTCTTCGGCAAGGTCGTGCTGACCACCTGATCCGAGATTGCGCCGGCTGGGAGGCGCCCGGCGGGGACGGCGCCCGGCGGGGACGGGGGGCGGGCGGTGCGGTGCGGTGCGGTGCGGTGCGGTGCGGTGCGGTGCGGTCAGCGCACGGGGCCCCAGGGACGAATCCGCCAGACGACCTTGCCCAGCACCTCGGGGACCGTCCCGAAGTGACGCGAGTCCGTGGAGACCTCCGGTGCGTCGCCCACCACCCAGTAGCCCCCCGGCTCGATCAGCGCGAGCCGCTTGACCAGCAGCATCCCTGGGCGCTGGGGGTGCTCCAGGAGGACCACGTCGCCCTCCTCGACGTCCGCCCCGCGCAGCACCAGCACCCAGTCGCCCTCGTTCAGAGTCGGGACCATCGACGATTCGGCGACCGTGAGGTACTCGATCCCCCGCACCCACGACGCCCCCCGCACCCACGACGCCGGCCTGCGCAACCCGAACACCGGCCCAGTCTGACGCCCCCGAGCGAGTGAGCGCTCTCGGCCGCCGGTCGCCCGACTGCCGGACCCGCCCTGGCGGGCCGACGGCATCCGTGAAACGCTGCGGCCGTGGCGCTCGCGCCGCCGGACCCGAGCCTCGACAGCAACCCAGGAGGACCCATGCGATCGCTGTTCGCCCCCCGCAAGACCGTCCACGCACACTGCGACCTGCCCTGCGGCGTCTACGACCCGGCCCAGGCCCGCATCGAGGCCCAGTCGGTCAAGGCCATCGCTGAGAAGATCGCGGCGTCGGACGACGCAGACTTCCGCACCCGCGCGATCCTCATCAAGGAGCAGCGCTCCGAGCTGGTCAAGCACCACCTCTGGGTGCTGTGGACCGACTACTTCAAGCCCCCGCACTTCGAGAAGTACCCGCAGCTGCACACGCTGGTCAACGAGGCCACCAAGCTCGCGGGCGCGGGCGGGACCAAGGGCTCGAACGACGTCGAGGTCGCCGACAAGCTGCTGGCCAAGATCGACGAGATCGCCGACATCTTCTGGGAGACCAAGAAGGCGTGAGCGACGCGCAGTCCTCCGCGGGAGCCGGGTCGGTCCCGGCTCCCGCGGTCGCGTCTGCGGGCACCGGCACAGGCCCGGCAACCCCCGCGCTCGCCGCGGCTCCGAGTGCCCCGGCAAGCCCCGACGATCCCGTCCCGCGACCGCGGCTGGCGACGCCCGCCGACGTCCCGGAGATCCTCCGGCTGGTCCGCGAGCTCGCCGAGTACGAGCGCGCGCTGCCCGAGGTCGTGGCCACGCCCGAGCTGCTCACCGCGCTGCTGTTCGGGTCCGGCTCCGGGCCGCTGCCGGGCCCGGTCGCGGCCTGCCATGTGATCGACGCTGACCCTCCCGACGACCCGGCCACCGGCGCTCCCCGGCTGGCCGCGCTGGCCCTCTGGTTCCGCAACGCCTCCACCTGGCTGGCCGTCCCCGGCATCTATCTGGAGGACCTGTACGTCACCCCCGCCTGCCGCGGGCGCGGCTACGGCCGGACGCTGCTGGCGACGCTGGCCGCGCTGTGCGTCGAGCACGGGTACGGCCGGTTGGAGTGGTCGGTCCTGGACTGGAACGTCGACGCGATCGGCTTCTACCGCTCCCTCGGCGCCGGACCGATGGACGAGTGGACCGTGCACCGGGTGACCGGCCCGGAGCTGGCGGCGCTGGCAGCCCGGGCGGCGCCGGCCATCCAGGCCCAGGCCGGCGCGCAGACCCCCGACCAGGCCGGCGCCCAGGCCCCCATCCGGGCCGGGCACGAGCCCTCCTGACCCTCCGCACCGCCGCGCCAGGGCCGCCGCGCACCCGGGGTTCGGCTAGCGTGCCCCGCGTGGACCCCGACCCGACCGTCACGCTGCGCGTCCCGGCCGCGAGCTCGTCGGTCGTGCTGGTGCGCGTCACGGTCGCGGCCATGTGCGCGCGCCTGGACTTCCCGGTCGACCGCATCGACGACGTCCGCCTCGCGGTCGACGAGGCGGCCGCGCTGCTGCTGGCCGACGCCCCACCCGGTGCCGACCTCTCGGTGCGCTACACCCCCCTGGCCGACCGCGTCCTGGACATCGCGCTGAGCTGCCCGACCGTGCACGGCCGCACGGTGCCGACCGACGGGTTCTCCTGGACCGTGCTGACCGCGCTGGTCGAGGACGTGTCGGTCGACCTGGACCCCCAGGGCATTCTGACGATCCGGCTGCACGCCCAGCCCGAGCCCTCGGACCCCTCGTGAGCGACCAGACGCTGCCCTCCGACGCCGGGCCCTCCGACGCCGTGCCCTCCGACGCCGTGCCCTCCGACGCCGTGCCCTCCGACGCCGGGCCCTCCAACGCCGGGCCCTCCGACGCCGCGACCCCCACTCATGGCGAGCACGAGGTCCTGCATGTCGACTGGCACGACGAGTCCGACGCACCGGCCGAGCAGCTCGCCGCCGCGCCGGAGCCGCCCAGGGGTGCGGTCATCGACGCGAATCGGCCGGGCGCCGGGCCGGCGGGGCGCTCCGGCCGGGACCGGGAGCGCGAGGACGCGCTGCTGCGCGAGCTGGCCTCGCTGCCCGAGGACGACCCGCGCCGGGCCGCGATCCGCGACGAGATCGTCACGATGCACCTGCCGATGGCCGCCTTCCTGGCCCGGCGGTTCCGCGACCGCGGGGAGTCGCAGGACGACCTGGTCCAGGTCGCCACGATCGGCCTCATCAAGGCGGCCGACCGGTTCGACCCCGACCGCGGGGTGGCCTTCTCGACGTTCGCCACGCCGACCGTCCTGGGTGAGATCCGCCGGCACTTCCGCGACAAGGGCTGGGCCATCCGGGTGCCCCGGCGGCTGCAGGAGCTGCGCGCGCAGATCACCCGGGCCATCGAGGAGATCAGCCAGAGCACCGGCCACACGCCGACCGTGGCCGAGCTGGCCGCGCACCTGGGGGTCACCGAGGACGCGATCCTGGAGGGTCTGGAGTCCGCGCAGGCGTACACCGCACTCTCCCTGGACATCGCCGCGCACGAGTCCGACGACGGCACGTCGCTGGCCGACACTCTCGGCGAGGAGGACGGCCAGCTCGCCGAGGTGGAGGCCCGGGCCACGGTGAACCCGCTGCTGGCCTCGCTGCCGCCGCGCGAGCGGACGATCGTGCAGATGCGCTTCTACGAGAACCTCACCCAGGCCCAGATCGCCGAGCGCATGGGGATGTCGCAGATGCACGTCTCCCGGCTACTGGCCCGGTCCCTGGCCGAGATGCGCCAGCTCGCCGAGCACCCCGCCTACGGACCGGACTGACCCAGCTGCCCGGAACGAGTGGGCGCAGCGGAACCGATCCGACGACGCGGTCGTGACGCGAGCTCAGGTGAGCGCCGCGCGGGTGGCCGGGCGCAGGGCCAGCACGATGCCGGCCACTGCCAGCACCGCGGCGACCACCGCGACCACCCGGTAGGCCAGCAGGTCCGAGCCCCAGAAGAGCGGCAGCAGCACCAGGACGAAGAGCTGGGCGAGCACGAACGGCGTGCGGGCCAGCCGGCGCCGGCGCAGCAGGCCCCACCAGATCGCGGACAGGGCGGCGGTGATGATGACCCAGGTGGCCACCTCGACGGCGGCCAGGTTCGCGGCTACCCCGGACACGCCCTGCAGTCCGCCGTCGACGACGGAGACGATCACCGCCGTCAGCACGGCCAGCCCGGCCAGCGCCTCCACTCCGGCGATGAGGACCAGCGGCCGGATCGAGTCGCGCATGATCGAAGCCTACGGAACCACCCGCGCCGCTACCCCGGGCCCTCGGCGGCGCCCGCCCTAGAGTGTCGGCCATGGAGCGCCGGGGTCTGCTGATCGCCAATCCCCACGCCACCAGCACCACCGCCCAGGTCCGCGACGTCATCACGCGGGCGCTGGACCGGGCGATGGACCTCGAGGTCGTCACGACCACCCACCGCGGGCACGCCGAGTCCCTGGCCGCCGAGGCGCGCGACCTCGACGTGCTCATCACGCTGGGCGGAGACGGGACGATCAACGAGGTGGTCAACGGCCTGCTCGAGTCCGGCCGCGACGACCTGCCGATGCTGGCCGCGATCCCCGGCGGGTCGGCCAACGTGATGGCCCGCGCCCTGGGGTTCCCCAACGACGCCGTCGAGGCCACCGGCATGATCCTGGAGTCGCTGCGCGGCGACAGCCACCACACGATCGGCCTGGCGAACGCCCGGTTCGCCGACGAGGCAGGCGCGGGTCGCTCGCACTGGTTCACGATCAACGCCGGGCTGGGCCTGGACGCCCGGGTGATCGCGGCGATGGAGAGCCAGCGCGAGGACGGGCATGCGGCCACTCCTCTGCGCTACATCCGCACCGCGGTCGGGGAGTACCTGCGCGACACGGAGCGGACCGCGCCGGCGCTGACCCTGCACCGGCCCGGGGCGCAGCCGGTGCAGGGGCTGGCGATGGTGATCGTGCAGAACACAGCCCCGTGGACCTTCTTCGGCCCGATGGCGATCAACCCGTGCCCGCGGGCGTCGTTCGACCTGGGCCTGGACGTGTTCGCGCCGCACTCGCTGGGGGTGCCCAGCACGGTCCGGTTCGGCCTGCGGATGCTGCGCGGGAGCCGTGCCGGCGGCGTCGAGGGCCGCCTGACCCTGCTGCACGACGTCCCCGAGGTGCGGATCACCGCCACGACCCCGACCGACCTGCAGCTGGACGGCGACGGGATGGGCCGCGTCAGCGACATCACGTTCCGCGCGGTCCCGAATGCGCTGCGAATCGTCGGATAGGGGACACTCGTCCCCCATTCCTGTCCCCTGAAAGGCCGATGGAATGGGAAATCTGCGGGGAATGTGACGCACGCGACAGTGTTCGATGGGGCCACACGGGGAACATCTCTTGTGACACCGCAGCACGTCTGCGACCCTTGAACCAGACACAGGTTGTCGTCGCTCGACCCGTAGGTCGCGCGCGGCACGCATGAGCCTACCGGAGCCCTAGTCAGGCCGAGAAATCGGTCCGCGCGAGCCTTCGGTAGCGAAGAGGCACCTTGCGGGTGCAGAAGAGGTGAGCATCATGGATTGGCGCCACAACGCGAAGTGTCGGGACCTCGAGGATCCCGAGCTGTTCTTCCCGATCGGGAACACCGGTCCGGCGCTGGCCCAGATCGAGGAGGCGCGCGCGGTCTGCACCGGCAGCCGTGACGGCGACCCCTGCAAGGTGATCGATCTCTGCCTCAAGTGGGCCATCGAGCACAACCAGGACGCCGGCGTCTGGGGCGGGATGAGCGAGGACGAGCGCCGTGCCCTCAAGCGCCGCAACGCCCGCGCCCGCGCCCGCGCCGCTCACTGATCCACCACACTCCCGATGCCCGCGTCACCAGGCGCGGGCATCGGCACGTCCAGGGCAGCGCGGCACCGCACCGGGATGCGGCACTGCACCGGGATGCGGCACTGCACCGGGAGGCGGCTCAGGCCGGGAGGTCGATCCGCACGTGGGTGCGGTCCCCGGCACGACCCAGGGTCAGGGTGCCGCGCAGCTCCTCGCGCACGAGGGTGTCGACGATCCGCAGGCCCAGCCGCGACGAGCCGGCCACGTCGAATCCCGGCGGGAACCCCGGGCCCGCGTCGCTGACCACGACGTGCAGCCCGGCGAGGTCCCGACTGCTGTCCAGGGTCACGTCGCCGGCGCCGTGCTCGACCGCGTTGGCCAGCACCTCGGCCAGCACCATCGACAGCGCGGTCGCCTGCTCCGCCGGGGCCGCTCCGAACTCCCCCGTCCGCACGATCCGCCGGTCGCCCACCTCGGGCGCGGCGGTCTGGCGGACCATCGCGACCAGCCGGTCGGCGACGTCGTCGAAGGCGACCTCGTCTTCCGCGGTCCCCTGCGCGAGCAGGTCGTGCACAACCGCGATGGCCCCGACCCGTCGCTCGGCCTCGGCCAGTGCGGCCGCCGCGGCAGGGTCACCCAGGCGCCGTGACTGCAGGCGCAGCAGCGCGGCGACGGTCTGCAGGTTGTTCTTCACCCGATGGTGGATCTCGCGGATGGTCGCGTCCTTGCTGAGCAGGGCGCGCTCGCGGCGCCGCAGCTCGGTGACGTCGCGGACCAGGACCAGCGAGCCGCGCGACCGACCCTCGCCACGCAACGGCAGCGACCGGACGGTGACCGTCGCGGTGTCCGAGACCAGCTCCACCTCGCCGGCGATCCGCCCCCCGCAGACCAGCCCCACGCTGGCGTCGACCGCCCCGCCCCGCCGGGCGATCCGCCCGCTGACCAGCCCGAGGTGCGCGCCGACCAGGTCGGTGGCCATCCCCAGGTTGCGGAACGCCGACGAGGCGTTCGGGCTGGCGAAGGTGACCGACCCGGCCGGCTCCAGCCGGATCATCCCGTCGCCGGCGCGCGGCTCGGCGCTGGACGGCGGGCCGGCGTCCCGGTACGGGAAGTCGCCGCTGCGGATCATGGCGAACAGGTCGTCGGCGGCCTGCAGGTAGGCGCGCTCCAGGCTCCCCGTCGCCCGGCTGGCCGGCACCGCCGAGCGGGTGACGGCGGCCAGCCAGGGCCCGTTCGCCGAGGCGCCGACGCCGATGGCCTCCGCCGCGGCCGGCAGCAGCGGATCGGTCCGGCGGGCCAACTGGCCCAGGCCGGGGGCGGCCCAGGCCCGGTCCAGCTCCGGTCGGCGCCCGCGCGGGGTGAACGACCCCACCACGTCCTTGGGGTAGCGGGTGGCCGCGGTCGAGGGCCGCACCTGGGCGGCGGCGACGTACCCCCCGGAGTTCCACACGGGCAGCCACAGGATCAGGTCGCTGAAGGCGAGATCGGCCAGCAGGCCGAGGTCAGGCAGCAGCGCCTCGCAGCGGGCGACCGCCCCGGCATCCAGGTCGGTGCGGTCCGCGGCGATCTCGGCCAGCGTGCGCACGAGCAGGCACCCCCTCGCAGACTCCGGCCAGGCCCGGGCTAGCGGGTCCGGGTGATCTTGCTCAGGCCGCGCGGTGTGTCCGGGTCGAACCCGCGCGCCAGCGTCATCTCCAGGGCGAGCAGCTGCAACGGGATGATGTCGATGACCGGGTGCAGCTCCTCGGTGATGTGCGGGGCGCCCAGGTCGAACGCGACGGTCCCGTGCCCGGTCGACTGGTGCCCGCCGAACACCGCGACGTCCGCACCCCGGTCGGCCAGCCGGTCGAGCACCGGCTTCATCACCTCGGCGCCCAGCCCGTCGGGCACGACCGCGATGACCGGGTGGTCCTGGTCGATCATCGCCAGCGGCCCGTGCAGCAGGTCGGCGCCGGAGAACGAGTGAGCGGCGACGTACGCGGTCTCCATCAGCTTGAGTGCGGCCTCGCGGGCCGTCGGGTAGGAGTAGCCACGCCCGGTGGTGACCAGCCGGTCGGTGAAGCGGTAGCGGGCGGCCAGCCCGGCCACCTCCGCGCGCCGGGAGACCAGATCTTCGGCGGCCTCGGGCAGGCCCTTGCTGGCCGTGGCGTCGCCGCCGCGGTACATCTCCACCACGAGCCACAGGGCCAGCAGCTGGCTGGAGTAGGACTTGGTGGCCGCGACGGAGCGCTCGGCACCGGCCAGCACGTCCAGGTGCAGCTCGGACTCACGGGCCAGCGTGCTCGACGCGTCGTTGCTGACCGCCAGGGTGGTCGCTCCACCGGCCCGCGCGGTGTGCATGGTCTCCAGCAGGTCGGGCGAGGCGCCGCCCTGGCTGACGGTCAGCAGCAGCACGTCGGACAGGTCGGGGCGGGCGCCGTAGGCGGTCATGGTCGAGGGCGAGGCCAACCCCGCCGGCAGCCCCAGCGACACCTCCACCAGGTACTTGGCGTAGAGGGCGGCATGGTCGCTGGTGCCACGGGCGGCGAGCAGGACGAAGCGCGGGTTGCGCGAGCGGATCGTCTCGGCCAGCCCATGGATCTGGTCCAGCTGGGAGTCGGTGAGGAGTCTGGCCAGGGCGTCGGGCTGCTCCTGGATCTCGGCGATCATCAGGGCCCCGCGCGGATCGGTCATGGTCGTCGTCCTCCCTGCCGGCCTCCACCCACTCTAGCCGCGCACTCGCGCCCCGCGGGGGACACCTCGGCGCGTCGAGCGGCTGGGCCGGCGGGCTGGGCGGCGGGCCGGCGGGCTGGGCGGCGGGCCGGAGGCTGCGACGGGTCGCGGGCACGGCGCGGGCCCCGGGCCGGCCGCGAGGACCGGGGCCGGGGCCCGCGCTGGTGGGTCGGATCAGGACTTCTTGGCCACCGGCGCACGCAGGATCGTGACCTTCGACGCGGTCGGCGTGGTGACCAGCGCCGGGGTGGTCGCGCTGGTCAGCGTGGTCGGCGCCTGGCCGACGAACACGGGCACCGCCACCCGGCTGGTCACCTTGCCCGAGGCGTCGCGGACGACCTGGGAGACGGTGAACGTGAGCTTGCCCGAGCAGCCGGCGTTGAAGTTGATCCCGTCGACGAAGCCGCCGTTCACGAAGCGGAAGTCGAGGGTCTTGCGCTGGTGCCGCTTGACCGACACCCACTCGCCGCGCTGGCGGTCCTCCAGGCGCACGGTGCGCACGCCGGTCAGCTTCTTGGTCGACGTGATCTTGCCGCGGAACTCGACGAGGACCGGCTTGCCGGGCACGACCTTGCCCTTGGCGGTCGTAGTGGACGGGTTGGTCAGGTCGTGGGTCACGCGGACCCGCCAGCCGGCCTTCTCGTGCCAGATGTAGACGCCCTTGGCGCCGGTGTGCGGCTTGAAGGCCTTGGGTGTGAACAGCGCGGGCGCCCCCTCCACGCTGCTGGGCAGCGCGGCCTTCTTCACCTTGCAGGTGTTCTTGTAGGCGACGGACTTGGCCGGCTTGGCGGGCTTCACGACCTTGACGTGCTTGGCGTGCGCGGCGGGCTTGCCGTGCGGCCCCTGGTGGGCGGCGGCCATCCCACCCGCCGAGGTGACGGCGAGGGTGCAGGCCAGAGCCACCGTGGCGGCCGAGCGGAGCTTGAGCGACATGTGCGTCCTTCCGGGTGGGTCCCAGTCGCCGAGGCGCTGGGCTGCCAGAACGGTAGGTGCCGACTCGGGAACGGCACGGTGATCGCTCGGTTAAGGCTCCCGCAAGGGTCGCGCGGCGTTCGGTGGGCTGCTGGACGCCACAGCGACGTGACGAGAGAAGGGCCGGACCGCTCCCTAGACTCCTGTGGCGTGGCGGAGGAGCAAGTCGACCACTCCCAGGTGGAGGTCGTCCGGCCACGCAGGGGCGCTGCGCCGACCCTGTCGTTCCTCATCCCCGGGTCTGCCGAGAACCGGTGGAGTGATCTGCTGGCGACTCTGGTTGCCACGGATCCCGCTCCTCTGGAGGCGCTCCTTGGCGTCACGTTCACCAGCATTCGACGCGAGGTGACCATCCCCGGCCGGCGTGCTGACCGATTGGACGTACTCCTCGAGCGCGACGGCACCCCGGTGGCAGCGATCGAAGCCAAGCTCCTGTCCGACCTGGGCCCGCGACAGCTGGACCGCTACCTGCACACCTTCCCGGTGCTGGAGTCTTACTCGGTGCTGCATCTGCAACGACTGCCCGTGGACCTGCAGCGCCATCCCCGCTGGGCATCGCTGACCTGGGAGAAGGTGCTGGACGTCTACACGACCAGTGCGAACGCCTGGGTCAGGGCCACCGCACGCGCGTGGATCGGCCAGCTGGACGCGCTGGTCCCACCCCTCGACGGGCAGACGATCTGGAACGAGGTCACCGACACTCCCTCTGGCATGGAGCTCGATCTGCGTGCGCGGATCGCGTGGTTGGCAACGCAAGCCGACTCGTGGTGCGAGCTGGACCACGACATGGCCCCTTCGTCTGGTGGAGGCAGCTGGGCGGTCCGCTTGTGGGCGACCGCGAGCAATCCGACCCATGCGGTCACCGCCGAGCTCCAGGAGGGGATGACCGCGTACGAATGGCAGCCCGATCCGAACCGGCCCTATCGCGACCGGCTGCGGGGTCCGGTCATCCTCGTCGGCCTGCGCTTGGCGGACACCGACACCTCCGAGCACTTCGACTGGGCTCTCTTGCACCGCATGTTCAGCGCGCACGTCCTCGATGCCACCGGGAAGAGGGCTGGCGACGGCCGGCCTTGGCAGACGACATCAGCCCGCCCGAAGCACCCGATCGACCGACAGCACTGGCTGTCGGTCGTGGAGGACGGTGCCCCGACGTGGTTGGGCAAGGGCTGGGGGATGAAGGTCGCCCAAGGGCCCTTCCACGAATGCATGTTCGGCGCCCGGATCGAGCTGCCCGCGACCGCCACGCTGCACGAGGTCGATCGGCAACTCAGAGGTGTGGAGACACTCGTCCGAGACTTGGCGGCCACCATCTGACCGATCACCGTGCTCGACGGCGGGGTGGTGGCGCGCGCGTTGCCTGATGCGCTGCGAGGCGGCATCGGCCGTCCGCGGGAGCGGACCGGCCGCGGGAGCGGACCGGGATCGGCCACCTCGCGAAAGCCGTCACGGCGGGCCAGCACGGCCGCCGCGCTCAGCTGCGGTCGTCGGCGAGTCGGGCGAGGAAGCGCTCGCGGTCCACGCGGGCCCGGACCACGCGGGCGCGACCGATCTCGGCGCCGGGTTGGCCCGGGACCGTCCCGCCCGGGGATGCCGCAGCCGGCGACTCTTCGCGGGCGACGACGTGGAGGATCAGCTGACGCTCCCCCACCTCGATCTCGATGACCTCCACGTGCACCCGCGTGCCCACGCGGCTGGCGCGACTGTGGGTGAGCTCAACCTGGACGCCGACCGTGGTGCCGCCCGGCGCCAGATGGGGCGCAGCGGCCAGCACGGTTGCCTGCTCCATCCACGCCAGGAGCCGTGGCGTGCCCAGCACAGGCACGTCCCCGCTACCCAGTGCCTGGGCGGTGTCGTCGACGGTGACGGTGAAGGTGGCGACGGTCACCGGGCCACCATAGAGAGGCCAGCGCCCGGAGATGCGAGTGCGCTGGGGCCGGCGCAGGGCTGCCGGCCACCCAGCGCAGACTCGGCGGTGCTCAGGCGTTGGGACGACGACCGCGGTTGGCGGCCTTGCCCTTGCGAGACCGGCGCTTGCGGGCGCGCTTGCTCATGGTGTCTCCTCGACAGGTTGGGGATCGGTCGATGGTCCCACAGCACCGAGGCACCGGCGAAATCGCAGAAGGGGGGCGCGCGGCGCGGCCAGAGTGCCGTGTCGACACCCGACTGGCCGTCTTGCACTGGACCAGGACCGCGAACTGTCGCTCGAGCCGTCCCTCAGGCCCAGCCATCGGAAGTCACCACCCGTCTTCCTGCCGATGCACGCTACCGGCATGTTGGCGAGGTGGAGATTGCGCCCTTGCGGTGGCGCATGCTGGTGCGGTCGCGCTCACCAGGATCGCCGGTGGCGGTTGAGTACCTCCAGATCGTCGACGCCGACGGGCCACCTGGGAAGTCCGAGCCGTTCGAGTATCCGTTCCGCACTTCCTGGAGCACCCACGACACTGACGCCGTCGGCCGGGTCCGGCCCGTTCCAGGAGAGCAGCCTTCCCTCCGAATCCGTCAGAACGGTGGTCTCCTCGACCATCATGGGCTCAAGATTGAGGAGGTCATCAAGGGACTCGACATGATTCACATGCCCGAATGCTTCGACCAGGAAGAACGGCGGAGTTGGCTCAACGTCTTGCAGCATCGACATTCACCCCCACGATGGTGATCCCGGTGAATTGCAATCTCGGGTGGACCGCATCAATCAATCTACCCACCACCATCCGTGCTTTCGGAACATGCGTCGCCCGAGCACTTTCCCCAGCACGCAGCAGCCGATGGAGGGATCCCCCGTCGATGACGCCCAGAACGAAGCGGCCAATCCCGCACATCACCAGTGAACAAGCCAAGACCGACGATCCCCACGCCTCGTCTGGGACACCCATCGCCTCACCACCCATTCCCGAACGATCGAATGCCGGACGCGATATGCGGGAAAGCTAACAGGAACGAATGCGGCAGAGGTGAGCGTGGCATCCGTGCCAGCCAGATGGCCGAGCGCCACCGATTTCACCCGTCGAGGTCGTATCGTGACCGGCTCGCACGTCACACGATCCACCTCACAAATGGCACTCCGTCCTGGCAGGCAAACTGGATCGAGGAGTTGTCGGGTCCCCACACTGCAGCCTCAGGTAGTGGGCTCAGCGAGACGCTTCCATTGGCATCGAGTCGCACACACATCTCCGCATCGAGAAGTGCACGGATGCTTTCGGACACCTTTGTGCAGTATCGATCAATGTCATCTGAATCAGGATAGAGCACCATCTCCAGATCGCCGAAAGGAGTCGAGATCCATGCCTCCAAGACATCGGCTGGCTCGGCCCAAGCAGTCAAATAGAAAGCGAACGGTCCTGGGCCACCTGCGATTGCAACGCGGAGCAGATCCCAATCTAGAGCTCGCTGATCAACGGGAACTCCGATTCTCGGCCGAAGTTCCACCTCGGCGACTCGCCTCGACATGGTACAGGCGCGACTCTCAGAAAAGCCTTCCTCGACAGCAGCGAGCACCGCATTGGACGCACCACCCAACGCGGCGCGCTCCCAAGGCCTCACCCATCGCACGGCTCGGCCCCTTTCCTACTTGATATTGAGGTGATAGTTGAAGCACTCATGGTGGCCTCACCTATGGGTCAGATTTGCGTGCGTGCTGCCGCTGGCCTTCTTCGTACGAGAACGACAGTAGTACTCACCCGGTCGGCCGGCCCACTATCTTGCCCACCTCGTTGGCGACGCGCGATGACACTCGGAGCAGGCGCTGGTGCATGACCCTGCCGGTCGTGCCGACCCACTCGTTGGACGCCTACCGCATCGACCACGGGGGGTGATCCGGCGTGACCGCCACCACCCCGCCACCGCTGCCCGCGGAACCGGCCGACGGGTTGAAGCGGTTGAAGATGGCCGCGATGCGCCGGCTGGCCCCCGAGCTGCTGGTCACCGCCCGCGCCCAACGATGGAACCCCGAGGAGTTCCGGCGCACCCTCGTGGATGCCGGATCACCGCCCGGGAGGCGTCCAACAACACCGAGGCCCGGCGGCGGGCAGCCGCGTTCCCGGTGGTCAAGGCCCTCGAGGCGTTCGACGTGACCGCGTCGTCGATCCCACCGGCAACGTTCGACTACCTCGCCAGCCTGGAGTGGGTCCGGGCCGCCGAGAACGTGTGCCTGATCGGGCCAGAGGCGCCCGGAATCATTCCACGTAGGCCGAAAGATCCCTGGCCTGGGAATCGGCAATATGCCCGCCGCCCGACGCAAGCAGCGCGATCACGGCGAGGGGAAACCACGACCCCACGGCTTTCCGATGTACCACGGTTCCCTCAAGTGAAGCTCAGAGAACTCAAGCCTCCACACACGAACGCTCCTGCCCTCTTGCTCTGCTCGAAATTCGGACAGGATTCCCCAACATCTATGTGTGAATACCCCTCCTCTTGACAGATCAAATTCGACAGTACCTACGAATAGGATGCGACGCGACTCTACTTCTATGACTGCGACGATCCTGTCCGGGTCCTCCCCGACCACGCATCCCGCAGTTGGCATCTCGTCGGCTTCGGAAGAATCAATCCGCCACGTCCATCGTCTCCAGGAGCGACGTTCGGTGTCGTAACTCCAGACATGCCTTTCGGGGACCAGACGATCCCTACACCAGATTAGCATTGTCACTTGACTCCAGATAGCCGATTCATCTTTCGGTTCGTCCTCCCGGCCGCCCGAATAATCTGCTCGTTAGTGCATCCATCGTCACGCAACCCTGCTCGCCGCCAACTGCGAGATCACCCGACCCAACACGTCGTACGACGTGGTCGCCGTCGCCCCACCCGCGGACACCGACCTGGTCAACCCCGTCTCCGGCCAATAGGTGCTCGTCGTCTCCGGCACCACCCTGTCCCCCGCGGGCGCACCCTCCACCACCGTCGCCGAGCTGATCACCCCACCATCCGCGTCATAGCCCGTGGTCGACGTCCGGATCGTCGACCCCGACACCTCCCGCGCGACCGCCAGATCCCGCGTACAGGAAGCCTTGGCAGTGAGGTCATCCGCCATACCTACCCGGAGAGTCTTCCTCGTGGTCGGAATCGATCCCCAGGGCGCGTCGCGCGGCATCCAGTTCATCTACACGAATTCCAATCCATTCCGCCTTCGAGAATTCTTCTGTCGACGGGAGAATCACCCAACCTGGCCAGAAGCGTGCTGGCCTCTCGACGCCTTCAAGAATCCCGGTCATGTACCTTCCATGTCTTGGATCGTAGCTCCAGGCTCGCCCGCGAGACGGATGAACGCGGAGAAGGATCAGCGCCCAGCCATGTGCCGCTTCCGGATCAGAGGTGAACCTGATCGGGATATCTGCATGTTTGCCTTCATCCAGTCGGGCTATTCGCCTCGAGACAGCCCTGTCGTCGAGTTTCGGCCTGTTGAAGAAGAGGATCAGCAGAACTGCGATGAACAACGGGATCAGCAGCGCGAGGATAGCGTCCCACGGTGTCATTCTCGACTCCTCGGCTCCATTGTATGACGAAGTACATCCCACGTCTTGGGGCCATAATCAAGTCCAACCTCAATCCTGCCGGAGGACACGGACCACTTGGAGCACCTCTTCCCAGTACAGGCGCACGCCCATG
The DNA here is from genome assembly GCA_964418695.1 of uncultured Bifidobacteriaceae bacterium. Classification (GTDB taxonomy): domain Bacteria; phylum Actinomycetota; class Actinomycetes; order S36-B12; family CAIYMF01; genus Prado023. Next base: position 1,486 of record CAYQMN010000013.1, on the reverse strand, counting down.
GGCAGCAGCCCGGTGAGGGCCTCGGTCTGGCGTTGCTTGCCACCCATCCACCCGTAGCGGGCCTGGGTGGTGCCGTGGCCTGGGCCCCGTACTCGGTGTACGTGGTGGCGCTGGCCAGCGTGTTCGCCCCGTCCGTGTTCGCGATCGTGGCCACCACATCACCATGCAGATCGGCGATCTGCCCGGTCGTGGCGGTCGGCCCACCAGCATCCCCACTGACCGTGAGGGCCAGGCTCCCGCCGATCCCGGTCACCGGACGGGACCACGTCCCATCCCCGTTCTCGGTCCACGCCGGAGAATCCGAGCCGTCGTCATAGTGATTCCGACTCGTCGGCCCGGCCGAGCCACTGACGGTGTCGGTCCAGTACGCGATCCGCCCAAGCGCGTCCAACCCGTACGCCCGGGTGGTTGTGCCGGCGCTCATCGACGCGACCAGATCATTCCCGAAGTACGTGAACGACACCTCAGCCCCAGTCGGGCTGTCCGCCCCTGGCAGGGTCCGGGTCCGACCCAGATCGTCATAGCCGTACCCGGACAAGGTCGCCCGCCCAGCGCTGTCGTAGCCGCGCGGACTGGCGCTATCCGGAGTGCCGGTGCCCGCCGGGCACGCCCCCGCCGACCCCGCCCACACCTTCAACCCCGTCCGATTCGAATCATCATCGAAGGCATACTCACGCACCGTGCACGACCCGGCCATCTCCAACACCGTGCTGGACCGCACCAGCCGATCCGCCCCGTCATAGCGGTAGCTGCTCTCCCGACCCAACCCAGAATCGGTGACCACATTCCCATCCGAACCCCACGACCGCGTCGACTGCGTCAACAGCGACCCATCGGCGGCCCGCCACGTCTGATCCAGCACCTGCCCAGCCGGATCCGAGACCGTGGTGGCGGTCATCCCGTTCGGGTGCACCTCGACCATCAGCGCGCCATCGGCGTCGTAGGCGGCCTTGAACTCGCCCTGGGCCCCGACCAGACCGGCCACCGCCTTCGACGTCACCAGCCCCCGGAACTCCGCCTTCCCAGCCGCATCCTGACCGTCGTACCCGTAGCTGGTGGACGCCTTTCCGTCGTTGGTGACCTTGACCCGGCCGGCGCTGTCGTAGTCGGTGGTCGCGGTATTGCCCGCCCCATCGGACTGCGAGGTCACCCGACCCAACACGTCATACGACGTGGTCGCCGTAGCCCCACCCGCGGTCACCGACTTGGTCAACCCGGTCTCCGGCCAAAACGTGGTCGTCGTCTCCGGCACCGCCCTATCCCCCGAAGGCGCACCCTCCACCACCATCGTCGAGCTGATCACCCGACCACCACCGTCAAAGCCGGTGGTCGTCGTCCGCGTGAGGTCACCCGCCATGGCCGCCCGGGTGGTCCTCCTCGTCGTCGAGGTCGATTCCCAAGGCCCGCCGTGCGGCATCAAGCTCGTCTGAACCCTGATCCACCGACTGGGTTGGGTTTGGTGAGCGTGGCGTAGGACGGAAATGCC